>JBGTDA010000026.1:0-2422 GCA_041748555.1 Rhodonellum sp.
ATTAATTAAAGGACTGCAAGTTATGGCTATTTGCCGGAGGGTAAAAAATGAAGGCGATTTAATTGGAAGATTAGATCTTAACGAATTGAATACCTGTGGAAAAATCTCCCAACGTCTGATGCGAGCGATGCATACTTTTTCTGGAAAACTTGGATACAAAAAATTCATCCGCTTTCTTGTTCTCACCATTTCTAAGATATTCCCTCACGTGCTCCAAATCTTCAGGAGTTCCCTCGGAAAGTCCCCAATCCGAATACCCTCCTGGCCATAGTGAATCTTCATTTAACTGGATTCTTTCAGTGTCTGTGTTTCCAAAAACCATACCGCCCAAACGGCCATTACCAATAGGCAAAGCTTCTTCCCAAACCTCAGCGGGTTGTTGATACCAGAGTTTCTTTTGAGCAAATAAGTTGGTGGTTGCTAAAAATAATAGGCTAAAAAAAAGATAAGACTTCATAGATTTTCAGGTTTGTCTCTCAAAATCATGAAAAACTTGCTAATCTCCAAGAAGTCTTATTGTGATAGGTTAAGTTTAAATTTGACTACAGGAAGAATTCCGTATATTCATTATTCTTTTATTTTTTAATTTAAATTAACCGAGGCTGTTCATCAGTACGGATAGTGCCAAATATAAATTACGCATAATAAAATTTATAAAACCTATGTCATTAAAACTTAAAAGCAGTATTCTGGCAATTGTATTCCAAACTGTATGGTTGTGCTCTATTGCCCAAACACCCACACAAAAAAAATCTCTTCCTCTTAGTGAAAGTACTCCTCAAAGCGTCGGAATCTCTCCAGACAGGTTAAAAAAACTGGATGCTTTTTTGGAGGAATCGATCAAAAATGGGGAAAATCCGGGTTTGGTAGCGTTGATAGCTAAAAAAGGAAAAATCATTTACCATACAGCTAAGGGTTCCTCGGATGCCACTTCCGACAAAGCCATGACCAAGGATGCGATATTTAGGATCGCTTCCCAAACCAAAGCCATTACCGCTACTGCTGTTATGATGCTTTGGGAAGAAGGCAAATTCAGGCTAGACGATCCAATTTCCAAATTTATCCCGGAATTCAATAATCCTCAAGTACTACAAAACTTCAAATATGGAGACACCACTTTTACCGCTGTCCCTTCCAATAAAGAAATCACCATCCGCCATCTTTTGACACATACCTCAGGATTGGGTTATGGAGAGATTGATGGTGATGAACGAATGAAAATGCTTTACCACAAAGCGGGTATTACGGATTTGTTCACTACAGAAAACATCAGCATTGAAGAGAGCGTCAAAAAACTTGCAACGTTGCCCCTTCATCATAACCCCGGTGAAAAATATACCTATTCCGAAGGTTTGGATGTGTTGGGCTATTTGATAGAAATCGTTTCGGGAATGCCCTTTGACCAATTTTTGAGGAAAAGACTTTTTGACCCTTTGGGTTTGGATGATACCTGGTTTTACCTGCCCGATGCCAAGGCTGACAGACTGGTAAAAGTCCAGCGCAAAATTGATGGCAACTGGGAAAACTTCCCTGTCACCTTCTATGACCCACAATATCCAGTTACCGGAGCCAAGAGATTCTTTTCTGGTGGGGCGGGTTTATCAAGCACCGCAAAGGACTATGCCACTTTCTTGCAGATGTATTTGAATGGTGGGGAACTTAATGGAGTTAGATTTCTCAGCCGCAGCACTATCGAAATCATGATGAAAAACCAGGTTGGGGATCTTTGGAATGGTGCAAAGCACTATGGTTTGGCCTTTGGGGTAGTGACTGAAGATGGTGTAGCCGAAGGAGGTATTGGCAGTGAAGGAACCTTTGATTGGGGAGGCTATTTCAATACCCAGTATTTTGCTGATCCACAAGAACAAATCATCGGAATTCTTATGAAGCAGACCAGTCAAACACCAGGTGATCAAACAGGTTGGAAATTCAGGCAGATGGTTTTTACATTGTTGGATGATTGATGGTTATTATAAAAATCCTTTTATAAACTTCAGAATTTTCTATTTTCTGAAAAGCCTAAAATCCTTAAATATTTCTATTAGAAATGATAAGATAACCTTAAAGCATTGAGTGGTAGCAACCTTAACCCTAAAGCATCTGTGGTTTTTCTTTCTCTAGTTTCAGCATTGAATGATCCAAACTGGGTAACGTCTACTGTTCTTTGGAAATTAGGCTGTATCCCCATTTCTGCAGAAGCAGATATTCGCTGATGAAAATGATACTTGAATCCAAAGAATAGTGTGGCCTAATATATGTATCTAATTTGTTTTTGCAAGTACATATTTCCAGGTGCTCTTGGACCACTAGCTCTGTTTCCGCTATTGCCAAATGCAAGACCTAAATCAAAACCTGAATAGGCCAACATCCGGTGATCAATAGATTTTTGCCATTCCTTTCCCATTTGGATTCCATAGGCATT
>JBGTDA010000027.1:0-4089 GCA_041748555.1 Rhodonellum sp.
GCAGACGTCACGATGGTACTTAAGGGTGAAGGAATAGAGCCTAATGTAAAATATTGGGTAAAACCCGATATTGATAACCGCATCAAAGAAGGATCAATAAAAGCTTATTCAAATTCTCTGGTAAAGGAAATCAGAGAAAAAAAAGTGGTGATCAGCACTCCCGAAGGTGAGGTTACCATTGAAAATGATTTTGTATTGGCGATGACAGGATATAGACCCAATTTTTCATTGTTAAATCAACTAGGCGTTTCACTGAGTCTGGATGAAAAGCGTCAGCCTTGCTATGATCAGACAAATCAGGAATCAAATGTTTCGGGGGTATACCTTGCAGGTGTAGTCTGTGGCGGTTTGAATACCCGGGAGTTTTTCATAGAAAATTCAGTAGTTCATGCAGAATTCATAGTCAACCATATTGTAGCAAAGAAAAGCCAGTTGTTGGAGGATAAGTAACAAATGTCAATTTTCATGATTGATTTTTACTGCCAATATCGGCATTGTCAATATTGAATCTGTGTATCATTATCTGTCCGCTTGTGCATTGCGTTTTTTTAATTTTTGTTAAAGGGGAATTGTTATTCATTTTCTTTTTCTGATTCTTTTATCTCATCCAAAATCAAGGCCTGCAATTGATCTTTTGGAAGCAATAGTTGATACTCGCCGACTCCAATCGGTTTATTGATGTCTTGTAGGGCTATTTCTACGTCAAGATGGTCTTTGTCGGCACAAAGAATGATTCCTATGGATGGGTTTTCTTTTTCTTTTTTTTCCAGACGATCCAGCAGGGAAAGATATAGATTCATTTTACCTATATATTCGGCTTTAAAACTTCCAATTTTCAATTCAACTGCCACCAACGATTGCAAGCCTCTGTGAAAAAAAAGCATATCTACAAAATACTCTTTTCTATTGTATTCCAACCGATATTGATTGCCAATAAAGCTAAATCCTTTGCCCAACTCCAATATAAAAGATTTGATTTTGGATATCAACCGATTTTCTAACTCTAATTCTTTAATGGGCTCGGTAATGCTTAGAAAACCTAAATTATAAGTACTTTTAAATACTTCATTGGCATATTCGGCATGAGTTTCAGGAAGCGTTTGTTCAAAATTGTTCGTCTTGATTAGCTTTTGTGCCTGACCATAGCTTTCCATTTTGATGGCATTAAGCAATAAATCTCTTGACCAGCCTTTACTTATGGTTTCGTTGGCGTAGAACATTACTGCCTCAAAAGACTGTATTTTGTCGAGGTGTAGCAAATTATGACCCCAAGGCAAAACTGCTACAGCCTGTAGCAGTTTTGAGTCTGCCTTAAAATAACGCTCATACAAGCGTTTCATATTCCACAAATTCCGTGGAGACAAGCCCATATCCGGAAACTCATTTTTGAGGTCAACGGATAATTGTTTTACTACACCACTTCCATAGCCTTCGTCCAATTGTTTTTCAAATAGCAATTTGCCCAAATTCCAGTACACCGAATTCGTAGTACTGTTTATTTGTTTGGCAATAACATTCCGGGCATTTTTGATTTCTGTAACTGCAAGATGCAGCAAATCACTATAGTCTGCTTCGTTTATGTTGTGCTTTGATAAGTTGGCCATTTTGTTGATCATCAAGAGGTAATATGTTTTTTTTATTCTATTTGGATTTTACCATAGGGTTGGATTACTGTATCGGAGCAAAAAAATGTCCCTCTCCGGGTTGATCTGAAATGGTCCTACCGGTTGCCTTCCCAGGGCACAAAAACAACTTTTTTGGTTTGGAAAAATTCCTCTTCAAAGTAATCATCAAGATGATAGCTTACATAAGATAATGGCAACTCTTCCATTTCCTCATCAATTTCTCCGCCTTTCAGGAATAGCATTCCGTTTGAAAACGCATTAAAATCTTCCTTTTTGAATTTTCCTTTAACCCACGGATAAAAATTGGCAAAACGGGTAACCGCCCGGCTGATGATAAAATCATATTTGCGTACCAGATCTTCGGCCCTAATTTGCTGGACTTCCACATTCGAAAGCTTGATCTGTTTCACCACATCTTTGAGCACCGTTATCTTTTTACCGATAGAATCAACAAGATGAAAATGTGTATCAGGATATAAAATAGCTAAAGGAACTCCGGGAAATCCCCCGCCGGTTCCGATATCCAATACTTTTGTTCCCGGTTGAAAGGAAAGTATTTTTGCAATTCCAAGAGCATGCAGGACATGACGTTCATAAAAAAAATCCATATCCTTTCGGCTGATTACATTTATTTTTTCATTCCATTCTTTATACAAAGGCTCTAGTTGGGCAAACTGATTTTTTTGCTTTTCGGTCAAATCAGGAAAATACTTAAGAATTATCTCCATGGGGGCATTGGGATTTTAAATTGATTTCGCTGCAAAAGTAGGCTAAAATTATTTATTCGGCTGCAGCAATCAGGGTTAATCAAAGCATAAAAAGAATTGGAGTTTAAAAGTATTTTAAGCCCAATTGAAAATTCAATCAAACCTCTTTTAAGTATTTATTTGCTTTCAGCCAAAGGACTGACTCCCTGTGATTTTGTTCGAATGTGGGCTACTACATGGTCACCGACTTTAACACCTTTGGAAGCACCGTTGACAATTGCGGGCATGTAGTGGATTCCTCCATACAATCTGCTGATCGCTGCCTCGTCTGCGGCCTCTCTAAAAGAGCCGAATTCACGTACGGGTAATCCATAATTAACTTCTGTGGAGTCCACTATGTGAAAAGGTTCACCCAATAAACTTTTTAAAGTAACAGCTGCAGCATTTGAAATGACGCTGTGTCCACTGGTGTATTCCGGAAAGGGAGGTGTTTGTAAAACCGGTAACCAATCTTCATCGATGTATTGGTTGATATAAGTTTCAGGTCTGATGAGGATGCTTCTGTATTTTTCATCCCAACAGGCAATGAAGCCATCAAAAACAGCAATACTTGTTAAGGCCAATATTTCTGAAGTGGCTTTCCAATCCTTGGAAGCAGCTTTTGAGGAAATTGCAGCAATACCCATCCAATGTCCGCCGGGAGTGATTTTCTTTTCGGCAAACATTACATGACCCTTTACATTGATTTTATAAGGGTTACAGTCCCAGAAATAGGCAATATCACTTTGCTCTTTTGTTAAATTTTTGACGGTGTGAAACACTTCCTCGGCCTCTTTAAAAAACTGACTGTCCTTATCGGTAGCAAATGCTGTGGGCGGTACAGATTTATACTGGTTTGAAGAATCCAAAACAAATGGCCGAATTTTCATCCAATGTGGCTCTATTCCTTCCATATATGCAGGAGGTGTGGGCTGCCAAACATTCGGGTCATTTCTGACAGTATATTTCTCAAATGAGCGACTTTGGTGGTAATTGTCTTTTTTGGAATATTCCAATATATGTTGCCCTACTTCCTCTCCCAAAGCCACTGAATTTTCAAAAACTTTTTTTGGAATCCCTTTGGATCTGATTTCTTTTAGAGCTTTTTCTCTATGATTTAACATCTGCTCTTCAGAAAAAATCAAAGCCGTTGCAACTTTATAATATGCCACAAGAGAGGCTAATGGGTAATAAATTTCTTCGGAAGTGTGGAATTCTGCTTTTTCAAATCCGTTGAGCTGACCCATGAGGGATTGAAAGGAGGAATCTGAAAGTACGGTCACTTCATAAGCGGCAATTGAAGGATAAGCATATATCCTGCTGGCAACAGGGGGCGAAAAAATATCATGGATGATCGTTTCCGTCAATTTGTTTTGGGCCGAAATCTGATAAGATCCGTCGGTGATGGCTTCTTTATAATTGCTGTTATTCTGACATCCAAAGAAGAATGTCGCAGAAAACAAAAACAAAAGGAATTTTGGGGTTACGCGTATCATAATTATTACTGTTATTGCCAAAGTTAACGAATACCTGTTTTGAAGTCAAAATCAGGCTGTTAATTGAATATTCATGTCAAAACTATATATAAATTCTTAAAGATTAAGGATATATAACTTTTATAATCAGATGATTTTGAAGAGGTTTTTTTAAAACCTGATTTTAAGAAACAGCGGTTCACCATTGTTTCTTGTGGCAAGGATGTGTTTTTCCCCTTTTAT
>JBGTDA010000028.1:0-18715 GCA_041748555.1 Rhodonellum sp.
ATTATCGCTTTGATAAAAAAGGCGGCCTCAAGACGTGATCAGATGCCCTTTTCCTTTATTGTGGTACAAAGGTAAAGAGATATTATCAAAAATCAAGTACCTTTGCAGAAAAATTATAGTCATGACCGAAAATATACACAAAGCCGGATTTGTCAATATCATCGGTAAACCCAATGTTGGCAAATCAACGCTCATGAATGTGCTTATAGGTGAAAGACTTTCGATCATCTCCTCAAAGGCCCAGACTACACGTCACCGTATTATGGGCATCATTAATGATGACAACTACCAGATTGTTTTCTCGGACACACCGGGAATGCTGAAGCCCAAATATGAGCTTCAGAAAAGCATGATGGGGTTTGTCAACATATCCCTGGAGGATGCAGATGTGATCCTTTTCGTAACCGATCTTTTTGAAACCGATGAAGAAATAGAAGACGTACTGGAAAAAATCAACCAATCAGGGGTTCCTGTGCTGTTAGTCATCAACAAGATTGATCTTTCTAAGGAAAATCAACTCAATGAAGTGACGGCTTACTGGACCCAACGCATTAAAACCGAAACGGTAATTCCGATTTCAGCTACCGAAAGTTTCAACACAGAGCGTATTCTTCAGGAAATCCTGGACAGGCTTCCCACTCATCCTCCGTTTTATGATAAGGCGGAGCTTACCGACAGACCCGAGCGGTTCTTTGCTTCGGAAATCATCAGGGAAAAAATATTTCTGAATTATAAAAAGGAAATTCCCTACAGCTCCGAAGTGGCGATAGAGGATTTTTATGAAGAGGAAAAGATCATCAGGATCCGGGCCATCATTTACGTGGAAAGAGACAGTCAAAAGGGAATAATTATCGGAGAAGGCGGGAAAGCGCTTAAGCGCGTTGGAACAAAGGCCAGGGAAGAAATGGAAAAATTCTTTGGAAAGAAGGTCTTTTTGGAAACGTTCGTAAAAGTGGAAGCGGACTGGAGAAAAAATAAATTGAAACTGAAAAAGTTTGGTTACGACCAATAATAATATATAAAATGGCAAATATAGTAGCAGTAGTAGGCAGGCCCAATGTGGGGAAATCTACCTTCTTCAATAGGTTGGTGGAAGAGCGCAAAGCCATTGAAGACAATGTTAGCGGAGTGACACGTGACCGCCATTACGGTCATGGTCAATGGGGAGGAAAGTTTTTTTCCGTAATAGATACAGGTGGATATGTAACGGGCTCAGAGGATGTTTTTGAATCAGAAATCCGAAAGCAAGTGAAGTTGGCTCTCGATGAAGCCAATGTCATCCTGTTCGTGGTGGATTGTGCAGACGGTTTGACAGGTTTGGACAAAGAATTTGCTCAAATCCTCAGAACCACAGAAAAGCCCGTGTTTGTTGTCGCCAATAAAGCCGATAATCCGGAACGACACCTGATGGCTTCTGAATTTTATTCTTTGGGTCTAGGTGAAAATGAGGTTTTCCCGATTGCTGCGGTAAGTGGGAGTGGTACCGGAGATCTTTTGGATGAGGTGATCAAACATTTTCCTGACGAAGGAATTGAAGATCCTGATGATGGCATTCCGAAAATCGCCATTTTGGGGAGACCGAATGTTGGCAAATCCTCATTTTTGAATGTTTTGATAGGAAGCGAGCGCTCTATAGTAACTGACGAAGCAGGCACTACAAGGGATGCTATCCATACCCGATACAAGCTCTACGGACAGGATTTTATCATCACCGACACGGCAGGTATCAGGAAGAAATCCAAAGTAAAAGAAGATATTGAGTTTTATTCGGTCATGCGCTCGTTGCGGACATTGGAAGAATCCGATGTAATCATCGTAATGGTAGACGCTACCCGAGGTCTGGAGGCTCAGGATGTCAATTTGATTGCTTTGGGGATCAAGAACAACAAAGGCATCATGATCATTGTGAACAAGTGGGACCTGATCGAAAAAGATCATAAAACCATGGATAAGTTTAAAACTGAGATGATAGAAAAATTGGGAGAAAACAAATGGATCCCGATAATTTTCACATCCGTAACTGCTAAACAACGGATTTTACAGGCAATTGAGCTGGCGGTAAAGGTTTTTGAGAATAAAGTCCGAAAGATTCCAACCTCTAAATTGAACGATATTATTCTGCCCGAAATTGAAAAATATCCACCGCCGGCTTGGAAAGGGAAGTATGTGAAAATCAAATACATCACGCAGCTTCCAACCAAAAATCCGGTGATTGCTTTCTTTTGTAATTTACCTCAATATATCAGGTCACCATACAGCAGGTTTCTGGAAAACAGAGTAAGGGAAAACTTTGATTTTGAGGGTGTTCCGATCAAGATAATTTATAAAAAGAAATAAAAAATAAATATTTGATAAATAGCTTGACTATCATATGGATGGTAGTACATTTGCGTGCTTAAATTAAGAAACAAACAAAAACAAATGAAAAAGGTATTTGCATTATTCGCTATTGCTGGAATGTTGTTCGCTTCATCTTGCGGTCCAAAAGAAGTTTCAGATGAGGCTACTGAAGAAGTTGAAGTAGTTATCGAAGAAACAGAAGAGGCTCCTGAGGTGATGGAAGAAGACACCACTGAAGTATCAACTGATTCAACTATTGTTACTGAAGAAGTAGAAGGTTAATTCCCTTTTTGTAAAAAATCAAAGGTTCTGTTTCGGCAGGACTTTTTTTTTGTCCCTATCACAGATTATATTTGGGAAATGACTACCTCAGAAAAAATCTTCCAGGCTTTGGAAAAGCATGTTCCGCAAAATGCGGTTCAGTATTGTTGGGACAGGTGGAAGGAAGACCAGTTTAATTTTTCTATTACCAAAAGCAGAGTCAGCAAACTTGGGGATTTTCGGTTCAGGAGAGATCGTCCCATTCAGACCATCACCATCAATTTTGACCTCAATCCATTCCAGTTTCTGATTACCTATTTACACGAGGTGGCACATTATCGTGCATATAAAAAATATGGAACAGGAATCAAACCACACGGGATAGAATGGAAAAGCACCTTTCAGCAGATCCTTTCACCTATGCTATCTGATTTGGTTTTTCCGAAAGATATTTTAATCCCTCTCAAAAGGTATCTTTTGAACCCAAAAGCAAGCACTGGAGCTGATTTGTTTTTGAACAGGGAAGTGAAAAAATACAATCAAAAACCTGAAGGGCATCAGGAGGTTTTATTATGTGACCTCAAATTGGGGGAAACTTTTATATTAAGAGGCAGGAAATTTCAAAAAGAAGCAACCAGGAGAACACGGATTCTTTGTCTTGAAATTGCTTCAGGCCGAAAGTATCTGATTTCTGCGCACGCTGAGATCAATTCTGAAATTTCCTGAAATCAATCTTTTTCTTCTCCTATCCTATTTTCCTCTGTGGTAAAATCCTTTGGTAAGGGAAGATCTTTAAGGTTGTTGATTCCAAAATACTCCATAAACTTTTCGCTTGTTCCGTAGAGAAGCGGTCTTCCTATACCTTCACCTTTTCCTTTGATGGTAACCAGTTCTTTATCAAGAAGCTTTTGCACAGAATAATCGCAATTTACACCTCGGATCTGTTCGATCTCGGTTTTAGTCACGGGCTGCTTGTAGGCAATAATGGATAAAGTTTCCATTTGTGCCATGGAAAGTCTTTTTTGTGACTGATGTTTTAGAAGGATGGAAATACTGGTTTGGTATGCGGGCTTAGTCAGAAATTGATACCCACCGCCCAAATGCTCCAGAGCAAACGAAAAATCATTTTCCTGATATTTGTCTTGTAAATCCCGAATGGCTTCTAAAACATGTTCTTTAGGTACTTCGGTTTCGAACATCTCCGTCAGACATTTCCGGATTTCTTCAATGTCCAACGGAGCTGGTGAGCAAAATATCAATGCTTCAATATGCTTGTGTAAAAATTCCAATTACTTCTTGGCAAGTTTGGCCTCAATGGAATGCATGGTATGCGGAACAGCACGGAGCCTTTCTTTTGCAATCAATTTTCCTGTATCCACACATACACCGTAGGTTCCGTTTTTTATTCGAATCAAGGCATTCTCCAAATTGATAATAAATTTTTGTTGGCGGGCAGCTAATTGACTTAGATTTTCCCGCTCCAAGGTATCTGCACCGTCTTCCAGTAACTTAGATGTGGAAGAGGTAAAATCTGTGCCACTGTCATGTTTTTTACTCAGGGTATCTTTAAGCGATCCCAGTTCTTCTTTGGCCAAGGCCAGTTTACTCTTGATAATTTCTTCGAATTCCTTAAGCTCCTCTGGAGAATAAGCTGTTTTTCCTGCTTGACTCATAATGATTTCTTTAAATGTGAAATTTCTCTTCACAATATGCTAACGAAAAATTTCTCTAAAATACACTTACCATTTTAATTTCAAAAATAAAAAGAGCATTCATGTTTGGCTTTCAGTTCATGGTAAGATTCTGAACCCTCTTTTTTAGGATTTTTTCATCCATAATCAACTTATACTTGATCCGAAGGTAACGTTGGATGATTTTTAAATTTTTTCCTTTTTGGAAAAAATAGGTTTTTAGGGTTTGTGTTACAAGATCATCAGTCATAGGTTCTTAGCTTTTGTGTTTTCATTTTTAAGATACTTAATTTATGTGATGAATAACAGCTAACTTAAAATTTTGTGGCAACAACAACTGTTTTATTTATTTGATCAACATTTCCATGAAGATCAAAAATCTCAATCCGGATGATGTAATATCCGGGCCTTACTTTTCTTCGGACTTCATTTGTGCCGTCCCACGTATAAAAACCACTGTGACCCCAAATCTCATTTTGAACTATATTCCTGATCAGCTGACCATCAATCGAGTAAATTTTGATAGCGGCTATATTCCCGGAGGTTTTCATATTATAGCTGATCTTGGTAAAATTTTGTTCTCCCGCTGCATCAGGAGCAAAAACCCTTGGACTGATAAATATTCCGAATTCGGTTTCTCCATCATAATTCTGTGAATTTTTATAACCAGGTGTGGCAAAACCTTCAGAAGCAGAGGCCGAATGCCAGTTGTTAATATTGTCTGTTGCCGCCCTGTAGTTCAACCGTTCTAAAGAAACACCTCGTTTTTCTTTCAGTAGAACATGGTGCATTTTTTCGGAATAACTAAAGATCTCAGATATGCTTTCATCGGGATTCAATAAAATCACATTTCCAGATGAAATGGGAAAACTTGGAAGACTGCTCAATTCTATAAAGTTGCTCTCATTTCCCTTTGGATAATCCGATTTTAATCTTAAACCATCGGTTGAAAATACCAAATAGCCAAAAGGCTCCATTATAAAATCGTCAATTAGGAGAATCTTTCTGTTGGCTACCTCACCCGAAGCATTATAGTTGGCCAGTTTCCAATCTTTAAGATTGATGTGTTTTGATGAGGAATTGAAGATTTCAACGAATTTCGGAGAACCGGTCAATGGGTTGAAAAGTAATTCATTAATAATGATATCTCCGGCATCGGCCGGAGAAGGAATGAGGAAATAGGCTTGACTTTGATCCCGATTAATGATATTCCCTGAACAGTCCCTCAGATTCTCCACCTGCACAGAATACTTTATCCCCGGTTGAATTTTTTCCTCAAATACCAAATTAACAGACGAAAGTTCTTGCCCCCGCTGAATATGGCTGATTTTCAGGTTTGGACTTACGATCCATTTAATAATGGCCAAATTGGGATCTAATGGTTCTGAAAAGAAAAGGGTGACTGCAGTATCTCCTTGTATCTTGGCCTGCAACAGTTCAGGTGCTGTCCTATCAGGAGTAATATCATATACAGAATTGATTTTTCCCGGAGTTCCCTTAGCTGTAGCTGTAGATGGTTTAAGGTTGTTCGTTGGATTGCACGGGAAAAACGGATTGACGATTTCTAAGCTATAACCTCCGGAGGCAATGGTGGAACTGCCATAGGTTGATGCGTCATATTCAAGGCTGTCGACGATATTACCCTTTTTATCCAAGAGCTTGATTTGGTCTCCGGAATTTAACAAAGAGGGCCAGTTTGTAACGCCCAATACGCTGCCATACGGCAGAAATTGAGAGACTTGGTTGCGAGGAACCAACAGCACATATTCTCCGGGGAGCAAAATTCCGACAGGAAGGACAGTAGAACTTCTCGAATTGGACAATGTGATTCCTGCCAAAGGAATCGTTTTTTCGGTGGTATTCAGTAGCTCAATATATTCCACATTCGGAAGTAAATTGCCTTCTCGGGGAGCCGCCATCACCTCATTGATTATTAATGTTTTAAAATCCAATTTATCTGGATCTTCGAAAACAAAAGTATAGGATGAAGCCCAAATAAAATTGCCTGCAAGATCCGGAATCTGATTTACTTCAAGTAAATAGCTGATTCCATTAATCAGGCCTTTATTGAGTAGCAGCAGGACATGGTTTGGATTCTCCTGGGGGATGGCTTTTTCAATTTCATTTTCAGCCAAAAGATAATTTTCCGTCATCATTGCAAATGCAGGATCAATGGGTTCCGAAAAAACCAAAAGCAGTTCATGAGCATTCAGGCCTGTCACACTGACCAACTCAGGGGGAGTAATATCCCATACTATACTTCTTATTGATCCGGGAATTTCGATTCCCCTTCGACTCTTTCGTTCAGGGAACAGCAAGGAATATTGGAGGTTCTCTTCTAGATCCTTGTCGAACATTAAAGTTAAGCCTGATGGATCATCGGGAATTTCAGAAACCTGAAATGAAAAATCATGATCCATTATGATTATTTCTTCAGCCAAGATGGATTCAATATCTACATCGATAGAATGAAAAACGTGAATTGTTCTTGCATCTTTGACTAATACCTCTTCTATATAATCCGTGTACAAAGCACTTCTTTGAAGCAGATGACTACTCTTCCCTGCAGGATTTTGAATTGAAGCGATTTCTACCGAAACTATTTCTTCCAAAATCAGATCTTGCTGAAGACTGAGTTCTATTTCATAATTATTATCCACAACAGATATTGCTTTGGGGCTCTTCCCATTTACCCTAAAGTTGCCGGATTGGGAAGCCTGAGCAGGGTCAAACTGCTGACTGAAACCCAACCGGATCTTGTCCGGCTGTATTATCCGGATCATTGAAAAGAGTATACTGTCATTATGAATCTGAAATGTCAGATTTTTTGTCAATCCACCGGATTTGGATTCCAACCTTTCAAACAAAATATTGATTTGGCTTTCCTCCAAAAGATTTTGTGAACCCATAACCAATGTGCTATCTGAAGGAAACAAGATTGATTCAATATTTTCCCCATCAATTTTGACATGATTCAATTCGGGAAGAGAAATTTCCCGATCAAACAACACCTGAACAGCGAAGGGATTTAGAAGTGTAGCCTCTTTTATTCCGATTGGGTCAGCAGGAAATTCTCCGGAGTAGACGGCAAAATCATCCAGGTAAAATCTTGCGGCGGAACCTGATCCTGCTCCATAATTTATCTCTATTTGGAGTAGCAGCTCATTTTCTCCTACCACTTCTTCCGGGATGATTGATTCATAAAACTCATATTCCGAATTCTGGTTGCTGAAAACCTGATCATTTCCGATTTGCGTTCGGTATAAAAAGTTGTTTGAACCATCAAGGGAAAAGGAAACAAACATCATAACCGGCCTGGTTCCGGATCCATTTTTTCCTGTTTTGGCAAAAAATCCGATTTTAGGATTTTCCATATCCATAATGGATAAATCCACGTAAAGCTGGGCATCAAACGTGCTGATGGCTTGGATGCCAAGCGCTCGTGATCCTGTTAACCCTTCTCCCGAGGCTTGGAAAATCCTGGATGAGGTACTTCTAATCTCATTACCGGACCATTTGGGCAAGAAATATTCAGGATGGTTTTTGATCTCAAAGTCGATTTCAAAATCCTGAACCTGTCCAAAGGCTTGTGTTTTGCTTAAAAATATAAAACCTATCAGAAAAAAAACGAGAAAATCCCGAACCAAACGGCTGATGCTCATAAAAATAAATGTAAACAATAGTTGTTAGACTACTTTTAAAATAAACGTTTAACAGCGTTAAGTTGTGTTATTCATAAAAAAATAGATAATAATTTGAAGTTAAAGTAATTATCATGGAAAAACTTGTCCGCTTTGCGAATTCTTGCCTTACCTTTGCGGTTCATTAACCGAATTAACCTCTTACACATGAAACTAGCCGTTGTAGGAGCTACCGGATTGGTAGGCTCCGAAATCCTTGAGGTGCTTGATGAGCACCGGTTCCAATTCGACGAATTATTATTAGTTGCCAGCGAAAGATCAGCAGGCAAGAAAATGAGCTTCCGTGGAAAGGAATATACGATTATTGGATTGAAACAGGCGGTTTCTGAAAAACCGGACATCGCAATTTTTTCTGCAGGAGGTGGTACATCACTTGAATGGGCTCCTAAGTTTGCTGAAGTTGGCACCATTGTGATCGACAATTCTTCGGCTTGGAGAATGGACCCTTCCAAAAAGCTAGTGGTTCCTGAGATCAATGCAAAAAGTCTTAGAATCGATGACAGAATTATAGCAAATCCCAATTGTTCAACGATTCAGATGGTTCTTGCTTTGGAGCCCCTAAGAAAGAAATATGGTATCAAGAGGGTAGTGGTTTCCACCTACCAATCCGTTACCGGCACAGGAAAAGCAGCGGTTGATCAAATGATGGCCGAAAGAGCCGGCGAAGAAGCCGAAATGGTTTATCCTCACAAAATTGATATGAATGTTTTGCCTCATATAGATGTGTTTCAGCCAAATGGTTACACAAAGGAGGAAATGAAAATGATAAATGAAACCAAGAAAATTTTTGATGACAAAAGCATTCAGGTAACTGCCACAACCGTCAGAATTCCAACTATGGGTGGTCACTCTGAAGCGGTAAATGTAGAATTTCTTCGCGATTTTGATTTGGATGAAGTAAGAGAACTATTGGAAAATGCTCCCGGAATTACGGTCCAGGATGATCCGGCCAACAATATCTATCCAATGCCTTTGACCGCACATAAAAAAGATGACGTATTTGTTGGAAGACTGAGGAGAGATGAATCCCAGAAAAACACCCTTAATATGTGGATCGTGGCTGACAATCTTAGAAAAGGGGCAGCAACAAATGCTGTACAGATTGCGGATTATCTAGTCAAAAACAGTCTGGTATAAACTTGGATAATCAGAGCCGATATACAGAAGCTTTGAAAAATTTTGTGCAGGATCATCTTCATGAAGATCCTGCACTTTTGCTTTTTAAATATCAAGGGAAAACAGATTTTGACTTAAAGGAAGCGGTACAGCAGATATCAGCCCGACAAAAAGCCAAAGCCAAACTTCCATCCTGGGCCGCCAATCCTGAAATTATTTTCCCTCAGCCGGTATCTGTGGAACAATGTTCTTCGGAAGAAACAGCCAAATTCAAAGCGGAACTGGTGTCAGGTTCTACCTTTTTGGATCTGACTACCGGATTTGGAATTGATGCATTTTATATTGGCCGGAATTTTAAAAATGTATTATGCTTTGAGCTTCAGACAGACCTTGCAGCTATAGTAAAAGCAAATTTTCAATTGCTCGAACCTTATAAATTTGACGTCCGTGTCGGAGATGGAATCGAATACCTTAAAAATACTTCCGACCGTTTTGACCTGATCTATGTAGATCCGGCTAGGAGGGGGAGCCAAAACCAAAAGCTTTATAAACTTGCCGACTGTGAGCCTGATGTGGTGTCCTTATGGCCTTTGCTTACTGCGAAAAGCCACCTGATACTAATAAAGGCTTCTCCGATATTGGATATAAAAGGAGTGATTCAGGAACTGCCGGATATCCACAAAATCTGTGTGGTTGCAGTTAAAAATGAAGTAAAGGAAATTTTGTTGTTAAGAAAAAAAAACGGTTTGTCAAACCCGCCGGAAATTACTTGTGTTAATCTATCCGATTCGAAATCATTCTTTTTTGAATTTAACTTTCAGCAAGAGGAGCAGGCAGTGGTGTCCTTTGGGGAAGTGGGAAAATATCTGATAGAACCTTTTTCTGCCATCCTGAAAGCCGGAGCTTTCAAACTATTTGCAAACAGGTTTGATTTAAAAAAATTGCACCCAAACAGTCACCTTTATACTACTTCAAGTTTTAAAGATGATATTATGGGGAGGGTGTTTGAAGTGATTTCAGAAATCAAAGCGGATAAGAAAAGCATAAAATCAATTTTCCCAACAGGAAAAGTAAATGTGATCACCCGCAACTACTCCATTAAGGCAGATGAGCTTAAAAGAAAATTCAATCTAAAAGATGGCGGGGAAGATTTTTTGATCGGAACAAAAGTTGGAGAAAAATTCAGACTCTTTCATGTCAGAAGGCTTGAAAAGAATTCTTGAATTCACAAGATCCGGAACGGAAATACTAAATTCCTTTCCGGATTTCATAGATTAATTTTAACCTCTATTTATACTGCCTTTTCCTGGCCAACTTCCAAAAATGATTCAGCCTCATTTACCATGTTGGTTGAGCCGATATATAATGGTGTTCGCTGATGAAGTGAGGTGGGTTGGATATCCAGGATCCTTGTTTTTTTGCCGTCAGTAGCTTTGGAACCTGCCTGTTCTGCTATCAATGCCAGTGCATTGGCTTCATAAAATAACCTCAATTTACCGTCCGGGGATTTCTGTGTAGCGGGATAGATGTATATGCCGCCTTTTAGAAGGTTTCGGTGAAAATCCGCTACCAAGCTTCCTATATATCTGGCGCTTAATTCCCTGTTTTTACATGCATCCAGATAAGCCTTCAATCCGGGTTCAAACTGATTATAGTTTCCTTCGTTGATGCTGAAGATTTCTCCGTCTTTCGGGGCATAGATATTTTCGTGGGATAGAAAGAATTCACCTAATGATTGCTCATAGGTGAAGCCGTTTACGCCATTTCCGGTAGTGTAAACCAACATGGTTGAAGAGCCATAGAGAACATAACCTGCCGCCACCTGCCGGTTTCCGGGCTGCATGATGTCTTCAGGTTGGATCGGACTGCCGATCGGAGTGACTCGCCTATAGATGGAAAAAATTGTTCCTATAGAAATGTTTACGTCGATATTTGAGGAGCCGTCAAGCGGATCAATGGCTACCACATATTTTCCTGAACTGTTTTGCAGGTCGATTACTTCATCGTCTTCTTCGGAAACGACGGCGCAAACTTCCCCGCCTTTGGTCAGCGCACGGGTAAATCTAATATTGGCGACCACATCCAACTTTTGTTGTTCCTCCCCCTGCACATTGGTTTGTCCAAAAGCGCCACCGATATTGGAGAGACCTGCACGATTGGTTTCACGATTCACTATCTTTGTGGCCAAAGCGATATCCCGTAAAAGTTGGGATAACTCGCCTGATGCGAAAGTAAAGTCATCTTGGTTCTTTTTGATAAATCTGTCTAAAGTAACGCCAACTGAATACGCTAGATCTGAATTGTTGGGAGTGTAGGGTTGTGTTTTCATATGATGGAAAAATACAATTAAAAGATTGATGCCTGAAAAATACAATTATTTATTTGATGACAAAAACAATTTTATTCAAATTCGGGGGAGCTTCCGTTAAAGATGCCGATTCTATAAAAAACCTTGCTGAAATATTATTCAATCGATTGCGAAATCGAACCGTTATCGTGGTTTCGGCCATGGGGAAAACTACAAACGCACTGGAAGAGATTTTGGACCTTAAATTATCCGGAAAAGCATATTCTTTAAATAGTACAAAATTAAAAGAAGATCACCTGAATATTTGTAGGGACCTCTTTTTGCCTCAAAATCCTGTTTTTCCGGCCATCAAAAATTTTTTCTCTCAACTGGAAAAAGCATTGGAGAAACCGGTCACAAGGGAAAATTATGATGAATTTTATGATAAAATCGTTCCTTTCGGAGAATTGGTTTCTTCAAGGATTGTTCAGGAATATCTTTGCTTTAAGGATATGTATTGTATTTGGCAGGATGCTAGGGAAATAATCCGTACCACCAGCGACTTCAGGTTTGGAAAGGTTGACTGGGAAATAACTGGTTTACTGTGCAAAAAACAGTTGAATGCGAAGTTGGAGCGGTTTCCAGTGATTACTCAAGGTTTTATCGGTTCGGATGAAAAGGGTAGAACCACCACATTGGGAAGGGAAGGCTCGGATTATACAGCTGCTATTATTGGACATTGCTTGGGAGCAAATTCTGTAACCATCTGGAAAGATGTGGCCGGGGTGTTGAACGCAGATCCCAAACGTTTTCCCAATACCATTAAATTTGATGAGCTGGATTATAGGGAAGCTGCAGAAATGACTTATTATGGAGCCTCGGTGATTCATCCCAAAACAATAAAGCCATTGGCCAATCTTTCCATACCACTCTTTGTAAAGTCATTTTTGAAGCCGGACGAAAACGGCACCAAAATCCATGGTATGGCCGAAAGAAACCGTATACCCTGCATTGTGGTAAAGGATCAACAGATTCTGGTAAGCTTTGGAGTGACGGATTTTAGTTTTATCAATGAGCTTCACATACACAAAGTGTTTTCTGTCTTGGATAGATTAAAATTAAAAGTAAATCTTTTGCAGACTTCTGCCATCACTATTACTATTGTGGTAGACAGGCAGATTTACAAACTTGAGCTGTTGATTGCAGCATTGGAGGCTGATTTTTCCATCAGATATAATGAAAATCTACAGCTGATCACGGTCATCAATCACAATGACGTTCTCAATAAGGAGTTAATGGAGGGCAAAGAAATCCTGCTGGAACAGCTGACCAGATCAACTTTTCAAATGGTGTATAGGGAATTAAGCCAGTAACAGGTTTACGGTTTTTTCAATTCCGGGAAGGTAGCTTTTACCAAAAAGATGGAGGTGTACCAACAAAGGATACAGGTTATAAATGGGGATTCTGTTTTCAAAATCAGGTTCTAAAGGAAACACATCATCATAGGCCTGATAAAACCGCTCATCAAATCCGCCAAAAAGTCTGGAAAAAGCGAGGTCCATTTCCCGATGACCATAATAAACGGCGGGATCTATCAGCACAGGATTGCCGGTTTTCCCTTTTATGACATTTCCTGACCACAAATCCCCATGGAGAAGGGCAGGTTTTTCTTTAGGAAACAAAGAATCCAGTTTGTAATAAATCTTCCTGAATCGCTCCAGGAATTCGGCAGAAATGTATTGGTCATAATAGGCTTTACCAATCAGCGGCTCCAATCTGTTTTCTATAAAAAATGTTGTCCAAGAGGTGGATTTATTGTTGTTCTGATTGAGAGATGCTATATAGTTGTCCTCCTCCAGCCCAAAAAGTTCGGCCGTGGCCATATGCAACTGGGCCAGGCCTTCTCCCAATTCATCCCAATATTGAGTGTTTGATCTCCCTGAACCGATCCATTCCAGCAGCAGAAAATTTCTGTCTTCAAAGGATCCATAATTATAAACCTGTGGAATTTTCAATGGACAATTTTGCTTTAAGAGCAATAAGCCAGAAGCTTCCCTTTCAAAAATGTCCGGATTTTGGGAGAAATTTAATTTCAAAAAAAAATCGCCTTCTGAAGTTTCAAGATGAATTCCCTGATTGATATTGCCTGCTGCAATCAAAGTTGATTGTTTGATTTTGATGTTCTTCCCGAAACAGGTAAAAAGTATCTTTCTGTACGTCTCCTCAGAATCAAACATGAATTTGGTGGGTTGTTTTAAGATGTTTCAACAAATGGTCGATGGAATCGTCCAAAATGTGATACACATTTTCAAAACCATCCTCCCCGCCATAATAGGGATCCGGAACATCAATATGGTCCGGATCGCATTGAAATTCCCGGATTAAAAAAATCTGATCATGTTGCAATCCGTTAATGTCAATCAACTTTTGGATATTGATTTTATTGGAATTATCCATGGCGATGATATAATCAAATTCCCTGATATCAATCCGGTTGATCTGCCTGCCACGATGGTTGAGATTGATTCCGTGTTTTGTCGCACAAAGCAATGCGCGTTCATCAGGTAATTCTCCTATATGAAAATCAGAAGTCCCACAGCTATCACTTTTGAACTTTTGATCCAATCCGAGCTTTGCAATTTTTTGATTAAAGACTGCTTCAGCTAAAGGAGACCTACAAATATTACCTAAACAAACAAACAAAACTTTAAGCATATTTAAGAAGAGAGATGTTTTTAAGAGGTTCAGCAACTGACAATTTAAAGATTTTTTGCTTTTATGCCTTGGAAATTCCCACTTAAATCTTGAAAATAAAAAAGCGGATCCAAATATTATGTTGCGGGTATTTCGACTGCAAAAGTTTACCTAACTCAATGATGCAAAATTCAGCTTTTTCACAAGGCGAAAAAATTAATATCCAAATGAGCAAAACAATATTTGGTTTATTTTTGCCAAATAGGCAACAATTAATACCTTTGTGTAACGATTCTTAAATAATAATCATTGTTAATTGAAAACTCAATAATGAACCTCGATTTAGTCAAAAACAAAATCACGGAAAAAGGATTAAAATTTACCCATCAGCGCATGGTCATTTTTCATGCGATAAATGAGGCTACTTTACATCCATCTGCAGATCGGGTTTTTGAGTCAATTAAATCCGACAATCCTACGATTTCTCTGGGAACAGTTTACAAAACATTGGATTGCTTTGTACAAGCGGGAATCATCCAAAAATTCATGGACCATAATGGAGTTATGCGTTTTGATGCCATCCTGGAAACACATAGCCAACTTTATTTCAAAGATTCCCATGAAATCAGGGATTATAAAAATGAAGATTTGGAAAAACTTATTCAAGGCTTTATTCAGGATCACCGTATCGAAGGATTTGATGTTGAGGAAATCACTGTGGTTTTCAAAGGATTTAGAAACAATTAATAAATACATAAACAAAAACACATGTCATTAGTAGGAAAAAAAGCACCAATATTCAATGCACCTGCCGTAATCAACGGTGAAGAAATCATTGAAAACTTCTCATTGGAGCAGTATATAGGGCAACAAGAAGTTGTATTCTTCTTCTATCCAAAAGATTTCACTTTTGTTTGTCCAACCGAAATCATTGCGTTTCAGGAAACATTAGGTGAATTTGAAAAAAGAGGAGTAGCCGTAGTTGGTGCCTCAACAGATACCGAAGAAAGTCATCTTGCCTGGTTGAATACACCAAAAGATCAAGGTGGAATCATGGGAGTGACTTATCCGATCGTAGCCGACGCTGCAAAAACCATAGCGCACAACTTTGGTGTATTGGCCGGAGAATGGAATTATACCGAAGACGGTGATCTTACTTTCGAAGGTAAGCCGGTTGCCTTTCGGGGTACCTTCCTGATCGATAAAAACGGTGTCGTAAGACAAGAAACAATTAATGATCTTCCATTGGGAAGAAACATCGATGAGATGATCCGCTTGGTGGATGCGCTTCAGCATGTTGAAAAATTCGGAGAAGTTTGTCCTGCAAACTGGGAAGAAGGCAAAGATGCAATGTCAGCAACCAAAGAAGGAGTCGCTGCTTATTTGAGCAAAAATTGATATTGAAATAACATCAATGAAGCCTTGGCAAAAGTCGGGGCTTTTTTATTTCTAGAGAAGTTCATAAGTGAAAAACAAGCTTTGTAATCCGTTCTTCCTATTTTTACACTTATGAAGCGGTTTTACAATTTTTCTATTGCAATTATTTCCCGTTTGACAAGATATGCCAAGGAAAGTAATCCTAAGCTGAAAAAACTGGTTGACGGTCGCAAGGATCTTTTCGATAACCTATCGTCTTTTAGAAAAAAAACCGATAAGCCCATAGTTTGGATTCACGTGGCTTCCTTGGGAGAATATGAAAAGGCTAAACCTGTTATTGCCGAGTTTAGCAAGCAGCTTCCGGAATACAGCATTGTGGTAAGTTTTTTTAGTCCTTCAGGTTATGATCATGTCATCAATAAACCTCAGGAGCATGTTGATTATATTACTTATCTCCCTTTTGACACCGCCGCCAATGCCGAAAAATTCATTGGAATATTAAAACCTGCTTTGGGATTTTTTGTAAAATATGATCTTTGGGCAAATCATATCCTGGAGGCGAAGAAGAACAATATTCCTCTGTTCCTGTTTTCAGCTTCATTGAGAGCCGATCAGATATATTTTCGTTCTTATGGTGGTTTTTTTAAAAAAGTAATCAAATCATTTGATCATATATTTGTCCAAAATCAGCAGACAGTAGGATTATTGGCGGGGATAGGTTTTGACAAAGTTTCCGTTGCGGGTGATACAAGATTCGACAGAGTAAAGCAGATCAGCGAAAATCCAAAACCACTTACGGAGATTGCCGGATTTGCAACTGATCAGAAAATAATGGTCGTCGGTTCTGCATGGGAAGAGGATATGGATATCTTGATTCCATTTATCAATCAAAATTCAGGTTATAAATTTATTGTTGCTCCGCATGATATCCATTCACGGATGATGGATAGCTGGAGGAAGAGAATCAATAAGAAGTCAGTAAAATATTCAGAATTGTCTGATAATGAAGATGTAGAGGTTTTATTGATTGACAATATCGGGATGCTTTCATCTTTATATAAATTTGCCCGGGTGGCATATGTTGGTGGAGCTTTCGGGAAAGGATTGCACAATATTCTGGAGCCATTGGCTTATGGCATTCCGGTAATATTCGGCCATCTGAAACAGTACAAAAAATTTCCCGAAGGGGAAATCAGTCAAAACTATGGTTGTGGGTTTTCTGTGGAAAATCAAAATGAATTTTTTGATGTCATGAAGAATCTTGAAATTCCCGAGACCTATGAAAAAGCCTGTACTGCAGCAGAAAAACTGGTGAATGAAAACATAGGCAGTGCGTCTGAAATCATTGAATCCATCAAGAAGCAAATCAAACCGGTATGGTAGGCAGAGTAATCAAATCAACAGGAAGTTGGTATCTGGTAAAGGTTGGAGATGAGCTTTTGAGGTGCAGACTACGGGGTAAATTCAAGCAGGACGACCTAAAACTGACCAACCCGATTTCTGTTGGTGATTACGTGAAAGTTGCCAAAGAAGCTGATCAACCTACTTGGACGATTGATGATATCATTCCCAGAGATAACTACATCATCAGAAAGTCAACCAGAAAAACCCATTATTCGCACATCCTCGCTTCCAATATTGATCAGGCTTTTTTGATCATCACTTTAAGAAATCCACGAACATCTTTGGGCTTTACTGATCGGTTTTTGATCAGCACCGAAAGTTTCAGGATTCCGGCTACCATAGTAGTCAACAAAATGGATTTGGATTATAAGGATAAAGACCTGGAGTACCTTCAGGATATCCATGAGATTTATGAACCCTTGGGCTATTCGGTACTTGAAATTTCCGCATTGAATGAGAAGACAGGGCTTTTCCAGCAGTTTATTCCATTGTTGACCGGGAAAACTACACTGTTATCAGGACATTCCGGAGTGGGAAAATCCACATTTTTGAACCGGATTATACCAGATGCTGATCAAGTGACAAAAGAGATTTCAAAATTCAGTGCCAAAGGAGTTCATACCACCACTTTTGCTGAGATGTTTGAGGTGGAAGGTGGTGGATATTTGATCGATACACCGGGAATCAAAGAATTCGGAATCCTGGACATTGATGACAATGAACTTTCCCATTATTTTGTGGAAATGCGTAAATATTTGGGACAATGTAAATACAACAATTGTCGCCACATCAATGAACCCGGCTGCGTTGTGCTGGAAAAACTCGAAGCAGGTTATATCCATCCCTATCGGTATGACAGTTATGTCAATATTTTGTTCGAAGAGGATGACCATAGGTAAACCAGCTTTATAGACTTTCAAAAAGATCCTTAAACAAACCCTCTGAATATTCAAGTAAATCAATCCAAGAAATTGTAGATAGTTTGATGTCAAAACAAGCGAAGCGACTTCTGTAAATTTACTTTGAATCCAGCTTCAATTGCCTTAATTTTCATCTTTATAAATCCTTGAGTAAAATCAGCATGACCCATACGAACACTTTGGTATTGAACCACCGACAGATTCAGCAAAAAATCACCCGGATGGCATATGAGATTTACGAGCGTAATGTTGCTGAGACAGGAGTAGTTTTTGCCGGTATTTCAGGGATGGGGTTGATCTTGGCTGAGTTACTGGCCAACAAACTCAAAGAAATTTCTCCATTGGAAATAGCGTCTGTTGAAGTGAAGTTGGATAAACAGGCGAAAGTTCAGGGGCAAGTTATTCTTTCTCCTCAAATAGAACTGGATAACAAATGCCTCATCATGGTGGATGATGTGCTGAACACCGGGAAAACCCTGGCTTATGCATTTAAGCCGTTTTTGGAATTCCCTATCAGGAAAATGGAACTGGCTGTTTTAGTCAACAGAAGCCACAAGCTTTATCCCGTTTCTCCCGATTATACCGGACTGGAACTGGCCACGACCCTCAATGAACATATTTCCGTTGATCTTCTAAATGAATCTTATACCGTACACCTTCATTAAATATTAGGTATGTCTGTACATCAATCCTCTAATGTCAAAAGAATTACCACGCATATCCTACAGGAAATGAAACAGCGAGGAGAAAAAATTTCCATGTTGACTGCATATGATTTTTCCATGGCGGGAATTGTCGATCAAGCGGGGATTGACATTATCCTAGTTGGTGATTCTGCCTCCAATGTGATGGCGGGAAATGAGACGACTTTACCCATTACTTTGGATCAGATGATTTATCATGCATGCTCTGTAGTCCGTGGTG
>JBGTDA010000029.1:0-63943 GCA_041748555.1 Rhodonellum sp.
GATTATCCGATTTTACCGTTTCAGGGTTAAATTGATTCCTAGAGTTCCATTGAATAAGATATCATTGTTTTCATTTGCAAGATAATGGATAGGCTACAATACAAGCTCTCATTGCATTCAAAATACTGCATTTATAAAGAATATACCTTAAATATTATTGTATAATATTCAGAATAATGAAAATAATATTTGGCGTTTTATAAAATGTGGACAAAATATTTTAGATAATTTTTTCAAAAGAAGAAATTAATATTATCTTAGAAAAATAATTTTCAACCTCTAGCAACAATAAAATAGAAAAATTTAAAAAAATGAAAAGAGCCTATGCTAAAAGTGTAGGTAAGGGAAATCCGGGTCTTGATATTAATGGGAAACCAATTGAATTCCAGACCAGATCAATTTGGTTTAGCAGAGAAAAGCTTGAGTTTCTATTGAGCCAAACAGACGAAAAAGAAGGTGGTATTAGAATATTTTTGGGTCAGTATGAGGAAGAAACCATACCAGAGGAATTCTCACATCTAAAAGAAGAACTTATGGGTATGTTAACAGTCATTTTAGCTTCCTTTAAAAAAGAAGAACAGCCCAAACCAGAAAACTTTTTAAATGGGGGTGAACTTTGTCCTCCTATGTGTCCATGGGTGGATAACAAAGTGTCTGAAGATATTTTAAAAAATGAGTTTGAACCTGTACTTACATAGCAGCTGTTTGAAATGTATCAAAAGTTGGTTTAATGGGGATAGTATATCCCCATTTTTATACTTATGGATCAAAGCTAGACTTTTCTAGATTTTAAAATCTAACACTATTTAATTTATCTATAGATATTCTGGTGTTTAAACCAAAATGGAATGTAAAAAGCCAGACCCATAGTCAGATACATTAAGGTGCTTAAGGCCTGAATGATCTGATTGATTTTGAACATTAAATCAATATTATGCTCATTTACCATTCCAATAGAAGCGAAAAACAAAAAAGAACAGGTGTAAAAAAACATGACGATGGTGACTATCCAAAATACCGGTAAAGCAAATAAATTTTGGTCAGAGTACCAATCTTTCTTTATTATGCCATAGAAAAAATAAAAGCAACATCCAATCACTAATAGGCTACCGACAAGAAATGAATTGTTTTGAAATGTATTTAAAGGTTGAAACAAGATTGAATTGCTTGTCCCCCACAAAATGAATACTGTTGCTCCTATCGAAAGCCATTTACTTGTTTTTTTTTCATTGAAGATGTTTTTAAAAAAATAAAGAAACATCAAGCTCTCCAAATAAACAAAAACAAGGTTGTAAGCCACTAAATTACTGATTCCTTTATTAGAGGAATACGTCCCAAAAAATTCAAGAAGAGTGACCGAAATCAAGATAAAAAATACAATACGGTGTAATTTTTCATATGGTTGGACACGTAGAAAAAATATTGGAATGCTTATGAGCATTCCAATCAAAATACTTATTGGATAAATTATGCTAATCACTATAGCTATATTAAAATTGATTAAGGGATACAAAATGGCGGACACAGCGCACCACCATTTTCAGTCTCTCCCCCATCAGGCAAGTCTACATTCTTATAATCTGAGTCCGCTTTATTGGAGGCCGTCAAGGCGAGGGAAATTCTCCCGATATAAGCTTCCCGGTCTTTTCTATCTTCGGGAAGTATATCGAGGTTGTCCTTATCATATTGGCAAAAATACATCTTAATGCCACCGTTTTTTGGATCAGTTATTTCTAATAGTCTCTCGATCACAGCGCGGTCGAACCAAACCCAATCGGATTGTTCATCGATGTCCTTGCCATACTGATCCTTTCCTTTGATGCCTATCTTCACTGATTTGTTATAGGCGCTTCGGAATGCTTCCAGTTGTTTTTTGTTCATGGTTTTTTTTCGAATATACCTTATTGGTTTAAAAAACCAAAAACAAGTAACTGATTGTTTGATTTTTTATTTTCTAATGTTGGGTCTTTATATTTCTAAAACTGAAGTAGGAAAATCCGAAAAACAAATACATCATTGCCGCCAGGGATTAGTTGATATTACCAAAGATCATAAAATTATTTAAAATAAAGTTCGGAGATAGCTGAAATATGCCAAATAATATCAATGCTTCACAATAAAAAAATAACATTCCGGTAACGATCCAGAAATGCGGTAAAGTGATAAGATTTTCACTTTGATAGATTCTGAAATTCAAAATTTTAATAAGAAACCTCAGGCATAGGTATATGATTAAAAGGCCAAAGGGCAAAAAAGTATAATATTGAAATTGACTTGAAACCGGCTGTAAATAAATCGTATTGAACAAGCCCAACAACAAAATCGCCAATGCAAAAATTTTGATCCATTTTTTGAAACAACCTACTTTTTCAATTGTGAAAAAATAGAAAATCAACAATAAGGATTCAATATAAACCCAACCTATGTTATAGAGCAGTGAATTGTTAATCCCCCTTGAACTTGTATATCTGCCTATATACTCCATGACGAATACAAGGATCAGGATGGTCAGAATGATTCTTTGTGCTTTATCCTGTGCCGATTTTTTTATGATGACATAAAAAACCGCGGCCATGAGACCGGCACTGATAGAGAAAAGATATAAAAAAGAACCCATTCCTGAAATTTTAGGAAAATTAAGCCTTTTCGAATAGTTTAAAAATACCCTGTTCAGGGTATTTTTGAAGTAAGTGGTCCGAAAAAAAAGGGAGCTTCCATTCGGAAACTCCCTTTTTATTCATTTTAAAGAAATTGAGTTAAGCTATTTTCTTTGAAGCTTCTACCTGTCCCTCTTTTTCAATCTCTTTTTTCATCAAATCCACCACGATTGGGGTCGCAATGTAAATGGAAGAATAAGTACCCACCAGAACACCTACGAAAAGTGCAAAAGAGAATCCTCTTAGAACTTCTCCTCCAAAAATCAATAACACCAATACCACAATCAAAGTAGTAGCTGAAGTTATCAATGTTCTGGCTAACGTCTGATTTATGGCATCATTGAACATTTTCACCAATTTGGAAGTACCTCTGTTCTCGATGTTTTCCCTGATCCTGTCAAACACAATCACAGTATCATTGATCGAATAACCCACTACCGTAAGCATGGCCGCAATAAACACCTGATCGATTTCGAAAGTTGCACCAAAAGCACTGGCAATGGCAAAGGCTGCCACCACAAAAAGGGTGTCATGAACCAAGGCTACAATGGATGCCAAAGAGAACTGCCATTTTCTAAACCTTAAAAGGATATAAAGGAAGATGGCAACCAAAGCAAAGAACATCGCTTCGGCTGAAGAGTTTTTGATATCATCGGCTACAGTCGCGCCTACTTTGGACGATCCTGTTATACTGAATTGGTTTTCGGTAATATTGGCAGCATTGTCAATGAAGGCCATTCCTGTTACTGCAGTAATCCCCTGTTTGATTTTGCTTTCCACCTCAGCATTGGAAAAGTCATCATCTTCATTGATAAGGTAAGAAGTGGTCACTTTTAGGATATTGTTTGCTCCGTAAGTTTTCACTTCCACCGAACCGTCAAATTCCCCGTCCAATCCGGTTTTCAAATCGGAGGCAGGATAGGGTTCTGAAAGTTCTACGATATAAGATCTACCACCGGTGAAATCCACCCCGAATTTCAATCCATTGATCAAAGCAACTCCAAGACCTAGGATGATAATACCGGTAGAAATCAAATAAGCAACTTTTCGCTTTCCCAGGAAGTCAATATTCAGTGAACCAAATAGGTTTTTCGCAAAAGGAGTAGTAAAGGATATACTGCTCTTGTCCCCTTTCTTGGTCATCCAATAAACAATCACTCTAGTGATGAAAACCGATGAGAAGAATGATGATGCGATACCGATCATCAATACAATGGCAAAACCTTTGACAGGTCCCTGTCCCAAAGCATATAGAATGGCACCCGTCAGGAATGTGGTTACGTTTGAATCAAGGATGGCACTGAATGCTTTTGAATAACCCTGATTGATGGAAGCCATTAAGCCTGCACCGTTTCGAAGCTCCTCCTTGATCCTCTCAAAGATCAACACGTTGGCATCAATGGACATACCGATCGTCAATACTATACCGGCAATACCCGGTAAAGTCAAGGCTGCTCCCAATTGCGCAAGGATTCCCAGTATAAAGAAGATATTGAAGATAAGGGCCGCAATGGCGACAAATCCTCCTTTAGAGTAATAAGCAACCATGAACAGCACTACCAATACAAGTCCTGCAACCATGGAAAGCAGACCCTGATTAAGCGCTTCTTTTCCTAAGGTTGGGCCGATGAATGCCTCTTCTACAATGTTTGTTGGAGCAGGCAAACTGCCCGATTTTAGAATGTTGGCAAGATCTTTTGCCTCTTCCAGACTAAAGTTTCCTGTAATTTCGGATTGTCCTGAAGGAATTTCCCCCTGAACAGAAGGGGCTGTATAAACATAATCATCCAGCACCACTGCGATTCTTCTGCCTGTATTCTCTGCGGTCAGTTTTCTCCATTTTCTGGCACCTTCTGCATTCATCTGCATACTTACAGCAGGTCGGGATGACTGATCAAGAGTCTGCCTCGCATCAGTCACCACGTCTCCTTCCAAAGGAGCCTGATCTGAGGTTCTGCTTACTTTAATTGCATACAGCTCCAGCAAATCCATTCCTTCTGTTGCCTGTGGTTTTACTGCCCAAAGGAACTTGATGTTTCTTGGCAATACCGATTTCACATCTTCCCTTTCGAAAATCCGGTTGATCGTCACGGTGTCGCGCAATTCATAAACCAAACCATAATTGGCTTTGGATAAGGCAAAGATCGGTGACACCTGCGAAGAGAAATCTTCGGGATCTGTAGTTTGGGCCAACTGGCTTTCCAAATCTGTGGTATCTGCGGAAACCACCTCAGTTGAATCAGCCGGGGTTTCCTGAATACCCGCCTTGTTTTGTGCCTCGGCAACCAGAAGACTGTTTGCAGCTTCTAGCTGAGACATATATTCATTTACTTCGGCAACTTCCCAAAACTGAAGTTTGGCGACTCCCTGTAACAGATTTCTAACCCGCTCCTGATTATCGACACCGGGAAGTTCCACCTGGATTCTTCCTGATCCCTGAATTCTCTGAATATTGGGCTGCGAAGTACCAAAACGGTCAATTCTGGTTCTTAGAATATTGAATGACCGCTCGATTGCATTTTCTATCTCAGTATTGATTATTCCAAGGATATCAGAATCAGAAGATTCTAATGAAATTCTTCCTCTGTTGGAAGCAGTAGCAAAAACTGAATTCAGGTTTCTGTCTCCTGCCTTATTTTGCCAGGCACTATAGAAAATATCGACAAACCTTTCGTTGCTGGTTTTTGCTCTCTCTCGGGCTTCTTCCAAAGCACTGTTAAATACAGGATCAGTACTGTTTCCTGCCAGTCCTTTTACAATTTCAATCGGTGAAACTTCCAGTGTGACGTGCATTCCGCCAAGAAGATCAAGGCCAAGTCCAAGTTCTGTTTCTTTGATTTCTTTATAGGTGAAATCAGCCCCAAGGAAATTATAAACCGGCTCCCTATAGATTGAATCCAGGTAGGCTTGCTTTTTGGCAAAGTCCACGTTTCCGGATTCGTCGGTAGCATATTCTACAGCATTTTGCTGTATGTTCTTTGATACGAATGTGAATGACAGATAATACAGGCAAAGCCCCGTAATAAGCACTGTCAAAAACACAATGACACCTTTATTCTGCATAATTATTAATGATTTGGATTGATTATTTGAGTAATATGAATGGGAAAATTCCTGAACCGGAATCCAAAAATCTCAGGGCGCATTCGGGGATATAATTCTTTCAAAAAGAATTTCCCGGTATTGACTGATTAATGCGATGCTTGTTGGTACCTGAAAAGTGGATTCCTCTTCTAGGTTGACTGTTTCATAGATAAGGTAAAAAATCTGCTGGGAAAGTGTGGTCACAAAAGGCACCACCGCATCCACGGCAACTCCTAAAAATGTTTCGTTTTCTGAAGATTGATCCTTTTCGGAAGCGATTTCTTTTTCGGATAAAGTACCGGAATCATCTTCAGGAAAATATTCCAGCCCTGAAATCAGACCGCAAAAAATCAACACCAAAAAAAGTGTGATCCGCTGTTTCCAAAGGGCTTTATTCTTCTCAATTTTCATCATGGGCTGCAAATATAACAAGATTTGAATATTTAAAACATGCTAAACGCATAAAATTTAGCATGGATTTGATAAAGTAGCTTAAAAACGATAAATTATTCGCAGTGAACGTTTTAACTTAAAGAGAAAGCTTTGCTCGGAGATAGGTTTTGATCACATCCAGGGCTTTATCAAAATTGTGATTATCGGGTACGATGACTTCCGCTCCATGTTTGAAGGGTTCAATATATGATTGTTGAAGGGGTATTCCTGCGTGAAGACAGTTTTGCCTGTCTGGATATTCCTGATATCGTCGGCGTATTGTTCAAAATCAATGGAATGAGGGGTGTCAAATTTGTGCACGACCTTATCATCCATGGGTTGTAAGTGTCCGGCTTTGTAATAATTGTCCTGAGAAATCAGGTAAACTTGGTCGGGGACAAAAGTGTTGAGCAATTTTTCAAAAAAAGAGTTTTACCTGAAGCACTGCCTCCCGTGATGCCAATGATATAGGGTTTTTCATTGAGTGCAAAAATAACGATTTATTTTAGAAACAGAATGAGAGCCCTGACAGCTTTCCCTCTATGGCTTATTTCGTTTTTTTCCTCCATACTCAATTCTGCAAATGTGAGGTTATAATTTTTGGGTTTGAAAACAGGATCATATCCAAATCCACCCAAACCTGATCGTTTTTTGAGTATCTCCCCCTCTGCCACTCCTTCAAATGTATATTCTTTGCCCTCAACCAACAAGGCGATTACAGTCCTGAACCTGGCCTTTCTGTTTTCTTTGCCATCCAGTTTTTCCAATAACAAATCAATGTTTCTTTCATCACTTCTTGGCTCTCCTGCAAACCGGCCCGAATAAACCCCGGGAGAACCATTCAAAGCCTCCACTTCCAAACCGGTATCATCCGCAAAGCAGTCCACATCATAATTTTCTTTGACATATGTGGCTTTTTCAAAAGCGTTGTGTTCGAGTGTATCACCCGTTTCGGGAAGTTCCTCAAAACATCCGATATCTTCCAAAGAAAGAATTTCAAACGCTGACCCCAAAGCAGCCTTCACCTCGGCTATTTTCTTTTTGTTGTTGGTAGCAAAACAGATTTTCATGCTTCTAAAATAGGGATTTATTTTACCTTTGGCGGAATAAAATGATCTCCCATGAAGAAAGTCACTGTTTACTGCGGCTCAAACAAAGGGCGAAACCCTGTTTATCAAGAAGGTGCAAAAGCTTTGGCCAAAGAAATGATCCGAAGAAATCTAGCCCTGGTATATGGAGCAGGCAACGTGGGTTTGATGGGTGTAATCGCAGATGAAATGCTATCAGCAGATAAAGAGGTTTATGGCATCATTCCGCAAAAGCTTGTGGATATTGAAGTTGCGCATAATGGGTGTACAGAATTGACGGTGGTGGAAACGATGCGGGACCGGAAATGGCTGATGGCTGAGAAAGGTGACGGTTTTGTGGCCATGCCCGGAGGGATCGGCACTTTTGAAGAACTTTTTGAAATCATGACATTGAACCAGCTGGGCTATATCCAAAAACCCCTCGCATTGTACAATGTCAATGGATATTACGATCTGCTTCTTGAATTTTTCAAACATGTTTCAAAGGAAGGTTTTATCCAACAGGCACAACTGGATCTTTTGATTGTTTCCGATGACCCGGCGGATATGTTGGATCGGATGACCGCTTTTGAATCTAAATACATCGAGAATGGGAAGTGAAATGGAGGGGATTTGTTTTGAAGTTGGGCTGGCAGGAAAATTACCAAAAAATTGAAATTGCAAAGTTTATATAAATTTTGCGATTAGCTTCCTCTTATGTATTTCCAGCGAGTAATAGTAATACAGTAAAAAATCCAGAAGCGATTGACCCATATTATTTTCGGGCCGAGGCAAATTATATAAATTACAGTTTCAGTTCAGCAATTCCATCACTTTTTTGAGGTAAATAACATCAGTTTCATCAAAATCATCGAGCTGATCACTGTCCACATCCAAAACCGACCATACTTTTCCGTTTTTGATGCCGGGAACCACCACTTCGGATCTTGAAGCTGAGCTGCAGGCTATATGGCCGGGGAATGCATCCACATCCGGTACCAACCGGGTTTTGGCTTCTTTCCAAGCCGCACCGCAAACTCCTTTTCCAAAATTGATACGGGTACAGGCAAGAGGACCCTGAAAAGGTCCCAAAACCAGCTGCTCCCCCTTTACCAAATAAAAGCCTACCCAAAAAAATCCAAATGTCTCCTTTAAAACAGCTGTCACATTTGCCAGATTCGCGATAAGATCGGGCTCCCCTGTGATCAATGATGCTATCTGAGGAAGAAGTGCCTCATACTTTTCGGCTTTTGTTGCCTGTTCGGGAATAAATATTGACTCTGCCATTTTACCTATATATCATCTGTAACCGATCGTCCATAACCGATGTTTCATTCCAATAACTACCGGAAACAACCGGTGCAGGAATGCCTTTTTTAAACATCTGATTTCCTATAAAAACCCTTGCCTCATCCCAAAGTTCAAGAGAGACGAACATTTTCAATAATTCGCTACCTCCCTCAACAATTAAGCTCTGAATTTTACACTGATATAAATCAGCCAATATCTCTTCAATACCAAAATCTTTTTCAAGTTTTACATAGTCCAGATATTCATTTTTTTCTGAAATATGTTGATTGTAACAAATGGTTGGCTGACTTTGATCAAAAAGGTGAAGGTCCTTACTCAGTCTGAGATTTCTATCCAGGACAACCCGTACGGGATTTCTTCCCACCCAATCTCTCACATTCAGCTTTGGATTATCATACAGCGCAGTATTGGTTCCTACCATGATCGCATCTTCCTCGGATCTCCACCGATGGACCAGCTGTCTGCTGTAGGGATTGCTGATCCATTTAGAATCAAAGTTTTCACGGGCAACAAATCCATCCATTGTCTGCGCCCACTTCAGAATGATATAAGGGCGCTTTTTTTCCAGAAAAGTAAAAAATCTTCGGTTTTGAAACTTAATTTCATCTTCCAAAATCCCGTTTACAACTTCTATTCCCGCATCTTGTAAATGCATAATTCCTTTTCCACCTACCAAGGGATTGGTGTCTGCAGTACCTATAACGACTTTCTTCACTTTCTTTTCTACCAATAAATCAGCGCATGGAGGTGTTTTCCCCCAATGTGAGCAAGGCTCTAGGGTTACATACACGGTTGCTTCTTCCAGTAATGCCTGATCTTCTACTGAAAAAATTGCATTCGGTTCGGCATGAGGACCACCGTACAGTTTATGATATCCTTCACCAATAATTTTATCACCATGCACCACTACACAACCGACCATTGGATTTGGGCTGACACTTCCCAATCCTATTTCGGCAAGCTCAATCGCGCGTCTCATATATATCTCGTGATTTTCCAATGTCCGATTGATTATTTTGAATTATTCCCTCTCCAAAGTAATGTTTCCCAACCGTGTCACTTTTCCTTTCTGAGCTGTAACACCTCTTAAAGTATAAGGCAAATAATCAGGTATGTTGGGCTGGATGATCAGATCATAATTACCGATTACACCCTGAAATACAAAATCTCCACCTCCAACGGTATCGACACCAGTAGTCAAAGTATCCAAATCCTGAATGGCATAAATGATTCCATTCAAACCTTGGGGACGGAGAGTTCCGGAAATTTCTCCCGTTTCCTGTTTGTTAAAAGCACTTAATTTTGGATTTAAGTCATAGGTCTGATTTCCGGTATTCATTACAGATCGGAAAACATCAAAATCGAGATAGTAGTCATGGGAAATGCCTTGTTCCAATTCAAAATTCACATCCACTGAGGGAGAAGCACTTTCTTGGCCTGAAAAAGTCAGCGGAATCTGCTGGCCATTCCGGATCAGATAATTATTATTTCCCAACTTTAGGATTAGTGTAGTCACTGTCCCTACTAAAAACTCCCCTCTTCCAACCAACAACTGATTGCCTGCTATAAGGCTGCTGATGTTTACCTGTTTGTCTGATGGGGTATAACTCAAAAATACCGGATCTGCATTATCCAGCCCACGGGTGCCTGAAACCTGGACTTCCACTCCCAAAAGTTCTACCCAAACCTGGCCATATATACCCGGCGCATCTATCAAATAAACGTTGATCAGGGATTTTCCCCGGTCTGTATCTTCATTTGTACAGGATGACAAAACGAACAAAACCAAAATAAGGAGGCTATGGATTTTTTTCACATTTCAAATTTATAAAAGAATGCGATATTAGTCAGAACCATTCAAAAAGTATAGAGAAAAGAAAACCCCGGATAAATATCCGGGGTTTAAAAATCCGATTATTTTGATTTTGTAAGCATAACCGGATCCAAAGTTTTTGTGTCCGCACCTTCCGTTCTTACAGGAGAAATGATCAGTCTTTCATATTTGGATGTAGGATTGATCACCACTATATAATTTCCTGTAGTCAATCCTCTGAGCCTGAAGTATCCGTTTTCGTCCGTAAAAGTAGAAACAGTATCAGAACCTGTGATTCCCAAAACCATCGGATTGGCGTCTAAAGGTAAAACAATACCTTGAATGCTGGCAGATTCTTCAGAAACTACCCTCAGAACGGGCTTAAGATTATATTGACCGGAATTTCCGGCTTCCACGATTGACTTTCCTGCATCAAAATCAAGAACAAGATCATATTCAACATCCGGCTGTATTTGCTTGTCAATCTTCAGTTTCAAGCCGCTTTGTTGAGCGCTGGGAGTTTTAAGTTCGGTTCTGTTTCCATCTTCAATAAAATAATTATCATTTCCCAAAACCAGACGGATGTGAGAAATCTCGCCCGCAGGTACTTCAGCTTCACCTAAAAACAATTCATTGTTTCCTACCAGTGAAAGTAAATTGATCTTTTGGTTTTCGGCCTGTTGGTTGATATTGATCCAATCTGCTTCGTTTTCTTCATTTTCACCTTTCATGAGGATGTTGACGGCCAAAATTTCCACCCATACCTCATCATAGGTAGCAGGCGCATCAACTAAGTACAAGTTCAGCTTGGCTGATCGCTGAGGAGGTTGATCGTTTAAGTCACAGGACACTGCAAGAAAAATAAGTGCAGTTCCAAACAGTAATTTTTTGATAGTGCTTTTCATAATGGATTTTGTTTGTTGGTTTGGATCCGGCGAGGCCAATATTGATGCCATAAAAATTAAACCTCCTTTTTTTCACCTATAAATATTCCTTTCATGAGGAGCTTTAGTATTTTTGGGAATGATGCAATGGGAAAAATTATTGACATCGGGAAGATTTGACCCGAAAAAAAAGATTCTGACTATTCCCGAGCTTTTTCGAAGTGAATTTGAACGGGACTATGACCGGATCATCTTCTCGGCGCCTTTCAGAAACCTTCAGGATAAAACCCAGGTTTTTCCGCTTCCGGAAAATGACTTTGTCCATACCAGACTGACACATAGCCTAGAGGTATCGAGCGTCGGGAGATCACTGGGTAAATCAGCAGGAGAATTTCTTTTGAAAAAGTATCCTGATTTGAATGCATGCAACATCAATTCATCGGATATCGGATCCATAGTGGCTGCAGCAGCATTGACGCACGATTTGGGAAACCCCCCTTTTGGTCATGCAGGCGAGGAGGCAATCTCTGATTTCTTCCAGTTTCATCCGTACGGACAGACCTGGCATAAATACGTGAAGCCCGATGAATGGTCAGACCTTTGCAATTTTGAAGGAAATGCACAAGGATTCCGGTTACTGGTATCAAAAAACAACGGGCTAAAGCTTTCCTTTGCAACTTTAGCTGCTTTTGCAAAATATCCCAGGCCATCAAAGGTGTATGAAACAGATATACAAAGAAAGAGTCAGAAAAAATTCGGATTCTTTGTAGATCAGATCGATGATTACCGACAGCTGGCAGAGGTACTGGGAATCGACAAAATGAACAATGATTGCTGGTACAGGCACCCGTTGGCATTCTTGGTGGAGGCGGCCGATGACATCTGTTACAGCATCATTGATCTGGAGGATGGCTGTACAATGGGGTTGGTAAGTCTGAATGAAAGCATCTCACTTTTAGCCCGGATAATCCGGGAAAGATTTGACGCAAAAAAGCTGGACGAATATGCGACATTTTCCCAGAAGCTTGCAATACTTCGCGCCATGGCCATCAACCAATTGATCCAGGAATGTGTAAAAGCTTTTGAAGGTCGCGAAGAGGAGATGCTTTCCGGGGATTTTGATGAGGCACTTACAGATATCATCCCTTCTGCAGCCGCACTAGCTAAAATATCCGAAATTTCAATTTCCAAAATTTACCGGTCCCAACCTGTACTGGAAAAAGAAGCTGCGGGTTTTCAGGTCATAGAAGGTCTGCTGGATGTTTTTTCCAAAGCCCTCAACCATAAATTTTATCAGACAGATCTTTATTCGGGTAAGGACAAAAGCATCCTCAGACTTTTGCCTGAAGATTTTCCCTTGGACAATTGGGGAGAAAAGGTGAATCCCTATCCAATGCTAAGAATCCTGGTGGATTTCATTTCCGGTATGACGGACAAATATGCACTTACTTTGTACAGACAGGTCAAGGGAATCTCCCTTCCGGGAATCTGATTTAATCACCCTGATTTTATTATTGAGCAAAGCTAAATCATAAATCAATCCTAAAATAAAATTTCTCAGTGTGTATTACTCAGGGTTTGAGCTGATTTTTCAAAACAATTCTCCCAAAACATACAAAATCCCTTAACTTTGTGCCTGCTTTTGAAAGGGTTATAATTTGCCCGGCAAAACAACTTAAGACACAAGGCTTTACCGTGAAAAAATATCAGGAGTTCAAACAGGTAGATTACCCCGAAATCGGGGAAAGTATCCTCAAGTACTGGAAAGATAATAATATATTCAAAAAATCAGTGGATTACAGAGCGGGTGCCGAGACATTCACCTTCTTTGAAGGACCGCCTTCTGCAAACGGGACCCCTGGCATCCACCATGTCATGGGCCGTACCTTAAAAGATATTTTCTGCAGATATAAAACCCTTAAAGGCTTTCAGGTCAAAAGAAAAGGAGGCTGGGATACTCATGGCCTTCCTGTGGAATTGCAGGTGGAAAAAGAACTGGGCATCACCAAGGAAGACATCGGCAAAAAAATATCCGTAGAAGAATACAACAGGAAGTGTCGGGAGACGGTCATGCGATTCAAGGACGAGTGGGATGATCTGACTGAGAAAATCGGCTATTGGGTGGATCTGGATGATCCTTATATCACCTTTGAAGCCAACTACATCGAAAGCCTTTGGGCACTGCTGAAAAGGCTTTATGATAAGGATCTCCTTTATAAAGGCTATACCATTCAGCCTTATTCTCCCGCAGCCGGCACAGGATTGAGTTCACATGAATTGAACCAACCCGGATGTTATAGGGATGTGAAAGACACCTCAATCACGGCTCAGTTTAAATTGAAAGGTGAGGAAAATACTTATATATTGGCATGGACCACTACTCCTTGGACCTTGCCATCCAATTCCGCACTTGCCATCGGCGAAAATCTGGATTACGTAAAAGTTAAAACTTTCAATTCCTACACTTTTGAACCGGCCACTGTTATATTGGCTAAGGCAAGGGTAAGTTCATATTTTAATGACAAAGCAAAAGATCTACCTCTTTCAGCTTACCATCCGGGAGATAAATTAATCCCCTTCGAAATCATCGATGAATTTAAGGGATCTAAATTAACCGGTCGGGAATATGAGCAGCTGTTTCCGATACCGGCTTTGTCCCTTCCAAACCCGGCATTTACAGTTGTGGCCGGAGATTATGTGACCACAGAGGACGGAACAGGCATTGTGCATTTGGCAAAGGCATTCGGTGCGGATGACTTTAGAACCTTGACCCAAAACAATATTCCCGGGGTTTTTGTAAAAGATGACTTAGGCAATGATGTGCCTGTTGTGGATAAACAAGGAAAATTTCTTCCCTTGGTAGGAGAATATCTGGCAGCAAAAGTAGAAGAACATGGCATTACCGCACACAAAAAATACGGTGTCAATGATTTCTATGTCAAGAATTATCCAAAAGATGATGAGACGGTCAAGGACTATAAAAGTACCGATGTTATCATCACGATTATACTGAAAAACGAAAACAGGGCATTCAGAGTAGAAAAGTACGATCACAGTTATCCACACTGCTGGAGAACAGACATGCCTATTCTTTACTATCCATTGGAAAGCTGGTTTATCAAAACCACTGCGTATAAAGACAGGATGGTCGAGCTGAACAAAACAATCAACTGGAAACCGGAAGCCACTGGCACAGGACGATTTGGCAACTGGCTGGAGAATCTGGTGGATTGGAATCTTAGCCGTTCCCGTTTTTGGGGCACCCCACTTCCTATCTGGAGGACCACAAAAGCTTATTCGGTTGAATTTACAGATCAAGGAAACCTAAAAATTCTTGAAAAAATAGTAGGAACCTTTGATGATTTGAATAACAAAAATTGGTACTATCTTGATGAAAAATGTGAAATATTAATTTCAAAGTTTAAAGACTATTCTTCAAAAGAATTTTACAGCAAAACTATCCAAAAATGGGGTTTTCCTGAATTTGAAATTGAATTGGAAAAAACGAATGGAAATTTGACGATTCAATCATTATCCCATTTAGGTGTTAAAAGTATTTTCATTGAAAATTACCTTACAAAATGCAATGAAATTCTAGCAACTCTTGACCCACATAGACCCTATGTTGACAACATTGTTTACATAGAGAAAAATGATTGTCAATTGAATATAGTTGAGGATTTCAGAGTTTATTTCCGGGAATTGGATCTAATTGATGTTTGGTTCGATTCAGGAGCCATGCCTTATGCACAATGGCATTTTCCATTTGAGAATGAGGAAACATTCAAAGCCAATTATCCCGCAGATTACATCGCTGAAGGTGTTGATCAAACCAGAGGATGGTTTTTCACCCTTCATGCGCTAGCGGTCATGCTGTTTGACAGTGTATCCTTTAAAAATGTCATTGCAAATGGTTTGGTCTTGGACAAAAACGGCAACAAAATGTCCAAGAGGCTTGGAAATGCTGTGGATCCTTTCCAGACACTTAAAACTTTTGGGCCGGACGCCCTCAGATGGTACCTGATCAGCAATGCCAATCCATGGGATAATCTCAAATTCAATGAAGATGGAGTGACGGAAGTCCAAAGAAGATTCTTTGGAACACTTCAGAACACTTATAATTTCTTTGTCCTATATGCCAACCTGGATTCATTTCTTTATGATGAAACCAAAAAAGTTCCTGTAAAAGACAGGGCGGAATTGGATCAGTGGATTATTTCCAAACTACAGACGCTGATCACCGAAGTAGAATCTTCCATGGATAATTATGATGCGACCAAAGCGACCAGGGCGATCATGGGTTTCACTGTGGATCACTTATCCAACTGGTATGTGAGACTGGCCAGAAAAAGATTCTGGAGGGGAGACATGAATCCGGATAAACAAGCGGCATACGAAACCCTCTACGAATGTGTGATCACGCTGACACAATTAATGTCTTCTTTCGCTCCATTCTATGCAGATTGGCTGTTTCAAAACCTAACGGAAGGAGCCAAAGCGGAAGGTCAGGAAATCCCCGAATCCGTTCATCTGACAGATTGGGAGCCGGCGGATCAAGACCTGATCAACAGTGGTCTGGAAGAAAGTATGCAGCTGGCTCAGGATATATCCTCATTGGTACATTCTCTGAGAAAAAAAGAAAAACTGAAAGTAAGGCAGCCACTGCAAAAAATATTGATTCCTGTATTGAATGAAAAAACAGAAGCCCAGATCAGACATGTAGCCGAATTGATCATGTCTGAGGTCAACATCAAGCATATTGAATATATCAATGATACATCAGACATTTTGGTCAAAACCGTGAAACCGAACTTTTCAACATTGGGTAAGCGTTTAGGACCGAAATTGAAAGCGGTTTCGGCCACTATCAACACCTGGGATAAGAAACAGATTGCAGAAATTGAAGGCCAAGGTACAATAGACCTTGATCTTGATGGGGAAACGTTAACTCTATCTTTAGAGGATGTATTGATCAGTTCACAGGATATTCCCGGCTGGTCAGTGGCCTCTGATTATGGAGTAACTGTAGCTTTGGATGTTACGTTGACTGAAGACTTGAAGCAGGAAGGCATTGCAAGGGACCTTGTCAATAGGATTCAGAACCTCCGAAAAGACATGGGGCTTGAGGTACAGGACAAGATCAATATTAAAGTAGCAAAACACGATGACTTCGTGAATGCTGCTTTGCAGAAGTTTGGTCCCTATATCAAAACCGAAACCCAAGCTCTATCCCTTGAAGTGAACGGTGCCCTCACAGAAGGAATCCTGTTGGATATGGATGACTTTGAGTTGAACGTTAAAATTGAAAAAGCATAGGACATCATTAATTTGGTTACAGATACCAGGTATTTTATGAAATTTCCTATATCTGTAGCCTTTAATCAACATACATGAAGTATTTAAAATATTTTGGAATTGCGTTATTGATAATTGCGATTGATCAGGTAGTTAAGATGTTGGTTCATTATCAAATGGATTTTGGCACTCCGGGACAGATCAAAGTTATTGGTGACTGGTTCAAGTTGCATTATACAACCAATCCGGGAATGGCGTTTGGAATGCAGATCGGCTCGGAATACGGTAAAATGATCCTGACAAGCTTCAGATTAATCGCCATGTTCGGAATAGGATATTACCTGTATTATCTGATCAGGAAAAAAATGCACCCGGGATACCTCGTCTGTATATCCTTGATCCTAGGTGGAGCAATCGGAAACCTTATTGACAGTATCTTCTATGGTGTGTGGCTTAACAACGCACCTTATGATGCACCGACTCCCTGGTTTCACGGTCAGGTGGTAGATATGTTTTATATTGATATCTGGGAGGGATTTATACCTCAATGGATACCATTATGGGGCGGATCCTATACTGCACTTTGGCCCATTTTCAATATTGCTGATGCTTCGATTTTCACGGGTGTTGCCATCATTCTTATTTTTCAGGGTAAATTCTTTAAAGAAGAAGACCACGTTTCATCAAAAGAAGAAGAGGAAGATGAAATTCAAAGGCAGTTTATTGAAAATAACAATCAACCATGAGTTTGGAAGGCCGGAGTGGGAAAAAATAGTCATAGCAAATAGATATTTTGAAAGTAGAGCCTTATATTTAATCCAAATCCTGACTGATATATTTTTTATCATTCTTTCTGTAGAAGGGTTAACAAAATAATATGAAAAGGCTGCTTTTGATTTTTCTTGTTTTATTCTTCTATGCCTGCATGCAAAAGGAAACTCCTGCTGAAATTGAGGAAGAAATTGTTGTTGAGCCAGAAAAATCGTATAAATCCACCGATCCATGCGCCTTGGATCTGAGTGTAAAAGAAGGGGATTATAATCTTAAAAGACAGTGGGAGTTTATGGGTTCTCTTGATCCCAAAACAGGAGAAATTGATCATCTTACCTGTTTGGCAAGATCAGCTTATATGAATTTTAATGAAATTCAGAAAGAAGATGAGAAAATCCGTAAGCTCCTGCTTACTTTTTTTGATAAAAATTCAGAGACCTGCAACCTTGCAGAAACGATGAAGGCCATTTTTTTCAGCTATCTTTGGACAGGCTGCTACCGGAGTTCAGGTGAGAAAGATGTTAAAATCGAATTAACAGAAGATACACTTTTAAATAGTTATGGCCATATTTTACCAATTGTCGATTTCGAGCATAATTATAGAAATGCTTTAGAAAATGTTGAAACTTACGAAATTATCCAAAACAAGCTAATTCTTTATACTCAAAATAAAGAACAGAAATTAGTTTATATCGCAGTGGAATAGACGCTGAGAATAGGCTGATCACTTCACGATGATTCATAAACTCCCATCTCTCCCATATAAACCCTAAGTTTGTCTCGATTTAATTTGAAGAGCTAACATTTACCGATTTTTTCAGTTTAATTCGCCACATGAATTTTGATTGGATCCTGCAAGGCCTCAGAGAAGGGTTGCTAGCAATGACATGGTTAGAGGCTGTAGCAGTGTTTTTTGGTATTGCCAGCGTATTTTATTCCATCAAAAAAAACATTCTTGTTTTTCCATCAGGAATGATCAGTACCCTGATCTATGTCTATATCTGTTTGAAATATAAACTGTATGCCGATATGGGCATTAATGCCTATTATTTTGGTATGTCCATTTATGGTTGGTATCTCTGGAGCCGGCCGGCAGGGGGTCGGGTAGTATTGCCTGTCACTTGGTTGAGTCAAAAAGGATTACTGAAAGCCATCTTGTTATTTCTGGCCTCATATGCTGCCCTATATTATACGCTTGCTAATTTCACCGATAGTGACGTGCCTTACTGGGATTCTTTCACCACTTCATCGGCATTTGTAGGAATGTGGCTTATGGCAAAAAAGAAAGTGGAAAACTGGATTGCTTGGATTATCACCGATTTGGTTTCAATACCTCTGTATTTGTATAAAGGCCTGTTACTGACATCTTTTCAATTTTTGTTTTTCACAGTTCTGGCTGTTATAGGGCTGGTACAATGGATGAAAACCGTCAAAAAACATGAACAACCAGCCTAAAAAAATTGTCATTATAGGTCCTGAATCCACAGGAAAAAGTACATTGACAAAAGGGCTTGCTGAAATTTTCGGAGAGCCCTGGGTCCCCGAATATGTGCGGGAGTATCTTCTTGAACTGAATAGACCTTATGAATACCAAGATCTGCTGGCAATAGCGAAAGGTCAGCTTGCCGAGGAGGATGCCAAATTTAAAACTGTATCCCGATTCTTGTTCTGTGATACGGATCTTAGGGTAATTGAGGTCTGGAGCCGTCATAAATACGGAAAAACCGACCCTTGGATTACGGCAAGAATCCAGGAAAGAATTTATGATTATTACTTATTAACGAATATTGATATTCCATGGCAACACGATCCAATGAGAGAACATCCTGATCCACAGATGCGCAAGTATTTTTTTGAGATCTATAGGAAAACATTGATAAAATCTGGCATTCCCTTTACCATCATTTCGGGAAATGAAGAAGAAAGAATGGAAAAAGCAGTAACTTTAATTAAAAAAATTGCTTCCTATTGAAAATATTTTTTAAAGGGTTAAAATATCATATTAAAATGTTATTTTTTGAGCATTGAACAAAAAATGAAAAAATTCGGTTTTAAGAAGTGTATATCTGAATTTGTACTATATCGAGAATCCTTTCTGTTATATTCATTTCGGTTAACATAATTTATTCCAATTCCCCAAAAACTACTTTATTTAATGCGAGCACCCAGATTTAATTCTTCCACTTCCTTCCATACTGACCTCAAAACACGAGTAATGGGTTATTTCTCCAAATCAGGATTAAAACCAACAGGAAACATCGGTCTCTATTTAAAAGCCATTATTTTGGTTTTAGCTTACATCGCAGTTTACACCCACTTGGTCTTCTTTACACCCTTTTGGGTTATAGCAGTTTTAGAATGCATCCTATTAGGTGGATTGGCAGCAACCATTGGGTTTAATGTGATGCATGATGGTGCGCACGGAAGCTTCAGCAGAAAACGCTGGATAAATGACCTTGCAGGAGTTTCCATAAATTTTTTGGGAGCCAATGTCTTTATGTGGAAAACAAAACATAATGTAGTCCACCATTCATTTACCAATGTGGATGGCGTAGATGACGACATGAATGCAAGACCTTTGTTAAGGTTGTGCCCTGGCCAAAAACTTTATAAAATCCACCGTTTCCAACATTACTACTTTTTGTTGGTGTATTCCCTTCTTTACATCTATTGGGTATTTGTCACAGATTATAAAAAATATATATTGGGTCGGGTTGGAATTACACCCTTACAAAAAATGTCAGTGTCGGACCATGTTTCCTTTTGGAGCTTTAAAGCTATCCATTTGATATTATTCTTGATAATCCCGATTTATACATTAGGGTTTGTACCCTGGTTGGTTGGATTCCTGATTTTCGGAACCTTTACAGGAATATTCCTTAGTGTGGTTTTCCAATTGGCACATTCAGTGGAAGAGGCTGAATTCCCCTTACCGGACAAAGCTACCAACAGGCTGGAAAATGACTGGGCAGTACATCAGTTGAAGACCACAGCTAATTTTGCCACCCAGAACAAAGTCCTTTCCTGGTTAATCGGTGGTTTGAATTTCCAGGTTGAGCATCATTTGTTTCCGAATATTTCACATGTCCATTATCCTGCCATCAGTAAGATCATCAAGAAAACCTGTGAGGAATACAATGTTCCTTATCTTGAACATAAAAAAATGAGAATGGCATTTGTTTCTCATATTCATCATTTGAGAGGATTGGGAAGACTGGCATAATTTGTATTTTTAAAAAGCTTTATTCTAAAAATTTTACCCACAACTAGCAGGTTGTGGGTTTTTTATTGCCAATAGAATTACGCTGATGAATTCTTTCTCAATTTAGAATCAATTGTTTAAAAATGGTATATAGTAAGAATGATTTCTTTCTAACGTAAACTTTTTGCAACTAGAAAATTTCATGCTACATTTGCAAAATAGATCATTAGGGGTGCCTTAACGAAACGGGCTGAGATCAAACCCACAATACCTGATGCGGGTAGTGCCGACGAAGGGAAATGAGAAACTGATTCAGATAATATAAAGCAATTGATCCGGCGTGTTCTGCACAGTATTATAGCCATGATTGTTCACGCTGCCTGTTATTTCTGATTCGGCTGAGGGTAAACTAAATAGAGAAGTCCCCCTTGATTTCTCCATGTTTAACCAAACCGCTCCGGCGGTCGATTTAAAGAATATCATGAAAAAATTTATTTTAGGACTGGCATTATGGTCGGTTGGTTTTGTTGCTTATGCACAGAACAGTATCAGTGGATCCGTAAAAGACGCTGCTACAGGTGAGGTATTGATAGGAGCCAATATTATGCTGGAAGGTACCGGCAGAGGTTCCACCTCTGATGTAAAAGGAAACTATTTGATCAGAAATGTATCCAATGGTGAATATACCCTGAGAACCTCCTACCTCGGATTCGAAACAGACAGACAAACAATCATTGTTCCCTTTTCCGGACAATTGGAAATAAGCTTAAAACCCAGCAGTATTTTTACAGAAGAATTCATTGTGTACGGAACGAGGGCTACCGAAAATACTCCTACCACCTTTACAAACATCAGCAGAGAAGAGATTTCAAAACTGAATTTAGGACATGATATCCCAATGCTGCTGAATTATACTCCATCCGTGGTTACGTATTCGGATGCAGGTGCAGGGGTGGGTTATACCGGTATGAGAATCAGAGGTTCAGATCAGTCCCGAATCAATGTGACAGTAAATGGGATCCCTCTTAATGATGCGGAATCGCATGGTGTCTTTTGGGTGAATATGCCAGATTTTGCTTCCTCTGTTGATAATATGCAAATCCAACGAGGGGTAGGAACGTCCACCAACGGAGCCGCAACCTTTGGCGCAAGCCTCAATATTCAAACAGATACCAGACAAGAGGATGCTTACGGAGAAATGGACAATTCCTTTGGGTCATTCAAAACACTGAAGAATACTTTCAAAGCCGGAACGGGCCTGCTCAACAACAGATGGGCTTTTGATGCCCGGTTATCGCAAATCTCCTCAGATGGATATGTGGACCGGGCATCTTCTGATCTTAAATCTTATTTCCTATCAGGAGGATATTATGGTGATAATCATGTTTTTAAAATCAATGTATTTTCCGGTACAGAAAAGACCTATCAGGCATGGGAAGGTGTTCCCGGAAACCTTCTGGAATCCGACAGGACCTTCAACCTTTACACCTACGAAAATCAAACCGACAATTATCAGCAGGATCACTACCAGTTTATTTATTCCGGCAGGATCACCTCCAACTGGAAAGCCAATGTAGCCCTGCACTATACTTATGGAAGAGGCTATTATGAACAATTCCGACCAAATGACAGATTGTCCTCTTATGGATTTTCCCCGATAGAAATCGGCGGAACCACCATTTCCACAATGGATATCATCAGGAGAAGATGGCTGGACAATGACTTTTTCGGAGGGGTGTTTTCTTTCAATTATCTCTCGGATAACGGTAAATTAGACGCTGTCTTTGGCGGGGGCGCCAACCGGTATGATGGAGACCATTTCGGAGAACTCATATGGATGCAATATGCAGGTGATATCAATATCCGTGACAAATACTATGACAACAATGCTGTCAAAGATGATAGAAATCTTTATCTGAAAGGAACATATGAGGCCACAGAGGGGCTGTTTCTTTTCGGTGATCTGCAGTGGAGAGGAATTGATTATCGTTTTGAAGGGATCAACAATGATCAAAGGGATATCTCGGGAGAAATAAATTATAATTTCTTCAATCCAAAATTCGGTCTGACTTACCAAATCAATAATAAATCCTGGTATGCTTCATATGCAGTTGCAAATCGGGAACCTGTAAGGAGGGATTTCACGGATTCCCCGATTGTAAACAGGGCCCCTCTTCCGGAAAATCTTCAAAACATTGAAGCAGGCCTTAAGTCTCAAAGCGGCAATCTCTCCTATAATTTCAATCTGTACTATATGAAATATCGAGATCAGCTGGTACTCACCGGCCAGCTAAATGATGTGGGATCATATGTGAGAGATAATGTTCCCGATTCTTATAGAGTAGGATTGGAATTGGATGGGGCGTATAAGTTGTCCAATAAATTTACAATAGGAGGAAATCTGGCATTAAGCAGAAACAAAATTGAAGAATTCAGTGAATTCATTGATGATTATGCGGCGGAGGAATTTCGTCAGGAAGTGATTATTTATGAAGATACTGATATAGCATTTTCTCCGAATGTGGTGGGTTCAGCTATTCTGGATTACAAACCCATGAGAAATCTGGAAATAAGCCTCCTCAACAAATACGTTGGCAGTCAATATTTGGACAATACGCAAAATGAAGGTAGAAAATTGGATGCTTTCTGGACTACCGACCTGAGGTTCAATTATGCTGTAAGACCAAGATTTGTCAAAAATTTGGAATTCACACTGATGGTTTACAATATCTTCAACCAGCTATATGAACCAAACGGCTATACTTTCAGCTACTATTTGCCGGCAGAAGGAAGCAGTGGGAAGGAACTGATAACGGAGAATTTCTACTATCCAATGGCTGGCACAAATTTTCTGGCAGGAGTGAAATTTAGATTCTGAAAACCTCTATTAAATAAAAAATAGGATTACAAAAAGCGATTTTGTAATCCTATTTTCATTTGAATATAATTATCAGAGAGAAAATATTTTAAAAAAAGCGGATGACGCGGACTCTGCGATACTCGCTTTTAGGTTTTGATAATTTTTCGCCGGTAATAAAAGACATTACACAGGCATTGGTTTCATTGGATTCACAAGAACTCCAATACTCAGATTCTGTAAAACCGCCGATAACCTCTCTGTTTTGAAAAAGAAATTCCATCTCCAAAAGACTTGGCATAAACCAATCAGAAAACCCACCATGGGCGAATTTAATTGCCTCTCTCGCAGCCACACTTCCATCGTTGTTTGGGTGACATTGGGTCGGATTATCGTAATAATCGGGGAGATTATCATGAAAAGCCAAAACCAATTCGGTATTTTTTCTGCCTCTTCCGATCTTTGTAGAAGTTCCTCCCACTGCTGTCCCTTGACATCCCCATTGAGCCTCAAAAACTACATCAACAGGGGAGGTAATTATACCGTGAACTTCCCCATTAACATAACCTGTTTCGCCGGGTTGAAAAAGATGTGACACAATTCCTCCTTCCCTGGTTTCTCCAATTACAGGAGGAGTGTTAATAGCATCTTCCTTCTCGACGCAGCTATTCAAAAATAGTGTGGAGGCAATAAAAAGGAGAACAAATACATTTTTAATAGACCTGTTAATCATAAAACAATTATTTAAAGAATGATAAAATAGAATTTTTAATCACATTTTCAATTCAATTTTTATGCCAATATAATTTGAAATAAAATTATACAAAATTAAGCTTTATTACAAGCAGAATTTTTTTTGTCCAATTGTAATTATCTGTTTTAATGTTTAGAAATTTCCCTTAAAAAACATGTCGTAATAAATAATTATTAGGAATAAGTGATTGGAAGATAAATTAGAGGAAAAAAACGGATATTTTTTTATTGCTTTTTAAAAGTATATTCCTTGCGTTTTTAAAAAATTTATCAGAAATTTTTATGACCCCACATCAATATCATTTGTTAGAAACCAGGATGTTGATTAACTATAATTCTTCCAAAAATTAATTTCTGATTCCCTCGGAAAAAAAATTTTTCTTCCACAGGCAATTGGTAGTTAGATTCACCGCATTAAGAATATCGTAAACGGTTTTAGGAGAAAAAGGAGAAATTTCCACTCTGAAGTGCCCACTTCTGTCTTTTTGTATATTCAAATCAAACTTGCTCTTGAGTGCCAAAAGGTCTTTTGGAAAAAATATCAGTATCGAAGCTGGAGAAACTGACTTGAACTTGGTTCCAAACCTGTGCTTTTGCGCATTATAATGTTGGGAATTCATGTCTTCCTGAAAGTTTATTTCCTGTATTTGCAGACTGGATTTTTGCAAAACCTTGGGATTAAAATGATGGAAGATTTCGAGACCGTCTTTCACCAAACGATAATTAATTCCATTTCGGATGAAATTATTTACCGTCATGTTGTTTTTGATGCCTAGAAACTTCCAGAGGTTGTCGATCCTTCGAAGCTCCATATTATGTTATTTTGGGATATTGATCATTCTAAAATAGTCGGCACAGGTAATTCTGAGTACTTCTTTTTCTTTCTGATTTATCAAAAAAGGTTCCCAGCTGTTCTCATGCCGCAGTTCAAAGTACGCATTTGCAACAAGTAAGGGATACAATTCATTTACGAAGGAAAAGTGGGCAAATTTATCTCCCCCTGAAAAAGCCAGCTCTCCGGATTGTTTTTGTTTTTCCAATGTCCATCTCATCCTAAGGGGAAGCTGATCAGAATGCTCCAGATAGATATATGCCTCATCCTTTATTTTATTAAGTAAAATCGAGAGATTCAATAATGGACGGTCTGCTTTCTTTATTCTTTTTCCATATCGGTAGATCGTCATTTTAGCTTCATTATGTCCATCAATATCATAATAGGAAGCTCTGACATTTTTAAAAAATATTCTTTCTGCGAGCGCAACACGCATTATTGATGCTTCAGCACCGGAGTTGTCTGCTCTTTGTTCATTGAAAAATGAAAGCAATAAAACTATAGCCATGGAACTGATTCCAAAGATTTTCATGATCTTGATCAATTCAGGTGTTAATACTTTGTCTTGTTGATTGGCCATCTGTCTGAAATGTGAAGGCAGTGTTCCTTCAGATGCTATCCACTAAACCCCATTCCTAAGAAATATGTTCTGTTACTTATTTGTTAATGAAATAACAATTTTAATGAACGTAGGAACCCGCATTGATGTCAATTGTGCTTCCTGTAGCATGATCGGCCAATCCTGAACAGAGTAAAGTAACCATAGGGGCAATGTCTTTTGGTTCGGTAAGTTGATTGAGCGCAATGTCATGGAGTGCAAATTCTTCCCCGTACTGATCCATAAAATCCCGGGCCATATCCGTGCGGGTAAATCCAGGGGCAATAATAAAAGCCTTTATGCCTTCCTTTCCATAATAGCGTGCGATTGATCTGGTTAATGATACTATTGCAGCTTTGGAAGCGGCGTAAGCCAAAAAATCCGGTGTGTCTCCCCGAAAAGCAGCCCTTGAAGAAACATTGATAATTCTGCCGTTTTTATTCTTTCTGGCATGTTCTATAAATTCTTTACATATAATTCCCATAGCGTTTATGTTGACGTCCATGGTCTTCAGCCAGGCATTTGTCCACACATCTATGTCTGCATCATCAGCTACTGAAATCGCAATACCGGCATTGTTGATCACTGAATCTATTTTTCCATAAACTTTAACCAGTTCGGGAACCCACCCTTTTACAAGCTCCACATTGGAAAGGTCACAGGGAACCAGATGGGAAGGGTTCGGCAGCTGTTCCTTTAGCTTGCGGGCTTCATCCAGGTTCTTATTAAAGTGAATCAGTACCTCAGCACCGGATTTGGAAAGTTGCTCTGCTATTCCTTTTCCAATGCCCCGTGAGGCACCTGTGACTAAAATCCGTTGGTTTTTGAGAGAAATTTCCATAGTTCAAAATTATTAATTCAATTCATTTGGTGTTCAAGATAAAAGAAACTCTTTCCTCAGCTACCACTTTTACAAGCTTTAAAAATTCCGGATGAAATGGATTGATCAATAAATTGTGCTCTTCGGGATACTGGGAAACAGGTATTCGGCAGGAAGGAATTTTTAGAACAGGAGAAATCATTTTTTTGGCCCACTCCATCCCTAACATTTGAGTTGAAAGCGGATATGGCCTGTTTTTCCAGTTTTCCGGCAAATTCTGAATATCCAAAAAAGGAATATCTCCGGAAATTTCCAACACAACCAACAGCCAATTTGAAGAACTCACTGCCGGGCCCTGAATACTCAAAAGCTCCAGAAAATTCAGGGAAGAAATATTACAGCCATAGATCAATGGGGTCCCGTAGCTGTTCCACCTTCCCCCTGCCAAACCATAGCCCAAAGGAGTTCTTCCTGGTAATTCTTCAATCAACCTGCAATACCTCATCTAGAGAATATTGCCCCAGGACAATGCCTCCAATGCCTCGTCCACCCGCTCCAGACCATATGGATCTTTCATCAGATCAGATGGCTTTTGATCTCCCATGGCATAATTGGAAGTATGTAACCAAGTGGAAAAATTAGCTTCAGACCCAAAAATCCTAATGCCTTTGGCGATGATTTTGTCCATATCCATCAATGCTTTGGTAAGTAATTTTGTCAACTTCTTATCCTCTTTTTTCCATCGGAACAGAGTGCTGGGATCCACCTCCAGAACCTCCGCTATGTCTGCCTGACTGAATCCCAAATAATCAAACAACGGCTTTGTATCTGCAAAACCCAATGGATGCTCATAAACCGCTGACGCCTCTTCTATGCGGGATTCAGGCTCATGAAAAAAATGGTATGGCCGCGCTTCCGAACCCAAAGATCCTAATACATTTCCGTTCTGGGATTTTATTTGAATGTGGCTTCGCATCATTTCTATTATCAAGACAATTCAAATATATTCATTTTTATCTGATTTGCAATATTTCAATCATTTATTTGCAATTTTAATTTAATAGTTCCTCGATCTCCTCGGACTGAAGATGGCAATTGATCCAACCTTCTTCTAATAGAGAACCATATTTTTGATAAAAGTTGATTGCAGGTGTATTCCAATCCAAAACTTGCCACATCATGCCCGTGCATTTGTCTTCTAAGCTCTTTTGCATAACCCTATCAAATAACATCTTACCCGCGCCGTTGCCTCTTTCTGATTCTGTGACGACTATATCCTCCAGATAAAGGCGCTTTCCTTTCCAGGTACTGTATCGGTTATAATATACCGCTATGCCAATGATTTCACCGGCTTTCTTTTCTGCCACAAACATTCCGTAAACGGGGTTGGGTCCAAAACCGTCCTCTTCCATCATTTCCAAGCTATTGGAAACCTGCTCGGGTGCTTTTTCATAAAGTGCCAGCTCTCTGATCAATTCCAATACCCTCGGAAGATCTTCCTTTTTTCCTTCTCTTAATTTATACATAATTTGAAGGTAGAAAAAATTCCAAAAAGCTTAAAATCAATTTTTATATTTGAAGCGATCCGGCTGATGCTCGGATATTTAATTTTAAAAAATAAACGTAATCATTTATGTTTTTATCAATTGATGCAGGAAATTCGAACATTGTCTTTGGTTTCTACGAAATCGGGTCAAGGTTGTGGAAATATGAACACAGGATCAATACCAGGTCTGAACTTCCATTATTACAGGTCGAAAATGAACTTCATTTGTTTCTCCTTGAGAAAGAAATAAAACCTGCAAGCATTACAGAGATAGGTTTAAGTTCTGTGGTTCCGGATCTTAATGCCACCCTGCTGAAATTCTGCATACATTATCTGAATAAACCCTGCTATTTGATCAGTGGAAAAAGTTATGAGAAACTCCAGGTCAGCACAACCAGGCCGAGCGAAATAGGCACCGACTTGATGTGCAATGCTACCGCAGCTTTCTACAGATTTCATAAAGCTTGTATTGTGGTTGATTTTGGAACGGCTTTGACTTTTACCGTGGTTTCTGATGAAGGCAAAATTCTGGGTGTCAATATTGTTCCGGGCTTGAACACAGCCATCAAATCCCTCTTTTTGAACACTGCCAAACTTCCCGAGGTAAAGCTGGAAATGCCAATATCTGCCATCGGTAAAAACACCATTCATTCAATTCAGGCCGGCGTGCTTTATGGCTATACGGGTTTGGTAAAAGGCATGTTGGAAACCATTCAGAATGAACTGGGCTACTCATGCAAAATAGTAGCGACAGGAGGACTTTCAGCAATTTTGACCACACTGAAAAACAATTTCGAGGAAGTTGACAGAAATCTGACCTTGGAAGGAATAAGGTTGATCACAGAAGCGAACGTGTAATTGCATATAAATTTCAGAATTTCATCCGTAATATCAAATCGGGATCAGGACATATTTTTTTGTATTTTTCTATTTCCCTAACGGAACAGACTCCGGGAAAATCACCCTCATTTCCTTCCAGATCATTCATCACCTGAAAATGCAGATGTGGAGGCCAATCCCCGTTTTCGGGAAAAGGTCCCAAATGGCAAAATATTTCTCCTGCATTGATTCTTTGCCCTTTTTTCAAACCGATCAAATCTGACTTTGTCAGATGGCCATACAATGTATAAAAAACCGTTCCCTCTGATTGATGCTCCAAAATTACGGTTGGACCATAATTTCCAAATCCTACATTATCCTGAAAACTATGGACTTTACCATCCAAAGGACAGAATATCGGGGTCCCTGATGCTGCCCAGATATCCACACCCAGGTGAACATTTCGGAAATCCGCTTCAGCGGTGGCAAACACATTGCTTCGTTTATATATTGCCCGATGTTCAAAATATCCACCGATACCGAATTTTTTATGGGCTTCTTTTAACTGGCCAAAAACGTAATCATCAAAAATTTTGGTATCACTCAGATCAATAATCTCTAAATCCGCGTTTGAAGGTGAAAAATCAAGTTTCAAAGTATTTGATCCCGTCAAAGATTCTCCCATTATCAAGAACACAGATACTTGTCCTAATGCTTCAACAAAAGATGTCATAATTATAAATTTGGCACAAGATAAAAATTTTGTCTCTTGTCATTCCTTACTTTATCTTTAAATCCATGAATGAAGATATAAAACTCCCGACTTTAGAAGAGATCCGATTGGCGCATCTCCGGATCAAGCCTTTTATAAATAAAACTCCGATTATGACTTCTTCTGCAATCAATCACTTGGCAGGGGCAGAAATATATTTCAAATGTGAAAATTTCCAGAAAGTTGGCGCTTTCAAAGCTAGGGGCGCTGCCAATGCTGTAATGAAACTCTCCGATGAGCAAAAAACCAACGGAGTAGCAACCCACTCCAGCGGCAACCACGCAGCAGCTTTGGCCCGTGCGGCAACTGTTGCAGGAATCAAATCCTACATTGTAATGCCTTCAAACGCACCTCAAATCAAGAAAAAGGCTGTAAGATCCTATGGTGGGGAAATCATCGAATGTGAACCCAATCTCAATGCGAGAGAATCTACATTGCAGGAAGTGGTTCAGAAATCAGGTGCGACCTTTATTCCCCCTTATGATTTTATGGATGTGATAGAAGGACAGGCGACTTGTGCCTTGGAGATGTGGGAAGAGGGAATTCTTTTTGATACCATTATGGCCCCTGTGGGAGGCGGTGGATTATTGAGCGGAACTGCTTTGGCCACGCATTATCTTTATCCTACCTGCAAAGTAATCGCAGGAGAACCTGAAGGTGCAGATGATGCCTATCGTTCTTTCCACTCAAAAAAATTGATCCCTATGGGAAAGCCCGAAACCATTGCCGACGGTTTGTTAACCTCTTTGGGTAAAATCAATTTTGAAATCATCATGAAATATGTGGACGATATCTTAACAGTCAGTGATGATGAAATCATTGAAGCCATGCGGCTTATTTATGAAAGAATGAAAATCATCGTTGAACCCAGCTGTGCTGTTCCTTTGGCGGCTTTATTGAAACACAATGAAAGATTCCGGGGCCAAAAAGTCGGAATTATACTATCGGGAGGAAATGTGGAACTGTCCAAACTTCCATTTAAGTAAATGTTCGGAAAAATCAGTGCTGATGTCCTACCGGTCCATGAACATGCCCATGGTCAATTTCTTCAGGACTCGCATCCCGGATGGCGACTACTTCCCCGCTAAAATATAAATCCAATCCTGCCAAAGGCGAATTGAAATCCATGTGGACACCTTTATAATCCATTTTGATGATTTCTCCTCTCAGCTGATTTCCTTTATTATCCTGCATCGGGATGACTTTTCCAACCTTCAGCAAATCTTTGTTTTTCTTTCCTTCCTCTTTGAATTTGGATTTTGGAAGAATGGCTTTTTTGCTTTCGTCATAATCACCATATCCGTTTTCAAAATCTATAAAAACCTCAAAAGTTTCGCCTGTTGATTTTCCTTCCAGCGCAGCTTCCAAGGCTGGCAAAACATGACCTGTGCCAAATAAAAATTGGAACGGACTTTCTTTTCCGACCTTCTCAAAAAATTCTTTGCCGTTTTCCCCATCATCCACATGTAATTCGTATGCTACGGAAACTACCTTGTTGTTTTCTACTTTCATCTTTATTTGTATGACAATATATTTTCAAAGAAAAACAAAAAATCGATAAGTGAATCCTGTTAATCCCAAAAAATTTAACCTGTGACCCTTTAATGACACAATACGGAATTTAAAATCAATTCATTGAAGTGGAGTTTTGTGAAAGAGTATACTTATTTGACCTTCACTGCTTGAAATTGATTTCTTGAAAGAATCGGAAAGTATTTCAGGGTGGGAAAAATTAATGTTTAGTTAAAATCATTCATGGTGGGTTATTCTAATTTATCTCCAGCTCAGCTAATCAGAATCGTACGGTTCTATGTCTATAGCATCATCATCTCGCAGACCGATTGAGGATTATGAAGCTAAATTTGCTAACAAATTACCAATTCAGCCGTTGTTTGGGTAACTTTGCGCGTTATGAGTATCAGCACAAAAGCATCAAAAAAAAACATCGATAACCTCGATCCCAAATCATATATCATTATCAAAAATGCCCGGGTCAATAACCTTAAAAGCCTGAGCGTGGCTATCCCCCGAAACAAACTTGTGGTGATCACAGGCCTTTCGGGTTCCGGTAAATCCTCACTTGCATTTGACACCTTATTTGCCGAAGGCCAAAGAATGTACGTGGAAAGCCTAAGCTCCTATGCCCGTCAGTTTTTGGGAAGAATGGAAAAACCCGATGTAGAATATATAAGGGGTGTATCACCGGCCATTGCTATCCAACAAAAGACTACCAGCAAAAATCCTCGCTCCACAGTCGGGACAACCACAGAGATTTATGATTATTTGAAGCTGCTCTACAGTCGGATCGGTCGTACCTTTTCCCCCGTCAGCGGTGAGGAAGTCAAACATCATACGGTTACCGATGTAGTAGATTTTATCCACAGTTTTGAAGAAGGCGAAAAAGTAATGATCTCCTGTCCATTGCAGATTTTGAATGAAAGAAGCATAGATCAGGAACTTGAATTATTGCTTCAAAAAGGCTTTACGAGGCTTTTAATTGATGGAGAAGCTTTTTTTGTTGAGGATTTGGTAAATGAAAAAAAAGCTCCCAAAGGAGCTTATGAAATCCTCATAGACAGGATCGTTATCCAAAAAGAGGATGAAGACAATCAATTCAGAATTGCCGATTCAGTACAAACTGCTTTTTTTGAAGGACATGGTGACTGTACTGTCTTGATACCGGATAAGGTGAAAAGAACATTCTCAGATCGTTTTGAATTGGACGGAATGAGCTTTGAGCTGCCCTCAGTGAACTTTTTCAGTTTCAACAATCCATACGGAGCCTGCAAAACCTGTGAAGGCTTCGGAGCAGTCCTTGGCATCGATCCTGATCTTGTCATTCCTGACAAAAGCATGTCCGTCTTTGAAGGGGCGATCGCTCCGTGGAGAGGGGAATCTACCGGAAAATGGCTTGAACCTTTAGTAAAAAAAGGAATCTACTTTGACTTTCCTATTCACCGGGCTTATGAGGATCTGAATGATGCAGAGAAACAGCTGTTATGGACAGGAAATGGACATTTTAAAGGTTTGGATGATTTTTTTGCGGAATTGAGTACGAAAACGCATAAAATCCAATACAGGGTGATGTTGTCCAGATTCAGGGGAAAAACCACCTGCCCGGATTGCAGGGGCACAAGATTGAGAAAAGATGCATCTTACGTGCTCATCAATGACAAAAATATAACCGACATCGTATTGATGCCCATTGACAAGGCTCTGGAATTCTTCAGAAAAATTGAGTTGGAAGCTGCCGATAACAAAGTGGCAGGCCGGTTATTAAAAGAAATTCGCAACAGACTGGAATATATTGATCAGGTTGGGTTGGGATATCTGACCCTGAACCGCCTCACTTCCTCTCTTTCCGGTGGAGAATTTCAGCGGATCAGATTGGCCACTTCACTGGGCTCAGCTTTGGTAGGATCAATGTACATCTTGGATGAACCCAGTATCGGATTGCATCCCAGGGACAGTGATAGGTTGATTGAGGTATTAAAAACCCTGCGAGATCTTGGGAACACGGTCATCGTGGTGGAGCATGAAGAAAAAATCATGAAAGCCGCTGATGAAATCATTGACATCGGGCCGGAAGCAGGAGTAAAAGGCGGTCATTTGATGTTTCAGGGGGACTTGGAAGATTTAGTTACCAATTCTGATACCTATACCGCCCAATATCTCAGAGGAGAAGAAAAAATCAATATCAAACAAGAAAACCGGAAATGGAAGGACAGCATTCTGGTAAAAGGTGCCAGAGAAAACAACCTGAAAAATTTCGCAGTAAAATTTCCCCTTCATACCCTTTCTGTAATCACCGGAGTAAGTGGATCAGGAAAATCCACGTTGGTTAAAAAGGTCCTTTATCCCGCTTTGGGAAAAATCCTGGGGACTGTTATTGATGAAACGGGGAAATTTGATAAGCTGGAAGGTGATTATAAAAAAATCACTCAGGTGGAGTTTGTAGATCAAAACCCAATCGGAAAATCCTCCAGATCAAATCCGGTCACCTATGTCAAAGCCTATGACGCTATCCGGAGTTTATATGCGGACCAATCCATTGCCAAGCAGAGAGGCTATAAACCCGCTTTTTTCAGTTTCAATGTTGATGGAGGACGTTGTGAAGCCTGCCAAGGTGAAGGAACTGTGACTGTGGAAATGCAGTTTATGGCAGATATCCATCTGACATGCGAATCCTGCAAAGGAAAGCGGTTTAAGAATGAAATTCTGGACATCAATTACAAAGAAAAAAACATCTCTGATGTTCTGGGAATGACCATAGATGAAGCAATGGATTTTTTCCAGGGAAAAACCCAGATCATCAACAGGCTACAACCCCTTCAGGAAGTTGGATTAGGTTATATAGGAATGGGTCAATCTTCAAATACATTGAGCGGAGGGGAGGCCCAACGGGTAAAATTGGCTTCTTTTCTGGGAAAAGGCGGAACAAAAAATAGTGATCATGTCCTTTTTATCTTTGATGAACCCACTACCGGATTACATTTTCATGATATCAAAAAGCTGCTCTATTCCATCAATGCACTGATAGACCAAGGGCATTCCGTAATTATTATCGAACACAACACCGAAGTAATTAAATCTGCAGATTGGGTAATTGACATGGGTCCTGAGGGCGGTGATAAAGGTGGATATGTCACTTTCGAAGGTACACCCGAAGCACTGATGGAAGTTGAGGATAATTATACAGCCAAATATTTGAGGGAGTCTTTTAGTTAGTATCCTTTAAAGAAGCTTCGTTGTCCACTTTTGCATGCCTATGGTGTTTTTCTTAATTCTTTGAATCTATTTTCATGCTCATATGGATCTTCAATATCCTTTAGAACTTATTGGAACATTTATGTTTGCCGTATCAGGTGCATTGGCTGTGCGAGATAGGGAGCACGATCTGTTCGGGGCAGGGTTTACAGGTTTTATCACCGCTATTGGGGGTGGCAGTCTCAGAGATATTCTGTTGGGGTCTTATCCTTTGGTATGGATAGCGGATGTTTATTTTTTGTATGCTATATTTTTAGGGATTTTAGGAGCCTTTTTGTTCCAAAAATTCCTTCTCAAACTCCGAAAAACCATGTTTTTATTCGATACACTCGGTATTGCGTTTTTTACCGTTCTCGGAGTAGAGAAAGCACTTAGTCTAGGAGTGAGTGTAGAAATTGCCGCAATAATGGGGATGTTTTCGGGAGTAATGGGAGGCGTAATCAGGGATACCCTGACCAATGAAATCCCAATTTTATTCAGGAAAGAAATATACGCCTCTGCGTGTTTGGCAGGAGCTATCCTTTATTTATTTCTGAATTATTTTGGATTGGAGCGGGATATGAATTTATTGGTTTCAATCTCGATAATTATTTCCGTTAGGCTGGTCGCCGTCAAATATAAATTGAGTTTGCCAAGTTTGGATTAACAAAGATTTATATAAAAAAGGAATATGGCAATCCGCTTCACTGGCAGATTAGCAGATAAAAATTACCTACCAGTTTAATGGAATTCCGGTCAGATGGGAAATCTCCTCCAAAGATTCCACAACTTTCATATGTACAGGAATTCCCGATTTCATGCTTACTCCATAAGCCAACCTTTCCGGATCTCCAGGGATTAAAACAGCTTTTTCTCCAGGTAATGGTTTGGTTTCCCGAAGTGTCTGAATCCAAGAATCAATATCTTTTTTAAAATCACCTTTATCCCGAAAACCTTCTATGTCCCAAGCTCCAAAAAAATGGCCTATACCTTTTCCTACTTGTTTCTCAGTTGACGCCACTTTGATAGCAAAAGGAATTGCAAACGGTCCCCAATTGGCACCGCTGAGAACTGCTGAAAGAACGTCTACCATGGTAGCAATACAATATCCTTTGTGGCCGCTGCCGTTTTTTGTGCTGCCCAAGGGCAATAAAGCCCCCCCTTCAATCATGGCCGTCGGATCTGTTGTGGGATATCCGTTTTTATCCAGACTCCATTCTTCCGGTATGGATTCCCCTTTTCTATGGGCGATTTCCATTTTGCCATAAGCAACTGCACTGCTGGCAAAATCAATCACAATTGGGGGTTCCTTGTCTCCGGGAAAAGCGATGGCAATTGGGTTGGTACCCAGCATTTTTTCAGCCCCTAAAAATGGGGCAACTCCTTTGGTGGTATTGGTCATGGAAAGGCCGATAAAATCCTCTTTGAGCGCCATCATCGGATAGTAACCCGCAGCTCCATAATGGTTGGTATTGCAGACGCTGATCCAGCCGGAACCAAAGGCTCTGGCTTTTTGGATGGCAATCTCCATGCATTTTGGGCCTACCACCAGACCCAGTCCATTATCACCATCCACAGTGGCAACACTTCCTTTTCCCCTGGCGATTTTAATATTGGGATGAGTATTGATTTTTTTTGCAAGAAGTAGGTCAAAGTATGTTTTCAGCCTTGCGATCCCGTGAGAGTCAATGCCATGCTCATCACTGTATGCCAAAACATCCGCCGATATTAGGGCGTCCTGCTCCGGTATATCGAAATAACCAAACACCTGAAAGGAAAAGTCCCTAAGCTTTTGGGCAGAAAAAATGTGATGATTATCTGTTGGCATACAGTTAAAATTTGGGAATTATGCGGAAATTCAAAGGCTTTTTGTATTTTTCAAGCTTATTGATTTTAAATCTGATTGAATACCAAAGATACATTAACCAAAATCCATTTAATCAAGGAAATAAAAGATAATGCCAAAACAGCTCATTCTATTTTTAATTGTCATTTTTTTGTCAGCTGCCTGCCGGCAGATGGATCAGGGAATCAAACCTGAATACACGCTGCGGTTCGGTCACCTGGCCAATGAGAATAATATTTGGCATAAAGCAGCGCTAAAATTTGCAGAAGAAGTAAATTTACGGTCTGAGGGTAGAATGCAAGTAAAAGTCTATCCCAATGAATTGTTGGGAAAAGAAATGGATATGATCACCGGTATTTTGGGAGGAAGCATGGACCTGATGGTCACGGCGGAGTCGCTCGAAAACTGGAGTCTTCCTTATGCCATTCTTTGTGCCACCCCCTATGCCATACGGGATTCGGAACATCTACAAAAGGTTGCCGATGGTCCCATTGGAAAAGAAATCGAGGAACAAATTATTCACGTTGCAGGCCTGAAGCCAATTGCTTGGTTTGAAAGGGGGGCCAGAAACCTGACGACAAACATTCCTGTACGACATCCCGACGACCTTCAAAACCTAACCATTCGGGTCCCTAATGTATCCTTATTTGTGGCTACCTGGAGCGCATTGGGTGCAAATCCAACCCCCATGGCTTTTTCGGAAGTTTTTACTGCTTTACAACAATCCACCATTCACGGGCAGGAAAATCCTTTGGCCCTGATTCGGAATGCCGGCCTTCATGAAGTCCAACAATACGTCAACATGACCGAGCACGTGAAAGGCTGGGCCTATATCGTGATGGGAAACAAGAAATTCGAAAGCTTGCCTGGGGAGTTGCAGCAGGTCATTTTGGAATCTGCCGAGATCATGCAGGCCTACGAACATGACCTGTACCTGGAACAGGAAGAACTGGATTATCGATTCCTAAAAGAAAAAGGAATGGAATTTATAGAAGTGGATAAGGCCGCATTCGAGAAGCTGGCAAGCCAAGCTGTCATGGAGAATTTTTCCGAGGAGCAAAAAATATTGTATAAAAGAATTCAGGAAATGAAATGAGAAGGAGTAAAAACAACCCTTAAGTTCGGAATTCTGGGAATTGGATTTGAATATGAAAAAATACTTGGATAAAATCTTGGAATGGGCAGTGATCACCAGTTTTATCATGATGATCCTGACTGTAATACTTCAGATAATCGCCCGATATGGCTTGCCTTGGTCTCCCCATTGGACTGAGGAACTTGCCAGGTTTTGTTTTATTTATATGGTAAGCCTGGGTGCAGGATTGGCCGTGCAGGAAAGAGGTTACGTGAACGTCACCACTTTAATCAACCTCTTTCCAAAAAAGGCCAGATACTACATGGACAATGTTATCCTGTATTCCGTCATCCTGCTCATGCTTTTTATGGTGGTTTTTAGTATCCCATTGATAGAAATAGTAACCCTCCAGACTTCCGCATCATTGAAGTTAAATATGGGAATCATGTATTTTTCCATGACCTGCATGGGCTTGTTCGTGATCGTCTATTGCTTTTTGGAGCTCCGCAACAACTTCAAACGAATCCGCCAACCTGTATGACAATCCTCCTTTTTATTGTTTTTCTGGTGCTTTTACTGTTGGGATTTCCGATAGCCTTTGCATTAGGATTATCCTCATTCGTCTACATTTTGTTTTCAGACCTGCCTCTGATCGTCATTCCACAGAAGATGTATGCGGGAATTGATGTTTTTGTTTTGTTATCCATTCCCGGATTTATTCTGGCCGGAAATCTCATGAATGCCAGTGGAATTACCAGTCGGATAATCCGTTTTTGCAACGCAATCCTGGGACATATCCGGGGAGGTTTGGGTCTGGCCAATGTTGGGGCTTCCATGCTTTTTGGCGGGATTTCGGGTACAGCCATCGCAGATACCGCCAGTATCGGCTCGGTGATGATCCCGGCAATGGAAAAGGAAGGATACGACACGGATTTTTCCTGTGCAGTGACGGCAACCTCCTCCACGATCGGGCCAATCATTCCTCCGAGTTTGCCCATGATAATTGCGGCGACATTGACCGGTTTGTCTGTGGGGAAACTCTTTATGGCAGGAATTCTTCCGGGAATCCTGCTGGGCTTGGGTTTGATGCTGGTGACTTACATTATATCTGTCAAAAGAAAATATCCCAAGAAAACCAGGGTATCCTATTGGACTATGGCCAAAAGTTTTTATCAGGCCTTTTGGGCAATCATGATGACCCTTGTCATTTTGTTTGGAATAATTGGAGGGGTCTTTACCCCGACGGAGGCTTCCATAGTCGCTGTGATTTATGCTGTGGGAATCGGTTTGTTCGTGTACCGGGAACTGAAGTTAAAAATGATCCCTAAAATAATCTTGGATTCTGCTAAGATGACGGCTGCCTTGATGGTCTTGGTGGGTTTCGCCAACCTGTTTGCCTGGATTATGATTGTAGAGGAAATACCGCAACTTATCGCCGACAGCTTATTGAATCTGACCCAGAACAAATTTTTACTCTTGTTGCTGATCAACTTGTTGTTGCTTTTTGTGGGGGCATTTATGGAAACCATCGCAGCATTATTGATTCTGTTTCCGGTCTTGCTCGGCGTGGCGCTTCATGTAGGGGTGGATCCCATACAGTTTGCCGTCATTATGGTCATGAATCTGGTGATAGGCCTTACCACACCACCGGTTGGGGTGTGCTTGTTTGTAGCGTCGAGCATCGGAAAGATTTCTTTGGAAAAAATAAGCCGGGCAGGATTACCCTTTTTAATTGTCAGCCTGATTGTGCTTTTGCTTGTGACCTATATTCCCGAAATCACGCTTTTTCTACCGGGTTTGTTTTATGACTGAAAAATATTTTCCCATGAAAAACGAAAGTGGGAGTTACGATTTTCATGGTAAAACACAGACACCCTCCAAGGGTTTCAAACCCTTGGAGGGTAGGTTTTTTACTACTTGATTTCCATCCTGACAAACCCCAGTTCATCCTCCACATTCACATAGTGCCAGATCTTGCCGTCTTTGACGAAAACGGAATTAGGTACCTGTTCCAATTGGGTAACCAAAGATTCTCCTATCAGGTTAAAATCTTCATCAAAAACACTTATAAAGAGTTTTGAGAGGGGTCTTTTTTCGGGGTCTTCAAACAAAGCGGAATTTGCTCTCACTCCGGGAACGGTTTCATAGGAGAACCTGTAGAATCTCCTGTTGACATCATCCCAAACAGGTGGCTGAAAATTGATTTCGGAAAAAATATCTGCCATGACCTCTTTGAATCGCTCATTTGACTCCACCACTTTCGGATATTTTCCTTTTTTTGAAGCGGCAGTAAGTTGGGGGGCATAATTTACCTGATAAACACTGTCTTTGTCCAGTTCCAGGATATACAGAGTATTGTAGGCTGAATTGGAAAGGATGATCCTGTTCCCCACCTTTTGCAGGTGATTGTCAGTTGGGGCCTCACCGTTCATTTCATCAGTCTGTATGCGAAGGGAATAGTCCGGAAGTTCTCCATGCCCGGGTAAATCTATTCTCTTCATTTCCATTGTCTTGAAGTTTATTCTGGCAAAGGACATTTCGTCATTCATCATGTTTCCCAAAAATCCATAAATCACATCGCCTCCTTCAGTACCGTGGATTTTCCGATCAAAGCTTTCTCCTTCATTTAGGCTCTCACCACTGAAATTTCCATTGCCAATGGTATGGTTGCTGATCTTTTTACCTGTCAAATCAAAAATTCCCATGCCCACAAAGTTGGACATAAGGATTCTGTCTTTATCCACCAGGCTTATAAAACTCACATAGGGACCCACTCCGTCGGGTCCTTCTTTTTCGAATTGGATGCTTTCCTCCAGAATCAATTCATCCAAATTGATTTTGTCAAGACTTCCCAAATCGTTGTTCCATAAATACAGGTGCTTTTTATCCTCTGAGAAGGTGGAAAACCAAAGTCCTTGCTTCAGGTTGATGATTCCATTTCCAGGATCCACCATAACCGTGTCTATGGTAAAGGAAATATTTGAAAAATCCGCTTGTTTTTCGGTTTCATTCCCCCCACAGGCCAACAAAAGATAGGATAACAGCACAATTGAAAAGTTTTTCATAATGGACGAATTAGTTGAACGGTATATTTAAAATAGTAATGATTTAAAAGCATTGTTTAATATAAAAAAAAGAGAGTTGATGCTCTCTTTGATTGTTCAATCAATACTCAGCTGCACAAACCCCAGTTCATCCTCAATATTCTCAAAAATCCAGATTTTACCGTCTTTGGCAAAATGTTTTCCGGGTTGTTGGTTCAATACCGGCACTGGTGATTCTCCCAGAAAATTCAAATCTTTATCCAAAATAGTCAGGTAAACCTTCGATTTTGTTTTTTCACCGTTTTCCAAATCCACCTCAATATCGAGTTCTTCATAAGAAAACCGATAAAACCGCTGATTTACCTCATCCCAAACGGGAGCCATAAAATTGATTTCCTGCTGCATGGCCTTCCGTTCTGTTTGAAAATCCTTATCGGATTCCACTTCATTGCGATATTTGCCCTTTTTGCCATCTGCGGTTGACTTACTTTGGTAGGTTTTGGAAAAAAGTGTATCCCGCTGCAAGTCATACCACATCAGTTCACTTGTGACGGAAGTGGAAAGAATCAACTTATCATCCCATCCGACTAGGTCCATCTCCGGATAAATTACCATCATGGACTGCCATAAAAAATGATAATCTGTAACCTTATCATAACTTTTTATGGGCATTTTTTTTAAGATCTTATTGTCAAAATCAATCTTTCCAAATGAAAAGCTTTTGCCTGTATAACTTCCGATTGTCCCATAAAGATATTTCCCCTCCTTGTCCAAGATCATCCCCCAATTGAAGGATTCATCCCCTTTTAAGGAATCTCCTTGATATTTGACATCTTTCAGGGAATAACTTTTGGCTTTCTCACCGGTTAAATTGAATAACCCCAATAAATTGAAGCCGGATAAAAAAACCTGGTTATCCTTGTACAGATTCATGCTGCTGACATTGTCACCCGTACCATTTATTCCTTCCTTTTCAAATGTAAATTTTTCCTCAAGTACCAATTCGTCCAGGTTTATTTTCTCGATGGTGTGGTCATCCATATTGAAATTGAACAAATATTTTTTGTCCTCCGAAAGATCGGAAATACTGATCCCCCACTTTAAAAACAGTATCTCCTCTTTGGAATCCACCAACACCGTGTCTATTGTATAGCTTACCTTGGAAAAGTCGGTAGTATTTTCATTTCCTCCGCATGAAAAAAGCAGGAAGCTGAAGGCCATCAAAAAGTGATTTTTCATAAAATTGGTTTTCACTTCAAGGTAACTACTAGAGATTTAATTTCAAAACTTTAAAGTATCAATTAGTTTTTTGTCTTAAAGATTACTGCCCCAAAATCCTGTACAATTCCAGATTCATATAGTAATGTCCCCCACTGATTTCACGGCGTTTGACTATTCCCATATCAGCGAGTTGGTTGAGGTATTGGCGGGCCGTGTTTTCTGCATAGACTTTTTTATCAGTCAGGTGCTTAACCTTGTTGGCATCCGAAAGTGTACTTCGGCAGGGAATCTGCTTCAGGCCGACATACATCAGTTTTTTGCCCAACAGAATAATATCCTTACAGACCTCCCTTAAACTGCCGTTCCAGATCAGGACAGCATAAAACAAACTGATGAAATGATCTTTTGACTTCATTTTCCTGTAATACCGGTCGGATTCCGTCTCTTCAACCGCCTCTTTAAAAAAATGATCGGGAACCATGGTCAAAAGTTGGCAGATGATAGGAAGTCCGGAATTGAAATTTTTATTATCTTGCTCCACAATGTTAAGTTTTTGGTAGAACGCAACATTATGAAATAGACGGAAGAGCTGCAAGGCCCTCCGTCTTATTTGTTTGGTATTATTCAAAGATGAAATTTATTGAAAGAAATTTTATCTCGGACGCCAGTAATTAAAAATTAAAGATTTGTTTAATCCCCGGACATTTTAGGACACCTGGTGCATATGTCCATTCATCGCGACAGAATATTTTCAGTGCCGGTAAGGCAGCATTTTAATCAATAACTCATTATTACTCCTTAAACCTTAAAAAAATCACACCACTATAAGACAGGAATCTGATAGCTTCTTCCATATGGTTGGGGATTTCTTTCTTATCTATATTCTCAAAAAAGGCATTTATTTTTTTATTTACTTCAGCAAACGAAATAAATTCTATATTGGAAAGAACCGACAAAAGATAGATTTCTATGGGGTCAAGTGAATATTCTATGACTTCCATATGGTGTCTATCTATCAATAATAATTTGTTTTCTGAAACAAAGCTTTGAATAAGTTGGTAATAACCGGGAAAAAAAATGAACCAAAACATTTGCAAAAAGGTAGTAATGTTACTACCTTTTAAATAAGGTAATGATAAACAATGAAGTACAATGAATTTCACAAAAAAGTCAGGAAAGCTGGATGGGTTCACGCCCGAACAAGCGGGAGCCATTACATCTACGAAAAGGAAGGGTTGACATACCCGGTTCCTTACCATGGTTCCAAAGAGGTTCCTAAAGGCTTGCAAAAGAAGATTGAAAAGGATTTGGGGCTTTAAATCTAAACCGTAAAAACATAAAGATATGAAAACGATAAAAATTATCATAGAAAGGTCCGAAGACCACTATGCCGCTTATGCCCCCGACGTTTGGGGGGTTTCAGGTGTTGGCAGCACGCCCAATGAGGCGAAGGAATCAGTCTTGGAGTCAATTGAAACTGTAAAAGAAAATGACCCGGAAAGCATACCCGGGGTTTTGAAAGGTGAATACAAATTGGTTTATCAGTATGATGTGCAAAGTCTTTTGAATTACTTCAAAGGCATCTTCACCAACTCGGCTATTGAAAAGGTAACCGGCATTAATCAAAAACAGATACAGCACTATGCCAGTGGCCTAAAAAAACCACGGCCGGCAGCAAAAACAAAAATAGAAAAAGGACTGAGGAGGCTTGGGCAAGAGCTCATGGAAGTGGAGCTGTAGTCTTGATTGGCACAGTTTCGGCCAGCCCGCTCGGGCTGGCCTCACTTTTTGAAACAGGAATGGCCGGGGGTTATTTTTTACGCCTATAGGAAGTAGTCATGCCTTGGGGCAAAGTGGCATAAACCAGCCCCAAGCAAAGCTGGACAATCAGGCTTTTATAGTTGGTCAGATATCTGTACAAAAACCGCAGGGAGCGCTTATCGCTTTCCTCCCATTAGAGTTTTTTGAAGTTAGGGGTGACCTCCACCAATAAAGTGATGCCTTCTTTGGTATTTTCGTCGGCGTTGTTTCCTATCCACCTGGAGATGAATTCTTCTTTGGATAAGCTGATCATGCCATACGCGGGATCGGAAATAAAGACCACATCCTTTTTTATCCGATATACCACCACATAATGGTTCTTGTCGTAATGGACGATCAGGGGTAACGGCGCATTTCTTAACTTATCAAAATTAAGTTTGGGCCCCAATGGTCTTGAATCCCATCGCTTCAGCTGCATCGCTCAACTTAAGCAAACTGCTGCCCTCACGGGTAGTCTCGGAAATTTCCCGGATTTCTTGATGGATATCAGTTTACCATAGTGCTTGGCAATGATCCTCAGGCAAGTGGGGCCACAATCCTTGGAGTCGGGTTGTTTATTTTATAAAAAGGGAAGGTGGGTTTCAATTTCCTGAAGTCTTATATTGGTATTTTGAAAGATCTTGTTAATTGTTTCTAAATTTATTTTATATTCAATCCTTAACAAGTTCGTATATATCATATTGGATAAAATCCTCCTCAACTTCAGGGTCAGTGATTTGAAATAATAAACGATTCCCAGGCAGACCAATCAATAACCTTCCATTTTTGGGCAAAAGTATCTCTTCTGAAAATTGTTTATTTTCTCCAAAAAGGATTAATCGATGATAAAATGAATCTTGAAAGTGATGGTAGGTTGGGTCTTCTGTTTTCTTCTTTTCATATGTACCATATGGAATCTCCTTTACATAGTCCAGAACTACAAATCCTCCGTCTAATGGAAGTATTTTCCTATTTAAAGATGCAAGTGAGTAGGGTGGATACCTAGGTAAAGTCTTTTCAGATATCGGTAATTTTTTTAAACTTGCAAAATCACCGTGATTGATCTTTATATTGGATAAAGTTTTACCAGACTGTAAATCGATAACAGTTATTTCATTATCCAATGTGGCCGTGACAAAAAGCAAATCCTTCGTTTTATCTTGGGCAAAGATTGGTTTATACATAGTAAATATTGAACTGTCAAGATGTTTGTAAATACCCCTTTCTTTGATAGGAGCAAGGTGAAAAACAGTTTTTGATTTGAGATCGTACAAATCTACCAAATGAAGTTTTTCTAAACTCTTTGCCCTCATAAACCTGGCTGTTAATGATGGAATTATAGAGAAAATCAAATTTTCGGTAGAGTTTCCTTTGTAAAAAAATATTGGTGATTCTGTTAATTTTGAGGTAAAGAAAGTATTTTCGAGATCCAATTTTTCACTTTTTTGGAAATTCAAATTTCTGTCGTAAACTATCATCTGATTAGGGGTTATAACCCAAATAAATCCCTCATCATTGAAACCTAATAAATTCATGGCTGAATTAAATTGTCCTGGACCTCCTCCTTGTAAATCTTTTTTTTGAATTATCCCACCCTTTTCATCAGTTAAGAGAACAACAAAACCTTTACTTACCTTTTCATATCCCAAATATGTTTTATTACTAGGGTCAAAATCTACGATTTCCACCGAATTCAAGGTTTCAATTTGGAACTCAGTGATTTTTTGAAGACTGTATTGTGCAAACAAAATCTCCACTTTCCCAATTAGGAGTAAACTCATAAATATAGCAATAAGAAAAATTCGCCTCATAAAATGATTAAATATTTAGTGTATTAAAGTGGAAATTAAAGTTGCAATGGCAGCCATTAACTTTGCTGCCATTGAACCATTTTAACTATTATTAATAATTGGAGTTAAGTGCATGTTCCCCCAGTAGAACAATAGAAATTAATAGTGCTCTGTCCACAATGTGAGACTTCCATTTTTCTCGACCAATCATCGCATTGAATATATTGTGTACCCCCATACCCTCCCGTAATCTTTTTCATCTGACTTCTCCCCAACACCTCATCGGAAGTAAGTCTCAGCATTTCTAAACTTAACTTTTTCATGTTTATTAAAAATTAAATGATTTGTTTATTACCCAGACAGTTTGGGACACCCGGAGCATGTGACCATTCATCGCGATAGAATATTCTTAGTGCCGTATTAGCAGCATTTTCAATCAAATAATCAATATTTACTCTTTAAGCCTTAAAGAAATCACACCACTATACGAGAGAAAACGGATGGCTTCTTCCATATGGTTGGGGATTTCTTTCTTATCTATATTCTCAAAAAAGGCATTTATTTTTTCATTTACTTCAGCAAACGAAATAAATTCTATATTGGAAAGAACCGACAAAAGATAGATTTCTATGGGGTCAAGTGAATATTCTATCACTTCCATATGGTGTTTATCCACCATTAATAATGTTTGGTAATAATAAGAAGCGAGATGAAAATTTTTTTCAACATTATTTACCTTGACCCGGGTAAACAAAATAGGATTCTGAGCCCAATCCCATTCCGATTCCACGGTCATGAAAAGAGGTGATAATCTCAACTCCGATTTTTCTTGCCAATTATTGTCCGTGAAAACCCGGTTCGCATTATCAATGGCTTTCACTTCGTTCTTCCACATGAGGTCGTCCGAAGGCAAGGATTGGATTAACCTCATTTTTTCTTTTTCAAACTCAAATACATCCTTTAATAGCGCAGCCGATCCTGTGTTTGTCAATTCCTTGTCCAAAAAGTCAGTGACCTGAAAATTTATGGATTTGCTCATGTTCAATGGGATCTGCTCTTTATCGCAGATAGATGAAATTATTTTCTGGGTTCTGCAAAAAATCTCTATCTCGGATTTTTCAGAATATAATCTTGAAAAACTTGAACCATTTGTACAAGAATCCTTGAATTCTTCCAAAGGGCTGATCCCATCAAAATATTTTGTATGGGATTCAATGAGCGTGATGATACGATAATAGTACTCAGGATAATCCAGCCGCAATCTGTTGGCCAATTGGTCACATACCCAGCCATTTTTCTTATAATCCCCCAAAGCGTGCATGAATGGAATATTATTTGGTAAATAGTGAAAATTGGCAAATGCTTCAAAAAAAGAAGGATCGTAAACGGTATCCAATAAGTATTTTACTTCTACATTCAAATCCTGACTTAAACAATGAAAAATATACTGTTCTACAACCGCATTAAAATTCACCATTTGGGCACTGGTCAATTGGTTTATCTTATTCTTGTTTTCTGAAATAAAGCTTCTAACCAGCCGGAAATAACCGGAAAAAAACCGATAATCATGTCCTCCCAAAATACCTGCATTACTCGCTTTAATCGGTACTGAGCTTTCAACCTGTTTTTTTATTGGATCAGGAACGAAATCAAAAGTATCTTTTACCAATTTCACAAGTTCTTTATAATAGTCAAAGTCCTGTTCAATATTCTGGGCGATTAAATCTCCTGACAATACCCCATCCGCAAAAGGTTGAAAAATATAAACATCTCCGTCAACATTCAAAAAGGGTTCATCATGTAGAGTATAGGAATAAATTTTGTTTGTAACCCATAATTGGGGACTACAATCAAATTTCAGATCATCCAATTCGATTCTGACCTTCTTATACGGTAATTTAAGCTTGTCTATCAGCAGCTCTTTTCCCCTCGTATCCGTAACCAGTTCTACATTTTCATAAAATTTATTCAGTTGCAGGCAACTGAGCGCCCAGCTCATCAAATGGTATTTTGCACTACACCACCCAAAAGAGGCTTCCAAGGCATTTTTACCTTCATCTATCCAAAATGTGTGAACATATTTCATATTAATTAACCATTAATGACCTGAACTTGAAAAAAAGCCTTTCCGCCACACTCAATTCTTCCGTGATGATTTTCGCATTTCCCAGGAGTTCCTGGTTAAAAGGAATTTCTCTTTTATAGGAAGTTGTCATGCCTTGGGGCAAAGTGGCATAAACCAAATAATTGAATTCATCATCCGGCGAAACAGAGATGTTTGTTATTTTTCCGATCAGTGCACCATATTGCTGGAAAGGGTAATTATCCAGCTTGATGAGAACTTTCTGATCAACACTTACCTTTCCTGCATTTTGGGAGGATATTTTCATCGAGCCCAATAGTTCAGACTTGTTTTCGGGAAGTACCGTGAATACCGGCTCACCTGAATCGACCTGTTGGTTGGCACCCCAGATTTTCTGGAAGCTGACGACACCTCCTGTGGAAGAAATCATCAGGTAGGTATATTCCCAGTCCCTCAAGGTGCGCTTTAGACTATGGTAAGACTGGATCATGTTTTTAAGGGTACGCGTTTCTTCTTCCTGCTTGTTTATGGTCGTATGGCGTTGGGTTTGATTTGCCGTGCTGAGCGCTTCCTGTAGCTGGGAAGTGGCTATGGTCATGTTGTTGACCTGTTCTTCCATTTGTAAGTACTCCATTTCTCTGGATTCAAAATCTTTGTCAGCAATTATTCCATCCTTGTGTAGGCTTCTATTTCGCTCATAGTCGATTTTAACAAGCGCCAGTCTTCGCTCCAATAAGTCCTTTTGGGCAGTTTGGCTCTCGATCCGGTTCCGGATTTCCTTCAGGGATTGTTGACTACCCTCCATCTGCGAGATATGTGGCTGTAACTCCCGCAGAAGCCAATACTCCATATAATTTCTTTCGAATTCCAAAAATGCCGGTTCAACTTCACCAAGAACCAAATCGGAAACGGAGACTATTGGAAAGAAATAATTGTTTTCTTTTCCAAATAGAACAGAATCCATGACCTCCTTAAGATAAAGTATGTCTTCCAAGAATGCTGTACTCTTGGTACCTGCCAGTACCTGTCCCCTGTTGACCTGATCGCCGTTTTTTACAAAGATTTTTTCAATCTGACCGGAAATACGGGCCATCACACGCTCAGTCGGTTCAATGGTGGTCACCAAAACCTTGGCTTCGATGTAATCCGGATACCTGATGACAAAAGACAATCCAAGGACTATGGAAACAAGGATAAATACAAGGGTGATTCCCCAGCGGATCAGCCAGGCGGGAGGCGTGGAAATGATCTCCTGGACTTCCTCGGACCGGAGATGCAGGTTATCAATAGGTGTGGGGCGCTCGGGCATGTTCAGTTTGCGTTTATCTTTTCCAGTTCCAATTGGTTTTTCACCAGATCATAATACGCTCCCTTTGAGTAAAGCAATTGTCCATGCGTCCCCTGCTCTGTTATTTTCCCCTGATCGATGACGACGATCTGGTCTGCGTTTTTTACAGTACTCAGCCTGTGGGCTATGATAAATACCGTTTTGCCCTGCATAAACTGATGAAGATTTTCCATGACAACCCTTTCGTTCCGGGCATCGAGCGCAGAAGTTGCCTCATCAAAGAACAAAATTCCGGGATCCTTATAGACGGCACGTGCGATAAACAATCTTTGTTTTTGGCCTGTACTCATACCCGCCCCCTCATTTCCTATTTTGGTATTGAACCCAAGTGGCAGGGATTGGATATATTCAAGAATATTGGCGATACGGGAAGCTTCAATTAACCGTTCCTGATCAATTCGGTCCTGTCCCACAGCGATATTGGCTGCAATGGTGTCGTTGAACACGTATCCTTCCTGCATCACCACGCCACAATGGTCCCGCCAGCTTTTGGCACTGATCATTTTCAGATCATGGTTGCCATAAAGAATCTCCCCTTTGGAAGGTTCATAGAATTTCAACAGCAACTTCATCAAAGTGGTTTTTCCACTTCCACTCGCCCCCACAACTGCCGTGATTTTTTGCGGAGGCACAGTAAGACTGATCCCATTCAGCACATGATCGTCCGCACCTATATACCGGAAGGAAAGATTTTGGACAGTCAACTCCCCACCGGGTCCGAAATTCCGGATATATTGCTTCTCCGGATTCTCTTCTTCTTCCCTGTCATGGATTTCGTTGAGCCGCTCCAGGCTGATACTTGCATCCTGATAGGCCCTGACAAATCCGACCAATTCCGTGATGGGGCTGTTCAGCTGCCCGATAATATATTGGAGGGCAAGCATCATCCCCAAGGTAAGGTTTCCTTCTATGACCAGCACTGCGGAGGTAAACGTGATAAGGATATTTTTGAGTTCATTGATGACAGAAGAACCAACATCCTGGGTCTGTTCCAGGGACAGGGACTGTATGGAAACGTTAAACAGCCTGGCCTGTACAAATTCCCAGTTCCAGCGTTTTTGCTTTTCGGCATTGTGCATTTTGATTTCCTGCATGCCGTTGATCAGTTCGATCACGGTGCTCTGTTCCCGGCTCATTTGGGCAAAACGCTTGTAATCCAATTCCCTGCGTCTCTTCATAAAAAAAAGAATCCATATCAGGTAGGCAGTACTTCCTCCCAGAAAAATCAGGAAAATAGTGAGGCTGTAGTAAATAAGGACCGCCCCAAATACAATCAGATTGAAAAAAGAAAACAATGTACTTAACGTGGTCCCGGTAAGCAAATTTTCTATCCTGCGGTGGTCACCTATTCGCTGCATGATATCCCCTGTCATCCGGGTGTCAAAATAGGAAATGGGCAGGTTCATCAGTTTAATGAAAAAATCCGAGACAAGTGAAATATTGATCCTAGTGGTGAGGTGGAGCAATATCCAGCTGCGGAGTACTTCCACGCTCGTCCGGCCAATGAACAACATGATCTGGGCAAAAAGTACCAGATAGATAAAGCCGATATCCTGGTTTTGGATCCCGACATCTACAATGCTCTGTGTCAGAAAGGGGAAAATAAGCTGTAAAAGACTTCCCACCAAAAGCCCCAAGCAAAGCTGGACGATCAGGCTTTTATAGTTGGTCAGATACCTGTACAAAAACCGTAAGGAACGTTTATCGCTTTCCTCCCATTTGAGTTTTTTGAAGTTCGGGGTGACCTCCAACAATAATGTGATGCCTTCCTTGGAGTTCTCATCGGCATTGTTTCCAATCCAGCGGGAGATGAATTCTTCTTTGAATAAGCTGATCAGGCCATACGCCGGATCGGAAATAAAGACCACATCCTTTTTTATCCGATATACCACCACATAATGGTTCTTGTCATAATGGACGATCAGGGGTAAAGGCGCATTTCTTAACTTGTCAAAATTAAGTTTGGCCCCAATGGTCTTGAATCCCATCGCTTCAGCCGCATCGCTCAGCTTAAGCAAACTGCTCCCCTCCCGTGTGGTCTCGGAAATCTCCCGGATCTCCTGCAGGGAAATCAATTTGCCATGGTGCTTGGCGATCATCCGAAGACAGGTGGGGCCACAGTCTTTGGAGTCTGGTTGTTTGTAAAAGGGGAAGGAGGCTTTCAAAATAATATATTATGAAATTATTAATAGTATGTTCCTGATTTTATATTGATAGTGTCAACACCACAAACCCCAACTCATCATTGATATTCTCATAAATCCAGATTTTTCCTTCTTTAAGAAATGTTTTGTCATTTCAATTTCACAATCCCAATCACAGGATTTTGCTCTTCACTTGAAGAATTTGTAAACCCAATTGATTTGACATAGTAGAAAGTATCACTGCTGGCATCCAATAAATTAAGAACTACGGTATCACCTTCATCATCAAGTGGCCCCCCTTTAAAATTATAAGCCTTTGAAGTTTTTCTGTTATAGAGGAAAAAATAAATATCATTTCCATCCTTATAATAGTGGGAACCCAAATATTTGGAAGTCAAAAAAATGTTGGCGATCAAATATTTTTTTACTCCCCGTTCATCTATATGGGGTTCTGCAAAACGTAATTTAGCAAAAGGAATTATTTTATTTTTTTCTAGTTGAAAAACTGTATCTTGCAAAAAGCTCTCATTTGTCGCTACAGGTGCATAAATGAAAGAATCTAATCCATCCGTACTTATGAATTTATCATATCCCAACAAACTTGCTTTCCTGTCTTTTCTCACTACTTTTCTTAAAGGCAATGTATCCAAACTAATAAAGTTGTTATCCAAAATATACAGTGATGTCTCAGTTGCAAAGCCACCATCCACCACTATTTCATATTCGTAAGAAATGACATAAATATTGTCTTTATGAACAGATAAAAAACTTACAAAAAAGTCCAAGTTAAATTCATCAACCAAATCAAATTCAAAAGTGTAAACAAGAACTTTTCTCAATGAAACAACATAGAATTTCCTTGAATACTCATCTACAGCGAAGGTAGTTACAAATTCATATTCGCCTGGTCCACCACCTTGTCTCCCTAAAGCTTTAAAAAACTTACCCCTTTGGTCAAAAATCAATATCCTATGATCAAATGTAATAACAGCAAAGTATGATTCGACTCTCACAACATCTTTAATATTGGTAATCAAAGCATCTTCATGATTTTCAAGCGCAATTTTGATAATTGAATCTGAAATTTCATTTAATTCGATCCTTTGTTCAGTTTTTTTTGGTACTTCAACAGTCAACAAATCCACAATCTCTGGATTTTTACAACCCGTCAGTAGCATTCCCAGAAAAATCAATATACATATCTTTGAATGTTTCATGTTTTTTTCATTAGTTTCTCAATTTCCACCCGGAAACTCGGAGTAGTTAAATAAACCTTTTAGAATGAATACACTTTTTGAATTTATTTAGACGACCAACCTTCGATCCCAACAAAGAGACTATATGAAAATCCAGTTTCGATTTGAATATCAATTAATACATTGTGATTGAAATAATGAAAACTTTAATCCTCACTCTTTTTATAATTTAGTATTTTAGTTAATACAAGACCAAAATAGAGTAAATGAAGACCGAATCCTTAGGGGAATTCCCAAAAGATTTACGTCTTCCTTCCAATCCCCTAAGGCTTTAACTAAATAAACTTTAAATATTTACCCGGTTTATTGGATAGCTCCTTCAACCGCATGTCACAGGAATACTTCCACATTGAGCAGCTGCAGTATTCAATGCGCTTGTAGTATTTCCTGCCCAAACATAAAACCCTCCACTTGTAGGATTGGAAGAATTTCCACAATAACAAGTATAGGCATAACCCCCAGTAATCTTCTTCATCTGACTTCTTTCCAAAACTTCATCGGAAGTAAGTCTGAGCATTTCTAAATTTAACTTTTTCATTTTCCTTAAAAATTAAAGGTTTGTTTAATCTCCGGACAGTTTGGGACACCCAGAGTATATGTCCATTCATCGCGATCGAATATTTTCAATGCCGGTTAGGTAGTAATTTTTGCTTTTATACCAAGATATATCTCAGATCCTCCGCTGTGTATGCTGAAGGGATTTCGTCCCCATTGATAAAAATCGTGGGCGTATGGGATATTTTCTCGGCCTCACACCAGTCCTTCATGGCTTGGATAATATTCCCCTGCTCCTTCAATTCTCCATTTAAGGGATACTTTTCGGCAAAAACAGCATAGTCCTTTTTCTCTGATCCGTACCAGTCATCCAAAGCCTGTCTGGTATAGGCTGTATTTCCTTTGGAAGCAATTCCCATTAAATGGCTGATGGTCTTCAATCTAACCTCATCCGTCCTGCCAGGAAGAAACAAAATCTGCAGATCAATATTCCCGTCATTGTACAGTTCTTCCAGAACCGGATGTGTACGCGCACATGGACCACAATAGGGATTACAAACCTTCAATACATGGTATTTTGTGGCTTGCCCTTTTAAGAGTATCCCCAGTCCTTCGGGATTGCTGCTGATCTTTCTGGAACCGGACAATAAATAATCAAATACCTCCTTATTGGACATGAATTTGGCCAGTTTGCTCCTGAGACCTTGCATGTCCTTTTTGGCATGCAAATACGGTTTTAAACTCAGCCAGCCTACGATACTTGCCAGAAAAAGAAACGAAAAGATGCCCAGCTCCAATAATCCCGGAGAATCGAGATTCACCAAAAGAATCCGGCTTGCCGCAAACTCCAAAACCAGAACTCCGGAAACCCAAAGACACAACACGCACCACTTTTTGATTTTCTGCCCCTGATAATAAAGGGATATGGGTACAATCATTAAGCTGGCAAAACTCAGATACTCCAACAGCTGCAATGCCGGCCCGGAAAATGAGGACAATATCAACAGGAAAAAACCTGAGACAAAATATGCAAAAGCCAGATTGCTGAGGCTGATGGTCCCTCCCAATGAGAAGGAATTGATAACGGAATCGCAGTCTATATTTTTACCCCCGGTACAGAATTCCTTTATGGCCGAATTATCCTTATCCACCTCTGTCCACAATAAAATTCCCGAAATAACCAATCCTGCCAATTTTAAGATGAAAAGTGCCAAAGCTCCAACCGGATAAGCCATATCGGCTGAAAGTCCGGAAAAAACACCCGGTAAACAAATTATTCCAACGATGCCCAGAATAAAAAACAAAGACCGGAAAATCAACATTTCTTTCCTCCTGCCTTTATATCCGGGCTCAGCAGAATTTTCTCCTTTTTCAAGGATGAGTGTCACACCGGTCCACTTGGATAGAAATTCCTCCCTTTTGATTTTTTCGGTTTTTCCCTTAATATCCATATATTCTACCCTATCCTCTGAAACCCAGGATAGGTAACTGAAAAACGGATGGGAATCCCCAATGATTTGAACGATACAAGGTAAAGGAATCTGATCGAGTTTCTCCCCACCTATCTGAACAGCCAGTGTATCCACTTTGTATTTGGCCAAGGTATCCGAAAGGGACAGCAGACTATCCGGTTCGGGATGGGAGTCGAGTACTTCTTTCAGATAATTTCGGGAATGGGGGATTCCAAGCAATCCGAGTATTTCTTTGGTGATTAAGAAGGAGTTTGTCATAAATAATTTTCTAAAAAACAAGAAACAATACCAAAAAAAGATTCAACAAAAATATTTGATGATTAAACCTAAAGAATAAATATTAAACATCAAAACGACTAACGCGAGATAACCAACTGTCTTACAATAATTTGTACTATTTCAATGCCTGAAAACCAAATAATATTCTGAAACATTCGTTTTACCCCCCCCCCCCATTCAAACTAATTAATACGTAAAACTATGATTTACAGAATTTAAAACTTTCTTTACAGTTTCTGAAAAATAGTTTTAGTGCAATTTTGGAATCGGGTTAATTCCCGGTCTTTCCTAATGATGATACAACTTGAGTTTGTTAAAACCGATTGGCAGGAATTTACCGGTTACGAAGACGCCTATTATGACGTGAGTTCGACCTTACTTCATAAAAAAACCGTCCCCGATCCCAATATCCCATCGGGACGATAGCCATCGGGACTGGGCAAGCTATTCCGAGGCTTAGGGATGGGTTTGAGCGGAGGAAGCCGTGGGAATCTCAAACATGGCGAGACTGCCACACCCTTTCCCACCTCAGCAACCCACCAAAAAGGGTTCGAAGTGACGATATAGACGGTTTTTTTTGAATTTATTCAGTATAGCCTCCCCGGAATCAAGGTTGAGACCACTGATTTTGCCATGGGGATGGCCCCAAAGGCGGCAGGCAGGAACTGACAGTCTACTCTGGGTTAGAAATGGAAAAATAAGCTGTAAAAGACTGCCTACCAAAAGCCCTAAGCAAAGCTGGACGATCAGGCTTTTATAGTTGGTCAGATATCTGTATAAAAAACGCAAGGAACGCTTATCGCTGTCCTCCCATTTAAGTTTTTTGAAGTTCGGGGTGACCTCCAACAATAGGGTGATACCTTCCTTGGAGTTCTCATCGGCATTATGTCCTATCCATCGGGAGATGAATTCTTCCTTGGCATATTGAATCAAACCATAGGCAGGGTCGGATATATAAACCCTGTTCTTTTTGATGCGGTATACCACTACAAAATGTTGTTTATTCCAATGTACGATTAGGGGCATGGGGGCATTTCTGAGTTTTTGAAAATTCAGCTTGGCCCCAATGGTCTTGAATCCCATGGCTTCAGCCGCCTCGCTCAATTTGAGCAGGCTACTTCCCTCACGGGTAGTCTCGGATATCTCCCGGATTTCCTGAAGGGAAATCAGTTTGCCATAATATTTGGCAATGATACGCAGGCAGGTGGGACCACAGTCTTTGGAGTCGGGTTGTTTATAAAAGGGGAAGGGTTTCAAGAGAGGCTAATTATAAGTTTAAATTTAAAGGACTTAAATAATGGGAATGTATAAATCACCTATCTATAAATCTTCTATTTTCAGTCCCACCTTGAATAACCTAAAATAATCACGCTCTATTTCCTCATCAGGTTTTTCCATCATCCAGAGTTCACCGTTTCGAAGCAGCATACTTTTGGGATCCAGACCTTCCGGGACAAAATCATTGATAACATTTCCAAATGAGTCTATAATAGCGATGCGGCGTGGATATTTCTTTTGTATCTTCTCCCTGAAAATTGCCCATTCGTCGGGTGACTTATTTGTTTTACTTTCCTCCATATCTTGACCATCATATCCGGGAAAATATGCTATCAGAAAGTATCCGTCAATTTTTTTTATGTTTTCTATAAATGCCGACTTAAAACGATCTGTAAAAGATTCTACTTCATCGGTAAAACTATCCACCCCTTTAAAATTTCTAAACTCATTAAATTCAATAGGGATATTCGAGACCAAAGTATGAGGAGGACTATCTTCATAAGCATAAATAACAGGTTCCAATCCAAAAACTACATAAATCAAATTATCTCCCAAGTGAAAGACTGGGTCCCAAGCGTTTCTAAAGAACAATTTCCCATTTCGGAAAAGGCTATTTTCTGAAAATTGAATAAAGAGCTTAATTTCCCCTGACTCAGGATATAAAATTTTTAACAATTTCAACTCGTACAAAAAGGTTTTGTCAGAATAATCTATATTAGGAGGGAATTCCTGATTTATATATAAATATTCATCTCCCAATTTTTCCATACCATGCCCCATAAATATTGGTGAACTATCCGGAATTTTAAAATTCAGGAGCTTTTGGCGAGAAAGTAAGTTACCTTCAAAGTCGTAAGTTAAAAATCCATTATAACCATATACCAAAAATCTTTCTCCTTCCATTAACCTAATAGTGCTTAAAAGCTTACCATAACTATCCGGCATATCCCCAAACTTTGAAAATGAATTAATGATTTCTCCATCAAATTTTGCAATAAAGATAGTTTGGGCATAAGGTCCATCATCCAAAAACAAAATTGTTCTGGATTCAGGATGAATATCGTGTACAATGGGATTTCCTAAAAAATCAATCTGAATACTATCCAGCTTTTCGAAGGAATTTAATTTATCAACTGAAAGAGCCTCATTGTTAGTTGAGTGCTGATTTCTAGAATTGCAAGAAGTAAGATATAGGAATAGCAGAGATAATAAGGGTAAATAACGCATAGAACTATCGAATTTTAGAGTTGTAAAACCGGTTGCCTGGCCAATGGCAACCAGAGTTTAAATTAAGGCATTTTCTCAACTACAATAAGAGGAACTACCACAGCTATCACAGCACCAATTTCCACCATATTGGTTGAAATTTGACATGGCAGCACTATAGGAAATCCCACAAAATGACCCTCCATTTGGATGTTTCCAACCACAAGTACCGGAGCTGCCATATCCCCCGGTAATCTTCTTCATCTGACTTCTTCCCAATACTTCATCAGAAGTAAGCCTCAGCATTTCTAAACTTAACTTTTTCATGTTATTAAAAATTAAAATATTTGTTTATACCCCAGACAGTTTAGGTCACCCGAAGCATATGACCATTCATCGCGACAGAATATTTTTAATGCCACAAAGGCAGTAATTTTAGTTTTTAAACCAGGTTATATTTCAGATCCTCCACGGTGTACGCTGCAGGGATTTCATACCCGTTGATAAAAATCGTTGGCGTATGAGTTATTTTCTCGGCCTCACCCCAGTCCTGCATGGCCTTTATCATGCTCCCTTGCCTTGATAGCTCTCCATTTAAGGGGTACTTTTCGGCAAAAACAGCATAGTCCTTTTCCTCTGAGCGGTACCAGTCATCCAAAGCCTGTCTGGTATAGACTGTATTTCCTTTGGAAGCAATCCCCATTAAATGGCTGATGGTCTTCAATCTAACCTCATCGGGCCCGCCGGGAAGAAACAAAATCTGCAAATCAATATTACCGTCATTATACAGTTCTTCCAGAACCGTTTGGGTTTCAGTTTCATTCCCACCACAGGAAAACAAAAAAACCGAAAATAGGATTATAGCATATTCTTTCATAAAAGCTCAAATTTGATTCCTTATGTGATGACTATGGGTTAATTTAAAAATACTAATTTGGAATTAGTTAATTCATGAAATTTTAGACTTTCCTTTAATTGCTAATCAAAAGCCAATCTTACAAATCCCAATTCATCTTCCACGTTTTCATAGATCCAGATTTTGCCGTCCTTGGCAAAATGCTTGGCGGGACTGCTGGTAAGCTCAGGGACGGGTGATTCACCCAGCATATTGAAGTCCTTATCCAAAATTGTCAAATAAACCTTAGCTTTGGCTTTTTCCCCGCTTTCCCGATCCACCTCTATATCCAGCTCCTCATAAGAAAACCGATAAAAGCGCTGATTTACCTCATCCCAAAAGGGAGCCATAAAATTGATCTCCTGCTGCATGTTCTTCCTTTCCTTTTGGAATTCTTCGTTGGAATCAACCTCATTTCGATATTTCCCCTTCTTTTCATTGGCGGTCAACTTGCTTTCAAAGGTTTTTTGGAAAAGTGAATCTCTTTCCATATCATACCAGCTGAGTTCACTTGTCACTGAATTGGACAGGATAAGCCTGTCATCTATCTCCACCATTTCCATGCTGGGCATCATTATCATCATTGAGTTATTTGATTTGAGCATCAACTGGTAATCAGCAATTTTATCAAAGCTCGCCAACCTGAACTTCTTTAAAACCTTACTATCATAATCCAGCTTGCCAAACGTATAAGTGTTTCCTGTAAAACTGCCAATAAGGCCATATAGATATTTTCCATCATTATCCAGAACCAGCCTCCAATTAAAACTTTCATCTCCCTTTAAGCTGTCCCCTTCAAATTGAATATCCCGCATTGGATAATTTTTTGTTTTTTCACCTGTAAGATTATATAATCCTATATTATTAAAACCCGACAAAAAAACCTGGTTGTCCTTATACAGATTTAGACTGCTTAGATATTCGCCTGTTCCGTTTGGACCCTCTTTTTCAAAAGGAAGTTTTTCTTCCAAAACCAATTCATCCACATTTATCTTTTCTATGGTATAGTCATCCAAATTGAAATTATACAGGTATTTTTTATCCTCCGAAAGATCCGAAACACCTAGCCCCCACTTCAGGAATAAAAATTCCTCTCCGGGATCCACCATTAAAGTGTCCAGTGAAAAACTCAAGGTATCAAAATCAACAGCTTCTTCTTTGGATCCACCACAGGACATCAAAAGCGACAGGCAAAAAACAATCAGGAGATTTTTCATATCGTTCAAATTTTAAAACTAAATTTAGAGTTTATTTTCTGAAATTAAAAATCGGATTAATTAAAAAATGTTGGGCATTAATTTTAATGGATTTGACTTACTGTCCCAAAATCCTGTACAATTCCAGATTCATATAATAATGTCCCCCACTGATTTCACGGCGTTCGACTATTCCCATTTCCGCGAGTTGGTTGAGGTATTGGCGGGCCGTGTTCTCTGCATAGATTTTTTTGTCGGTCAGGTGTTTAACTTTGGTATAGGGCTGGGTAAAAATGGCCTCTACCAAGGACTCCGGTCGGCTGATGCCTGTTCCTTTTTCCAAAACATGCAGGATGCCATCCTTTGCCGCCAATATATCATTGATTTTATTGTAGGTATCAGTGGAGGTATTTTCAACAGCCTTAATCATAAAAATCAGCCAATCCTTCCAGGCCCCACGTTGTGTTACACCTGACAAGAAGGAATAATAATCCTCTTTTCGATCCAGAATAAACTTACTCAAAAACAAAATCGGCAAGTCCAAAAGCCCCTTTTGGGTCATAAAATGGATGTTGAACAATCTTCCTGTCCTGCCATTCCCATCCCTGAATGGGTGAATAGCCTCAAACTGAAGGTGGCCAATGGCCATTTTTAGAATCGGGTCTATGGCAAATGCCTGGTCATCATTCATAAAATGATTCAGGTTTTCCATTTTGGCCTCCACCACCCCCGGGCCCCTGGGAGGTGTATACACCGCTTTTCCTGCATTCGGGCCTGAACCACCTTGCCGGATATAGGTTTGGGCAAAAGGTCTTCTGATACCATCACTCATACCTGTGATGGTTTGATACATCAATTCGAAATAAGAAATATCAAATTGTTGTGTCGATTCTAAGTATTGATGCCCTTTCCATAAAGATTCCCGGTAATGTAGAATTTCTTTGGCAGGTCCCTGTTTGATAGCTTCATCACTGAAAGCCTTGTAAAGCTCATCATCGGTGGTGAAAATATTCTCAATTTCAGAGGAAGCTTTGGCTTCCTGTAAACTGATAGTATTGACCAGTATTCCCTGATTCGGTATAGCCGCACTTCTTCCCTGCAACCTGGCAATAGCCGCCTTGGCCTCACCCAAGCGCTCGAAAATATCCAAATCCCTGTAATACTCCGCTTCTATCGGGAGTTCCGGAAGATTGTTCCATGGTTTGGTTCTGTCGGGATTGATAAAATATGCCAAGTTTTTACCTTAAATTTTAATTATTTTAATGTCAGTATGCAATTTGGCATTAAAATTAATTTCAAACAAACCTTTAGACATTAAAATATTTAAATTTTAATGTCTAAAGAAAGTTTAACCTTAAAAGTGAGGTCAGTGCATGTAATTGACATTAAAATTTTGAAATTTTGAGGTAGGTTTGGTGGTGGGGTAGGGAAATTATCGGATAATTTCACTATGCATGAAATCAGTTCAACTCAAGGCTCAGGGAATACTGTGTCAAATCCTTCTACCTTCATCCTTCTACCCTCCATTAAGGGATTCTTCACTGCGCTAAAGATTTCCACTTAATTTTAAAATTCTCCTACGCTCGTTCAGAATGATGATACATTTACTTTCTACCTTCTACCCTCTACAGAGAGATTCTTCACTTCGCTGTAAGGTTTGTTTTCAATTTCGGACTTCTCCTAAGCTCGTTCAGAATGACGATGCATTACTTTCTACCTTCTACCCTCTACAAAGAGATTCTTCACTTCGCTGTAAGGTTTGTTTTCAATTTCGGACTTCTCCTAAGCTCGTTCAGAATGACGATGTGGGCTCCTTCCACCTACTGCTTTCTACCTTTCAGTCTCTCACCCATCCAGCCACTCCTTCAGCGTCCCCACATTCTCCCTACTGACCAAAATGTCATTATCTTCACAATTCTTCAGTTTTATTTTTAAACGGCTGTTGGAATAGGTATGGATTTCGGTAATGGATGAAAAAGAAGCAATGTATTTTCGGTTCAGCCGAAAAAACTGTTTTGGGTCCAGCATGCTTTCCAGTTGGTCCAGGGTATAATCCAGAATGTACTTTCTGCCTTCTATCGTTTGAAGAAAAGTCACTTTTGCTTCACTGTAATAAAAAGCAATTTCCTCAGTTTGGACACTTTGGATTTTCTCGCCGAACTTAACCAAAAACCGTGTTTTAAAATTATTGGTTTGAGATTGAAGCAGTTTTTTCAGCTGGTTTAAATCAACATTCCCCCTGGCCTGCCGGTTTTGAAATTTGCGGATGGCATTTTCAAGGTCAACCGGATCAATTGGTTTAAGAAGATAATCGATCGAATTCAACTTAAAAGCTTTGATGGCATATTGGTCAAAAGCTGTGGTGAAAATAATGGGAGCCTCTACCTTCACCCGATCAAATATTTCGAAACTCTGACCATCAGCCAGCTGAATATCACAAAAAATCAGATCCGGTTGAGGGTTGTTTTCCAACCATCGTACGGCCGAATAAATACTGTCCAAATGACCAAAAATTTCTGCTTCAGGCAATAATTCACTAACCAGCTGCCTCAACCGCGCCGCTGCAGGTCTTTCGTCTTCTATGATCAGGACTTTCATTTATCTATTTTCAACAAAGGAAGTTCAACTTGGAATTTACCGCCGTTTTTTAGAATCTTTGGTGAAAGATTACTCAGCAATTGATACCTGTTTTTGATATTTTCCAGTCCGATTCCATTCCCATCACTATCGGCGGTGATCTTGGGCTGGAGATTATTGCTGACAATCAGCAAATCTCCCCGCTGCTCAATGAGGATATTCAGCGGTTTTTCCAGACTGACCACATTGTGTTTGATGGCATTTTCCAACAGCAGCTGTAAGGAAAGCGGGGGAAGCAGGTAAAAATCAGTTTTGTTGACCTTGATTTCATAGGTCAGACTTTGTTCGAATCGGATTTTCTGTAGACTCAAGTAGTTTTCCGCAAAGTTCAGCTCCTGATCCAGTCCCACCAATTGCTCCTGCTGAACTTCCAAGACATACCGGTAGATTTTGGATAGCTGTTGGATAAAATCCGCCGATTTATCCGCGTTTTCATAAACCAGATTGGAAAGAACATTCAGCGAATTGAAAAGAAAATGCGGATTTAGCTGGTCTTTCAGTGATTGATATTTGCCGGCAATGTTTTCCAATTTAAGCTGCTCCGCTTCAATGGCCGCGTTTCTCCATTCCATCAACCATGACCTTGTCGTGAAAATCGCCATGATAATAAAAGCAATCATCATGGGAGTTTGGGTATAGGAAATTAAGGATTTACAGGGAATTTTATCCAAAGTAAACCCGTCTGAAATCCAAGCAGAGATAAAAACCAAAATATAACTTGCCACAAAAGAATAACTGCCATAAACCAATATGGTCAGGACCAAACGTTTGACGGGATATTGAATCCAGGAAAGTCTGGAATCAAAATAATCGTCCACCATGTAGCCTCCATAACTTAGCATACTTGACGCTAAAAAGGAAAAAATAAATTGCGGGATCAATGCTTGAAGTCCGGATAAGGAAAGAAAGCACCTCGGACAGAACATCACCATCAGAATAAATGCAATGGCTAGGTTCAATGCCAAGAACTGGGGAAGGGATTTCCAAAGATGATCCGAACTTGCGGTTTGGCTTTTTGTCATTTCGCTTTTATTGCTTTTGAAAGATAAAGATTTTAAACAAAATATTATTTTCTTCCCCACATGTGGGGCAGGAATTCTCCATATTCCAAAAAGCTATTGCTCGCAAATCCCTTTCATCTTAAGTGCCATTTCTTTTCCCCAAGTCGGTGCTAAAGTCTCTTCATTTGCCTGGGAAGCTTCTTTTTCAAACAGCTGAATACTGGCATCAATCAGGCCACAGGCTTTTTCCGGTCCCTGTCCAAAGAACTGCGCCATACCGTATTCCATCTGCGCCATTAAAAATATCGCTCTTGGGTTTTGCCTGTTCAGGTCGATGGCCTTACCAAATGTCTGCATCACCACCGGTGAAAGGCTCTGGCCACGGGAGTTGGGATCAGCACTGAGTTCTCCCAAAGTTATGTAGCCCTGCAAAGCAACAATTTCGGAATTTGAAGGCGAAATGGCTGCTGCTTTTTCTGCATGCTTCTTGGCTTGTGAAAAGAGTGCGTCTTTTTGATCAATCGAACCCTCAGTTTTGAAAGCCATATTGGTATAAGCCAATCCTGCATAATAATCGGGCAACCATTCATCCAGGTTCATCTCTGCGATCCTGGCAAAGGTGTTGGCTGATTTTTGGTAATCTTCAGGTGTTTTGGCTTCACCTAACTTGTGGATTTCCTTTTTCATCATATTTTCATATGCCTCATTGGAGGCATTTGAAATAATAGAAACCAACATCATAAACCCGATTGCAATGAGATACTTTTTCATAATTTTTATTTTTAAAGGTTGTTTAATTGATTTGCTGTTTTGTCTTTGGATAAGGTTAGGAAAATCCCCAAAAACAAGAATCTGGGAGCTCCCTGACGGATGGGTAAGGCTTCATATTTCCCGGTTTCATTTGTTTGTTGGCTGTATTGATATCCGAAAATATTATCCCTCCCCAATACATTTGAGCAGGCTAAATGAATGATCAGGTTAGGCCTTGGCAGGTAACTCCAACTTAGGCTCAGTTCTTGAAATCCTTTGGTTTTAGCATTCATTTCCCTTGGAATATTTGGGTTGCTATAAGGATAACCGTCATTTGCCGAAACGGAAAATCCGATCTGCGATTTAAGGGTGGACACAAAATGCTTGATGACCACCGATCCGTTGTGCTTGGGTGCGAATCCCGGCTGAACCTGTTCGGTAAAATTGGCGAACCTTCTCTTGCTGTCCACGAAACTATAGGTGATCCAAAAGTCCGTATTCTTAAAGGTTTGCCTGTCTCTATAAAAAAGATCGAAGCCTTTGGCATTTCCCAGCCCATCCTGTTGAATATCGGTGTATTGAAACTGCTGTCCCTGATAGGTCAGGAGGTTTTTGTATTCTTTGTAGAATGCCTCCGCCCTTAGGGTTCTTCCGTTTTTTACCAGAAAATAATTGAGTATCAAATGTGCTGCTTCCGAGTTCTTCAGTTCCGGAGACAAAACCCGGAAGGTGGGGTGTAAAATTTACTTCTTTTTTATTTTCTTTTTTCACCCCAAATTTGTAAGTTTAATTCCATATTAATCCTGACATGATATGGAAGATCTTAAGGTTTGGAAAAAAAGGGCCATCGCCCGGCGGCTTGAAAATA
>JBGTDA010000030.1:0-26227 GCA_041748555.1 Rhodonellum sp.
ATATACTGACCATATCTTGGTGCATTCCGGCCAGAATTACGATTATGAATTGAATGAAGTTTTTTTTAAAGATTTAGGTATTCGAAAACCTGATTATTTTTTAGAGGCAGCCGGAGAAAATTCAGCCATCACTATTGGGAATGTCATCATAAAATCAGACGAGATCATCGGTAAAGTAAAACCTGATGCAGTTCTTTTATATGGAGATACAAACAGTTGCTTATCTGTAATTTCGGCAAAAAGGAGAAAGGTTCCTATTTTCCATATGGAAGCCGGGAATAGATGTTTTGATCAAAGAGTACCTGAGGAAATAAACAGGAAAATCGTAGATCATTTAAGTGACATCAATATGCCACTTTCCGAACATGCCCGTAAATATTTGGAAAGAGAGGGGATTTCACCGGAAACGATTATTAAAACAGGTTCTCCAATGATGGAGGTGCTCGAATCCAACATGGCTGCTATAGATGCTTCGGAGGTGCTTAAAAATGAAAATCTGGAAAAAAACGGGTATTTTGTTGTCAGTATCCACCGGGAAGAAAATGTTGATTCGGATGAAAACTTTGATGACCTGTTGGAGTCTCTGAAAGCAATATCTCATAGCTTCAATAAAAAAATCATAGTTTCTACACACCCTAGAACCCGTAAAAAGCTCGAGAAATTGAGTTTCATTGCAGAAAATCCTGAAATAACTTTTTCAAAACCATTTGGGTTTCATGACTATAACCATTTGCAAAAAAATGCATTCTGTGTAATTTCTGATAGCGGTACAATAACAGAAGAATCATCAATATTGAATATTCCTGCAATAACCATTCGCCAAGCACATGAAAGACCTGAAGGGATGGATGAGGGAACTTTAATCATGTCAGGGTTAAAAAAAGAAAGGATAATTGAAAGTATTACCATGGTCACAACCCAGCTGCAGGAAAATAGAAAAGCTATTCAATTGGTAAAGGACTATGATACCACCAATGTTTCAAAAAAGGTGGTCAGAATCATATTATCATACACCGATTACATAAACCGGACGGTGTGGAAAAAATAAAAGTTATGATTAATAAAAAAGCATTGGTATTGGGATCTACAGGCATGTTAGGCCATCAGGTATATTTTAAATTAAAAAATACAGAGGGTTTTGAAGTCTATGACCTATCTTTTAAAAATAAACTCAATCCTGAAACCATAATTTGTGATATCACCGAAACAGATAAGTTGTCAGAGATAATCCAAGATATTAAACCGGACTTTATCATTAATTGTATTGGGATTTTAATAAAGGGCTCAAACCAAAATCCCAAAAATGCCATATTTATTAATTCCTATTTTCCGCATTGGCTGGTTGCTGAAGCTGAAAAATCAAACAGTAAAATAATCCATATATCCACGGACTGTGTTTTTTCAGGAAAGCAAGGGTCTTATTTGGAATCCGATTACAGGGATGCAGATGACATATATGGAAGATGTAAAGCTTTGGGAGAAATTTTTTCAGATAACCACCTAACTCTTCGCACTTCAATAATAGGTCCTGAGATAAAAATTGAGGGGGAAGGCCTTTTTCATTGGTTTATGCATCAGAAAGGCAATGTCAATGGATATACCAATGCTTTTTGGGGTGGTGTGACAACCTTAGAATTAAGCAAAGTGATTCTGGAAAGTATCAACCAAAATTTAGCGGGTTTGATACATATAACCAATGGAAATAAAATTTCCAAATTCGAAATGTTACAGGAATTCAACAAGTTTTTTAATACCGATTTAGAAATTCATCCATTCGAAGGGAAATCAGTGGATAAAAGTTTGAAGAGTGAAAGGACGGATTTTAATTATAAAATTCCTTTATATTCAGAAATGATTAAGGATATGAAAAATAATATGCAAGAAAATCAAAACAGGTATAAGAAGTTTTATTCCGATGAAAAATAAAAGAATCCTCATCATAGGGGAGGCTTTTTTTCCGGAAGATTTTATAATAAATGATCTTGCGAAAGCGTGGAAAGAAAAAGGAATGGAGGTAGAAGTTTTGACAAGGACACCTTCTTATCCATTTGGCAAGACTTTTCAAGGGTATAAGAACAGAATCTATCAAAAAACATTTTTTAAAGATATCCCTATCCACCGAGTGCCAATAATCCCGGGTTATCAGAACAGTAAAATCATTAAAATTCTTAACTATTGCACTTTTGTTTTTTTTGCTTCAATTGTTGGCGTGTTGATTGGAAGAAGATTTGATAAAGTTTTTGTTTATCAAACCGGCCCGTTAACTGTTGCACTTCCCGGTACATTAATAAAAATTTTATTTGGAAAAGAGTTAACGATTTGGACCCAGGATTTGTGGCCTGAAACGGTATATGCGTATGGCTTCAAAAAAAATCCAATACTAGATAGGTTTTTGTTTGTTCTCGTTTCTTTTGTTTACAATAGATCACAAAATATTGTTGTTTCATGCCAAGGATTTTCAGGAAGGATTAGCAGCTACTTAACCTCCCAAAAGGAAATATTTTGGATTCCAAACTGGTCTATCATCAACGATACCGGGCAAAAGAAGAAAACCTTGCCCGGGAAATTCAATTTTACTTTTGCAGGCAATGTTGGAAAGGTTCAGAACCTTGAAAATGTTATTTTAGCTTTTAAAAATATGCCTGAAAAATTCCCGGACGCATGGTTGAATATTGTAGGGGATGGTTCAGTTTTGAAAGATTTAAAAGCCCTTGTTCTCAGTGAAGGTATTCAAAATGTACATTTCACAGGTAGGAGGCCTTTGAGTGAAATGTCTGATTTTTTTAGAGCAAGCGACGTTTTGTTGATTTCCCTAATTGATACTCCCATTTATGAAATAATGATTCCGAGTAAGTTTCAGACATACCTGAATTATGAAAGACCAATTTTTGCTGTTATGAAAGGAGAAGTTCCAAATATGATTTCAAAATATAAAATAGGGATCAGTTCCCATCCTTCTGACATTGGAGAAATTGAAAAGGGTTTTTTGGATTTTTTGAAAATGGAAAATAATGAACGGTTGCAAATGGGTAGTTTATCAAAAAATCTTCTAAATCACTCATTTAACAAAGAAAAAAACATAGAGTCAATTACCAGAGTTTTGTTAGGAAATTAAGATGAAGCCCTCATCAAAAACATTAACCATTTTTTCAGATAATAGGGGGAAAGTCAAATTTGCAAATGATTTCAATTTATCTGAATTCGTCAGATTTTATATTGTTGAAAATGCTGATTCCAACATAATTAGAGCCTGGCAAGCTCATAAGGTAGAAAAAAAGGCATTTTTACCAATCAGTGGAAAAACAAAACTTGTAATTGTACCGATATTGGATTTTGAGAAGAGCATTGGTGGAAACGCCTTAGAAGTGATTCTTGATGCAGAAATTCCTGAAATATTTATAGTTCCTTCCGGGTATGCAAATGGGATTCAAAGTTTAAATGATGATGCTTCTGTGATGGTTTTTTCTAATCTTCATTTGGATAAAGCGAAACTAGATGATTTTAGGTTTGATAAGAAGCTGTGGTATAATTGGAACGAAGATCCTGGATGATGCTCAAGGGGTTATTATTTTTTTGTTTATTAACGGTTGTTTTGTCTGGATTTGGGCAAAGCATACAATCCGGTCTTCCCATATTTGAGGAAAATCTAAGAAGAAAGCAAATCTTAGATTCTGCAGATCAAAAAGCTTCTTTTTTAATAAGACCTGTGTCCGGAAGTGATTTATTATATAGAGTTTTCCCTGAATTTTTATTTGAATATCCTGATGTTGAAATTTATGCTCTGCCTTTAATATCAATTTCCAGATATAACAACAAAAGACCCTATGGTTGGGGTGATTACGGAATGATTCCAGGGCGAGGAATGCAACAATATCTAAGTTCAGGATTTCTGGTAAAGTATAAGTTCCTTCATTTTCAGCTTCAACCTGAATTAGTATTTGCTCAAAACAAAAGATTTCAGGGATTTCCCAGTGAATTTACTGATGGAATTAAAGCCGCAAGGTTTATTTTTTGGAATTATGGTGACTTTCCCGAGAGATTCGGTTCAGGAGGGTATGCAAAATTTTCATTAGGCCAGTCCAAATTATCGGCTCGGTTTGGAGCGTTTGAGGCAGGAATATCCACGAAAAATCTCTGGTGGGGCCCGGGTCAATGGAATTCCTTAACTTTCTCCAACAATGCTCAGGGATTTCCGCATTTATCTATCAAAACAACCAAACCTGCTAAAACTTTCCTCGGAAATTTTGAAGGTCAATTTATAATGGGAAGGATTGATGAAACGGGTTTGGATCCGTCTCAGGATACGGATCTAAATAATCGTTTTTTCAGGGATTTTTCAGGTGATTGGAAATATGTGAATGCGATTACGGTTTCTTACGCTCCAAAATGGGTTCCGGGTCTTTATTTGGGTGTAAGCAGGACCTTTCAACAATACAGAGGATCTATGGGAAATTCCTTTAGAGACTATCTTCCCATTTTAGATCCCTTTCAAAAAGAAAGTGTATTTCAGAACGGAAATACGGTTGAATTTGATGGGGCTGGCAGGGACCAAACTGCCACCTTGTTTTTTCGATGGCTGATTCCAAAATTCCAAGCTGAATTTTATGCAGAATATGGCCGGAGAGATCATGCCTTTAACTGGCGAGAAGCAATTTTGACTCCTGAACATGCAAGGGCATATTTGATGGGTTTCAATAAATTGATTCCTTTGCCAAAACCAGATCTATATTTTCAGCTAAGGGGAGAAATCACCCATCAGCAGGAATCAATTAATCGATATATTAGATATAAGGGTTTAGGCGGTGGATTGTCTTGGCATACCCATAACCCTGCCAGAGGATTCACCCACTACGGACAGCCTCTTGGCGTCGGCATCGGAGTCGGCTCCAATGTGCAGACCCTGGAACTGGCAGTAGTGGAAAACTTCAACAAATACGGCATCTTGCTGGAAAGACTCGAAAACCATCAGGATTTTTATTATCGGGCTTTTGGACAGCAGAACGAACACAAACCCTGGGTAGATCTGAGTCTGGGTTTCCTTTTTGATCAACGCTGGAATAACCTCCTCCTCAGCTCCAAGCTTCAGCTGATCAACGGCCGAAACTATCAATGGCAGCTCGCCCCCGACAGCTCCCCCGAATTCCCCAAAGGAGAGCATCTTTTTTCGGTTCACAGTCAGGTGAGTCTGGTGTATCTGTGGAAGTAAGGGACGTCAATAAACCAACCCTCCAAGGGTTCCAAACCCTTGGAGGGTTGGGGTGTCGAATCGTCGAATTGGAAATTGGATTGACGGTAAAACGGTCGGCAGTTCTCCAGTACCTCAGTTCGACAGTTCTCTTTATCCACCCGTCATTTGGCGATTCTACCTTCTACGTGCGAAGCGCATCTACGGAAAACGGGAAAGACGGAAAAGGATCGAATTGCCGTTTGAATCCAGTTCCCCAGTTCGTCAATTCAACAGTTCACCAATTTGACAATAATTCAGTTCGACAATTCCGCAATTCTCCATACCTTTACATCATGTTATCCGAAATACCTTTTTTTATTCAGGTACTGCTGTTTTTTGGAGGATCATTTTTTATCACCTACTTCCTGATCCCAAAAATAGTATGGGTTGCTCGCGAGAAAGAGCTGGTGGTGAAACCCGATCATCGAAGTTCCCACCATATAGTGACCCCCTCCTTTGGCGGTGTGGCATTTTTCATCTGCTTTATACTTTGCTATTCTTTCTTGAGGAGCGAATTCGAGTTGATGAACAGCCCCTTTCTGATTCCCGCTGTCACCATTTTATTTATCATCGGCTTAAAAGATGACTTGGTGGTCTCCACTGCCAGGGCGAAGATTATCGGTCAGCTAGCGGCCATTACTATCCTGTTTCTGAATAATGATTTTTGGCAGATTTCTTTTTATGGTTTTCTGGGAGTTGGGGAGCTGCCGATTTATATCAGTGTGCCCTTTATCTACCTCTTTATGATCGGGTTTATCAATGCTTATAACCTGATCGATGGCATAGATGGCTTGGCTTCCATTGTAGGAGTGGTGATTTTAAGTGGCTTGGGTTTGATTTTTTATGTTGTGGGTTTCGAATTTTATTTCTTGGTCTGTATCCTGCTGATCGGTTCCTTGTTGGCTTTTACCCGATTTAATTTTTCCAAATCGCTGAAAAGAAAGATTTTTATGGGCGATACAGGGTCTTTATTTATCGGCTTTTTGATTGGCTATCTTTCCATAAAGGTGTTGTCACTTTCCCTTTCGGAAGTGCTGCAATTGAATATCCTGCCTGAAAATCTGGTTCCCATCTTATTGCTGATTAATTCCATTCCTGTTTTTGATACCCTCAGGATCATGCTTGCCCGGAAGCTTGCCAAACAGGCAATTTTCACCCCCGACCGAAATCATGTCCACCACATCCTGATTGATCTGGGAAATACCCATCTCAAAACCAGCATGATGCTGGCATCCATCAATATTTTTCTGATCATCATTGGCTATCTGCTTGCCCAGCGGTTTGGCTGGCCTGCACTGTTAACTTTTATCCTGTTGGACGCCATCTTTGCCTACTACACTTTCCACCACCTCAAAGCGAAAGTCAGGCCCTTCCCCATCAAAGTCAAAAAACGTAAGCGCGGCATTTCATTCCTTCAGAATTTGTTTTAGATAGAAATAAATGTTTGTCGTCATCGGTGGGTCCAAATTCCTTCATTATTCATCATTCGAAATTCATCATTCGATATTCCCCTTTTTACTTCCCCTTCTTTGGCGGGAAACCTTGGGTATTCAATTCTTTTCTTTAGCCAAAGCAAATACTCCACTAATTTCATCCATCCCCGGGCTTCACCCGGGGTTATTCAACCTGGAATAGCAACCCTAAATTGAATCGTCCTGTTAAAAACGAAAAATCAAAATACACCATTCACAACCCAGGGTTGTGACACGGGGCTAATCATATTAATCCCCCCTGAAGTTTCCTTTGCCACTTTGTTTGAATCCCTATTTCTACAGGATTATAATCAACGAAATATATGAAAGCCGACTGAACGAAATCTGATTACCAGCTCTACTGTTTGAAAAAATCTTCTGTAAACTGGGTGCTTGGGACTATTAGCGAGGTATTAAATAAAAAAAAAATTTATATTTAATTGTGTCCCCGAAATCAGTTTGAAAATCAAATAATATAAGAGGAATTACATTTTACAAAATACAAACTACAACTCCGTTTTATACATAAATTTATCGTTTAAATAAAAATAATTATATATTCCATAATTGAATGAGAAAAATTTGATATTAATAGCGATCTCTGTAAGTTTGCCGCTTAAAGAATTTTTATGATTATTTTATTGGCAATCTGCACCTCCTTTATGATCGGGTTTATGGTAACTCCTGTTCTGATCAGAATTTTTTTCAAAATGAAGTTGATGGATACCCCCGGTGGCAGAAAAATCCACAACGGCTTCATCCCCTCCATGGGCGGAATCGGTTTTGTCCTGGCAACATTCATTTCCATTCTGATCTGGTTTCAGATGGATCAGCTGACGGAAATCAGGTTTTTCCTGGCTGCTTTTGGTTTGATGTTTTTTGTTGGCCTGAGAGATGATCTGGTGAACCTTACTGTTTTGCAGAAATTGACGGGGCAATTGGTGTCGGCGTTTTTGGTGATTGTGATGGCCGATATCAGACTTTCAAGCCTTTATGGCTTTTTTGGGGTTTATGAACTACCATTGGCCGTAAGTTACCTTTTGTCTTTCTTTGCCATCATTACTCTGACCAACTCCTTTAACCTGATAGATGGTTTGGACGGGCTGGCCGGCACGATCAGTCTTGTTACATTGACATTCTTGGGCTGGTGGTTTTGGGAAGCAGATATGCAGAGTTTCGCCATGTTTTCCATGATTCTGGCAGGAGGGATTATGGCCTTCCTGATTTATAACTGGCATCCTGCAAAAATCTTTATGGGCGACACAGGGTCGCTGAGCCTTGGATTTGCTTTATCCGTTTTGACAATCCTGTTTATCGACACCAACGGAACCATGTTTAGTTATGAAGGTTTTAAATTCAATGCTCCCATTGCTTCGGGAATAGCACTTCTGATTGTACCCATATATGATACAGCAAGAATTTTCACCAAACGGGTGTTAAAAGGAAAATCTCCGATGGCTCCTGATAAAAGCCACGTTCATCATTTTTTGTTAAGGATGGGTCTGCGTCAGGATAAGGTAACCTGGGCCTTGGTATTGATCAAGGTGGCGTTTATCAGTTTGATTTTTGCATGTGCTGATTACAATGATCATGTCATGATTCCTGTCGTGGTTTTGATGGCAGTTATTTTAGGGATCCGCATGGATGTGTTCACTCTGAAGCGGGTTAAAACGATTGCTCAAAATTCACCCACAGTTCTATCCAAAAGAAAAAGATCCTCCGCAACTGTCAATCCCGAAACCAGAGAAAAGTTGCTCCGCAAAGCAGCCAAAATGAGTGACAATTGAACATCCCAGCTTCGTACTAACCCCTAAATCCCCCTTGGAGGGGGACTTTTCGATCTTCTGATAATAGATAATTGTTATCAATTTTATGAAAACCGGACTCCCTCCCATCAAGGAGAGGGTTGGGGAGGGGTAGAGATTGCCGTCTCGTGCGTAATTTTCATAAAAGGGGATTTGGTAGGCACTCCTCTCAATCATGCCGGGTTCGGTCATCCCTCTCCGTTTCTTTTTCATCCGACAGCCTCCCACTTCAAAAGAGATTGCCACGTCGTGCATGAAATTTTACTAAAACTAAGATATTAATGGCATTCCTCGCAAAAACGCAAACTATAGTCTCCGATCTTTCGTCTCGGGTCTATTTACTTAAGTCACCTGTCATCCGACAAATACCAATGACGTCCGTATCGGTCATCCGTCTCCGGTCTTTGGTCCTTTTTCACCGTCCTGCTTTTTTACATCAGTCATCGGTCATCCGACAAATTTTCATCCCTCATCCGACATATTTTCACTATCATCCCACACCTTCCCGCTATTTTCAACATTTTTTTCACTTAAATAAAAATAAATCAAAATCCTTGAAAAATCTAATTTTATAATTTAAAATACAATTTAAGCAAATCCGATTCATTTAACTTCCTCGTATGTAGAAGAAGTATGTATATAAAAAAGAAAGCTGAACCATTCTAATTTCAAAAAAAAATAGAAAAACCCAAAGAATATAATGTGATTTTTCTAGTACGCCATATCACTATGAAATTAAATTAAAGCTTGATTATTAGCTAATCCGTTTTGAATTTTTATATTTGTTCCTATTATAATGTCACCCAAACATTTACAATTGATAAAATCTTACCCATGGATTTCTTAAAAAAGTTAAAGATTCTTCCGAGGTGGATCATTGCGGCCTTGGATTCCGTGATTTTATTTCAAGCAGCCTTTTTTGGCTATCTAGTCAGGTTTAATTTTGAACTTGATGTAGTAGAAGAGAACAACGCATTTGTCGGAAGTCTCACTTTTATGCTGGGAGGGATACTGGTCATGCTGAACACCAAAAGTTACGAAGGAATTGTTCGACATACCGGTTTCAGGGACGGTTCCATTCTGTTCAAAACAATAAATATTAATTTTTTGCTTTTTATTGTACTGAATTTTCTGAATATGGAATTTCTCAACCAACGTTTTCTTGTTCCAACCTCTGTATTGATTATAGCATCATTATTCTCTTTGTTCTTGCTGATCTTCTACAGGTTATTGGTCAAAGAACTGTTCCTCTATCTTAAGAACGGAATTGGTTCCAGGGTCCTCAAAATAGGGGTGATCTTCGGAGCCGGCGAAGCAGGAATAATTGCCCAGGATGTAATCAAAAGAGACAGTAATTCCATGTTTCATATTATTGCTTTTTTGGATGATGATTCGAAAAAAGAAGGCAAGCACATTGAAGGCAAGAGGATTTATAAGGGATTGAAGGATCTCGAAAAACTTGCCTTAGGAAACAACGTTACCGAGCTTATTATAGCTGTAAGAGACCTTGACATCCAAAGGCGAAGGCAGATAATTGACGAGTGTCTGAGACTCAAACTTCATGTAAGCATTGTGCCGCCCATCAATCAATGGATCAACGGCGGTCTGAATGCCGGAGCGATCCGTGAAGTCAAAATTGAAGATTTATTGGGAAGGGAACAGATTTCCCTCGTAAATCCAAAAATTGAAGAAGACCTGGAAGGTAAGGTTGTTTTGGTCACAGGTGCAGCCGGCTCTATAGGAAGTGAGTTGTGCAGGCAGATCATTCATTATAACCCCAAGCTGTTGATTATGTTGGATCAGGCAGAATCTCCTCTGTATGATATTGAACAGGAGCTTAAAGATTTTGAAATTTCTACTCCCAGAAAGGTAATTCTATCAGACATCCGGAACAGGAAGAAAATGAATGGAGTTTTCAGGACCTATCGGCCTGATGTGGTGTTCCATGCCGCAGCTTACAAACATGTGCCCATGATGGAGAATTACCCGGAAGAATCCATTCGTTGCAATATACTTGGTACCAAGATTCTTGCTGATCTATCTATTCTTTCCAAGGTGGAAAAATTTGTTTTGGTAAGCACAGATAAAGCCGTAAATCCAACCAATGTGATGGGGGCCACCAAGCGGGTGTCTGAAATGTACATTCAGTCGCTGAATGAGTTTCTGGAAAGTAATTATAAAAAGTACCATACTAAATTTATCACCACCCGGTTCGGGAATGTATTGGGATCAAACGGTTCTGTGATTCCCCTATTCAAGAAACAGATTGCCAAAGGCGGGCCCATTACTGTCACCCATCCCGATATCACCCGGTACTTTATGACCATTCCGGAAGCCTGCCAATTGGTTCTTGAAGCAGGCGTGATGGGCAATGGAGGCGAAATTTATGTATTCGATATGGGACAACCAATTAAGATTATTGATCTGGCAGTGAAAATGATACAGCTGAGCGGAAAGAAACTCGATGAGGATATTAAAATTGTTTATTCCGGTTTAAGGGATGGAGAGAAGCTTTACGAGGAACTTTTAAATGACAGTGAAATAGTCAAAATCACCCATCACCCAAAAATCAAAATAGCGGAGGTTTCTTTGACATCCTATAACAAACTGGAAGGACAGATAGAACTTTTTAATGAATTGATAGAAAACGGTTCGGAAAATGAGATCGTTTCCCATCTCAAAGCCATTGTCCCCGAGTATATCAGCAACTCCTCCCGGTTCGAAGTTCTGGATCGACTGAATTAGTTGCCTGCGGCGTAGATGCTTTGCGTAGAGGGGCAGAACCTGCTATTTAGAGTATAATTCAAATCTACGTGCCACCGGCGCATCAACCCTCTACTCTCTACCACAAGGTAGATTGCTTCGCGTAGAAGCCTGTGGCTAGTAGATTGCTTTGCGTAGAGGGACCTGCTATTAAGAGTATGATCCAAATCTACGCGCCACCAGGCGCATCAACTTTCTACCCTCTACCCTTTACTCCTCAGGAACAAACTTGTAATGTTCGACTGCTGATTCGAGGATTTTCTGTTTGTCAAACAAGGCATTGAAATATTTATCATCTGCCCAGACGGAAAAGAGATTTTTATAGAAGGGGCTTTCAGGATTGCCGGACTGACCGGGTGTGTTGATTCCAAGGGTTTTTTCCCAGTCTCCCGTATCCACAATGATTCTAAAAGAAGCACCCGATGCATTGTTGTCACCATAAGCATTGGCTGAAGGCGAAAAGCTATAACCTCCACGGGCGACTGGACCGGCATTCAGTTTTTGCTGCCAGTCAGCCGATACCGCAGGACTTAAGGCATGACGCACCCACGCATGTTTATAGTCCGTCTGTCCATATTGCCATTCGGACATATCATCCCCGAGTTTGACTTCCAAGGCTGTCAGTGCGGATGTGAAAGTTTCCTGAAGAAACCGGTCTCGTTCTAATTCAGGACTTTGCCCGAAAATATCTCCTGGAGCAGCAAGCCACTGCAGCACCCGGGTAAGCTGAATACTTGATATATATTTTGCCGCTTCTTCCGGTATAGCGTATTTTTTGATTTCGTCCCTGATTTTTCTTTCCCACATTACATAGATTGCCGCAGCGACAGACTCCTTATCCAACACATAATCCCAATTCTCCAGCAGTGTTTTTGCCTTCTTGGATTGTTCTGTTTTGAATTCCAGAGGAGGGAGCATCGGAACAAGCTGACGGGCAGGAATGGAAAAATAATCATTCTGTAAGTCAGCCATATCTTTTAATGTCAGTTTCTTTCCCGCACTCAGCACTTCTCTCGTCCGGTCTCCTCTGAATGCATCTGCCCATTCATATCCCAAAGCTTCGGGAAAAGGATAATCCTTGTCGGTTACGTTTTCATTGGAAGTTGCAACAATGCCTGATGATGGATTCAATGAATTGGGCCGATCCAGAATCGGTAGGTAACCATCCCACTCATGGCTTCCGTCTCCCGGGGTGGCCACAAGACCCGAAAACCCTCTGCGGATGGGTGCTATGCCTGTTGCCTGCCAACCAATATTTCCTTTTCTGTCTGCCCATACCATGTTTTCCGCAGGTATATGGTTATAGGAACAGGCCTCCCGGAATTCTTCCCAGGTTTTGGATTGGTCCATTCTCAGGCTTGCCAGATAAGGAGCACCACCGACTTCCAGCCAGGCACATTGGACAGCAACAGCCTTGTTCAGTGATTCATCTATAAAGGTTACAGGGCCGTGTACTGTGTAAAAATGGTCAACAATTTCATCGGGCTGACCTTTGACAGCAATGGTGTCCCGGATCAGCTTCATATCCATCCATGCTCCTTTGTGCCTATATTGATGGGGATTCCGTGGATTGATATCATAAATCCGAAGGTCTTCATTGTCTGTTTCGAAGATGGTCAAACCCCAGGCTCCATACGCATTATGCCCGATGGAAATCCCGGGGATTACAGGTTCGCCACCTCCGATCACATCCCAACCCGGCGCATGGAGATGTACCCAATAGCGCAGTGAAGGAATGGCATGAAGCCTGTGTGGATCATTGGCCATATAGGGAAAACCGCTCTCAGTCAATGCACCGCTGACCACCCAGTTATTGCTGCCGATAGAGAAATCAAAATTCCTTTCAGCTGCCTGACTTTCTTCTGCCAAAAGTTTTGCCTCCTCAAGATATTGTGATGTGTGGTTGCGGGCAGCAGGCAAAACGTCTTCGGGAAGAAAAGTGACCGAACTTCTGAAAGCCCGATACGGAGCTATAATATCTTTCAACAAAATTTCCTGCGAAATGGATGGATCCAGCGAAAGCTTGGGTTCGAAAGGATGAAAATAATAGATGGATTTTGCCTTTTCAGCCCCGATCAAACTCACAACCCTACTGTAGTTCAGCTCGTCAATGACATTTTGCAGCAATCCCTGATGCCTTGAGATGACAACTTCCCAGGTCCAGAGTTCCGGCAGAATTCCCAACAATCCGAATTCGACAGGAAGTTGTTCGGGATCTTCCCGTACCGAAGTGATATAGGCATTAATCCCTTCGACAAAAGCATCGACAATTTGTTCACCACGGGGGTGATAATGCTGCAGTTCGGATTTTTTATCGCCCCTGAACTTGAATAATCTTGCTCCGATATCTCTTTTCAGTTCTCGGGGTCCCAATATTTCCGCTAAAGTGCCCGTGGCTTGTCTTCTCCAGATTTCGAACTGAAACAGCCTGTCCCGGGCGGCAAGGTATCCTTGGGTAAAAAAAAGGTCATCCTCATTTTGTGCATAGATGTGATTGATGCCGTGTGGGTCTTTGATTACTTCGACTTCTTGTTGCAGCGCCTTGATCTGCTTTTGTGCCAAACTATCAAAACTGAAAACAACGATGATGAGGAGACAAATTGAGAGCCTTATATTCATGAATATTTGATGTAGAATTTGAAATGGAAGAAATTTTCAAAGCTTAATTTGAGCCAATTTCAAATTCCCATAAAAATCCTTTAAATCCCAATCATATTTGAAATTCCACTGAAAATTTGTTTAAACGGTCATAATTTGTATGGTCATCATGTGGGTTTACCTTATATTCGTCTAAACCTATAATAATATGAAAAAAACATTTATAATGATTGCGTTGGCAGGACTTAGTTTTTCCTGTCAGAATCAAGAAGTTAAAGAAGAAAAAACTGTAGAAAAAGTGGTAGAAACAAAAATGATTTCCCAAGAGAAGGTATTAAGGCATGTGGTACTTTTCAAGTTCAAGGACGAAACAGCAGCAGCGGATATCCAAAAGGTAGTTGATTCTTTTTTGGCCTTACCCTCGAAAATTGATGTGATTCAGGATGTGGAGTGGGGTACAAACAACAGTCCAGAAGGTTTGAGCCAAGGTTTTACCCATTGTTTTTTCCTGACCTTCCTCTCAGAAGCTGACAGGGATGTATACCTTCCCCATCCCGATCACAAAGAATTCGGTGCAGTTTTAGGCCCGCATCTTGACAAAGTTCTTGTTGTGGATTATTGGACAGAAGAGTAGAGGATTGGATTGTCGAAATGTTGAAATTGTCGAACTGGGAAAAATGTCGAACTGTGTAGGTGTCGAACTGTGGAACTGGGAAAACTGTCGAACTGTGGAATTGACGAACTGTGGAACCGGAAATGAGATTGTCGGTATCAAAGTTCGACTTTCGACAAATAGACAATAAATCGGTTCACCATTTTCAACAGTTCGACTATAAATCTGTTTATCAATTCACCAGTTCACCAATTCCACAGTTCGTCAATTCGACAGTTCCACAGTTAACCAATTCGACATTTTCTCAATTAAACGGGACACCCTCCCTAGGCCGCTTTGCATCGTCAATCTGGATTACTTCGATGATGACGTAGGGACTGGCTCCTCTCCATGGGAGGGTATTCAGGTATTCTTTATACCGGAGTTCAACAAATTTCCCTCCTGCTCTTTCCAGCTGTGCTGCCACTTCCTCACTTTTGGAGCTGAACCGGAATTCATTGCTTTGCAGCGCCCCGGCTGTTGGACTTTGAAATCCATCCTGAACCAACCTACCTTCCCAAGTCTTGAATAAATATCCCTTTTTTTCAAAGTAGTTCAGATTTCCGGCCTTTACCCCCTCACTGAATACAAAAAAATACCTCCAATAAATGATCCCGGACAGTACCAGTGCCACAACGATCAAGCTGATTTTGACATATTTATTCATAAATTCCTGTTGTTTAGAAAAATAAAGTTTTTATAATTTTCATTCTATGATGACTTTTTAGAAGGCAAATTTACTTAAACTTTGAAGAATTTAAATTTAAATATTATGATTATCCGCAATGATACCCGGAAATTTCAAAATCCAACATATCCTTTGTTTGACATAAGATTGCCGGATACATCTGACTTCGGTCTTCCCTGCCTGCCGATGGCAGGGTTGTTCCAACCCTTTTATAACAACACATAAAACATCTTTAAAATGTTTACGGTGCAGGATAGCAAAGACCTTACTCCACTAGCCAAACATATTCGCCGTAACCTTCTTTTTCCATATCCTCGAGCGGAATAAATTTAAAGGAAGCGGAATTCATGCAGTATCTTAATCCAGTAGGTTTGGGTCCATCATAAAATACATGGCCTCCATGGGCATCGCCGAATTTGCTCCTCACCTCTACACGGCTCATTCCAAATTCCTTGTCAACCGGCTTATCAAGAAACCTCGCATCGATGGGTTTGATGAAACTTGGCCATCCCGTTCCGGAATCAAATTTTTCTTTTGAGCTGAAAAGCGGTGCCCCCGAAACGATACAGACATAAAGACCCTGCTTCTTGTTGCTGTCAAATTCATTGTCAAAAGCACGTTCCGTGGCTTCATTCATAGTCACCTCGTATTGCAAATCGGTCAGTTCATTCTTCAGAACAGTGTTAGAAGGCATTTTGTACTTATCAGAGTAATCAGTGGGCCAATGGTCAGCGATAAACTTATCTCTTCCCGAACCCTTTCTGTAGGCATAATATTCAGATGGATTTTTTTTGTAATAATCCTGATGATAATCCTCGGCTGCATAAAACTTATCGAATTTTTCTATAGGAGTGACTATCGGCTTATCAAATTTCCCCGAGTTGTCCAACAGTTTTTTGGATGCTTCGGCAACTTGCTTTTGCAGGGGTGAGTGGTAGAAAACAGCTGATTGATATTGGGTGCCACGATCATAGAAAGAACCTCCTGCATCCGTCGGGTCAAACTGCTGCCAGAATATATCCACCAATTCGGAATAACTGATTATTTCAGGGTTGAACTTGATCTGAACAGCCTCTTTGTGTCCTGTTCTCCCCGAGCTGACATCACTGTATGTGGGGTTTTTTTCCTTTCCTCCTGAATATCCTGAAACAACCGAGACAATACCATCAATTCCCTCAAAAGGGGCTTCAATACACCAAAAACAGCCACCGGCAAATGTAGCTAGCTCAGTAGGGCCATCATACTTTTCGGCTGACGGGGAGGAATTCGCCTCATCCGGTCCACCATTTGGGGAAGCACAGCTGATTAAAACGAAACTAAATAACTGAAGAATTACCAATACAATAATGTTTTTCGGATTTTTCATGGGATTACAACCTGCTAGGTTTTTAGATATGTTTTGAGGCATGATTTTCGATAACCGGTAGGTAATTTGGAAAAAGAATGCGTCAAGATACTTTCTTGCCGCTTTTTTCAACCAAAATAAAACCGGGTCGTTAAAATGATTTATCAACATTTTAAAACTGTCAAATAGAAGTTTCTGTTCAGATTTGCTTCTGTTTTAACAAATTTTAATTACGATAAAGATAATGAATTGGATGATTGTAGATGCTTGATTAGAAGTCCGGTATTTGAAAATCAATTTGAGGTTTGTTAAAAACCTAAATGCTTTACCTTTTATTTACCTTAGAAAACCAGCTATGAAAAATTTGAAAAAAACAACATTATTATTCTTCCTCCTTTCCTTTTGTTACATTTCTGTGAATGCGCAAACCGCAGGTGGTTTTGGAATCAAGGGTGGATTGAACTACAATTCCAACGGCAAGTATTTCAAAGATGCCCAAGCCGCATTCGGTGATCCATTCAACAACCTTGGATACAATGTGGGAATGTTTGGAAAAGTGATGCTGGGACCTGTCTTCCTGAGACCGGAGCTTGGATACACCCACTTGAAAACAGAAATAAACAGTCAACAGCTTAGAACCCAAAGGTTGGATGCCCCGGTTCTTGTGGGTCTTAATGTTCTCGGATCCATCGTTTCGGTTTTTGCAGGCCCCTCAATTCATTATACGATTCAGGATGAACTCAGGTCTTTTGATTATGAAAAATGGAATGCGGGTTATCAATTCGGTGCCGGTCTCAATCTGGGGAATATTGGTATTGATATTCGGTATGAACGGGAGCTTGACAGCAAAGAAATAGATGTTGATCAGGTATTCACAGGTGCCGGTGACTTCAGGTATCAGCAAATTATGCTGAACCTGTCACTGAAGTTTTAGGTCCTTACCAAAAATCCTATTGTTTCTTTCATCAAAGCTTCTCCTCCAAGAGAAGCTTTTTTATATCCGGAAGACTGAAGACCGTAGCAATCGTCATTTTGGGGAGTGCCTCTTTTAACTTTCACTCAGGAACAGTTCAATGCACGACGCGGCAATCTCTTTGATGTCGGACCAAAGAAAACCAGAAACATAACAGAGTTAGAAAGAGGACCATAGAGATAAAAAATAATTATTTTTCCCCATTCTCATTGTATAAAAGAAAAAAACTCCGTGAATCTCCGCGTCTTCTCCGTGCTCTCTGTAAAAGGGGAAGCTACCGGATGACCGGCGATCGATGCCCAAAAAACCGGGATCAAACTTCATTGTGGATGCCAATTTAAAACTTTGGACCATTTTCCTCAATCGGAAATAATTTTTTTTATATAAATTGTCACCAAAATGATCTCTTAACTGACCTATTACTCTATTTATGCAAATATCCCGTCTGATAGGAATTTATATTGTAGCAATAAACATGTTTTCCTGTAATCCTGCCGAAGTAGATTTTGGAGATGAAAAACCTGATCAGAACAGATTTACTAAAGTGACTTTGGTGGAAAAGCTTGATGAACCTATGGAACTGGAGGTTCTGGATGATGGAAAGGTTATCATCATTGAGCGAAAAGGGAAAATCAAAATGTATGATCCTGATTCCGGGGAAACAAGTCAGATTGGTTTTATCCCTGTATATCCTGAAAGTGAAGATGGCCTTTTAGGTTTGGCAAAAGATCCGGGTTTCAATGAGAATCAATGGATATATCTTTATTATTCACCTGCGGGACCGGATAGTATCAACAGGCTGTCCAGGTTTACCCTGAAGAATAACCTACTGAATCAGGATTCTGAAAAAATCATGCTGGAAATACCGGTATTCAGAGGTTGCTGCCATTCCGGTGGATCCATAGAATTTGACAGCCAAGGGAATCTCTATCTTTCTTTGGGAGATGATACCAGTCCATTTGAATCGGACAGCTACAATCCCATCGATGAACGCCCGGGAAGGGCAGAGGCTTTTGATGCCCAAAGAAGCTCAGCCAACAGCAATGATCTTCGAGGAGGAATAATCAGGATTAAACCCACACCGGAAGGAGGATATACCATACCCGAAGGAAACCTTTTTCCTGTAGGCACGAAGAACTCCCGTCCGGAAATCTATGTAAAAGGTAACAGGAATCCATTCAGGATTTCTCTTGACCCCAAAAACGGGTTTCTCTATTGGGGTGAGGTCGGCCCTGATGCAGGTAGAGACAGTTTGCAGCGGGGTCCAAAAGGCTATGATGAAGTTAATCAGGCCAGAAAAGCAGGTTTTTTTGGCTGGCCTTACTTTATAGCAGACAACAAACCCTATTGGTATTACGACTTTGAAACCCAAAAAAGCATCTATGAATATAAAGCCGACTCCGTGTTCAACAACAGTCCGAACAATACAGGGGTAAAACATTTTCCTGATGCTCAACCTGCATTTATTTATTATCCCTATTCCGAATCCATTGAATTTCCTTTGGTCGGTGAAGGCGGGAGAAATGCTATGGCAGGACCTGTTTTTTATCATGATCTTTTTGAAAAATCAGAAGTAAAATTTCCCAAATATTATCACGGTAAGCTGTTTATCTATGACTGGATGAGAAACTGGATATTTTTGGTAACCATGGATGCCGATCAGAATTTTCAGAGTATGGAGCAGTTTATGCCTTCAACAAAATTTGATAAACCAATGGATATGCAGTTCGGAGCTGATGGAGCTTTGTATGTACTGGAATACGGAACCTATTGGAATGCGCAGAATGATGATTCCGGATTGTATAGAATAGAATTCAGTGCGGGAAACCGCAAGCCGATTGCTCATATCAAAGCAGATAAAACCCAGGGAGCAGCACCTTTGGAAGTCAGGTTCTCGGGTGAAGAGAGCTATGATTTTGACGAGGGGGATACTTTGATTTATGCCTGGTCATTTGATGGGAGTGAAGAAATCCAATCCACCGATATCAATCCTGTTTTTGAATTTGACAAGCCGGGTAATTATAAAACAATTTTGACAGTAAGGGATCGGAAAGGAAAGGAAACCATTTCGACTTTAGATATTGAAGTTGGAAATGAACCGCCCACCATCAGGTTCGAACTCGAGGGAAACAAAAGTTTTTATTGGGGAAAATCACAGCTGGATTATCATGTGGAAGTGAATGATTTGGAGGACGGCAGTTTAGAATCAGGAACTATACCCGAGCAAAATGTTCTGGTTACCTTGGATTATCTCCAAGAAGGTTTTGACAGAATAGAATCCACCTCAGGTCATCAGCAAACCATTTCATCGCCCTATGTGGTTGGTCAAAACCTAACACTCACAAATGGTTGTAATGCATGTCATGCACCGGAGAAGGGATCAGTTGGTCCAAGTTATCTGGAAGTTGCCCGTTTCTATCGCCAAAATAAAGCTGCGGAAGCACTTCTCATAAAGAAGGTGGAAACCGGGGGATCGGGTGTTTGGGGAGAAAGATTGATGCCTTCGCATTCCCATATTGAATCCGCCGAGATTTCTGAGATGGTCCGATACATATTGTCTTTAGGTGAATCAAATGAAACAAGTCCATCCAGCCGATTTCCTGTGAGTGGAAAATTCACTTTAGATAAGCATATGGATGAAAATATCAACGGAACCTATATTCTGACTGCTACCTATGAGGATATGGGAGCCCTCGGATCGTTGCCTATTTTAAGACGGGAACAACTTGTCCTGAGACACCCCTTGGTTCCGGCAGCAAATGCAAACCGGTTTGAAGGCGCGGCAAAAGCCAACCACAGCGGTTCCAGATTGGTGAAATTCACAGAAGACGGTTCCTATCTAGTATTTGAAAACATCGATTTGACCGGAATCGACCAACTGGAATTTTCACTCGACCCGGCAGGTGTAAGGGGAAAATTGGAAATCAGAACGGGAGGAGTAAATGGATCCTTGTTGGGAGAGACAAAATTGCTGAGTATTGCTGACAAACCTGCGGATGTTAAAGGGAAATGGTTTGATTACAGCGTAAAGCTTCAGCCGTCGGCTGCTACCGAGGATTTGTATATTGTTTTCAAAGCAGAATCAGATGTCAGCATTTGGAATTCATTTCTATTGAACACGGTCTATTTTGGTAAGCAATAGGGGAGTACTACATCAAATATCTGAATAGAGGACGGAGATGGACAAAGAGGGATGTTGGAGTCGGATGACCGATGACCGATGTTAAAAAGTCTGAAGACGGAAGGATCGAAGCAACCGTTGGTGCGGGGAATACATTTATTAACTGAAGGCTAAAAAATAAATCAAATTGTTTGAGGTTGACCAATTAAACCTGTTTATTCCCGATTATAGAGGGTGGTTTTGTTCCCAACAATCCCTCCTCTAAATTTAGACTTGACTACTAACCTTATAAAAGATGAGAAAAATTTACCTGTTGTTTATTCTGTGCTCCTCAATCCAGTTTTCCTGGGTTGAAGCACAAAACATTCCCTCCCCAAAAGAGCATTTCGGCTTTGAAATAGGGGAGGATTACAAACTTGCTACCTACACCCAGACGGATGCTTATTTCAGGAAACTTGCAGAACTTTCGGACCGGGTCAAATTTGTAGAAATCGGGCCAACCGAAGAAGGCCGACAGATGCCGATGATGATCGTCACCTCCCCCGAGAATCATAAGAATCTTGACCGATACAAAGAAATATCCCAAAAACTGGCAAGAGCGGAAATGGATGAAGGCGAAGCCAGAAAATTGGTGGCCGAAGGAAAACCGGTTGTTTGGATTGATGGTGGTTTGCATGCTACAGAAACCGTTGGATCTCATCAATTGATTGAAACTTACTATCAGTTGGTCAGCCGCAATGATCCCGAAAATCTTAAAATGCTGGAAGATAATATCATTCTTTTGGTTCAGGTAAATCCGGATGGCCAGGAAATAATTTCGGATTGGTACATGGGTATTGATGATGTGACCAAAAGAAACATGAGTACACCCTATATGTACCAGAAGTATGTAGGACATGATAATAACAGGGATTTTTTCATGATGAATATGAAGGAAACCACCAACACTTCTCTTCAACAATATGTGGAGTGGCTTCCTCAGATCATCTACAATCACCATCAAACTTCTCCTGCCGGAACGGTGGTGGCGGGACCACCCTACCGAGATCCATTTAACCATGTGTTTGATCCCTTGATCATGACCAGTTTAGACGGAGTAGGTTCTGAAATGATCAACCGTATGAATCTTGAAGATAAACCCGGATACACCCGACTGGGTGGTTCGGTATTTTCATCCTGGTGGAATGGGGGCTTGAGAACCACCCCTTATTTCCACAACATGATAGGCATTCTGACAGAAATTACCGGTGGGCCTACCCCCTCTACCATTCCCTTGGTACCGGATCGGCTGATTCCTACCCATGCAACACCTTTCCCGGTAGAACCACAGCCCTGGAACTTCAGAAGGTCAATTGATTATTCGGTTTCGTTGAACTACGCCATACTTGATTATGCCAGCAAAAACAGGGATGCTCTCCTTTTTAATATTTATAAGATGGGAAAAAATTCCATCGAAAGAGGGAGTAAAGATCATTGGACAAAATATCCGAAGCGGGCAGCCGCCATTCAGGAAGCCTATGATCAAGCCAAGGAAAAGGAGGAAAGTGAAGACCCTGAGATGGCTTATTATGGAATGAGAAGAGGATTGCCCGAGAAATTCTTTGACACCATCTTCAATGATCCCAATCTGCGGGATCCTAGAGGTTTTATCCTTCCTGCAGATCAAAGCGATTTCCCTACAGCAGTGAAATTCATCAACGCGCTGATTAAATCCGGAATTCTTGTCCACAAAGCCACAGCCTATTTTAGCGTAAACGGCAAAAAATATCCAACCGGATCTTATATCGTAAAAGCTGCCCAAGCTTTCAGACCGCATGTATTGGATATGTTTGAGCCGCAGGATCATCCAAATGATTTCCAATTTCCGGGAGGACCTCCGGTCAGACCTTATGACGCAGCAGGCTGGACACTGGCTTTTCAGATGGGAGTTGAATTTGATAGAATTATGGAAGGTTTTGAGGGACCGTTTCAGCGGATTGCTTATGGCGAAATTCAGGTACCTCCCGTTAGCACAGTTGCAAACAGCAAAAACGGATACTTGTTGGATGTGAGCGTTAATGATGCTTTCATTGCGGTTAATGATCTTTTAAAAGGTGGAATTCAGGTTTCCCGTACGACCGGTACTGTCTCGGGTTTACCTGCCGGATCTTTCTTCATCCCGGCCTCCGGAAAAGCAATCTTGGAAAAAGCAGGTTCAAACTATGGTGTCAAAGCCATTCCTGCTTCCTCAAAACCAGCCGGGACAATCAATATCAAACCCTCCAAAATTGCGCTATTTGATTATTATGGAGGTTCTATGCCCTCAGGATGGGTGAGATGGATGATGGAGCAATACAATTTTGCCTTTCAGGTTGTCTATCCCCAAGAGATTGATAAGGGAAATTTGAAATCAAAATATGATGTAATTCTGTTTGTCGGACCGGGAATGCCGGTTACAGGAAGTGGAGGCTTTAGAAGTTCCCAACCCGAGGCCAAGGATATTGCGGCCGAACACCACACCCTTCTGGGAATTCTTTCTAAAGATAAATCTGTTCCGGAGTTGAAAAAATTTATGGAAGCCGGAGGAAAAGTGATCACTGTGGGTGCTGCTACCTCCTTGGCTTACCATCTGGATCTTCCGGTAAACAATGCGCTTTTGGAAAAACTTCCGGAAGGGAATGAAAGGGAACTGCAAGGTGACAAATATTATATTCCGGGCAGTATTCTTCAGGCCAATTTGAATGGCAATCAACCAACCAATTGGGGTATGGGGGAAGATGCGAATATGGTTTTTAACAACAGTCCTGTCTTTACTCTTTCTCCTGAAGCAATGATGAAGGACATCAAACCATTGGCCTGGTTTGGTACAGAATCTCCCTTGGTCAGTGGTTGGGCTTGGGGTGAATCTTATCTCAAAAACGGAATAGTAGCTTTTGAAGCGCCTGTTGGAAAAGGAAAGCTTTACGCATTCGGTCCTGAAATCACGTTCAGAGCTCAGGCACACAATACTTTCAAAATGTTGTTCAACAACTTATATCAGATGGAGGAATAGGGATCAAAAAGATCAAAACCTAAGATGTATTTACGGAATTCTGTCAGTAACCGAAATTTATTTTGAATGCACCTCGGCCAACTCCCTTTTCATTCCGTAAAACTGACGGAGCTTACCCTGAAGATTCAGCTACCGGAATTATGGTACAACCTTCAACGTTACTGATGTCCAATGGAAAAATTTTAGCACAATTTCCCAAACGGATTATGATTCCCCAAACCCGGGGACAATAAGGGTGGGATTTGAATTTGAGGCAAAGCGAAACGAAGAAATTCATTATCAGGTGTTGTTGATACGGGAGAAATCCAAATCTGAAGTCAAAATCTCTGAGAGGAATTTGGTAGATTGGTGATCCATAGGAAAATGTATTAAAAACCCGTTCAATCGTAAAATTATTAAACAGCCGACGACAATGAATTCACAAATCACTGAATACATCAAGAACTCCCCGGATCAGCAGCGGGAAATTATGGAAAAAATCCGCCAACTGATCCACGACAGTGTGCCGACTGTAGTAGAGGAATTTAAGTGGAGCAGGCCCGTTTTCAAATCCAAAAAAGACTTCGCCTATCTGAAAACAGCGAAATCATACGTCAATCTGGGATTTATGGATTTTTCAAAGCTTGATGACCCGGACAACCGACTTGAGGGAACAGGAAAGGACATGAGGCATGTAAAGCTCAAGACCATTCAGGATGTTGAAACAGATTTGTTTGAAAAGTGGATTAAAGCTGTGGCTTATCATTAAGAGGACAAGTTTCCGAAATTGGACCCAACCATGGTGTTCCTAAAATGCGCACCTATCCAATTGAGGTTGCCTCCGGTTGTGGATGCATTCTCAATGGTGTCGGTATATGCAAAAAATGCAGAAGAAAGTCCTTGCTTTCCATTAGTAAAGGAGTTGATTGAAATTTTATGAAAAAGGATTTGCGTTTAAAATCAATCTTTAGCCAATGCATGGCTAAAATGAAAATCAACTGCCTTATCTAACTCCTCAAACTTTATCTTAAATAGCAAAAAGTACTTAAAAATAACTTTAAAAGTTATACACTAAGTTTATAAAATCAGATAATGATTTGAAAATTTGCAAGTATCCAATGAAAAAATAATTAAATTGTATACAGATGATTTTCCAAATTACATAGGGATTTATCTCTTTGAGAATCTATATCTTATCAATATGAGAACTGTTTTGGTCTAAGGTTTCTGACCTTTATTGTGGACGATGATATAATTTTATCGATCAATTTTAAATTTCAATCAAATGGAAACCAAATCAAGATTCGATGAACTGAAAGCAACATCATTCTCGGAGAGACTGATTGATATGCTTAATCTGAGTTCGCTGTCCCTGATGACTTCATTGGGACATCGTGCCGGTTTGTTTGATGCCATGGCAGAGCTGGATTATGCCACTTCTGCCGAAATAGCAGAACATGCAAATTTGAACGAACGCTACGTAAGAGAATGGCTTGGGGCAATGGTCACGGGAAAAGTAGTGGATTACAACCCTATTGATAGAACATATCGGTTACCACCTGAACATGCCGCTTTCCTTACCCGTAAAGCCGGTGCCGATAACATTGCCGTGTTTTCTCAATATGTGGCGGTCATGGGTGAAGTGGAAGACGAAATTCTTACTTGTTTTAAAGATGGGGGCGGGGTTCCCTATTCAAAATTCCACAGGTTCCATGAGGTAATGGCTGAGGACAGTGGGCAATCCGTATTGTCCTCGCTGGAAAGCCACATTCTCCCTTTGGTCCCTGGATTAAAGAGAAAACTTGATTCCGGCATTAAGATGTTGGATGTAGGATGCGGATCAGGAAGGGTTTTGAATAAGTTGGCCTCCCTGTTTCCAAATTCCCGATTTACCGGAATGGATTTATCTTCCGAAGCCATCTCAAAAGCCAACAAAGATGCAGAGGAAAAAGGATTGCAAAACGCTGAGTTTTTGGTCAGGGATGTTTCTGATTTTCACGAAACCGCAAAAGAAAATGAGTATGACTTGATTACTACCTTTGATGCGATCCATGATCAGGGAAAACCGCTCAACGTGTTGAAAGGAATCTTTCGCTCATTGAAGTCGGATGGGGTATACCTGATGCAGGAGATCAGCGGAACCAGCCATCTTGAAGAAGATGTCAAACATCCAATCGGGACTTTTCTTTATACAATTTCCTGCATGCATTGTATGACAGTATCATTGGCTCAGGATGGAGAAGGATTGGGAGCCATGTGGGGTGAGGAAAAAACCCGGGAATACCTGAAAAAGGCCGGGTTTTCAAATGTCAAAACCAATAGGCTTGAGCACGACATCCAAAACATTTGGTACACGGCAACTAAATAAACGTGTTCCGGAATATTTTCCTTGTTGATTAATGCTGTCATCCGACAAAAATATTGCGTGTTTTTAAGATTCTTGAAAAAATACAATAGCGAGGTTTTTACACCTCGCTAAAATTTATGATGTTTGAAGTTACCACACTTTAAATATCATGTCCAAAAATACAAATCTTGCAGGCCAACCAGTAATTTGTCAGCTACTTTCTTTT
>JBGTDA010000031.1:0-9339 GCA_041748555.1 Rhodonellum sp.
ATTTCCATTCGGAGGTCTTCCCTGATCCAGTGAATATCTTTTGCAGGAACAAACAATCCATGCCTCATAAGCCCGGGATGATCCTCTCCCAATCCGGTGTAGATAATGTTTTCGGTGGTGTCGGTTGCAATAACGAAAAGCGGTTTACCTGTTCCTCCAACCTGAAGACCTTTTCTTTGTCCTACGGTGAAATAATGAGCACCGTTATGCTCACCAAGTTTCTTTCCTTGATCAGCCGAATAAACCGGCGGGATGCAGATTGCTTTTAATTCCTCCTCATCCAAATCCTCAAAAGAGATACCTGCAGGTACTTTTTTGCTTTCATAAACAGGCAGGTCCTCCGGTATAACAATTATTTCTCCCTTTTTGGGTTTCAGTTGTTGCTGTAGAAAATCCGGAAGCCTGACTTTGCCGATAAAGCAAAGCCCCTGACTGTCTTTTTTGTCCGCTGTGATCAGATTCTGCTCTTTGGCAATACGTCTCACCTCAGGCTTTTGAAGATGACCAATGGGAAACAAAGCCTTGGACAACTGTTCCTGATTGAGCTGACAGAGAAAGTAACTTTGATCTTTGTTTGGATCCGCACCTGCAAGAAGCCGGTAGACAGTTTTGCCGTTGACTTCAACTTCTCCTTTCTGACAATAATGGCCGGTGGCTACAAAATCCGCTCTGAGTTTTTGAGCTGCCTTCAAAAAAATATCGAACTTGATTTCACGGTTGCAGAGGATGTCAGGGTTAGGCGTTCTGCCAGCTTTGTATTCAGAAAACATATAATCGACTATCCGCTCTCTGTAGTCTTCACTCAAATCAATGGCTTGAAATGGAATTCCGAGTTTTTCGGCAACCAACATGGCGTCGGTACTGTCTTCCATCCAAGGGCATTCGTTTGAAATGGTCACAGATTCGTCATGCCAGTTTTTCATAAACATGCCGATGACTTCGTAACCTTGTTCTTGGAGCAGATAGGCGGCGACAGAACTGTCTACTCCGCCTGATAGTCCTACGACTACACGTGTTTTTTTATTCATGAGGTTGAAATTTTCCCGGGTTAAAGGCCCGGAAGGTTTCATTGATGATAACCCAAACAAAAAGTGAATTGTAAATGGTTCGTAAAGGTACCTGAAAAAAACGGAAGAATTTTGAATTCATATCAGGTGTAATTGAGCCAATATTGCTGTTGCTGATTGGCTGTTCGGTCAAGGACGATCTATACTCCCCCTTTATTTTTTTGTGAATGTTCCCTTTATTCTCCTCGGATCATTCCGATAATAAAGGAATAGTGGTATTTTTAAATTTATCTTTAAGGAAGTAAAAAAGGTTTATCATTTAATATCAAATTTGATAACATGAAAAAAATATTGATCTGTACAGGTGGGGGAGATTGTCCCGGTCTCAATGCGGTAATCAGAGGTGTTTATAAATCAGCCAAGAAAAGTAAGGAGTGGGAGGTTTTTGGAAGTATAGAGGCATTAAATGGCGTCATGAGTGAACCGACGAACATCATCAGACTTACCGGCTCAAAAGTCGGAGGAATCCATGTCAAAGGCGGTACAATTCTGAAAACAACCAACAAAGGGAATCCGCTGGAATTTCCGATCAAAAATGATGATGGAAGTTTCACATACGAGGACAGAACAGGCTTATTGGCAGATCGCATCAAATCTTTGGATTTTGATGCAGTCATCAATATTGGTGGAGACGGATCCCAAAAAATTTCGCAGGCCTTGTTTGAAAAAGGAGTTCCGATCATTGGTGTACCAAAAACCATTGACAATGATCTTTCAGCCACGGATGTCACGTTTGGTTTTCAGACAGCAGTGCAGATTGCGACAGATAGTCTTGATAAATTGGTCACCACCGCAGAGAGTCATCACAGGGTAATGATCATGGAAGTGATGGGTAGAGATGCAGGATGGATCGCGCTGCATACGGCAATTGCAGGCGGAGCGGAAATCTGTTTGATACCGGAAATTCCCTATGATATAGACAAGGTCTTGGCAAGGATTGATTCCAGGTACTATAAGGGCAAAGGTTTTGTCAATATCGTGGTGGCAGAGGGAGCAAAACCCAAAGAAGGAACGGTCACTTCATCGGAAAGGGAAGGTGGTTCAGTACAGGTGAGATTAGGTGGGGTGGCTTTTGAACTATCAAGGCAATTGAAGGACAAGGGATGTAAAGCAGAAATAAGAGAAACAGTATTGGGCCATGTTCAAAGAGGAGGAACACCCTATGCCTATGATCGGGTATTGGCAACAATGTTTGGCGTGAAAGCTTTTGAACTGGTCAGGAAAGGTGAATTCGGTAAGATGGTTTCTTTTAGAAACAATCAATATACCGCGGTTTCTCTTAAGGAAGCCACTATGGAATATAATGTGGTGGAAGCCGATAATTACCTCGTTCAGGGAGCAAAAGGAATGGGGATGTCCTTCGGTGACTGATAAATATAAATTATTTTGAAATGATAACAGACACACTTTTGATCCTTTTTCGGAGAGATCTGGAAAAATTGAAATCCGAAATCCAACTGTACCAAAATGAAAACAACATTTGGCTGGTAGCAGAAAACATCAGCAACAGCGCGGGAAATCTCAGTTTGCATCTGGTTGGTAATTTAAACGCCTACATCGGGACAGAAATAGGGAATACCGGTTATGTCCGTCATAGAGATCAGGAATTTTCAAAAAAAGATGTTCCCAGAGAGGAACTGGTCAGGGAGATTGACAATACTTTACAAATGATCAATGAAGTTTTATCTGAATTTCCTTCTTCGAAATTGGAAGATCCATTTCCCAAAGAGGTTTTTGGATTTCCCATGACCTATGAATATTTTCTGACCCACCTTGCGGTTCATCTGGGCTATCACTTGGGTCAGGTGAATTATCACAGAAGGTTGTTGGATTTGTGAGGAGATGTGAGATTTGAGACTGGAGCGATTCTAGTTTTAACAGCGGCGCTAGGTGTAGTCCCGTACAGCTGTCGGGAGTATCTACACCTTTCTATTTTTGGAATTTGCAATTCCAGTTACGATGAAATAATTTTAGTTATGGGTGAAGCTTGTCAAATCAGAGATCAGGAAATGCCGTATTTTTTGACATTTCAGGTTGTTGCCCCTTGATTGGTGTATAATGGCGTAGGCGTTAGGTGTAGGTACTATCTACTCCTTTCTATCTGGATTATTGTGATTACGTGGTATTTTCCAATTGTATCCCGTATAGCTATCGGGATGGTATGGATAAGAGGGTGTAATTGCAAATTACACCCAGCCACAGCATTGACCTCAAGCTTCATCTGATCACAAACGAAATACAACGTGACTACTGGATTGTTAGCCTGGTAAAATGGCATGAAACCTATGAACCATACCTAAATCAAAAAACCGTAAATGAGGAAACAGGAAGATATTGGTATACACATAAACTGGTAAGAAGATCATTTATGGTAATCAAGAAGGCGTTACCGGATATGTTCAGATACCTTGACAATCAAAAAATCCCTAAATCAACCAATGGGTTGGAATCCTTTTTTGGCCATTTAAAAGGTCATATCAATGTGCATCGTGGATTATCAAAAACACATAGAAAACAATTCATTCAATGGTACCTTTTTCTAAAAAACAAACGGTAGGTTTTTTTAGCCATAAGACAACCAAAATATAGAAAGCCTCCCAAAAAAGGGAGGCCATTCCAGTTGGTAAACCTTATTGCTGGTAGGATGCTCCTCAGGAGAGCCTACTTCCTCTTCAGACTTACAATATCAATATAATACAATTTTTTAACGTTGACCACCAACTATTTTTGGCATCATTACCAAAATAATAATGTATATTTATCTATCTCAAAATATTAATATGAATATCTGAAAAGCGTTAAAGAGGAAAAAAGATTATTGTAATCAACTCAGTTCAGACAACTATACCAACCTGTGGTTATTAGCATATTGAACCAGTTCACTTGCATTCCTGGTTTTTGTTTTTGCAAAAATATGTTGCCTGTGCGTATTAACAGTATTAAAGGATATCGAAAGCTTACTTGCAATACTTTTACTATTATCACCGTTGGCAATCAGGCGAATAACTTCGATTTCACGACTGCTTAATTTTCCTTTCTGCTTTTCTAAAGGAATCCGATCGTTTTGATAGGGACTGAATGAAAGAGGTGCTTTTTCGCTACCCATCAAATTAGAAATATTAGAGCATACTATCTGCAAATGGGTAACATTGTCCAAATCATCTAATTGAAAAACTGAGTTTTGCTCTAGTATCTGAATGTAAGTGCCATCTGCTTTACGGAGCCGATAGTTAAAGTTAAACTTAAATGCTTTACGATCTTCAGATGGCGTGTTATTGATTTGTTCAATAACAACTTTTTCAATTTTTCCTATCGCAAGGATATCGTTTGGATGAATAATGTCTGTAAGGGACGAAATTTCCGAATCGTAGAATAAATCAACTTCGTATCCCCATAACTCTTTCAAGTTACTACTGATGTAATCAATCTGTTGTGAACGGATATCCTTTATCAAAATAACACATCCTAGAGTACTTATAAAATCATCCCAATAGGGTGAACGAGAAATAAAATCAGTATCCCTGAAAATCGGGTTGCTATAGCTTGAGCTACCTGGAAGTAGACCAAGTTTCTCAGTACCCAGCGGAGTACCTGAAAAATCTTTTTTCTTTTCAGTTAGAGGTTGATTATTCATGCTTAAAGCTTTTCATTTTAATTGGATGAACTACATGTATTCATGCAGACAATAAAAGCACGCAATTTGGTCGTTAGAATATTGGATCGAAAGAGAAATCAATTTTATAGCAGTAATTTACTTATACCAACACAACCCTTGAAAAGGAGCTTAGAAATGAACAACAATTGCATACTAATCATAAATTCTAAGTTGTCATATATGGTAAAGTTTATGAAGAATATTTTATTTTTATTAAAAAAAACAATAAGATTAGTATAATTCCGGAACATGTTCTTGTATTTGGATTTGGTTAAAATAAGGTCTCTACAGTCTAACTAATTCGATAACTCCCTTTCCGGTAAGAGTTAGCATATCGTTATCAAGGATATAACTTTTTGTAAGAGGCAGTAACTCTACCAAGTTTACTGAGAACATGCTATCACAACATAATTCTGTACAACTAACAGGTTTAAAGCTGAGCCCATTCTTAATAATCAAATTATAGTTACCGCTGCATTGGTTAACATCAAGCTGTAAAGTATACTTATTATTATTTGACAACTCCATTATGTATTCTGCTTTAGAATACTCAATAGCCGAAGCTTGTGTAAGTTTCGTACTCTTAACTTTCCACCGGGATTTGGCAATATCCAGGTCTTTTTGCTCACAGGAGTACAATTGACCCAAACAAAAAAGCAAGGTAATCAATAGCAGTAACTTTTTCCTATAGGGAATACCACTTAATTTTTGCATCGCTAAATCAGTTTATTTCATCTATAACATTGCTTTCATCATCAACAGCATCCGTATCCATCCATATTCTTACAACTACAGTTTTGTTATCAAAAACGCGAACAGGTATAATATCGCTTTCCGTATTGCCATATATCTTGATCTTATAATGACCTGACCTCAGATCTCCGAAGCCAAACCTTCCATTTTCATCAGTTAATGCGGAGATGTCCAAGTGGGTAGGGCCACCCACTATCATGCAACTTGCACCTTCAAGAGGATAATCATTTGCATCTTTTACAATCCCTTTTATTGATCCCATAAATTAAATTTGAGCCATTTAGGCGTAAACAATAGAAAATAACCACCACTGAAATATTTACCACCGAAATAGTAAAATTTCTTTACAATATTTTTTCAATTTCTTGATTACTGTCATTTTGCATGGAATTGCAATTTTTCTTTTGAAAAATGGTGAGCTGAAGTGTTCGCATTCAACTCACCCTATATTTCTGAATTCCCGTTTTATAAAGTGTTCCCACCTTCGGTACGCCACTTTTTTAAATTGTCAAAAACAGGTTTGGTTATGCGGGTAGCTGAATTACCGCTTGTTGCTCCATTGGTATGAATGCCGACAGCTATTCTTTTTTCATCTACTCCTTTAAACCAAAGGGCCGATCCACTTTGACCACCCGCCGTATCTATATCATATATAATTGTAAGATCGGTAATCGCTTTTGCTTTCCTTCCATTAAACCACATGGTTCCAGAAGGTTTGTCACCCGGATAACCGGCAGTGTTTAGATGTTTGTTCATTAAAAATGTGTTTGAATAATATCCAAAACCGAAGGCGCCTATTTCAGGAGAAACGGCAGCGGATTTGTCAAGCAGGATAGCAGCATAATCATAATTTCTTTCCTTATTCTGAATCCATCCCTTAACTGATCTGAATTTTGTAGCAGTAAAGGTATTAAAAGGTGTTTCGCTGGCATTACGTCCAGGAGATACTACAATATTCTTTGCCCAACCACCCTGAGTATGAATATATACACAGTGGCCTGCAGTTATAATTGTCCTTGGACCAATAAAGAAACCGGTTCCTAGGTAAAATTTACCTGTTTTGGTTTGAATTTTCAAGTGACAAATGCGCTTCCAGGGAATGATCCTGGTATTTTTTATTTGAACCCTGTCGTCAGGACCGATAACAACTTCTAAAGCTTCCAATTGTTTTTGCAGCGATTCTAATTCTGCATCGGTCAACTCTTCTGATTCTCCTGAACCAAATTCCTCCTCAGAAGCCTCAAGCTTACTCAAAATATTAGTGGGAATACTAATACCCAGAGACTTAAGCCTAGTAATTACATTCTGAGTGGTAGGATTGAGTTTTTTGACAAGACGGCCAGCCACTTTAGTGCCTCTTCTTATAACACTTGGCGCAACAGCTTTAATCAGTGTAGGAATCATTGGTGCAATCAATCCGGCGATAGCTCCGAAAAACTCTTGCCCACCTGCTGCTGCTTCCGGATCAGCAAAGGAAGCTTCAACCAGGGTATCATTTTCATTCCCGGACTCACTTGCTGTAGGCGCTGACCAACCTTCAACGTTTTCAAACTCAGATTCTGTACCGCTCTCTTCTTCAGCGGACTCACTGGATTCATCGGACTGAGATTCGTTACCAGATCTCTGAAGGGGACTGCTCATGGATGTATGCTTGTCACCCAACATACCCATTATTGCCTCGGAGCTTTCGTCTTCTGAACCCCCATCTATACCTTTTACTTCAGGAACTTCTGTGGCCTCTGATTTAGTGGCACTTTGATTCTTTGATGCATGACTTAAATTGTCCTTACCTGATACAACTTTCGAACTTAGGTCTGATGAAGGATCTTCGAAATCGCCTTGCTCATCTTGCTGTGATGTTTGATATTTGGTTGCCATAAAAATGAAGTTTAGAAAGTAAATTAATAATAATAAGATATATTATAACAATACTAAGATAGATTAATGGTTAGAAACATGCAATACTGATTTTTAAGTATTCTTGAATAAATTTTAATTCTTTGCCCTTGTTAGTGTTGTCACAAACGTAAGGTAAGGGAGGTGGTTCTCCACTGGTTCATGTCCCATCCCTGCCCACGCTACAGCAACAGGTGCTAATACCTTGTAACGACGTGACTGCTGGGAAGACCAACAAGGGGATGTGATATGTGAGATTTGAGACGGGAGACCGATCGCTATCGGAATCAGGGTAACGTAAAAAATGACGTCATCTCAACGCAAGGAGAGATCCCTGAGGTTCAATAAAAAGGTAAATCATTAGAATGCGGGTATATTCAGGTTGTCATCTTCCTACTACCAACCCTTTTCCTTTTCGGTCTCCGGTCTTCCGTCCTGCCTTTGTCGGCAGACAGGCTTCCGTCCTTAACTTCCCACTTCAAACCCATTCCCTCCCCATGAACAAACGAAAATCCCTGCTCGCCATACTCGCATTTTCCCTCTCCACCTGCCTGTTTTCACAATCCATGGACAAGCCCAACATCATCCTGATCTTTACGGATGATCAGGGATATAACGATGTAGGGGTATTCGGCTCGCCGAACATAAAAACACCTCATCTGGATCAAATGGCGGCAGAGGGTGTGATGTTTTCCAATTTTTATGTTGCCCAGGCCGTATGTTCGGCTTCCCGGGCTGCACTTCTTACCGGTACCTATGCCAACCGACTTGGGATTCACGGGGCATTGGACCATACTAGCAAGCATGGATTGAACCCCAAGGAGACCACCATTGCCGAGATGCTGCGATCCAACGGATATCGTACGGCAATCTTTGGAAAATGGCATTTGGGCCATCATCCGGAATTTCTGCCTACCAATCATGGTTTTGATGAGTTTTATGGAATTCCCTATTCCAATGACATGTGGCCCAACCATCCCCAAAATCCCGATTATTATCCACCCCTACCTGTTTTTCAAAACGAAACCGTGGTGGAAACGCTGGTGGATGATCAGAGTTTGTTGACCACCCGGCTGACCGAAAAATCCGTGGAATTCATCCAAAAAAACAAGGAGAATCCGTTTTTCCTTTATTTGGCCCACCCCATGCCGCATGTTCCCTTATATGTTTCCGAAAAATATAAGGGAAAATCCGAAAGGGGACTTTATGGGGATGTAATTATGGAAATTGATTGGTCGGTTGGAGAAATCCTCAAAACCTTGAAAGAAAACGGATTGGATGAAAACACCCTCGTCATTTTCCTTTCGGATAATGGTCCATGGCTTTCTTATGGAGGTCATTCCGGCTCAGCATATCCATTACGGGAGGGAAAAGGCACATCGTGGGACGGTGGTGTAAAAATCCCTTCCATCATGCGTTGGCCGGAAAACATTCCTGCCGGGCTGGTGCAGCTTAACCCGGCCATGAGTATAGATATTCTTCCGACGATTGCGGCAATCACGCAGTCCGAGCTTCCCGAATTACCGATAGATGGCCAAAATATTTTACCGATGTTATCGGACAAATCCTCCAAATCCCCTCAGGAAGCCTATTTTATCTACTATAACACCAATGAGCTGCAGGCCATGGTCATGGATGAATGGAAGCTTTATTTTCCGCACCGCTACAGGACCTTAGCACCGGATCAGGAGGTTCGGAATGATGGGATTCCCATCGATTACCATATGATGCAACTGGAAGAAATGGAGCTTTATCACCTGCCCTCCGATATCTCGGAAACCACCAACTTGATAGACCTGAATCCCGAAATCCTTCAAAAAATGTTGGATTTGGCCGCAAAAGCCCGAGAAGATATGGGCGATGCCCTGACCAACGTCAAAGGAAACAACAGAAGAGAACCGGGACGAGTGGAGGAATAATCGGGTAGGGGACCAACCACATTCCGATTATCCTACAAGTATAAAAGAC
>JBGTDA010000032.1:0-5937 GCA_041748555.1 Rhodonellum sp.
CAGGGAAATCGCCTTTAACAATTCAGTATTTTAGCCCTGAAATCATCATCCATGGCAGCCCTATACCTTTTCTGAGGTTTGGACATTTTTGGAGTGGTCTCTTTTTCTATCAGGACGAGCGCCATCTTGGCCATCAACCCATAGTTCAAAGCTGAGTTCCCTTTCTTTTTCAGGGATTCATCTTCTTTGAATATCACATCCAGCGACCAATGCAGGTTGTTTTCAATTGCCCAGTGCTTTCTGACGGCATTGTTGATATATTTGGCATCCACAGGCAATGAACTGATATAATACCTGTCCTGATGGGACGTTTTACCCGTTTTTTTGTCATAACGCTCAGATTGTACCTTGACCGCGCTTTTCAGTCCATGCCATTCCTCTGAGATGTCCAGAAACCGAAGGTCGTCAATTACTTCGCAGACCCTGGTTTCCACCCGTCCGTGCCCAACATCATATTGCGTGTCCCTTACCGTTGCTGTTGTTATAAAAAGCCGCTCCACCTGTTCTTTTAACTCTTTTTGGTTGTCCTTCACCATCAATATATAATCCGCCCCACTGTCCAAAACCTGCTTTGCTATCTTCTTTTGGCAGCCCATGGCATCTATTGTGACAGTGCACCCTTTAATGTCGAGCACTTTCAGCAGTTCGGGGATAGCTGTGATCTCATTGCTTTTCCCACTGACGGCTTCTTGTCCCAAACAGACCCGGTTGCCCGAAGCGTAGGCGGAAACCACGTGCAGCGGTGATTTGCCGAGTGAGCCATCACCCGACCTGCGGATGGTCTTTCCATCGACAGCCACGACCTCTCCCTTTGTAAGCTCGGATATGGAGTTCACCCAGTTGGAAAAACATTTTGCAAATTCTTTGTCGTCCAGCCTTGCAAACACCTTCCCCAGCACATCATGGGAAGGTATTCCGTATTTAAAGGGGTAGAACTTACGGAGCCAGTCCAGTTTTATCTCGCCAAACAAACAGATCGTCGTCCAGCTGTCCGATCCGCTGACAACTGCCGATATGCTCAAAAACAATATTTCTTCAAGAGGGTAAAAGAACCTGCCTTTGCCGGTTCTGCGGGGCTCTTCCAAACTTGTAAAGTATTCGTGGAAAACCGGGAAATTTTTGGGGTTCTTTGGGTTTGAAAAGGTCATTTTTTTGACCTTATTCAATTATTTTGATATATCAAATGTACTACTTTTATCGTATTATAAAACGTTAATCGCTCGAAATTTTAAAAGCGATTTCCCTGGGGAAGGTTAAGGGTTTGTTAAAGTTTAAGGAACATATCGGTATATTGAACTTTTGCCAAAAACAAGGACATTATTGTTAAGAGCCTAAAAAAGTATCGACAAAAGGATGAATATGTGTTTAATTTTTTGGATGGGAATCCAATATGCTTTGGGTAGCCGAAATGAAATGGCAATTTACCTTTAACCTTTATTCAAGTGGGAGAACTTAATTTAAGGGATATAAACATGTGCCCACTTTAGTCCAGATCCCTGAAAACATACTCCAGATCCAACCGGAATCCGGCAATGCTTTGGGACGCTATGACATCGCCTGATGTAAAAAGTCTCGAAGGAACATACTTCCCATTCGTAAGGGTGTAGGTCATGACGGTCTGCTCGTCCGGGTGGATGATCCAATACTCCCTCACACCGCTTTCTTCGTAGACTTCATATTTGTTTTTCAGCTCCTTTTTGTTGCTGCCGGGCGATAGAATCTCAATGATCAAATCCGGTGCACCGATACAACCCAACTCATCCAGTTTGCTTTTATCGCAGACCACGCAGATATCCGGTTGGATGACGGTGTCAATATCCTCGTTCCTCTTGGATTTTACAGGCAGCCGTACATCAAAGGGTGCCTCATAGACCTCGCAGGAGTGTTCCTCCAAGAAAATGAACAACTTGGCAAAAACTTTCCCCGATATTTTCTGGTGGATTCTTCTGGGTGCGGCGGCGGCCTGCCGGAAGACCCTGCCCCTGATCAGCTCCACCGTTTTATCCATCTGCCATCCCAGATAATCGGCATAGGAATACCTTCCGTATTCGGTAAAAGGCTCGTTAACTTCGTTTCCGGTATCTTTCTGCTTCATGTTACCAATATAACTGAATTGGATTTAAATTCCGAACCATTTGATCGTTCCAACGGGTCGGTGCGCTGCACATTCTGAAAGGTACCTGTTTATAAAAGGTAATTCACAGAAGCCTAAGGTTTGGCGCACACAAAACATTTGTAGATAACCGGAAAGTTATTTGAAAAGGTGGGTCAAACAAAAAAATCCATCATTAAAAAAACGGATAAAATATATTTTTTTAAACCGGAAATTGCCTTCCAGGCCAAGGTATAGACAGACCGTAAATTTATCCCCATAATTTTGGAAACCTCTTCATAAGAAAAGTTTTCAAAAAACAGGTATTGGATCACCTCTTTTTGCCTGTCCGGTAAATTTCCCAAAGCAATGGCCAGTTTTTTCCGGAGGTTTTCATCCCTTTGGATGCCGATCAACTCACTTTCCACGGATTCAGTGAAATAGCAGGCTTCCTGTTTTTCGGTGATTTCAACCTTCTTCCACTTATTTTCCTTTTTATTTTCCCTGAAAATCTTGTGGGACAAAGACTTAAACAGATAGACTTTTACATTGTCTGCTTTTTGCAGGTTTTTGTGGTATTTCCAGAGATCAATGAAAACTTCCTGGATACAATCCTGAACAAAATCCTGATCGGAATCAATTGATAGGCCATATTGAAAAAGTTGTCTTGAAAAATGTCTGTACAAGCCCTCCAACCCATTTCTATCCCCCTCCTTCAGCATCAGCCACAGGCTATCCAATTCTAAAGTTGCTATTGGTGAGGCAAGGCTTTTCACAAAAATAATTTTGGGTTTGCGTCAATTGACAAAACAAATTAGAAAAAAATAAAATCAAAGCCAACTTTGGATCTGAAATTAATATGCAGAATTATATCTTATAACTTTACGACAAAGAGAGAGGACTCGAATTCAACACAAGGATCAAGTCCAATAAAACCTGAACAGAAAATTAAGGAAAGTATCCGAAAACAAAATACGGGGACCGGGCAGATATTGAGTGAAAGGGTAAGAACAACAAAAAAGGGAATGATTTTACTTACCTGAGATGCGGAGAATGCTTTACTGTCTGTCATTCTAATGTATAGGTTATTTTAAATTGGGATAATTCTTTATCTTGACCCTTATAAAGGCTGATGATGCATTTGGGCAGATGCCAAATAATTGCCAATTATGACCGTTGGAGTTTATTCAGTTTGAGCTTAATATTTTGAAGAAAGAATACCCGGATAAAATGATAGCACAAAATTACATCGTAACCCGCCTGGTTTTAGCATTGACAATGAGTGTATTCTGTGGTAGAATCCATTCGCTAGCGGATCCCTTAAACTGTAATCTTGCAGCATATAAGGCACAAGATGGCCTCACCGCCGCTGTTGAGGACGAGATATTAACAATATTTTGGCAAGGTGACCTGAAAAATGAGCTGAGATTGAAATTCATTATTGACCGTGGAATACCAACTGTTCAAGAATTGGCAATACGGTCAGTCAATGGTCAATGGAAAGCACTCGCGTCAAACCTAATACCGGAATTTAGAATTGTTTCAGGAATTCGTCGTGTCACCCAACAACAGACAGAACCCCTTGAAAAACTGGGCGTGCAGCTTACTGCCGATAAATTAAATGAGATTAAATGGGAGGCGTTCTGGGACGCACCGCTTTTTATAAAAGATGAATTGCCGCCTACTCACAAGTCATCTATTCCCGCGAAGGATCCATTTGCAAATCATCCGGGCATGCCACGAAATCCTGATGAAGTGACAAGAGTGAATGCAAGCTACCAATCTTCGGGATGTGAGGTGCGCACGAATGGAGCGCGATTGGAAATAATTTTTCCGGGGGTCGAAGCGGGTATTTTCTCGGGTCATTTACAATTCGATGTATTTAAAGGTTCAAATCTAATTCGTCAGGTATTGATTGCTAAAACCGATCATCCTTCTGCTGCATTTAAATACGATGCGGGGCTTAAAGGTCTCCCGATTCAACAGCCATCCAGAATAGTATGGCGCGATCTGGCCAATCATTGGCAACAATATTTACTAGGTGGTCCTGTAAGCAGTGGGGCGGCCATAGTGTGGGGCAGTAACCGTTTAATCGCTGCCGAACTACAAAATGGTTCTATTGCAGCTTTTCCACCACCGCATAGTTTCTATTGGGCTCGCGAATCTGAACAGAACCTGGGTTATGGTTGGTACCGTAAGGATAGCAGCCATTCATTTTCATTTGGTATACGGCAGGCGGAACAAGAAGAAGACCCTCATTTCTATCAAAACTTTGCCCTATACAATGCAAGACCGGGCACTTGGCAACGGATGCCCGTGTTTTTTTATATCAGTCCTGAATCCGGAACTCACGCAACAGAGGCAGCCTTAGCTTTTACAAATGGCGATCGCTTTAAAAAAATGCCCGGCTATAAAGTGATGGGTTCACATTATCACGTGGGTCTTGTACAGCGATTGCAAGCTTTGGGAAGTTTGGATCATCGACTCAATGACGTAGAAACCATGAAGGCTATTGGCGTAAACATTTTTGGCGTAATAGACGGAGTACGGGGTCCATCTCGCAGAGACTTAGGTGAAGCATTCTTGGATGCACAGGCAGAGTACTATGAGGCCGCTCGACGACAATCCGACAAGGACTTCTTGATAATGCCCAATGACGAGAACAGCACCGGCGGACGTCCATACGACCTGGGTGGTCACCACGATTTGATGTTGTCAAAGCCGGTGTTTTGGCGAAATGATCGCAAATCAGGTCAGCCCCTTATCGAACAGCACCCTAAATATGGCACTGTTTATAATTTGGGCAGCCCGGCCGACTTAATGGAAATGACTGTGCGTGAGAATGCACTTATTTCTCTTCCTCATCCCAGAGCCAAGGGTTCTACAGGTTACCCTGATGCGATCCAAGATGAGCCCCATTTTCTGCATGAAAATTATTTCAGCCTTGGATACCGATGGGGTATGGGCATTGATGGTTCGGAAATCCGGTTGGGTGAATATAGATTTCTAACTTTGTGGGACGAAGTCAATAATTGGATGACAGTGCGTGGGAGACCTTTAAAGTTTGCACTTGCCATCTCCGAAGCCCGTTCTGACTATGGCCATCGCGGAAAACCACCCTACGATGATGCTTATGGAATGTCGCCTGTCAACTATATTAAGATTGATCAGGTCCCTTCTGTAGATGACATGAGTCCCATCATCAATGCGCTTAAGCGGGGAGATTATTTCATAACTTCAGGAGAGGTGCTGATCTCTTCTTTTTCCATGGAAGGTAAGGGAAATAAAAAAACAATTACTGCCCAGGTGGAGTGGACTTTCCCACTCGAATTTGTAGAAATCGTATGGGGTGACGGAGAAAAAACCGATAGGCAGATTATTTCGACAACAGATCTTCCTCCTTTTGGCAAGAAGAAGTTTGTGATTCCTTTCGATGCAGCAAACAAAAAATGGATGAGATTTGCCGCTTGGGATGTTGCCACAAACGGAGCACTCGTTCAACCTGTCGTCTTATAGTCTCTGTTCAAGAAACACATCGTCCTTTTAAAAAGCATAAGTACACAGGTTAATTTTATATGGTTCATGATTTATATTTAAGTTTTCCTACAACTTGTGATTTGTAAAATTCTTTACAGGGTAAAATGGGTTAGAAATTATGCTTGGTCAGCCATTACTTATTTCCCATCATCCATTTAAACTTCCCGGATGGCTGTTCTCAATTGCGACATTAAGCCCAACCCAAATTGACTCATTACCCTATAATCGCTTTCCTGCAAGTTTTCTCCACCCCGATTGATTTGTGATACTCCTTTCAGAAAACCATCTATACTGAGGTGATCGGTCAA
>JBGTDA010000033.1:0-11441 GCA_041748555.1 Rhodonellum sp.
GAGGAATTGAAATAGATTCATGCCGTCAATATTACCCTTTAATAGACCCCTTTTAATCGCACCATAGAGGAATTGAAATAACTCGGGGGGATATCAAGGAGATACTATTGTTTTTCTTTTAATCGCACCATAGAGGAATTGAAATAAGAGTTCAAAATAGCAGATGAATGGGGTATGGATGCTTTTAATCGCACCATAGAGGAATTGAAATATTTTGGAGGACTTGATAGATGGTCGAGAGGATGATTCTTTTAATCGCACCATAGAGGAATTGAAATGTGAAAGCGGAATAAGTGCCGATTATACTGTAAATCTTTTAATCGCACCATAGAGGAATTGAAATATATATGATTGGGCAACAGAGGATATCTGGCATGCTGCTTTTAATCGCACCATAGAGGAATTGAAATTTGTACATAGAGTATGCAATTTCTGAAATTGACTACCTTTTAATCGCACCATAGAGGAATTGAAATGATGGAAGTGCGCCGTTGGCGGTTCAAAATGAGCCTACTTTTAATCGCACCATAGAGGAATTGAAATAAAACACAGCCTTTAATAAAAACTTTGGCACAAGTGCTTTTAATCGCACCATAGAGGAATTGAAATAATAGAAAAAGCAATGAAGACTGTATCTGAGATCAATCTTTTAATCGCACCATAGAGGAAGCTCGCTTTATCATGTATAAAGAAACAAGTCATAACCCACTCGATAACCTTTGGGCATTTTCCGGGTCATTGCTTGCTCTTTGTAGTATCGGCTTGTTACAAATCTTATTCAAAAAAGATGGAAACCAAGATTTCTTGTTTCTGATCGGTGCTTTTGGAGCAACTTCAGTTTTAATGTTCGGCGCCCCAAACAGTCCACTAGCGCAGCCCAGAAATATGATTTTCGGAAGCCTTTTCTCTGCTATTATCGGAGTATCTGTTTACAAATTATTCAGTACAAGTGAATTCATATGGTTGACTCCGGCTTTGGCCGTATCTCTGTCCATTTTGGCTATGCAATACACCAAAACCTTACATCCACCCGGTGGTGCAATAGCTTTAATAGCAAATATAGGTTCCTCAGAAATCAAGGAAATGAGCTATTTCTATGTTATCAACCCGGTTTTAACAATAGTTGTCATACTCTTTATTGTTGGGTAAAAATGAGGATCACTTAAAGCCGCAGACGATTATTGGAAAAACTAAAAGCCTTAAAGCAGTAATTTCCAAAATTCGCGAAGAAACAAAACTGTCATTTAATGAGGGAATCCATGAAGAAGGTAATGTATGTTTCGTGGAATATCCTGGCATCAGGATTGACTTCAGGACCGGCTTTTCTCTGACAGATCTGATGACCTATACATTTGCACACTTCCCTGAGGGTAATCCCAATTTAAGCAGTCATAAAATGTCCAGGTCCTACCCTATCAAAATCCCGTACCCCATAGATGCAGACTATTTCTGGAAAATGAGCATCAAAGGAAAATCATTTTGCCCCTGATTTTTTTTAAAAAGGAATTGCCACTCCGCCAAGTTCCAATTACATAACCGTGGACGGACAGGTTCTTTTGCTTAGGGATGCGGATTTGTTCAAAGTTCTGTACTATTCGCTGTTGGCCAGTTTAGAACAGCAAGGTTCATTATGGCAGGCAATATGGAGTGGATGGCTGCGCAAAAGCGGAAATGAAGAATTGTGCAAGTTGGACGCTGAGCCAAAAATGAGAGATACCCGATTTTGTGTTGATATTTGGGGAAATGCAATCAAGTCATGAGATGATCTTGCTGAAGTTTTAAGATCATTTTTATCAAGTCCTTATAGCCATTTTGGAAAAACATAGAGAAATACTCAAAGAACTTTAAATTTTAAATTCTTGACAGTCAGCCTAAATAAGGGATCAATTAAGATTTAACAATTTTATACATGCCCCTCTTGTTTGGTATTCCGGTATTTTCACTAATTTTGCGTCTGAATTAAAGTTCGGGGTGTAGCGTAGCCCGGTATCGCGCCTCGTTTGGGACGAGGAGGTCGTAGGTTCGAATCCTGCCACCCCGACTTATTTTCCGCTTCCAGAGATGGGAGCGGTTTTTTTATGTCTCATAATTGATTTCTTAACGGCCGCAGGTTCGATAACCATCTCAAACTGAAACTTCGATTTATTTTCCATATGATTACAGATAAATAAATTAATAGTGGCATAACTGTGATATAATCATTTGAATTTCTAACTTTTAAAGGATTTCCTGAATCTTGATTCCGTTAGGTTATCAAGATTAAAATTCAAAACCCAGCCTAAATAACCGAAATGAAAATTTTGAACTCCTCTTTGTGGTTGCTCCTGCCCTTAATATGCTTGATTGAAAGTTGTACCAGGTCTTCTGCTGACGAGTCTTCTCAACAACAACCTGAAATTTCTACGTCCCTTACCATAACATTGGATGAAAATGAAACCGCACTCTCAATATTCAGGAAAGGCGAAGAAGAACCCATCCTTACCCAAAATGCCAAGGATGATTTCAGACCATTTATTCATCCCCTCGTCGCCCCTGACGGCAAAGGAATATTGACCGAATACAGTCCCGGGCACCACAAACATCAAACAGGGTTGTACTGGGGATTCACTCAGGTAAACGGACGGGATTATTTCCACAATCCTCAAGGTGATCATTGGAAAAAAGTTGCCTTGAATATTGTTGAAAAGGAAGGAGAAGAGGTGAAGTGGCAGACAATCTATCATTTATTGGATGCAAACGGGGATACAGTAATGGAAGAAACCCAAAACTGGTCCATGCGGGAAGAAGGAGGAAAATACCTGCTGGATCTGGAATGGAAAGGGGAAGCCCAAACGGATTTGACAATAGGAAAATACGATTATGGTGGACTTTTTTTAAGGATGCCCTGGAAGGAAGGAATCAAAGGGGAAATTACAAACGCTGCCCGACAAAAAAACGAGCAGGCAGAAGGACAACCGGCAATGTGGGTCAATGTCGCCATGCAAGTTGAAGGCCGTGATGACATGGCTAATATTGCCATCTTTGATCATCCTGAAAACAGAGGATACCCACAAAAATGGCGGGTGGACAGCCAATTGGGTTTAGGGCCGGCTTTTACCCGGGATGAAGATTGGGTAATCGAAAAAGGTAATTCTGAAGTCATCCGTCATCAGTTGGTTGTCTATACAGGTGAACTGAATGATGTGGAATTATCAAAATCCTGGAGTGCCTTTTCAGGAAAAGAAGGAATGTACAGCACCACGGAACTTTGGAGAATTGCACAGGAAGAAGGCAGAAACGCCAAATTTTTAAATCCCCAGGAGGCCATTGAAGCCATGACCATCAAGCCTGGTTACCAAGTAAATGTGTGGGCTTCAGAACCCATGATGACTCAACCGATGGCTTTTTGTTGGGATGACAGAGGACGTCTTTGGGTTGCCGAAAACAAAGATTATGAATCCAGAGGCCACGGTTTTTCCGATGCAGGCGACAGCCGCATTTTAATTTTGGAAGACACCAATGGTGATGGCGTAGCAGACAGCAAAAAGATATTCATGGAAGGCCTGGCCTTTCCCGCAGCCATTGCAGTGGGATTTGATGGACTCTATGTAGGTGCTCCTCCCAATCTCTTATTTATCCCGGATAAAAACAGGGATGATAAAGCAGATGAGGATGAAATAGAAATTCTGTTGACGGGATGGGGAATCAGAGACAGGCATGAAACCCTCAATAGCTTTCATTGGGGGCCTGATGGTTGGTTGTATGGTTTACAGGGATTTGCCACGCCTTCCAAAATCCGAAAACCAAATGGGGATACAAAATTGTATTTCCACAAAGACCCTTTCCCGGAGGATTTGTTGGAATCGGAGGGTGTGGATATCAATGGAGGCGTTTGGCGGTATCACCCTACCAAAGATCGGTTTGAAGTGGTAGCTCATGGATTCAGCAATCCATGGGGGATTGATTATGATGCCAAGGGGCAGCTGTTTATCACGGCTTGTGTGATTCCACATCTCTGGCATGTGGTTCCCGGCGGAATCTACCACCGTCAAGGCGGCCAGCATTTTAATCCTTATGTCTACGAAGACATCAAAACCATCACCGACCACAGCCACCGCTCCGCACATGGCGGGGCAAGAATCTATCAGTCCGATGCTTTCCCAAAAGAAGAACACGGAAAGATTTTTATGGCCAATATACATGAGCATGCTGTTTTGTCTGATATCCTGGAACCTAAAGGATCAGGCTTTGTCGGAAAACACGGAGATGATTTTATGTTGGCAAACAATGCGCAATGGGTGGGATTCAGTATGGAAATCGGACCTGACGGAGCGCTTTATGCCTTGGATTGGCATGATGCTGATATCTGTGGTCAGGAGGTATTGAATTCGGAAACAGGAAGAATTTTTAGAATTGCTCCTGAAAAATCACTCGCCAAAGAATTTGAAGGAAGATATTCCGACCTGGATAAAATGAGTGACAAACAGCTGATTGATCTTCAGACCAATAGCAGTGATTGGCATTCCCGGAGGGCAAGAGGAATTCTACAAAAAAGAGCAGTAAAAGGTCAATTAAATCCGAATACAAAAGCCGAATTGATGAAGCTGTATAAAAATAACAGCAATCCGGATTATAGACTAAGGGCAATGTGGGCTTTGCACATTACAGAAAGCTTTACGGAGAATGAGCTGATCAGTGCACTTTCTGATCAGGATCAACACATCCGTTCCTGGGCGATCCAAATGCTCTGTGAAGACAACAATCCTCCTGAAGAAGCACTTAACAAATTCGCCTCCATAGCAAAATCCGAGGAATCTCCGGTTGTAAGACTATATTTGGCCGCAGCCTTACAAAGGATTCCTTTAAATCATAAGTGGGCTATCGCAGAACAGCTGATCAGCCATTCCGAAGATGCAAATGACCATAATCTTCCCAAACTCATCTGGTTTGGAATCGAATCACTCGTAGCAGAAAACCCGGAAAGGTTTCTTCAGCTGGCTACAGGTTCCCGTATTCCCCTACTCACCCAATACATCGCCAGAAGAGCCGTGGATGCAGACGAAATGCAAAAGCTGGTTGCCACTATCGGTAAAGGAGGCCCAAACAATGAAGAATTGATGACAGGAATGTTGAGTGGTATGGAAGGCAGGACCGACCTGGAAGCACCTGCCAATTGGAAAACAGTTTCTGACAAACTTCAAAACTCCGGCGGAAAAAGCAAATCCATGGCGTTACAGATTTCAGACTTATTTGGCGATGCAGAAGCCACGCAAAGGGCTTTCACAATCCTGCGTGACAAAAGCGAATCCACCGGAAACCGGAAACGGGCACTCCAGACACTAACGGCTCAACAAAGACAGGAAGTGACAGGAGATTTGCCCAAACTGCTTCAGGAATCGGAGATGAGATTGGAAGCTATCCGTTCCGTTGCTGCCTTTGACAATGAGGCTTTGGGAAAACATTTAATTGAAAATTATCACGGTTTCAATCCACAGGAAAAACAGGAGGCTATCAATACGCTATCCTCCCGCCCCCGATATGGTAACATGCTTACCCGTGAAATCAAGGAGAATAAGATCCCAAAAAACGAGGTGCCTGCAAATGCTGCAAGGCAACTGCTGAGAGTGGTAGGAAGTGGCTTTATTGAAGTTTGGGGTCCCATAGAACAGGTACCGAGTGATGCGGAGGCTTATCATAAATATCGGGAAATGATGGATTCCGAAGCTTTGGCAACTGCAGATCTGAAACAAGGCAAAACCATATTTATGCAGTCCTGTGGTGCCTGCCATAAAATGTATGGAGAAGGCGGAGAAATGGGCCCTGACCTGACCGGATCAAACAGAACTGATCATGATTACATTCTGATGAATGTACTGGAACCAAGTGCCGAAATTCAGGATGCCTACAAGATGGTGGTGATCAATACCCGCGACGGCAGAACCTATTCGGGAAATGTCATAGCAGAAAACCAACGCCAACTAACACTGCGCGTCGTGGGACAGGATCCGGTGATAATCAATAAATCCTCCATCCAATCCAGGGAGGTCACCGAAGTCTCCATGATGCCGCCCGGCTTGTTTGAGAACTTGTCAAAAAAAGAGATTGTGGATTTAATGGCTTATCTGAAAACCAATAAGGCGGTGAATTGATGGTCATTTTCAACATTCTAATTGATAAAGATGGTCGAACTGTCGAATTGTCGAATTTTTGAATTGGGGAGGTGTATCTCAGGACCTTATCAAAACAAAAAACTTTAATATGTACATCATCATTGATCCCGGTACTGGCCTAAGCCAATCAGTTTCTTTGTCTGACCCTAGATTGTTTGTTACACCCATCTTCGATCTTCGGTCCTATTTAAAGACTGTGAGAACTCAATATTCTTCCATCCTTCATCGCTTTCAGATAAGTAATCACTTTACCGTCCTCCCCTACTTCACATACCCTATAACCCGGAAAAGGCGAACCCCAGCTCCCACCGAAGTGGCCACTCCATAAATATGGTTTTTTACGGTTGTACATGATACCGTCCACATCGTGATCATGACCATGAAAAACAGCACGGACGTTGTCATATCTGCCAATCAAATTCAGGACCTCCTCACAAGCCACTCCGTGTTTGGTCCAATCCTGCTGAGAAATATGGATAAAAATGAAAACATGGCTTAGATTCCCATGACTGTCTAACTGCTGACGTATCCAATCTGTATCCGCACAGCGGTATTCCCCTTTAATATTAGAACTGTTTGCCAATACAAATCCGATAGAATCCTGATACGTAAAGCTGTGGTCTGCAGGAATTCCCCAAATGCTTTCCCAATCCTCCTCGGAAATCCGGTCATGGTTGCCTTTTACAGGATAATACGGAACCTGCAACGTGTCATAAACCTTCTTTACTTTTGGCATTAAGCTGGGTTCATCATGAATGAGGTCCCCATTGAAAACCACAAAATCCACCCCCTCCTCTTTGTGAATCGCAGCTATCAGTTGTTTATGGGTTTCTTCGTAATCGGTTTCCGGCTGACCATAATGCCCATCGGATGCCACGATGAATTTTACACCTGTTTGGTTCATTTTAATCTGTTTACCAAAAGTGGAAAACGGAATGAGTGCTGTAGCAGCACTGAAAAGACTTATTTTTTTGAGAAAAGGGCGTCGTCGCATTGATCTGGTTTCTGCTTGTTTAAAAATAAGAATAAAGGTTGAATTCCAGTTAATCTTCTTGGCATGGTTAGTGGTAATCAGTTGTTCGGACACCAATATTTTAGTCACTTCAACAAATCAAAACCCAGCAGAAGTTACGTAGGTTGTCCTTCACAGTGTAAATTAAATATGATGAAAATTGTTTATTTATTAGGATTTCTTGCTTTATCAATGACATTCGGTTGTAATGATAAACCGGCTAAAGAAACAGTCAAAGTTGTTGAAGTTCCTGCCAAGGATACTTCTACTAAAATAACAATAGGGCCGGATGGTGGTTCTGTCAAAACAAAAAAAGTGGATATCGAAATCAAAAACAAAAATTGATTAAATACTAGCCAACTATAAACGAAAGCCGGGAAATTTTTTCCGGCTTTTTTTATTTGGAAATCATTTTCCTTACGAATTAATAAATCAACTTAATTTTAATCATGCTGAATATCCGCTTTCCTAACCGATAATGCTCTAAAATAATAAAAGTGAAGGATAATTGGCGATTCATGCCAAAGCATCGGTCATCCCCCTTCCATCCAAAAAACATAGGTAATTGGGTGACACTGGCATCATAGCAGAGAAACAAATTTATCATTATTCCCTTTTCTCTTTATTCATTTTTTGTATTTTTAAACTATGGCTCAATCAGAAATGAATGACAGTAAATGGTCATTACCGCTTTTAATTTTCAATTCCCTGACGCTTTTAGCAACATTAATTGCCAATTATGCAGCAGGAACAGGATTGATTGGAGAAAAATCTGTTGGTGAAGTAAGTGATTTATATCCCACACTCATCACACCGGCAGGTTATGCGTTTTCTATCTGGGGATTGATCTATCTTTTGTTGATCGCTTTCGTCAGCTACCAATGGTATGCATATTATCACAACAATAATAAGGATTCCCTCCTACCCTCAGGAATCTGGTTTTCGGTTTCCAATATCGCTAATGCACTTTGGATCTTTGCCTGGGTGAATGAGGCTATAGGTATATCTGTTTTGATCATGGCGGTTTTGCTGTTCGCTTTGATACAGCTGGTCATCCGATTAAAGTTGGAAATTTATGACACGCCTTTAAGGATCCTTGCCTTTGTCTGGTGGCCGATCTGTGTCTATATAGGGTGGATCATTTTGGCATCTGTTCTGAATGTATCCGTTTATTTAAAAAGTTCGAGGTTTTTGGATGCTCTTTTATCTGAAGAAATTTGGGCAGTGATTGTAATTCAAGTGGCTACAATTATCTATATCTTTTTGATATATCAAAGAAACATGCGTGAAGCCGCTGCTGTAGGAGTCTGGGGATTAATCGCTATTGTCGTTAACCAATGGGGAAATCATAATTCTGTTGTGATCGCGGCCATTTTGGCAATAGTGGTATTGTCAATATACACAGCGTATCAAGCCATCCAAAATTGGGAAACCATGCCCCATAAAAAGCTACAGAAAAGGGAGTTTTAGAGCTTTCTCTAATCCATTCCGGTTTCGGTTGCACAAATTTTAGGTGTCGGAAATTTGAATTCACCGTTTTTTATGCTGACTTCTCCCTGTTCGTCTACAGTAATATCAAAACCATCTTCCGTGGTTTCCTGAGTAGATTCAGTATCGAAACCAAAGGTCTTACACCAATCCTGAAACTCCAGTTTGCTGGATCTTTTCCTGTTGCTCCTGTCCAAAAGATCTACACCGAACCTTGGTTTTACACTGCGCATACCTGCGTAATGATTTCTTTTAAAATCCCCCATTTCCTTAATATCCGCCTCTTTTGTCTTGATGACGATATGCTCTCTGTCAGGAGAGGAATTAAAAAAATAATTGTCAGTCATCCGGATATTTCTGATAGGATCCCCTAAATCATCATGTACCATTTTCAGCCCGTTTCCGGTATGATATATTTGGTTTTTTTCCAAAATAATATTCCTGGCATTGTGCAAAAAGATTCCACTCCCTTCTACATTCGCAATCAGATTATCTTTTATTTCAACACCTGATGCATTGTCATCAATATAAATCCCTTCCACATAGGGCAAATCATTTGGGCCATAAGGCTTGGTCCCCTCACGGGCACCTTTTCCATTGATAATGATATTCCCAATCACTTTCCTGTCCGAAAATTCTTTGTTTTCTTTTCCCGAATAGGTATAAATAGCGGCTCCGTCATCCTTTACAGTGCAATATGTATCAATCAGGTTATTTTTGACTTCTGTTTTATTACCGTTAAAGTTTATGGCAATATATCCCATATCCTGGAACCTGTTACACACGATCAAACCAGCATAGGAGGTTTCACTCATATAAATACCTGAGCTTTGCATTTCCCCGTTTTTTCCCATCCCCGGAAAAGGAAAGATCCGATTAAAGGTGTTGTTTCGGATAATCGTTCCTCTATCTTCCCACTGAAGAAATACCGCTCCGTTCAATGCATCTTCAATCCTGGAATTCTCAACTGTCAGATTGGTAGAGCCGACAGCATGAATTGAATAATGACCCGAAAACAGTAAATCACAGTTGTCAAACTTTATATTTGAACCTTGATCGACACTTATCAATTTTTCATTGGCACCTTTGATTTCCAGATTGTGAAAATTGATGTTGGAAACCTTAGGTTGAATATTGATAACCTGTTTTCCTGTTGCAACCTGAATATTTGTAGAAGCCGGATTACCTTTATCGAAGTACAGCATCAGCTTTTTGGTAGCCGGATCGAAAAACCACTCTCCCGAACGATCCAACGTCCCGGCATGATTCTGAAAGAAGAAACCAAATCCATTCTTTGGTTGATAACCGTTTTCGACCGGAAGATAGCTAATAGTCCCACCGCTAACTCTATTAATTGTATGTCTGTCTATGATCCAATTGTTTTTTCTGATCACTACCTCAGCACCAGAAAAATCATGAAACTGCCGGATTTGATTGTCATGAGATATCGCATTTTCATTTACAGATTCGATGGTGAGATAACCATTGTTATTCGTATCGGCGTTGGGATATCTTCCCATTGGATAAACAACATCATCGATTGTCAGCACATTAAGCAACCCATCTAGGTCATGTAGATTTGCTTCGTAGAGATTTCCTCCCTTTGATACCCAATCTTTTACCTGAACCATAGTAGTCAAAACAGGCTTTTTGCCGGATCCGTATTGATCAAACCGGATAGGGTTATTGGGAATTCCGGATCTGACTGCTTTTATTTCTCCAATAAAAACATCCCCCGCCTTAAACTTGACGCTGTCTCCGGGGAGAAGCATTCTAAATATTGAATTAAGCTTTTCTATGCTTTTCCAGGGAGTGTCAGGATTTTGGGCTTCCGCAACGGATCTGGTATCATCGCCTTCAGAAGATGAAAAATGAAATGTTTTGGAGATGGCAAAATTGTTTCCACAAACAAATAGAGCAATTGTGAGAAGACTTACATTTAATAATGACTTAATCATCTTAATAATTAATAACAAGAGCAAGGCGTTTTTAATAGCCTCTTATTTAAGGATAAAGGGTACTTCATAAATTGAACCGGAAAAAAACAGCCGCGAAATCCATCAGATTCACTCGGCTTTTAATAAATGTAATTTTGGATTTTTCAATAACCAATTTATTTTCTACCTCCTGCTGCCATTATCAATCCTACTATTAATATCACTACACTGATGATGACCGGGGTCCAGTTTGCGGAACTGACGGCTATATCAATTCCAAGAAAACTAAAACTTTCTGAATCTTGCATGGCCTGAAGACCAAACATAATGGTACCTATGGCACCTAGAATTGATAAAATAATTCCTGCTGTTTTCATAAACAAAGAATTGGTTAGGTGAAAATTTAGTTGATAAAATATTTTGTATTTGAGAAACCAAAGAAAAGCTATTTTCATGTTGTTTACAATACCGAATTGATCCTTTACAGAAACTATACCAAAAATAATTTTGATTTGCTTCCTTTTATCGGAAACCCATCCCAAAAAATTAAAATTCCTGACTAAAGATTCTGGTAAAATCAGTCAATCCATCCATGCTTATTATAATTCTAACAAAAAAACACCCTTTTAACAGGCTTTGAAGTGAAGCTTATCAAAAGGGTGTTATTCGTTTCGTTTTGGTATTTACTTTAATCCCAATCTATCCCAATGCATCAATGCATTCCAGACCATAGGTGCTTCGTGGTGATTAAGGTAGCGGTGAAGTGGATCAAAGGTAAATCCCAGGATATGGCCCTTACCAACAGGAACATTGAAAATCCCGCCATGGCCAATGATGTTCTGCTCGTTTCGCACC
>JBGTDA010000034.1:0-134462 GCA_041748555.1 Rhodonellum sp.
GGCAATGACCAGTATGGCTACAAAATCCAAAAGGTAGAGCAACCAACCCACCAGATAAAACCGGAATATTAAATCCTGAAAAACGATTCTTGTGAAATTTTCGGGATCATGGGAAACCGCATTCAGAATTGCGGCAGCCAACATCAACATCAGCAGGCTCAGAAAAAAGAATATCGGTCTTACATAGCTATCGTAGCGGCTAATCGCCTTTTTCTCAGGTGCGGGCAGATTCGTCTTCACTACCATATCGCGAAGTCTTTTTTCTTCAAGCAATACCGGATATTCGACCACCATTTTTTTTAATGGCGAAAGCTCATCGGTTCTTACAAGAATTTTTTCCACCTGCTGTAAAACATAGGGATTGTCACAGGAACTTAATGTGGCAGCCAACCTACTTTTACGTGTTTCAATATCCATCATCAACAAAAGAAATCTTATTCAGGGACAAATATATGAAATTGGGAATTGGGGTGTTGTCAAAGTGGGGGATTGTCGAAGTGTCGAACTGTTGAATTGGGGAAATGATGGATGGATGAGGTTGGATTTTCGGAAAATCATTGGAGGGTTGTTTAAATGAAATATTGACCACTCCATTACAAATCCCCCGGAAATTCATCAAAGAAATAATATATTGTGCTCAAATTGTATAAACAAAGAATTGGTGTGTAATACCAAAGTCTTCCCTTTAATCCTTGGCAATCTACTTATCTCAGCAATAAACCTATGAACCTATTATTCACTTGCCGTAAATGCCTGTTGACAGGCATTTTACTTCTTTTTTCCATTACCCAATCCTTCACTTTTGCGCAGCAGAACAGCGGCAAAGGAAAAGTGATCGGAAGTATCCTTGATGCGGCTTCAGGTCAACCCCTCCCCTTCGCTACCATCAGTATTTATGATCTTCAGGACGAGTTGATTGAAGGTAACATTACAGATGACGAAGGGTCGTTTTCCATTGAAGTTCCTTTTGGCAGCTATTATGGATTGGTGGAATTTATGGGTTATGATGCCCTTAAAACGGCTGAACTCCAATTATCAAGAGACAATAACACACTTGATTTGAAAGAAGTCAGGCTAACTGCCACCACGAGCAATCTGGATGAGGTGGTGGTGCAGGGTGAGAAAACCTTGATGGAGCTGTCGCTGGACAAAAGGATATTCAACGTAGGGAAAGATCTGGCCAATGCAGGCGGTACCGCTTCCGACATCCTGATGAATCTTCCCTCCGTTTCGGTGGATCCGGAAGGAAACGTTCAGCTTAGAGGTTCCGCCAATGTCCGGATTCTTGTGGATGGAAAACCCTCAGGTCTGGTCAGCTTCAAAGGCAGCAGTGGATTGCGGCAATTACCCGCCAGCATGGTGGAGAGGGTGGAAATCATCACCAATCCCTCAGCAAGATATGAGGCGGAAGGAATGGCCGGTGTCATCAATATCATTCTCAAAAAAGAAAACAATCAGGGCTTCAACGGTTCATTTGAGGTGATTGCAGGACATCCGGTAAATCTGGGGCTGGCCGCCAACCTGAATTACAGACACAAAAAAATCAACTGGTTTATCAATTATGGCATTGCCCACAGACGGGTTCAGCGGGAAGGCACTTTGTACCAGGAGACTTATGCGCCTGATGCCACATTTATTTCTGATCAGAGCACCACGGGTGAGGTTAGAAGCCTCAACAACAATATCCGTGGGGGTTTGGATTATTATTTCAATGAAAACAGCGTTTTGACTGCCTCTTATATGTTGAGAAGAAGTGATGCGCATAGGATTACTGACATTCGGTATGATGATTATTATTCAAATTTAAATCAGCTGGACAGCTACACCCTGAGAAGACAGGATGAAACCGAAGCCGAGCCCAATTCGGAATACATCATCAGCTACAAAAGAAACTTTGAGCAAAAGGGCCATGAATTAATCACTGCGTTTACCTATCTGGATTATTGGGAAAATTCCGATCAGGTTTTTACCCAGTCCACCTATAAACCTGACGGAACAGAGGAGCCTTCAAAAGCCCTTGTTCAGACTTCATTGAATGATGAGTTCGAAAAACAATATTTGTTGCAGGTGGACTATACCAAACCGATAGGCAGTGAAGGGAAATTCGAGACCGGGTTGAGAACGAGTTTCAGGGATATGGAAAATGATTTTGTTGTGAAGGAAAGGAACAGTGAGGGTGAGTTTGAGGCGCTTCCCGGATTGGACAACATATTTTTATATGAAGAAAACATCCAGGCGGTTTATGGTATTTTGGGTAACAAGACCAATAAGCTGAGTTACCAGGCCGGCCTTCGGGCCGAGTGGACCAATGTGACCACCACGCTGGTGAAAACCAATGAAGTTAATCCCAGGAATTACGCCAACCTGTTTCCCAGTGCCCACCTCACCTATAATGTTTCAACTGATGATGCATTTCAGCTGAGTTACAGCAGAAGAATCAGAAGACCTTTTTACAACGACCTGAGTCCGTATGTAACCTTCTCGGATGCACGGAATTATTTCAGTGGCAATCCAGATCTCGAACCTGAATTCACAAATGCCTATGAGTTGGGCCACATCAAGTATTTTGATCAGGGTTCGGTTTTTTCTACGGTTTATTACAGAAGTACCAAGGATAAAATTGACAGGATAAGGACGGTTGATGATCAGGGGAATGCATCAACCATTGCCCAAAACCTGCTTTCCGAACAATCTTTCGGGGTTGAATTTACCACCGACTATTCTCCGTTTGAATGGTGGAAGCTTAACCTGAACTTTAACTTTTTCTATGCCGATATTGACGGTAGTAATATCCTTGATTCCTATCAGGCGACAACTTATACCTGGTTTGCAAGACAATCATCAAGGTTTACACTGGCCAATGGGCTGGATATACAGGTGAGGGCCAATTATGAAGCTCCCCAAAAAACTGCACAGGGGGTTAGAAAAGGAATATTTTTCACGGATCTTTCTGCAAGTAAGGATATCATAAAAGGACGGGGCACGCTGATTCTGAATGTGATGGATGTGTTCAACAGCAGAAGAAACCGATACACCATAGAAGGAGAAAACTTTATCACCCGGGGGAATTTCCTAAATGTCCGACGGCAGATCAATTTAACCCTCAGCTACCGGATCAAACAATCCAAGACTGCGAAGGCGGATATTTTGGAGGAAAATTAGCGAGGGAGTAAACGGTAGATGGTAGAGAAGTAGATTTGTAGATACTTCATTATTCATCATTCACTATTCATCGTTCATAATTGTTGGTTTGGGAAATATATTTAAATGAAGAAAATTACATTACTGATATTGCTTATTTTGGGAATTGTAGGGACAAACTTTGGCCAAAAAATCAATGCCGGTTATCAGCTTCCGATTACTAGAGCCAGTTCACCTATTACCATTGACGGAATTTTGGATGAGCAGGCCTGGCTGGAGGCGGCGGTTGCCACTGATTTTTATATGATCACACCGATGGATACCAGCTATGCCCGTGTAAAAACAGATGTAAGAATGGCCTATGATGCTGAAAACCTTTACCTGATAGTAGTCAACCATCATGCTTTGCCGGGACCTTATATGGTTGAATCCCTGCGCCGGGATTTCAACTTTGGCAAAAACGATAATTTTCTGCTCTTTATGGATCCCTTCGATGACCAGACAAACGGCTTTTCTTTTGGGGCCAATGCTGCAGGCGCCCAATGGGATGGCATCATGTATGAGGGTGGTAAAGTAGATCTCAGCTGGGACAACAAATGGGTTTCTGCTGTGAAAAACTATGAGGACAAATGGGTATTTGAAGCTGCGATACCTTTTAAATCCATCCGGTATAAAAAAGGCATCACCGAATGGGGTATCAACTTCAGTCGCATGGATCTGAAAACCACCGAAAAGTCGGGCTGGGCGCCTGTCCCCCGACAGTTTCCCTCAGCTTCCCTGGCTTATACCGGTACTTTGGTTTGGGATGTTCCTCCCCCGCAGACAGGGGCCAATATATCACTTATTCCCTACGCTTTGGGGGGAATGACGAATGATTTTTCAAAGGAAGGCAAGGCTCAATACAGAAGAGAGGTGGGCATGGATGCCAAAATTGCCTTAAGCTCCTCGCTGAATCTGGACCTGACTGTGAATCCGGATTTTTCCCAGGTGGAAGTGGACAGGCAGGTGACAAACCTGGACAGGTTTGAATTGTTCTTTCCGGAAAGGAGGCAGTTCTTTCTTGAAAACGGTGATCTATTTGCAAATTTCGGATACGAAAATCTGAGACCGTTTTTTTCCAGAAGGATAGGCCTTGATGCACCTATAAATTTCGGAGCAAGGCTCAGTGGCAAAATCAACAAGGATTGGCGGATCGGTGCCATGAATATGCAGACCGGCGCAGTGGATGAAAACGGGCTTCCCTCCCAGAACTTTACCGTGATGGCCTTGCAACGAAGAGTCTTCTCCCGATCCAATATCGGAGCCATTTTCGTCAACAGACAATCCATGAACTACAGTCCGAATCTGAACGGGGAAAACCGTATCTATTCCCAATATAACCGAAATGCAGGATTGGAATATAACCTTGCCTCCTCAAACAATCTTTGGACGGGTAAGGCCTTGTTGCTGAAATCATTCAGTCCCCATGAAAATGGAAAAGGAGTTGTTCACGCAGCAAATTTAAGATATTCGAGCGGCAACCTCACCTGGAACTGGCAGCATGAATACGTTTCAAAAGATTACACCGCAGAAGTCGGATATGTCCCCAGGAACGGATATTACAAAATCAACCCCAGCATCGGCTATCTGTTTTTCCCGAAAAGCAAGCATATCCTCAGCCATGGACCCGCATTCAACAATACGTTTTTTTTCAATGAAGCTTTCCAACAAACCGATCAAACCAGCTATCTGGCTTACCAAGTAAGATTCAGAAGCCAAAGTAATCTTGCAGCCTGGGTCGCGTATGATTACGTGCAGCTTCAGCGTCCTTTTGACCCGACCAACTTCAGTGGAGAAGTTTTGGAAACCGGAACAGAGCACCGCTGGAGATCCTTTGGCACAGAATTCTTTTCAAAACCTCAAAGCATCTTCACCTATGCCATCAGCACGAGGATTGGCGGGTACTACGCAGAAGGTGACCGATATAATGTGGCAGCAGAAATGGGCTACAGGTTCCAACCCTATTTTAGCATTAACCTGACGGCCAATTACAATGAAATACATTTACCCCAACCTTGGGGGAAAAACACCTTCCTGTTGGTCGGTCCGAGAATAGATCTCACCATGACAAACAAGGTGTTTTTCACAGCCTTTGTCCAGTACAACGAGCAGATCAACAACATCAACCTGAATACCCGATTCCAATGGAGATTTAAACCTGCTTCGGATATTTTTCTGGTATATACCGACAATTATCTCCCTGCACCTTTTTATGTTAAAAACAGGCAGTTGGCCTTGAAATTCACTTATTGGTGGGGTATTTAATGAAAAAATGATGGTGGCAACCATGGAAAATCCATAACTTTCGTCTTTATAACCCAGCTAAAATCCATTCATCTTTAGTATTGTATTAAAACGAAGGAAAATGATCGTATCAACCACCAACAATCTTGAAGGATTCCGGGTAACATCCTATTTGGGTATAGTCAGCGGAGAAACAATTATTGGAGCCAATGTCTTCAGGGATTTTTTTGCCAGTATCACGGATATTGTAGGCGGAAGATCCGCATCCTATGAACGGGTCCTTAGAGAAGCAAAAGCTATTGCTCTATCAGAGATGGAAATGCAGGCGAAAGCATTCGGTGCCAATGCTGTAATCGGTATTGACCTGGATTATGAAACCATCCGCGATGGCATGCTGATGGTCACTGCCAGTGGCACGGCTGTAAAAGTGGAGAAGATACCTTTGGTGGAGTAAAATTGTCGAACTGTTGAATTGGATTCTTTACCGATTTTTGTAGATGCGCTTCACGCGTGGAAGGTAGATGCGCCATGGCGCGTAGATAAGGGCAGTGGGGAAAAAATTGACGTACTGTTGAATTTGTGATTGTCGATTTGATGATTTGATGAACTGGAGAACCGTTGAACTGACTGCTTTTTTGTCTCTAATCCTCCAATATCACTACTCAAATCTCAAATCTCACTACTCAAATCTCAAATCTAACGCAACAGTTTACGCTCCACATCATCCATATCCGGTTTTTTAAGAACCTCGTTGTTGATCACCACTATCGGACCTGATTTGCAAAAGTCCATGCATTTGGTTCTGATGATTTTATATTTTCCTCGGTGGTCTGTGGATCTGATCAGATCTTTTAGTTCGGATTCCAGTTTTTTGCAACCTCCTTTTTTACAATCAGAACCACTGCAGACAAAAATGAATTTTCTAAAGGTTGACATATATCGGATTTGAAGTCTGTTTATTTCGGATTATATACATTTGCTATGCTGCCGTTAGCATTGATTTTCCAAGGAAAACAATTGGAAGTTGGAAGATAGAAGTACCCGATAATCCTGACTCAGGCGAAGGATCTGATGGATTTTGACACTCACTTTACCAATGCAGTGCCAAATTTAAAGTCCATGGACAATCTGTAACAACAAACCACACAAATAAGCTCCATAGGTTCCCACCGCATATCCCAAAACAGCCATCAAAACCCCGACTGGTGCTAGTGAGGGATGGAAAGCGGATGCGACTATGGGTGCGGAGGCTGCTCCGCCCACATTTGCCTGTGAACCCACTGCCACATAGAAAAAAGGTGCTTTGATCAGGAAGGCTACAATCAACATGATCAGAATATGGAAGAACATCCAAAGAATTCCTACCAGGAACAAAACCGGGCTATCGAATATTGCCATCAGATCCATCTGCATCCCAATGGTGGCCACCAACACATAGAGAAGCACGGAACCCAGTCTTGATGCACCTGCACCCTCCAGTTTCCTGGCTCCGGTGAAGGAAAGGATCAATCCACCTGTGGTCGCAATAACAACAATCCAGAAAAATGTTGAATCAAGAGAATACTGCTTCAGCTGAGGATAATTGGCTCCGATATAAGGGGCAACAATATCAGCGATGAAGTGGGAAAACCCGGTGATACCGAACCCAATGCCCAGTATTTTCATGGTATCGGATAGATTGGGGATTTTAAGAATTCCCTCCCTGTATTTTTCAACTTTAACCTGCAGCTCGTAAATGGCAGAACTGTCAGCTTTAAAGACCTTGTCAATGACACCCGGTTTAGCAGCCCAATACAACAAAAAGGCCATCCAGACATTTGCCACCAGGACATCCACGGCAATCATCTGACTGAAAAGTGCCGGACTGGCTCCGAATACTTCCAGCATGGCAGTCTGATTTGCCCCGCCGCCTATCCAGCTGCCTGCGATGGTCGCAAGCCCTCGCCAGACTTCATCAGGTCCCACCCCACCCAATATTTCCGGATAAATTGCAGAAATCACAAAAAGAGCCATTGGTCCGCCCAGGATAATCCCCAATGTTCCGGCTAAAAACATGATCAGTGCCTTTGGACCTAATTTGAGAATACCCTTAAAATCTATACTCAAAGTAAGCAGTACCAGTGAAGCCGGCAGTAAATAGCGCGAAGCCATAAAGTAAAGTCCCGAAGATTCTCCTGATATCAGTCCGAAGGAATTGAGCAATGCAGGGATAAAATAACACAGCAAAATGGAGGGGACAACCCTATAAAATTTACTCCAGAAATTCCTTTGGCTGGCAGAGGTGGCAAAAATCACGGCCAGGACTGTCATTAAAATCCCAAAAACTACGGCATCATTGGTGATCAAGGGGGTGGTTTCTTGCATTGTCTACTTTTAATTTGCTACATAATAATACAAATGCAGGAAAAGCCCAAGATATCACCCTCAGGATTTTTCCCAAAGGTACATCAACTCACCCAATATCATGGCTGTTGCTCCCCACACCACCTCATCATGGATGTCAAAATAAGGAGCTTGTATGCTGAAACCTGCACCTGTTTTCACAGTACCCGATTTACGGATCCGCTGATGGACAAGATCGTGAACCGGAAAGGAAATGATATCGGCAACTTCAAATGGATCCGGAACAAATGCGGGTTTTTCCCTGACAAACCCGAGATAGGGAGATACCAAAAAATTGCTCGGGGGGATATAAAGATCAGACAAGCTTCCCAGGATTTCGACTTTGTTGCTGTCCACACCGATTTCTTCCTCTGCTTCCCGAAGAGCAGTCACCTTCAGATCAACATCCTCCGGCTCCCATTTTCCTCCAGGAAACGCAATCTGCCCGCTGTGAACTCCCTGATAAACGGGTCTTTTGATAAATGGAACAAATGTATGGTCTCCTTCGGGATAAAAAAGTATCAATACAGCTCCTTTTTTGAAATCTTCACTGATCTTTCCGGGAAACCTCCGCTCATCCATAGGATAGGGTGCCATAGTTTCCTGCCCCAATCTACCCGGTAAAGGGGAACGCAATATCAATTGTAATTTTTTGACAACATCATCAAGCTTCATCTCAAAAATTAATCTTATCCAGCTTCTTTTTCAGGTAATCTTCTGTTTTATAAGTATTGGACAATACGGGACTTTCAAAATTCAGGTAGCGGTTTTCTTCGGGAAAAATCAACCAAAGCATCGGCCTGACCCCACCCTCTTCTTCAAAATTTCCCGCTACGAGCAGATGATCAGGACTCACCCATACGGCTTCTTCAAATGCTCCGGACGGACCGATAAACATCAGACGCTCCCGCATTCCATCCTTTTTAAAAAAAATCACTTCCGAATCGGGGTTGAAATAGGGCTTTCCCTCTTCACTGAAAGCGACTTTATAACTATAGAGGTCAACCACTCCCTCTTCTTCCGGATGATATATCAGATATGGATAAAACCTGTTTTCGGGAACAATATAGTTTTCTTCGGGCCATTCTAATTTTTCGTAGGAAAAACCTCTTATAAAAGTAAAATTATCCGGATTGAATGACGGTTCATTTCTTTTCCAGAAGTTGACCCATTCCGGCAATTGCTGAATTCCGTTCCGGATAAGTTCCATGTCCTTTTCTTCGGCTGCCAACGCTTTTGGTTCTTCGATTTCCTCTGATTTTTCATTTTCCGAGGTACAGGAAACAGCCAATCCACATAGGAAGAGCAGCAATAAGATTCGGTATTTGGAGAAAAACGGAAGATCCATCTCTTGGATTAGAATTTTTTTTGGATAACGAAGAAAAGCACAAAAATCGATGAATAAAAGAAAGATTTTCTAAAGTGGAAATAAAGCTTGAAAAAGGACATATACGTGACGGGATCTAATTGTTGGTCTGAAAGGTAAACAGGTAAAAATTTTGTTTAATCCCATCATTAATACTTCAAAAACAAAAAAAGGTCCAGGCATTGCCTGAACCTTTTCTATCTCTCAAACCTATTAAACCTATTGTAGATATTCAACAAGTGAATAACATGTCCGAAATGTAAAAAATGTTTTTAAAAACTGCAAACAATCGATTGCGAAGATTTTTTAAAATTTTATTTGGGCAATAAAAACAATCTTTTTTTAAGCTCCTTTTTCCATTCAAAAACTGCTAAATCATTCAAAATTAAACCTTTGCTATCACAAAAAAAAAAATGGTACTTTTGAGCTTCAGGATAAAAAAAATCAGGATTTATTTTAAGTGAATGTGTAATTCATGAAAACATCGGTTTCCAAAATAATTTATGAAGGTTTTTGCCAATACTTCAATATGTTCAATGAACTGACCCGACTTGCTCCGGACTATTTTAAAAAGCGTGACTGGAAGGGATTGCAACTCCAACATAAAAAAAGGCTGAGGCTGTATAAGGATCATGTGAATGCCACCAAACTTCAGCTTCAATCAGTCCTTGGGACACCTAATGGGGATTCGGCACTCTGGAAGGAAGTCAAATCCAATTATTCCCTGTCGATCCAACAAAGCAAAGAAAAAGAATTGGCTGAAACATATTTTAATTCCGTTATCCGAAAGACTTATCCAAGCCTGGAAGTCAGTGAAGAGCTGATGTTTGTGTATGAGGGATATGATACCTGCGACCTTCTTCCGAGTGAACACCTTTTTTACAGTTATCCCTCAACATGGGGATTACAAAAAATCATCCGAAAGATCATGGAGGATTTTGATATGGGAGTTCCTTATATGGAAAAGGAAAAAGATATCCAACATCTTGTAAAGGCGATTCGGGATGTGATCCTCACCCGATACCAAACTACAGCAGATACGACTACACAGGTTTTAAAAAGCGTTTTCTACCGAAACAAAGCAGCATATCTGATCGGAAGAACAAGGGTCGGGGGAAAATGGATGCCATTTATCATTCCGTTTCTACATGGATCAAAGGGCATTTTTGTGGACACAATGATTTTTGATCCCAATATCATGAGTGGTCTTTTCAGCTTCACCCGTTCCTATTTCATGGTAGAAACCGAAATTCCGTCCCAGTTGGTGGCTTTCCTCAATTCCGTAATAAGCCAAAAGAAAATCCATGAACTTTATAATGCCATCGGCTTTAATAAGCATGGCAAAACCGAATTCTATAGGGATTTTCTTATTCACCTTTCTCAAAGCGAAGACAAATTTGTACAGACAAAAGGAATCAAAGGCATGGTGATGACGGTCTTTACTCTTCCTTCTTATAACATTGTGTTCAAGCTTATCAAGGATCACTTTGAGCCACCGAAAAACATGACCCGTCAGGAAGTGAGGGGTAAATACAAACTGGTCTCTTTGCATGACCGTGTAGGCCGGATGGCGGATACACATGAATTTGAATATTTTGAATTTCCGCTGAGCAGGTTCCATCCCGATATGATCCGGGAACTTAAAAACACCTGCAATTCCCTGTTGAAATTCGAAGGTGAAAAACTGATCATCAAGCATCTTTATACCGAGCGCCGGATGATTCCCCTGAATATTTATCTGGAGTCCTGCACGCTGGAGGAGGCGCGGCAGGTGGTGGAAGAGTATGGGAATGCTATCCTGCAGCTTGCTCAGGTTAATATCTTTCCTGGGGATATGATGACCAAGAATTTTGGAGTTACCCGGCAAAAGCGGGTGATTTTTTATGACTATGATGAAATCGAATTTTTGACTGATATGAACTTCCGATGGAAACCGAAAGCAGAGACAAATGAGCAGATATATGCTTCAGGTCCCTGGTATGACATTGCAAAAAATGATGTCTTTCCGGAAGATTTCAAACGGTTTATGATCGGAAGGGCGGATGTCAAAGCCCATTTTATTTCCTATCATGAGTCGCTGTTCAATCCGGATTATTGGATCGAAATCCAGAAAAAAATCAAATCCGGTGAACTGCTGCACGCTTTTCCCTATCCCGGGAGCATCCGGTTCAGACCGGAGGAGGAAGTTTGAATAGAAGAGCAGGCAGCCACCAGCAAAAAAGTCCTGATAGATTTTTACATCAATGAGGACTTTTTTCAGGGGATTTCGGCTAGTGGGCTAAATGTTTAAATGTTAGCTGCTGGCATTTTTGTCCGCCAACCAAGTCGTCCACTACCGTTGATTTAAAAACTAAAGTTTGTTAAGCACAAAACTGTCATAAAAGCACGTCACCCCGCTTTTGGCAATACCGTGTTGGGGCATCGTGGTTTTTATTCTCATTATTATTTTTGAAGCTTTTGAAAAGCGCATGGTTTACCCTTTGGTATTGCACTTGTCTTTCATTTTAGATTCTTGTGAGTTTATAATTTCTATCTAAAGCAATGATTCCAATACAAAGGAGCAGAGGAACCAATGGACCCATGTGGTGTTCTATACCGGCTTCTGCCCCTACCGATACACCAACCGCCCCAATGAGGATGATAATTAACCCTAGGGCTGCCCAAATCCTTAATGGCTTCATGTAAAGCCCTATGCAACCAATAATTTCCATCAGGCCTATGAATTGGCTGAACCCTGCTGAATAATTCAGGGCCTCGGCATTTTCCACAAACATAGGGAGCTAAATCAGTTTTAAAACTCCACCAGTACCTACTCCTAGCGTGATGAGGAGGATCAAAATCCAAAGGTTAATTTTTTTGTATTTCATTTTTTTATTTTTTTATAAGTTTAAAATTCCGATGCGTTTATTCTGAAACTGAGTTTCGTGAGCCTCTTTAATTATGTATGCTGCACACGCTTCGAATGAAACTGAAGCTGTTTGTGGTTTTAGAGATTCTTCTACAAGAATTTTATAGGAGTCATTGAAGCTGCCAGGAATCATCCTTGGCGGACATACGTACAGGTAATTTATATCAGAACCTGCCACTTTTAGGTAGGCATTCCAATGTTCGTTCGCCATTGCTTTAAGAAAGGGTGGAAAGCCAAGCTGGCGAAATTGCTGGCCATATTCTAAATCGGGTAATATGCCTGCACCACCAAGGGCAATTAACTTTTCTGCCTTAAAATGTTTTACGATGTTGGATATACCCCGAGTAATCTTTTAACAGAAAGATAACTTATTTCCAAACTGTCTAATTTCTCTGTACCCAGTTGGCCATTGTGAGAAGGTGAAAAAAATAAATTTTGACTCTTCAGAAGAAGAAATACAATTGCAACAGCACTAATGATAGCATATATGCCTAATATCCAGATGTAGTTTTTCATTCGTTTTTTATTCATGACAAAGAGGGGTTAGGATTTTTGTAAATTATATATTAGCTGCTCGGTTTTAGGTAAAATACGGTGGTAATAATATAGCGCATTTTGTAAAAGGCCCATTTTAATAGTCAATACAGCATTAAATTCCCGGCTTAGATTTCCAATATCCACATTTAGCCACGCTTGCTCAAACAATTCTCCATTTGTAATAAGCCCAGTATGAATAGGATAATTCTGTAAATAACTCTCCAAAAGATTGGCATGAGATCTAAATGCGACTTCCTTATAATAATTATGTTCATTTTGTAAATCCTGCAATTCATTGATTTCATTTAGGATTATATTATCCAATAAACCTAAATCTCCGGTAGCCTTCATGGTTTCGAAGGTAGTAGTATAAAACCTTACGAAAGGCGGCATGTTTGGATTAAATTCGGTTTTGGCTAAATGAATCAGGGTATCAGAATTTGTTTGCAGATTATTTAAGCGTTGTTCATATAATTTGATGAGATTTAATTCCTCTGAAAACTGTTCCTTAGCTTTCTGGATTTGCGTAATGTCTTTTTGAAAATCAGCTATAAGTAGGTTCTTATAGTTTTTGGCTAATTCTTTTTCCTGTCGGTTTTCATTAAAACCTGTGAGTTGAATAGCTAATAAAACACTAATTACAATTAGGAAAATTTCCCCTGTGGCATACAACATGTATTTTCGCCAACCATTAGTATTTATATGATTTTTTCTAATGTTTGCAAATAATCGTAACATATCCGATTTATTGTTATTTTTAAATTTAATGTTTTTGAGGTCGCTGTCTAACCAGATATTATTTCTCTATGGGTAATATCATCTGCCTTTACCATCCTTCTGATTTAATTGTTAAATATTATGTCTTTGCTTTGAGAACGGTTAATTCGATGGCAAAGCTCATCAAAATATCAATTGATATTGTTTTTGCTTACCCAGGAATAAGTTGTTCTTATCCAAGATTCTTTCTCCTGTTAGATTTCAAATGAAATATTCCCTTTTTCTGACAGTGTTACATTCCTTAATTGTTTTAGTTTAGAAATTGAGAATCTAATGTAGCCGGATTTTAATTTTAAATACTCCAAATACTCCTGTCGAAGAAAAATATGATTCTGTTTTATGAAGTTTTATCAGGTCCCAAAGATTCCCATATAAGTCTTCAAAAACCGTGACTTTCCCATATTCCCCAATACTTGTCGGCCGAAAAATTTACTATTGTTGTCAATCGGATTTTGGTAATCTCGATCAAAATTATCGGTATGTAGAAATAAAAAAAACGCATCCGCCAGTTTGGTTTCCTATTCTGCTTTTTTGTTCTTCATTCACCCCGTTGGCTAATAATATAGAGCATTCATTTGTTCCTTTTGGACTCACTAATCGATACTATGGAAAATCTGCTAGCTTTTATATATTAAGCTGTGTAAGGGTTGATGGCACCTTCGGTCTCTTGAATTGCAGGTTGCTCCGGCCCTTCTCCCCGAAAAACAAAGACAGCTGGGGGATTTCCGGATAATCCCTTTCCAATAAAAAAACATGAAAATATATATGTTGTTTAATGCGCTACTTTTGATGATGATAGCTTACAACCAAAATGACCAATGGTATTCGCCGGAGGATTTTTCGAAGGTTAAGAAAATCGATGTCCATGTCCATATCGATTCGGACCGGTCAACCTTTGTTGAAAAGGCAAGGACAGATAATTTCCGACTCATCAACGTGAGTTTGGAGGTTGATGACGGTTGGAATGATGTCTACGGGAAATACGGGTATGGACTTAACCAACATCAATCGTTTCCTAAAACGGTGGATATGGTCACTGCCTTTGCTGTTTCAGACTGGGACGATGAAAACTGGGAAGACAAGGTGATTTCATGGTTGGACAGTTGTTTTAAACAAGGAGCACTGGGAGTGAAGGTTTGGAAAAACATTGGCATGGTATCCAGAGATACGCAGGCAATCTCATCTCGATAGATGATGATAAGTTTGATCCTGTGTTACACTTCATCCAGGATCAGGGAAAGACATTGATGGGTCATCTTGGAGAACCTAAAAACTGCTGGTTGCCCTTGGACTCCATGACTACACAAAATGACCGACGCTATTTTGAAAATCATCCTGAGTATCATATGTATTTACATCCGGAAATGCCCTCGCATGAAGCACTGATGCAGGCTAGGGACTGTGTGCTGGAAAAGCATCCCGATTTAAGGTTTGTAGGTGCCCATATGGGAAGCCTGGAATACAGTGTGGACGAGCTGGCAAAACGCCTTGACCGGTATCCGAACATGTCGGTGGATTTGGCGGCAAGAATGGGGCAGTTGTTTTACCAGACGGCAGATGGCCGGGAGAAAGTGCGGGATTTTTTTATTTAATATCAGGACAGGATTCTGTATGGGACCGACTTGGGGGACAACGGTGAGCATTCCCCGGAAAATCTGTATCGGAGCATGGATGAAAACTGGAAAAGGGATTGGGAGTTTTTTGTGACTGATAATAACATAAACAGTCCACTGATCCAAGATTCTTTCAGTGGTTTAAAATTGCCGAAGGAGGTGGTGGATAAGATTTATTACCACAATGCGGTGAGATGGTTTGGGATGGAGGAGTAGGGGGACATTACAAAAAAAATAGCTTCAGTCCAAACCCAATATCTCCACAGCCTCTTTTGGTAATCTATCTAAGGTTTCCTGTTTGATATACCGTTGCTGATCCACCTGTTGAGGCTGGTCTTTTCGGCAAAAATAGCTATGGATTGCCCTTCGGGGATTGGGAGTATTGTTGTTGGTGCCGCCATGCCAAGTGTGTGAATTGAATATCACTACGGATCCTGCGGGTGCATTAATGATCACTTCATCCGGATGGGAAGCCAAGGGGTCATCCATGCTGTCCTGCGGAAGGCTACCGTTTAGATGGGTTCCGGGTACAACCCTCGTGGCACCGTTTTCCCTGCTGAAATCATCCAGCAGCCAAATGGAGTTACACACTTTATAATCATCCACAGCCACCGCTTCATGCCAGTCAACATGCAGTTTCTGCAATCCGGCTCCCGGTTTTGCGGAGCGATAATTTAAGGAGGAAAGCTTGATGTTTTTACCCAGAACATGGGAAATAGCCGCCAGCACTTTCGGATGGGTATAAAAGATATCAAACTCCTGACCTTTGTTGACCAAATCTGCCAGACGGTCTGCACCACTTTCTTTGGGGTGCCTGATATGGGGAGAGTCCATCAACTCACTGCCGGCATTTTCACCTTCCTTTTCCAGAAGCTCCCCGATTTTGTATCTGATGGAAGCCAGTTGACTATCGGTCAGGATGCTTCCTAGATTGAGATAGCCGTTATGATCCAAAAAATCTTTTTCTTCCTTGCTTAGCGTATGATCGGTCATTCCTGTTTTTGGTGAAAAGTCCATGGATGTTTTTGGGATTAATCAGGTTCTTAATATCAGGTTCTTATTATCAAAAGTAGCCATTTTGAAAGAAGAGTCCATGAAAAAACCTTGCAGTTTGAAATATTCTGATCTATTAATTTTACCCGTCACTTCCTGAAATTACTTGTCACTCTTTTCCTGCTATCCCGTGAGATTCTTCATTTCGCTGTAGGGTTCTTGGTTAATAAAGATTCACCAAAGCTCGTTCTGAATGACGCCGTCTTCCGACTGCGGTTTTCCAGCTACTTTTAGAGCGAATACTTCTGTTTGTTGGCAAAAGCTACCAGGGAGAGCATAATCGGGACTTCCACTAAAACCCCCACAACACAGACCAAAGCCGCAGGACTTTCCAGCCCAAACAAGGCAATGGCAACGGCAACCGAGAGTTCAAAGAAATTACTCGCACCAATCATTGCCGCAGGGGCACAAACAGCATGTGTTAGTTTCAGCTTTTTGCCACTGAACCAAGTCAAAAAGAAGATAAAATAGGTTTGTATAATTAAAGGAATGGCTATAAAAAAGATGATCAATGGGTTATTCAGGATATTTTCTCCCTGAAATGCAAACAATAACAGCAAGGTGAACAATAGCGCAAAAATGCTCAACGGTTTTAATTTTTGTAGAAAGTTGTTTGTAAACCATTCTTTACCTTTTGAACCTATCAAATATCGGCTGGTAATAAAGCCGGCCACCAACGGAATGACCACATATATAACAACACTTAAAATCAAGGTGTTATATGGAATGATCACATCGGTGATTCCCAAGAGGAAGCCAACAATAGGAACAAATGCAACGAGGATGATCAAATCGTTAACCGAAACCTGCATTAACGTATAATTTGGATCCCCGTCACTCAGGTAGGACCAGACAAAAACCATTGCCGTGCAAGGTGCTGCTCCAAGTAAAATTGCCCCCGCAATATATTCACCTGCCAGTTCAGGCGAGATAAAGGCCGAATAGAGGTTGGAGAAAAAGAACCAAGCGAAAAAAGCCATGGTAAAGGGTTTGATCAACCAGTTGACAACAACTGTGAGAACAATACCTTTTGGTTTCTTCCCTATTTTTTTCAGACTTGTAAAATCAATCTGAAGCATCATCGGATAGATCATCATCCAAACCAGGATTGCTATTGGAATATTGACATTATAAATTTCCAGGGTGCTAAGGTATTCCATGGAATCCCCGGCAATATAGCCTATGCCAATACCACCAATAATGCACAACGCTACCCAAAGACTTAAATACCGCTCAAAAAAAGCAATCTGTTTTTTAGGCTTTTTGGTTGCTGTGGTCATATCTTTTGAATTTTGGAATAAACATATTTTAATTCGGCAGCGATCTGGGTGCTTCTTTCCAGATACTTTTGGCTCTGCTGTGCGGTATTGTCAAAAGCCTTTGGGTCTTCATAAGTGACCGGAATGCGTTTCTCCGCACCTGCAATAAAGGGACAACCGGCATCGGCCTGGGAACAGGTCATAATAGCGGCAAAACCTGATGAAGGATTGAATGCATTGTCATAGGTTTTCGAAAAACCGATTACCGGATGGGCGTTTTCACCAAATTTGATACTGTAAACCGGGTTCTTTTCTTGCGAAAGCTTTGTGATTTCAAAGCCTTGTTGCTCCAATGTTTCCGCAGCCATAGGGAACAACGCCGTGGCTTCTGTCCCTCCCGAATAGCAGCATACATTCGGAATCTCATAATGCGCTGCCAATGCCTGCGCCCAAACCTGGGACAAATGGCTTCTCCGGGAATTGTGGGTACAGATAAAGTTAAGGCGCACTTCAGCCTTGCTGCTCACTTTGGATTGGATAAAATCGATCAGGGGTTGAAGTGTCTTTTTTCTTTCTTCTGAAATAGTTGCTACATCTAAAGCAGTGATGCTTTCTCCGACTTTTTGAAATAGGTGATCCTGTGTTTTTATCATTTGAATGGGAAGTTATTTATGAATGGGAAATTTTTTAGCAACATCCTGAAGCTGGACCACAGTGGCTATTCGGTATTTTAATTTGACCTCCTGCTACCTGCAAGCCTTTTATCCCGGGTTTTTGGGCAAAAACAGTGATACTGAAAATTCCGACAGTACCTTTCTTAAAATCCTCTTTTTCCGTAGAATTCAGATAGCGGTCAAGAATTTCGTCCGGAATGATGATGGGCTTTTCCTTTTGTATACTGATGTTTTCAAAACCGCTTTCTTTGACATGTTTTAAATAGTCTGCTTTCTGGATGGCACCTGTTACGCAACCTGCATACATTTCGGCATCTGCACGAAACTTTTCGGGCAAGTCACCCACCAAAACAATATCAGTGATACTGAAATGCCCTCCCGGTTTCAAGGTGCGGTATATTTCTTTGATCACTTTTTTCTTATCAGGAACAAGGTTCAGCACGCAGTTACTGACGATCACATCGGCAACATTGTCCGAAACGGGCATTTGCTCAATATCTCCCTGACGGAATTCTACATTGTTGAATCCGAGTTTTTCTGCATTTGCCCGTGCCCTCTTGATCATAGCTTCTGTAAAGTCGATACCTATGACTTTGCCCGTTTCCCCTGTTTCGTGACGCGCAATAAAGCAATCATTGCCCGCTCCGGAACCCAGATCTATTACAGTATCTCCTTTTTGGATTTTGGCAAACCGGGTCGGTAGTCCACAACCCAATCCCAAGTCTGCATCTGCATTATATCCTGCCGTTCCCGAGTAATCATCGGTCATGATATTATATACTTCCTGGCCACAGGAACCGGCACCACAACAGGGGGCATTTTCCTGGGCAGCGATCTCGCCGTATTTTTCCCGAACGATCTTTTTTAGTTCTTCTGAAGTTTTCATGGTTCAATTTTTTTTAATCAATGACCTAATAATCCGCACGTAAGTGGATCTGAAATTTATTTAAGAGTATCTAATCCTAATTGTCAAGTTTGAATGTGAAGACAAACCTGCCAGGCTTTATCAACAATCGGGGCAGTAAACGGGAGGTTGAAAACTATCGAATAGATCGCTGAACAGCCCTTTTATCTCTGCCCATCGCTCAGGGTTGATGCAGTAACTCACTGATACTCCTTCGATGGTTCCCTGAATGATACCGCTGTTTTTAAGCTCCCTAAGATGCTGACTGACGGTGGCTTGTGCCAATCCCAGTTCCTCTACCAGATGTCCGTTGAAACAGGTGTTGGATTTCAGTAAATACTGGATAATGGCCACCCGTGCAGGATGGGCAAGGACTTTCGCCACATTCGCCAGTTCATTTTGCTTTTCGGTAAACAGATCACTTTTTGTTACGCCCATATCAATTGGTTTTTTCAAGTTGGTTTTCGTTGTAGAAATCAAGTAAGGCAGGTAATAAAGCCTCTTTTGGTATAAAAGGAATTCCGTAAATTCTTTCGGTATGGAAATTTTTGATGGTTTGGATCACTTCACCTTCTGCCATTGCCCTGCTTTTGAGCAAAGGGTCTTTGAGATTGGTGTGCATCGATAAACTCTGATTCACCAACCAGAAATAAGGGGTAATACCGGCCCGTTTCAAGTCATCCTGCAAAGCAGCAGCTTCCCTCATCGGGGTGGTTTCGGGCAGTGAAACCACGATCACCTTGGAAAGTTTACTGTCCTGCAATGCCATATAAGGTGTTTTGATTTTGGCAGGATCCATTCCCGTATTGCGCATCACTTCGCGGTGATAACTACCGGCAGTATCGAGCAGCAATAAAGTATGCCCGGTAGGAGCAGTATCTATCACTACAAACTTGCGTTTGGCTTGTTGAATGGCTTTTGAAAAAGCGTGAAATACAGCAACCTCCTCGGTGCAAGGCGATCTTAGATCTTCCAAAAGTAATTTCTTTCCCTGTTCATCAATTCCTTTTAAGTACGGATTGATATCCCCTGTTTCTGAAACCTTTTCCTCCACCACTTTTTCCTGCGATTTTTCATCCAGCAGGGAACGCAGTTTTTCTATACCCAGCACATTATAAGGCAATAGCGGAAAACGCTGCTGTTCCAGTTCCTGCAGATTTTCAGGAATTGAATCCAATTGAAATTTAGCCATTTGCTCCAATTTTATTGCAAACTCATCTGCATGATCCAAAGCTTTGAACACTCCGTTGACCAGTAATTTTTGATTGTTCAATCCCAGTTCCTTTAGCTCTTCACGGGTACGGGAGGCTTTCTTTAAAGATGATTTTTCTGCACGGGAAACCAGATAGAAAGTGGTTTGGCTGGTATCTCGCAAGGTGGCTACTACCTTATTGTACCTTTCCTGACTGCTTTTCAAAGCTGAAGTAGGTCCAAGGCAGGAAGCTCCATCGGGGTTTTCTTCAGAAAATTCTGCCCAGGCAGCCGGTAATTCCAACAATCTCAAGGTGTGACCTGTTGGTGCTGTATCGAAGATGATGACATCAAAATTTCCACCTTCATTTTCTCCTGAAATAAAGCGTGAAAACTCATCAAAGGAAGCAATCTCTGTGGTACAGGCCCCTGAAAGTTCTTCCTGCATTTTTTTTATCTCAGCGGCAGGAAGGAAGTCGTTCAAGGGCTCCGTAACCCGTTTGAGATATTCATCGGCTGAAACTTCCGGATTGATATTAATGGCGGAAAGGTTCTTCAGACCTTTAACCGAACTTATCTTTTCAGAAACAGGGCTGTTAAGCACATCCCGGAGATTTGAGGCAGGGTCGGTACTGACCAGGAGTATTTTTTTACCATCATCAGCCATTTTTACGGCTGTTGCACAGGACAAAGATGTTTTTCCTACGCCCCCTTTTCCGGTAAAAAACAGGTATTGAGTGGAGATGGTGTTCATGGTTTTTATTCTTTAGTTAATCCGAAATAACAGCAAAGGATTATGGAAGGAAATTATTTATCAGTAAATGAATCAAGGTAAGACCATTTACAATAATATTTTTAAACAACTGATATTCATTAAGCGGGGTCTAATATGGGTATTTTCATGATAGTCTGAATTTGATTATCAATACATTGCAATATTACGATATATAGATTTAAAGAACAAAAAATCCTCCGGTTTTTTTAACCTTCAAAAATGAAATACATTGTGAATTCCTGAAATTTCTTACAGTAATTTTAGAAACCCCAGCAGTTTTTCTTCTTATCTAAACTTGACAAAGAAGGATTAGGTCAGAGTTTGTTGGGATTTCAATTTTATGAAAATCTTTTTCAAACTCACCGCCAAGGGCTTTTAGAATACAAAGGCAGAATAATGTTTTACGGCTTAGGTGCTATTTACGGTAATTTTTCACTTCCTCAATCTCGTTTTTTATTCTTTCATTGATATTGATCTTGGTATCGATAAATGTAAAAATGATAGTTCCGTATTCACGGGCATACTTATTTGTTATTGAGTCTGCAATCAAAGAGGTATGAAAAAAGGGACTTGTGTTCTCAAATTCCCTTTTTCTTTCCCAATGATATTTGATTCTTATAAGATTACTATATTCTTGGTTTAACTTGAACCAATTGATATAATCTGCATTGAATGACACTGCTCTTACTCCTTTGGTTGTGTAATAATTAATCGCTCCGGCCTGTCCATAGTTATCGCAAAGAATAAGCGTTTTTTCAGGATTAGGAAGATATGAGTAGACCTTGTCAACTTTGTATGCCAATTCTTTCCATCCTAACATATCCGCAAAGTCTTGTGGTAATGAATGGTCTTTTCCGTCTTCCCAACGAAGTAAGCCCAATGCCTTATACTTCTTTTCATTTTTCACTATGTATTCCGGACTTTTATTCGGAAAGACTAAATTGTACATAGGAATGAAAAACAACACAGGAATTGCAATTGCGATTGGCTTTAAATATTTTTTCCATCCTGTATCCAGGATATCTGAAAGATAGACAGCCCCAAAAGCAATATAAATGGGATAAATCCCAATTGCATAATAATCTTTTGCCCGGAAACAGAGAAAAACAATCAGAGTAAAAATTATTGCCCAAAAAAATGATTTATATTTTTGGAATGGCTCATAAAACCATAAGGCATATAGGGCAGACATAATAACAAATAAAGACCCTATATTAAACAGCAACTGTGACCTTAAGAAAGCCCATCGTTCCACATTCACCAGTTGGGTTTCAGCCAATTCTTTTAAATGGTGAAAAACAGGAAATTGGTTGTTGTATTGCCATATCAGGTTTGGTAGAATAAGCAGTAGACCCAACAGTATGGCTGCAAAAAGCTTCTTGTTTATCAAAAGATGGCGTTGTTCGGTCATTAAAATGGCCGGTAAAAACCCGATAAGCAAAAAAGCGATGTTGTACTTATTCAGAAAACCAACCGCAAATACCACCGCTCCGATAAACAACCACTTTTGCCTTTCTGAATTGATGTACTTGATTACCACAAAATAAAGGATTGTCCAGCATAGAACGTCCAATGAGTTGGGTTGGTAAAGTGTATTTAGTCTTAGAAGAACGGAAAACAACACGCAGGTAGCACCTAGTATCAATGCAAATAAATTTCCCTTCAGCTCTTCAATGGTTTTCCATACCACTAACATGGTCATTGCTCCAAAAAATGCAGGGAAAAACTTGATCCAAAACACTGAATTCCCCAAAAATTTTATAATGAAGGATATCCAGGAAGTCAATGGCGGAACAGACAAATATCCAAATGCTAAATGGTTTGCCTGGTCAAGATATAGGTATTCATCTCGGTGCAAGTCATATTCAGGACTTATTAAAATGTACTGTAAAATAAATTTTAGAATAATAAATCCTGCCAAGATTAATGTTTTCTTAATCATGATGTTTTGGGATTTAAATTTCTGCCCACCAAACCGGAATTAACCCCATCCTTAACTGGAGGCTAAATTACCTTGCAAAAAGCTTCAAATTTCGCATAGCCCATGGATGGTCACTTTTATCCAATACCTGCATCCGGATAAATTTTGCCTGAGTCTGATCCTTCCATCCGATTGTATTGATACCTTTTTCACCTTTACCTTTTGCCACTTCCTCATAATTTGTTCCATCATCCGAAACAGAGACCTTATAGATGCTGGGATACTGTTCCTCACCGGAATCAAACTGTAATTCCGCTAAGTTTACCGGACGCGGAAGTTCTATCTGAAACCACATGCCCGGTTCTTGGGCTGTTTCTGTCTTCCAGCCTTTGAAGCTAAAAGCATAAGTTGGATCTTTGGTAGAACCCACGCCCTGCAATGCTGTGCTGCTGGCAGTTACTTTCCAGGTATCCTGAGGAAATAGGACCTTAGGGATTTCATCGATCAATTCATCATAGGAATAGTTCGCGTTTCTATCTTCGGTATCTTTTCGGATTTGGGCCACATATTCGGGTTCTACAAAGCTTCCTTTATTACCAAAATCATTGCGGATGTATGATACCACGGCAGCCATCCATTGGTCATCATTGGAATCCATGGCAATCATGACCCCTTCATATTCTTTGCCTTCAATGGCTCCGGTCAACCCATGCAGCAGCGTTTTTACCGCATATTCGGGATGCCCTTGGATGCGGGGAGAACCCGAAAATCCCGGGGCAATAAGTTCTCCACCCGGCGCTCCGGTGGGAGTACCCAAACCTTTGATGCCGTGACAGGTGGCACAATAGCTGTCGAAAATAGTTTTTCCCTGGTTGAAAAGCTCTCTATCAGCAGGCGAAAACTGAGTTGTTGCTAATTTTTTGGCTTCTTCTTTTTTCTCTAAAATCTGATTGGCAACCAGTTGAACGCCTTTTGCTTTATTGGATTGAAGGGTTGACTGTAGGAGTTCATCCCCATTCTCCATCTGCAATATATAGGCACTTTGCAGGGTCTGGATCACCACACTTGGTTCCTTGTCCAACGCCAGTTTTCTGTAATCCTTCTCGAGGCTTTTTTCTCCGTATTTATAGAGGGTTTCACTAGCCCGAAGTGCTTGGATGCGGATCAATGGATTTTTATCTTTCATCAATTTTCTGACCACCCCCGCTTTCAAAGCCCCCAATCCTTCTAAGGTCCATAAAGCGTGAATACGGGCCAGTTCATTTGCAGAAGTATCCAACATCCTGACCAAATCCTTTACCACGGACTGATCCTGTCTGAGAATCAAGAGTTGTTGGGCTTTGTCACGCCACCAGCCGTTGGGGTGTTCCAGATGCTCTACCAGCTCAGCAGCGGATTCCTCGAACATTCTGGGTTTTTCCTTACTCCTTGGCATACCGTCATAGGTAACTCTCCATATTCTGCCGTTTTCCACTATATCATCCATTTGATACTGGAGGATTTTTGTCCGCAGATAACTTCCTTCCTGTGTCCAGTTTCCCTCCTGAATAATGCCTCGGTACATATCCACGATATAGAGGGTGCCATCAGGAGCTGTGGCAATATCGGTGGGTCTGAAAAGTGGATCTGTAGATTGGATGAACTCAGTCTCAGAATCGATGTATTTGTTTTGAATGTAAGTCAGACCTTCCTCTTTTTGGGAAGAAACCTGCCTGACAATCCTACCCACCGGCTCGCCATAAAAATATTCCCCAACCAGTTCCTTGGGAAGCCGGTCTCCTCTAAAAACATCATTGCCGGCTGCACCGGTAACATTGCTAAGAGATCCATCGGGTTTTGTTTCCCGCATTCCCGGCTGAAAATCAGCTAGTGTTATTAGGCTATAAGGAACTCTAAACCCTTCCCGGAACTCACCTTCTACAGGATAATTGCCATAGACAATCGGGAACTGGAAATTACGGGGAACTCCACCTGCACCGTCCTGAAACCAAACCTGCCCATAATTGTCCTGTGTCACACCCCATTGTCCATAGGGATTTCCTGTGGGTTCCTGAATCACGCCATCCGGAGTCCAGCGGATCCGGTGGGAATTGTAGGTGCTGTACATCCAGTTATCCATGGCCCAGGTCAAAAAACTGGTTTGGTGTTCCACATTTCCGGATCTTCCCAGACCGGTAGCGAACAGTTCCTTCTTGTCCGCTTTGCCATCGTTGTTGGTATCGGTGTATTTGTATACATGGTCTTCATTGGACTCCATGGACAAAATTGTGTTCGGACCAAACGGTACAATAAAACGTGGAAACACGAGGCTATCCAAAAATACAACCCCGGTTTCATAAATCCCATCATTGTCCCGGTCCTCCCATCTGGATATTCGTCCGGCAGGCATCAGCTCATCTGTGGCATCTATATCCTGCATATATGTCCTAAGTTCCAGCACATACATCCTTCCGTTTCCATCAAACTGAATGGCCGCGGGTTCTTTGATCTGGGGTTCCGTAAGGATGGGCTCTATTTTATAGCCGGGCTTCAGGATAAATGTTTTTTGCTGTTCTGAAGCCGAAAGCGGTATGACGGGAGGAACAGGTGATAAATCAATCCCTTTCCACAGAGGGGATTCAAGATCAGCTCCTTCGGGGATTTGTATTATGGGGTAGGGAGGTTCTATCCTTTTGGGATCCAGACGGTCAGCAGGGGAAACATCAAATGATGGCTTTTCCTGACTGCAGCCCAAAAAAACACATAAGGTAACACAGGAAATCAAAAGATACTTTACAGAAGGAAGCATTGTATTTAAGGTTGAAAGACTTGGCATGGGATTAATTAGTTCTTTGCTGGTTAAAACCCAATATTTATTGGGTAAATAATAAAAGTCCAAAATATATGATTTTTCAAGATTTTCCGCTATAATAAAGGTAAAATTGAAAAACAATTGGATTTTTGGGTTGGCTGTAAATTTTTGGCAAAATCAAATTCCGGCTTCGATGACTCTTTGGAAGCGAATCATTTTCTTAAAAATGAAGGTTAAGGGTAATGACGGACTATGCCTCTGAACATAAAATCAATACCACCGGAAAAAAATTTATTTATTTTATATATTCATTTAAATTGTGAATTGCAACTTTCGGCTTCTTTGTCTACGGGGGTTTTACAACCCTTGTTCTAAAAAACAAAGACCAGTGGCAGCTCGCCGATTTCCAATTGTTTTTTTTTCAATAAAATAATATGAAAATGTATATGTTGTTTAATGCGCTGCTTTTGATGATGAATGCTTTCAGTCAAAATGACCAATGGTATTCGCTTGAGGATTTTTCAAAGGTTAAAAAAATCGATGTCCATGTTCACATCGACGCCGACAGGTCAACCTTTGTGGAAAAGGCAATGGCATATAATTTTCGGCTTATCAACGTGAGTTTGGAGGTTGATGACGGTTGGAATGATGTCTACGGGAAATACGGGTATGGACTTCACCAACATCAATCGTTTCCTAAAACCGTGGATATGGTAACTGCCTTTGCTGTTTCGGATTGGGACGATGAAAACTGGGAAGGAAAGGTTATTTCCTGGTTGGACAGTTGTTTTAAACAGGGAGCGCTGGGGGTGAAAGTTTGGAAAAACATAGGAATGGTTTCCAGAGATACTGCAGGAAATCTGATTTCGATAGATGATGACAGATTTGATCCTGTTTTCCGGTTTATCCGGGATCAGGGAAAAACACTGATGGGGCACCTCGGAGAACCTAAAAACTGCTGGTTGCCACTGGACTCCATGACTACACAGAATGACCGCCGATATTTTGAAGCACATCCGGAATACCATATGTACCTGCACCCTGAAATGCCTTCGCATGAAGCACTGATGGATGCCCGGGACCGCATGCTGGCAAAGCATCCTGGATTGCGGTTTGTAGGTGCCCATATGGGAAGTTTGGAGTACAGCGTGGATGAGCTGGCAAAACGGCTTGACCGGTTCCCCAACATGTCGGTGGATTTGGCGGCCCGCATGGGGCAGTTGTTTTATCAGACGGCAGATGACCGCGAGAAAGTACGGGATTTTTTCATTGAATACCAGGACAGGATTTTGTATGGGACTGACTTGGGTGATGACGGTGTGCGTGCCCCGGAGAATCTTTACCTTAACATGGATGAAAATTGGAGAAGGGATTGGGAGTTTTTTGTGACTGACAATAACATGAGCAGCTCACTGATCCAAGATTCTTTCAATGGATTAAAGTTGCCAAAGGAGGTAGTGGATAAGATATATTACCACAATGCGGTGAGATGGTTTAAAATGGAAGAATAGGTGTGAAGCGCGATACTCAAGCCGCGTTTGTGTAAAGGGGCGTAGCCCTATAATCTTCGTAGAAAGAAAACCGGATTTTGTATCAAAAGGGGCGGTAGCCCTGTAATCCTAGAAGCGCTGATATCTTATAAAAAACTCAAAGCATACATTTATGAATCGTTTTATCTTTTACTCCTTCAAATTATTCCTGTTCCTGATCTTTGTTTACTTTGGCAATTTACCTGATGTCCTTTCCCAAAATAAACAACTAACTATGACTGAAAACATGCATGAGATCCAAGATAAAGAGGTCCTGCGGAGAGAATTGTATGAACTCCTGGGGAAGCTTCCGGAACGGGAAAGGCCTATATCCGTAGAATTGGTATCCACTGAAGAAAAGGATGGGGTCATCATTGAAAAGTTGTTGCTCGATATAAATGGACTGGAGAAGGTTCCGGCCTACTTTACCAAACCAAAAAATGCCCAAGGGAAGTTGCCTGTTGTCCTGTTTAACCATTCCCATTTCGGTCAATATGAAGTAGGTAAGAACGAATTTTTATACGGAAGAAAAGAAATGCAGGCACCTCCGTATGCTTTTGCTTTGGCGAGTGAAGGATATGCAGGACTCTGTTTGGATTCCTGGGGATTTGGTGAGAGATCGGGAAAGTCCGAATTGGATATATTCAAAGAAATGTTGTGGAAGGGACAGGTTCTTTTTGGAATGATGGTATATGACAATCTCCGCGCGCTGGATTACTTGGTTTCCAGGGAAGATATTGATAAGGAGCGCATCGCCACTATGGGCATGTCAATGGGAAGTACCATGGCATGGTGGCTTGCGGCATTGGATGAGCGTATTAAAGTGTGTGTGGATCTGAACTGTCTGACGGATTTCCATACCCTTCTGGAAAAGGATGACCTCAGTTTACATGGTATATATTATTATGTTCCTGATTTATTGAACAACTTTTCCACCTCCAAAATCAACGGCTTGATTTCCCCCCGTCCACATTTTGGTCTTGCAGGAAAATTCGATCCCCTTACACCCATGGAAGGTTTAGCAATCATTGATAAGAACCTGAAGGAAATTTATGCAAAAGACGGTGCCCCCGAAGCGTGGAAATTAAAAATTTATGAGGTAGGCCATGAGGAAACCGCTGAAATGAGGAAGGACATTTTACAATTTTTGAGGGATTGGTTGTAGATGTGTTTTATTCCCAGACCTAAAAAGTAAGCTTGCGGCCAATCGTTTTTTGTTTCGTGCAAATCAATGTACAATAAATGGATGTCTAAAAAATGAAGAATTCCTGATAATGATAAGTGCAAGCCTCATTTTATGACTTTTTTGATCCCTGAGTGTTAAAATTCAGCAGGTTTTTAGGCTATATTCGCGGGATTTATTTCACACCCTGTCACAATGTTTTATTACAATCCAAAGGATTGGCTTTTAGCCATATTCAAAATCACAAATTCAGATACCATCCGCATTTAGATTCCTTCCATGATTTTTATTTCATTATATTCCTGGGGTATTGTTTACCTGGAAGTTTATTATCTAAATCTCTCCGAAAGCAGTTATGCCAAGGACCTAACAATCATGCATTCTCTGTTGGGTTTTGCGATTTCAATGCTTCTGGTTTTCAGAACGAATACCGCATATGACCGATGGTGGGGAGGGACGGAAACTTTGGGGAAGTCTGGTAAACAACAGCAGGAACCTGGCAATTAAGCTTAAAGTTTTTTTTGCCTGTTGAGGACCATGGTTCAATAACCTTCTTCAGGCAGGCCATTCCATTGTATGCCTCGGCTTTACAGAAGCATCTGCAAAAAGAAAGTACCAAATTACAGTTGGATGAAAGGCCTCATCCTGAACTTCCTGATTTCAATAATAAAACCCATGTGCCCAATAAAGTGGCGGAGAGTTAAAAAACCTTACTTCCTGAATACAAAGCCTTGAGGTGAGGTCAATATTCTACATTCCGGTTCCACAAGCATGCCTCTTTTCAGTCTGTTTTGATCTTCACATCCTTAAACAGGTACGGATTGTCACTTATCCGCAGCTTCTTGCCGCTTTCGGTAGTTACGTTTTTGAGAATGACTTCCTTGGTTCTTACGTGGGGATACTTTTCCCGGTAGGAATCGTCGGTCATTTCGGGATTGAAATTGGCAAAAATGGCCGGACCTTCGTAATCCTCGGGATGGTTGGAATCGTCGATGTGCAGGTTTTCGATGATGATGCGTTCGGGCATATAAGTGGTGTAACCGAAATCATGCTGTCCGGAATTGGATCCTCCGATCAGGCTGGCACCGGCTGTTCTGCCTCCTGCTGGGATAAAAACACAATCTCTGATGATGAATTCTCCCTGCCAGGTACTGCCGTAGTCTGAGCGAAGATTGATGAGGGTTCTTCCGTTAAGGGTGGAATTCTCGACGAGAAAAGTCCCGTTGCCGATGGCGTTTATTCCCATATGGCCTAGCGTGGAGTTGCGGATAGTGGCATTGGCAACACCCATGTGGGCATCAAAGCGGGAAAAAGTACAATGATCAAGAATAAGGTTTTTGCAGAAATTGGAGCCCATAATTCCCCAGTAGGTCCGATCGTTGATATCATTGATCTGGCTACTGTGCTCAAACGAGACGTTGAGGGCCCTGCTGATAGAAATGTCGTAGCTGCCCATGGAGACGGGAACACCTGCCGATCCAATTGTTTGGTAGGTTTTGTGTCCGGTCAGGATGCTGTTCCGGACCGTTACATCGGAACAGTCGCGGATATTAAGAAAACCGCCATAGGGCGCACCATGTTCTCCTTCATTGGTGATGCGGTGTTCAAGCCCATCCACAAGGACATTGGAACGCCTGATTGCGATGCCGCGGCTATAATAGGTGTACTTGGATTCGGCTTGGTTGGCAAGGGTGGTAAATCTTCCTCCTTTGATGGTCAGCCTTGTCCGGTCAACGGGAAGCGCGGTGATGTCCGTTATTTGATCGAAGTCCCAGATGATCGGCGCGTCCATGTCCACATTGCCGTCTTTGTCAACGATAAAGATATCCGTCTGCGGGGCTCCATCATTTTGATTCGGACCAAACCGGATGTAACGTCTCACAGTGGAGTCGGTGACGGTAATTAGGCTGGGACCCGGTAAAGGGACATCTATTTTCTCCTGGTTTCTCTTAAGGGAGGATACCCCCTTAAGGTCGAAGGGAAGCAGGGTGGAGCTCACCAGGAAAACATGCTCCGCACGGTCCTCAACTTCGGTATCGTCAATGATAAATTCGGCTGTTCCAAAATCAGTGTCGGTCCGGATGACTGCCGTACGGACCTTCCCACCAATGTAGTAGCTCGCCCCCTCATCAGCTTTCACCGATAACCCCTCCTGATTGGCAATGGCATGCGCTGCGGCAATGGCATCGATATCATCGGTTTTGCCATCTCCTTTGGCACCGAAATCTCTGTATCGAACATGGCCCATTTCCTTAAACTTAAGGAGGTCCTTATTGGAAACTTCAACAAGCAACTCCCCCTTATCATTTGTACTCACTTGGGTTTTATTATTGTTGGAGGTAATCACCACATTTTCCTGTGGGCTCTTGGCCTGCTCCTGGGCCATACCCCATATACTGGCAAACAGGAAGAAAAATAAAAACATGTGTTTCATCATTTGCGGGTTTATGCTGCCTGTCCATCCGAAAGACAAGTAAGGATTTTAAATAATAAGGTGTTGGCTAAAGATCATTAAAATTATTTTTAGCTTACTTCATATTGTTTTTTCTTGGTCGAAACAACAATAGAAAAAAGATGGGACAGCTCCAAAAGGCTTCCCGTCTTTCATTTTTATTACTATTCCATCATAAAATTAATTAGTAAAATTTTGTTCTCGGACGACAGGAATTTAAAATATTCATTACCATTTTCCTAACAGGTCAAATTTTCCCGACCTACTCCAAAACATGAGGTCTGGTTTAATACAAAAAAGGCAAACAATAGATGCTTCAATATTCAGTTTTTGGATTATTTTACGAGCAACCTTTAAAGTAGGCTCGCTTTTCCATTGAGTTATTCGCTGATTCTTGAACTGCTTACCCCAAAAATTCAGAAAGACCTTTCTGGCTTAAGCCACGTTCATGCATTCGGAGTCTAAGGGCCTCAGATAGGATAGGTGGCTGTATAGGGTGATGCTTTTCTTCATAGTCAAAATCAATGTTGTTCCCCACTCTTTGATCAGAATGAAGTCCGGAAACCTTTGCATACATAACCAAAAGGATAAACCGCACAAAAACCGATAAGATCCATTTGAAAGATATGTGCCAATTGACGGAAAGATTGAAGGAGAACAAGTATAGGGGCTCTTATGAACAAATTGCCAGGACAATCCGAAAACACTCCAAAACACCGGTTTGGATCTTGTAAACTTCTATGAGCCCATAGCTTTGATGATCATTGATCGCTATGAGGTGTTTAACTTCTAGGATTGGTTATATTTTCTGCTTATTTTAAAAAATCAATGTTTAATTCTTTGATAACTCACTTTGCTCTTATAAAAAGCTGATGACGGGAATCCTTAAACTTAAACTTGTAGGTTTTGAGGTTTCAATATTAACTTTGAAAAAAATACTACTCTGTAAACCTATTTTATGAAAAGCCTAAACATGCTAAAAACTTTAAACAGTAAATAAAGTTAACTTAAAAGCCGGAAATGCGTGGATAATGAAAAACAAAAAAAAATGAGATCCATAGAACCCCCACAGATATACAGTGTAGTTCCAGCCATTTTACCACCTGACCAATTATTTGGACCGTTATTCCATGATGTTCAGATGAATCATGTTTTTCCGGATTCAATAACTTTTGCCGACTGTTTCCCAAAGCGGTCTCCTGAAGAAATTTTAAGTTTATATGAAATTGAAAAACATAAAAAGGATTTTGAACTTCGTGATTTTGTCAGAGAATATTTTGAAATTCCATCACCTGTAAAGACTGAGTATGAAAGTGACCAGCAACTGCCGGTTACTGAGCATATCAAGAAAGTTTGGCCCCTTTTAACCCGCACTTCACAAACGAATTGCTCAATGTTGCCTGTCCCCAAATCATATGTAGTTCCTGGGGCAAGATTTAGGGGATTATATTATTGGGACAGCTACTTTACCATGCTTGGTTTACAATGTGCCGGGGAGAATGAACTGATTAGAGAAATGGTTCAAAACTTCGCTCATTTAATTGATACATATGGACATATTCCCAATGCTAATCGCAGTTATTATTTAACGCGTTCACAGCCTCCTTTTTTTGCTTCAATGATACGTCTTCTTGCTGATATTGATGGACCTGATGTTTTTACAAAGTATCTTCCCCACATGCAAAAAGAATATAACTATTGGATGGACGGGTACTTTCGCCTTTCGGAAAGGGAAATTTGTTTTCGCAGAGCAGTACTGTTACCAGACGGCAGTATTTTAAACCGTTACTGGGATGACCTTCCTGCTCCCCGTCCTGAATCTTACGTGGAAGATGTAGAAATGGCGCATAAATCCGCCCTGGTTGGGGTGGTGCCTGGAACATTCTATAGGCATATAAGGGCAGCTTGTGAATCCGGCTGGGACTTTACCTGCCGTTGGTTTAGAGAAGAAACTAAAATGGAAACCATTCATACCACTGATATAATACCAATAGATCTAAACTGCCTTCTGTACGATCTTGAAGTAACTTTATCTGAGGCTTACGAGCATAGCTCCTTTTCCGAGCCTTCTACTTATTTCCTTGAAAAAGCAGAGAAGCGTAAAAAAGCTATGATTAAAAATCTATGGAATGATGATAGGAGATTTTTCATGGATTATGATACAGAGTCGAATAAGTTTACGAAAATAATGTCGCTGGCCGGAGTTTATCCACTTTACTACAAAATGGCTACGAACAAACAAGCACAACATGTTCACGAACATATCACCGAAAACTTTTTAAAAAAAGGGGGCGTAGTTTCTTCTCTCCACAATAGTGGTCAGCAATGGGACTATCCTAACGGATGGGCGCCTTTGCAATATCTAACCTATGTGGGTCTATGCAATTACGGGTTTTATGATACTGCAGAAGAGTTGAAAAAGAGGTGGATAGCCAATAACGATAAAGTTTTTAAAGAAACCGGCAAGATGATGGAAAAATACAATGTTGTAGACCTTGATTCGCCTGCCGGTGGAGGAGAATACCCAAATCAGGATGGTTTTGGGTGGACTAACGGAATATATCTTTGGTTCAAGAATAATCCATAATAACGGATTTCTGGAACCTGTCCCGGGAAAGGAGATCTATGGGTAAGTACTTTATAGTTTTAAATATTCTAAAAGAGGGTAGCTTTTAAGATACCTTGAACCTTGAAATTTGTAAGAGATCTGCAACCTCTCTAATTTTCAGCTTTTGCGTTTCACATCCTCATCGAAGAAAGTCCTTCTTGGGTGACTGTATGTTTCTATATGTCTTTCCATTTCCGTTTATCAAGTGCGGTTTCTATTTAGCACACTGATCACCAATTTCTTAACTGTGTCCATTTCTTCAGGTTTGCTTGATGCTGTGAAGAGCGTTTAGCTGGCCAGTGCATCATTGCTGATAATCGAAATCATTTGACTGCAAAAAGAGAAGAAAGCAAACTGCAGAAATTCTTCTCTTAAAATCTAAGAAACCGTGATTCTTCACAATCAAATATAGGAGTGTAGCCGCTTTTTCCTCAAGGGTAGCTTCACCAAAGCCTTAACTTTTTACAGTCAATAAATCCTCATTTTTAACAAGCATCATTCCTCCAGTAAATGCGGTAGAAGAAACAGAAAAAACTTTACTTGGGTATTTGCCTTGGGTAAACATATAACAGATGGCATGACCTGTTTCATGAACCGCCACCAATGCCTGAAGATCATCTTTTCTGTTTCGTTTTAACTTTTCAATCATGCTTCTACCCGCGAATTTGGATTCACCCATTTTTACATCTTTCAGAAAAGTATTCAGCTATAAGGCCGTTGGTTTCAACCATCAAAACTTTATCGAATTGAATATGAATTCTGAATCCCTGGCTTAATACCTTAGGCAATACATCCTCAATGCCGTATTTCAAAGCGCTGAGCAGGGGGCGAGCCCATTGAGTCGGTGTGACTCCCTCCGAATGAATCCACTGCTTTATACTATTGTCAAAATCCATCTTTATGTCATGCCCAATTAGGATCCTTTCTGAGATCCTGTTTAGCCTGCCATCAATGATGCTTCGAAATGCCTCTGAATCCAAGGAGGGAAAAATAATATGGTTATTTCCTAATCTTGATATCTGTTCGACCCTATACCTTTTCAGTAAAGCCTCTTTTACTTTTGGCACATCAATCTTTTTGGATAATTCATGAATAAAGTTTGGGCAAACATCGGATGAATAATCATTATGCATCTTATAAACCTCATCCAAATTCCCAACAACGAAAATCAATGACTTGGTAAAATTTAGAGTCTTTGGTTTTTTGATCTTTTCATCCTGATCTTCGAAATAAGCAATAAGGCCTTCCAGGGCAAGGCTTTTAAAAAAATGCTTATATGCGGTAAAGGGTAAAAATTCACCCTGATGCCAATCATGGAACTTTTCGATTTCATCTGAGCTGAAAAACGATCTGTTTGATTCTCTGGAAAAATAATCTTCAATCTCTTTTTCTGATTTATCCCTAATCTCCTTTTCATTTTTGTCTTTTAAATAGACCACAAATTCAAGTGGTACTGCTCCATTTTTTAAGTTCAATCCCCTTTCTTTCCAATAATGCAGCTCTTTTATAAGCTTTATCAAATCGTTTTCATAATGGTAAAAATGATCGGTATCAAACTGCAGAATGCCATCATCCAGAAGTTTCCATATTATTCGCGAATGCGGACAGGAAATCTCAGACCCCATTTCGTTGATTGATCGGTTGATCTGAAACTCATCCAAGGTAATGATAAGGGGCTCATCATTGTTCCTTTCCGATATCTCTCTCAGGTTAATCTTTAGATCCCCGGCCCTACCTGTTCCAAGCTCTCCCATATCAAAATGATGATACCTGTTTTGAAATTCAAGCAGATTGACCAGTTCCCGGATCAGGTCTGACTTACCGATACCTGTCATTCCCCAAAGGTTGACCACCAAAGGTCTTTCCTGGAATTCAGGCATGCAGTACCAGCTACTGATGCTCTCTATAACTTGATCAATGATGGAATCGATTCCAAAGAATCTCAGTTTTAATTGATTCCCGGTTTCTGATAGTTTTTGTTGTTTGATCTCAATGTCTTTTAGATCCATGGGATTGTTTTACTTATTCTTTGCAATGTATCTTCTAAGGGCGTCAAAACCTGTCGTTGACTATATCCTTCAAATTTTTTCTGACGACATATTTTGACGTTCAAATCATTACATTGGAAAAAAATAAGCAATGAGTAAAGAAACAGACTTTGCCAGATATGCCGTAATCATGAACCTTGCAAGAAAAGCACCCTTCAGTTGGGATGAATTGGATGACAGGCTGGAGCTCCAGAATCAGATTCATGGAATAGAAGCAAAAAGGTCTTTAAGAACCTTCCAGAGAGACCTTAATGAAATCAGGATCCTTTATGGAGTTGATGTTTTCTTTGACAGGAAGCTTAAAAAAATATAGAGTCAATAAGGAGGAATCCTTATTAATGAACGCTTCCATGTTTATATCCTTTGATATGATGAATGCCTTTAAGCTGAGTAAAGGGTTGGCGTCATTCGTTATTTTTGAGGAGAGAAAAAATACAGGTACAGAACATTTAATGGGATTGGTCCATGCCATTCAGAATAGGTTAGTGGTTAAATTCGATCACATTAAATATTGGGAAGGAATACCGAGGCAAAGAACAGTAAATCCCTTGGCCCTGAAGGAATTCAAGCACAGGTGGTACTTGCTGGCTAGTGATGAAAAAGATCTTTTCAAAACATTTCCATTGGATAGAATCAGTGGACTTGAAGTCGGGAAGAAAAGGTTTGAAAATCAGAAATCCATTGATTTTGAAAAATATTATAATGGCACTTTTGGCATCACAAATGATCGCGAAAAGCCGGTTGAGGAAGTAATCCTTACTTTTACTGGAAGGCCTGTTTGACTTTTAGGGGATCTTTGATAGTCAACGTCGGGTATAAAAGGTCCAGGTTTGGGGCTCGGAACCTCAAATTAAAAATAAAACGTCAGGGTGGAGAGAATGCTTGGACTAAAATAAAAGTCCAATGGATAACCCAGCTTCTAACTAAAACCTATATATTTATTGGGGACATATCAACAATATTGTGGATAGCATGCCAAATTGGGATGCTATCCGCTATTGTTGAAAGCATACGTTATACATAAGCTTGAAAAAACCATAATAATAGATTGAAATTTTCGCTGACATCAATAATTAACTCTTTTAAAAACCATATTAGATTTTCAAGTTTTTGGGTTAGAAATGGTTTTATAATTGTTACAGTTTCTATTTTGTCAAATCATCTTTTTGAGCCAAAATATTTTCCGTTTAATCAAGATTACGAATTTCCTTTATTTCCTATTGCTATTTCAGTCATTTCAGGAGTTGTAGTTATTTTTATCGCTCGCTTTAATTTCAACTATTTCAAAATTAAATACTTCACTGAAAAAATTACTACACAATTACTATTACGTTTCCTGTTTTCAACTTTAGGTTATATCACTGCATTATATATCCTTTTATATTATGGATTGAACGGCTTGATAAATGGAATTGAATCATACAGTATTTATCATCTGCTAACGGGACTTTCTCTAACCCTATTAATCTGCACTCTCGGAATTACTTTTTTATTTTCAATTGATATTTATAATCTTTACAAGCTTATTTCTATAGAAGGTACTCTTAAAGTTCAGCAAGGAGGCAAAATTACCCTAATCAAATATCTTGAAATTGCCTTTATATATAGTGAAAACAAAATAGTATATATTGTAAAAACTGATGGAACAACAATTATTACAGATTTTACTTTAAATGAAGTTGCAAGTAAAATTAGCGAACAAAGTTTTTTTAGAGCAAATAGACAAATCATTCTCAATATCCGTTCTATTGTACAAGTACAGACAATAGAAAATGGAAAACTTTCCATAATACTCAAACCTACAATCTCTCACAAAAAAGCTTTTCATATTAATATTAGCAGGTATAAAAAACAAGAATTTATGGATTGGTTTGAGAAGAAAACCTAAATTGATTTGTTCATTCAGCTATTATTTTTATACCGTTCAGTAAAAATCGTTCATTTTCAGTCACTTTAGTGGCTACATCGTTGTTATTTCGTTTAAAATTTAAAAAACAACAAAATGAACAAAGCCTTTTTGAAAACGAAAATAACGCCTATAGTCGCAATTATTCTTTGCTGTTTACTATATCTGTCAGGATATTATCAAATGATTATAGCAGCATTAATAATGATAATAGCAAGTGCAGTAGAATACAAAAAAGATGTCTTTAAGTCTTTAGGTTTTCAGCGTGAAAAATTCAATGCGAAAAATCTATTAATCATAGCTCCAATATTGGGTGCAGCAATTTTTCTATTTTATTCCTATCTTTTGGTGCCAAGTGTTATTTATCTTACTGGAGAACCCATTGACTTTTCTGTGTTCAAACCCTATAAAGGTAACTTACCAGCAATACTGAGTTTGTTTGCTCTTATTTGGACATCAGCTGCGTTTGCTGAAGAAATTATATTTAGAGGATATTTAATGAGGCAGTTTACCAAATTTTTTGGTTCAAGCAACATAAGTCTTGTTGCCAACATATTACTTTTTGGCTTTATTTTTGGCTGGGTGCACGCGTATCAAGGGATAAGTGGACAAATCGTCTCAGGTATTACAGGTATGCTTCTTGCCATTATTTTTCATATCCGCAAGAACGACTTATGGTTCAACATCACTGTTCACGGGTTTATAGATACCGTTGCTCTGATTTACATATATTACGGATGGTTGTAAATTCTGACGTAGAAAGCCTATGTATAACATCGTATAAAAACAATAGGGCAATTAGTAGCTTAAATGTACGGTTTAGGTGCATTTGCAAAGTCGCCCTTTTTTTTTTTAGCTTTTAATTTATGTAAATTGTAAAACCATAAAAACAAAAAAAGGGCTTGTGGTTCAACCGAATGGTAACTGCGTTTTTTCCGCCCTACTGTTCTTATACACAACCGTTGAACTAAACCTTCTTCGTCGGTAGTTTTAACCAAACTCATATCTATAAGGTGCTGATTTTTCGATATTTACCTTAACTTTATACCATGTTTAATCTTTAACAACTTTGATCATGGAAAAAAAAGTTTGCGCCAGAATATGTATGAGGAGATGTCTTAAAGGCATTATTCTCCCGTAAGTATCAAGACGTATCTTAGTCCGGTATCTGTAGTTTCAAGTCATTTTGGGAAAAGCCCGGATTCGATCAGTATCCCCGAATTAAAGGATTACCTTTTTAAAAGAATCGAAACCGACAAACTTTCAGTTTCAAGCATCAACCGGACAATCAGTGCTTTTAAAATACATTTTAAAGACGTCCTGGGAAGAGATTGGGATCCAATCAGGATCAAAAGGCCAAGAAGACCCAAACTCCTTCCGGTTGTATTCTCAAAGGAAGAAATATCACTTATTCTTAACAACATCAAGAACAGAAAACACTATTGTCTGATTGCACCCACCTACGACTCGGGACTCAGGATGGGGGAAGTGATCAGCCTAAAACCCTGCGATATTGACAGCGATCGGATGCAGCTTAAAGTCAGGGGCGGAAAGGGTTATAAAGACAGGTACACACTCCTTCCACACCGGTTACCGGTGCAGCTCAGGGATTATTTCAGAGGCTACCGTCCATTGACCATTAGGTATTAGTTTGTCGAATTCTGAAACAACACCGGCCCCAAGTTTTGATGGGCAAAAATTCCAGGGAGCTACCAATAGAAATACACCTAATATTGTTTTTTTTGATGGCAAAGGAGATGAAGTAGGAGGAATTTCCTTTGCCAATCATGAAGAGGAGGGCAATTTTAAAGCAATAAGACATTTGGCCTTTGATGGTTATAAGCAAGATGAAGTGATGACCTTCAGTCATTTTGTAGATAAGGATAATAAGCAAAAATCCGGATTTTACATTTATCAACGGCCTGATATTCATATAGTAGAAGCTTTAAAAGAAGTAGGAGTTCTTTCTGTCGATAATCCTGAAGTATTAAATCAAAAAATGAAAACATTTAAAAAGGAACATCCGCAAAGATTTGAACAACTATGGTCATATCCGCTACGGCTTTCGGTGCAAACAAATCAAATGAAGAATTCAGAAATAAGTTTGAATGATGGTAATGGTAAACCAAGAATAATTTTAAGTGTCTCAGAAGTTGGTGAAGCCTCCATTAACTTCCTGGACCCTGATGAAAAAGTTTTAAAAAGGATAACTTCTGAATTATAAACCTCTTTCAAAGGTATTTTGATTTTAGAGAAATTTAATTCTTTATAATAAATTACACGTCCCGCACTTTACACATCCCTTAAAACCCATTTGTTCCTTTATTTAACGCTTCAATGTAAGTTAAGAGAAGTACTAAATAAATATATTTTTGAGGACTTAAATCAAGTAAGAGAACAAACCCAAGCATGGATGAACGATTATAATACTCAGAGACCACTTGATGCTTTAATAGCCTATTACCAAGTAAAACTGTAAAATCATTTGTAACTGGTCCTGATAGAAATTTAGGTTTGGATTTGGCACTATCAAGGAATAATGGTGAACCAAGGAATATAAAAGTTGATGTTTTGGATTTTTCTTTTTTCTTCCTAGTGGTTTGGGACCATGATACATCATTAAAATCCCCTGCAACAATAGAGGATAAGGAATCCTTGGCCACCATTTTCCCCGCTTTTATTAAAGCAACCTCCTTTTTACCAACATTATCCGGATATTTACTACTCGGAACAGGAGGAACCGGGTGCATTCCATGGAATTGTATTTCCTTTCCCGAAGGCATCACTAATTTGGTATGGATAGAGGGTACTTCATCACCATTAAAAAATTTTATTTCCTGCTCTTTGAATTTAAATTTTGAATATAGGGCAATTCCATATACATTATCTAAAGGGTATTCAATAGAATATGGGTAATTCTTTTGTAATTCCTGAAGTTCAGAAATCCACCTTTCATTCACCTCCATCAAAAGGATCAAATCCGGATTTGCTTCATCGATTATTTTTAATAGTTTTGGAGCCTCTTTATTATTAATCAGAACATTGGCTAAAAGAATTCTTTAGAATTGGCGTCAGGAACTGTTTTTCTCTTACTATATACGGTAATAAACGGGTGCCATGGATAATCAAAGAGGATAATAGACCTACAATAAGCAAAACCGAAAAAGCAGTCCATTTTTTATTCAGTAAACCAAATAAAATCAGCAGTACAACTCCAACACAAAAATATTGGATCCTCGGGAAATCCGGAATTTTTATGAACCAATAAGGAAAATCATAAACCAAAGACAATAAGCTAAAAAGGATCAGAAAAAACTCAGAATTACTATCAAATAAAACCCTGAAGAGATAAAGAATTGATCAAAATTTTTTAGTGTTCACTTTTTTGTCACTGTTTTGATATGTAAAATTTAGAGAAAAAGGCTTAAAAAAACATTGAAATGACGTGGTTTTCTATCTTTTAATTTACCATCCTATCCCATAATCCTCTCCGTGATTGCTTGAGCCTCCCCAGAAAGTGCCATGCTTGCTATCAAAATAGATGGCATTAATCGGTCCACTGGTGCGGTCGTCGAACCTTAGCCTGTATCCCATGCCCCGAAGTTCATTTTTTATAAAGTCTGTTGTGCTTTCGTGCAGCAATATCTCTCCCGGTTTTGGTTGACGATCCGAGGCTTCGGTACCACCAAGGGAAAGCCACAACTGATTTGAATTGAAGTTCGGGGCTTCGGTAGCCTGTTGTACGGTCATTCCGAATTCAGCCATATTTAAAAAAAACTGTAGAAGGTTTTGATCCTGTGTATCTCCTCCCTGGACTGCAAAAGACATAAATGGTTTATCATCTTTTAATGCCAATGTTGGTGTGAGCGTTACCCTTGGCCTTTTTCCCGGCTCCACAACGTTGAACGGGTTCAATTCAGGATCAAGAACAAAACTCTGCATCCGCTGGCTCATTCCTATTCCCGTATTTCCGGCAATGACAGCAGGTATCCAGCCCCCGCTTGGTGTAATGGAGACTATCCATCCCTCTGCATCCGCCGCTTCTATAGTGGTCGTTCCCATCCATAAATTATCCATATACTCGTTCATTGAAGAACCATTGCGAAGGTCATGGGTAGGCGCAAAATTCCTTTGCGTACTGTCCAACTCATAACCCCTGTTTTTCAGAAGGTCCAGAAAAGGGTTTTCTCTGTTTTCATAGGGGTAGGGATCGCCGGGACCAATATTCGGGTCATTTTTGTCATACTGAATAAGGCTGGCGCGATCTTTCGCATATTCCTTGCTGAGCAGGCCTTTCATAGGCTCTTGAGGAGCAAAGTAAGGATCTCCATAATAAAAATCCCGATCAGCAAAAGATAAATTCATCGCCTGATAAACCGTATGGATATACCTGGTACTGTTATAACCCATACTCTTGAGATCAAAGTTTTCCAAAATATTCAGGGCCTGCAGCATTACCGGTCCCTGCGTCCACTGTTGTAGTTTATATACCTCTATCCCTTTATAATTGGTCATCAGTGGCTCTTCTTCCAGAGGCTTCCAGTTCGCAAGGTCCTCCATGGTAATCAACCCTCCCTGCTCCTTGCTGCCACGTGCATATTCTTCTGCGATATCCCCTTTGTAAAAACGATCATAGGCCGCCATAATGGCCTGCTCTCTGTTCTTTCCTGTTTTAAGGGCGTTCCGCTCCGCCTCTACAAGCTTTGTCAGCGTCTGCAGCAAATCTTCCTGTACAAAAATCTCTCCTGCCTCAGGTGCTTCTCTTTCTTCTCCTAAATGGGGTAGGAAAACTTTTTTACTGTAAGGCCATTCCTTTATCCTCTCCTTCCCCTGCTCCATGCTATTGGCTGTTTGCGCCTCTATCGGATATCCGGCAGCCAATTCCATGGCAGGAGCCAGAACCTCCTCCAAACTTAAAGTACCATACTTTGCCAACATATACATAATCCCTCCGGCCGTACCGGGAGTGGTTGCTGCCAGCGGGCCATACTGAGGAGGAAAATTCAATCCTTTGCTCTTGAAAAATTCCACTGTGGCACCGGTAGGGGCAACACCCATTGCATTGATGGCTATTACTTTTTTAGTTTTAGGATTATAAATCAACGCCTGTGTTTCTCCGCCCCAACTCAAAACATCCCACATAGTACAGGTTGCGGCAAGCATGGCGCAGGCCGCATCCACTGCGTTGCCACCTTTTGTAAAAGTCATGGCCCCTGCTGTTGCTGCAAGAGGTTTCCCGGTAATTGCCATCCAGTGCTTTCCGTGTAAAGGTGGCTTTTGGGTTTGCCGTGCAGAGATCGTCAGCACGCATGACAGGGACAATAATAAAGTCAGAAGGTATCCAATCGTGTTTTTCATAAGGACGAATGTAAAGAAAAAAGGTAAAAAAATACTCCGTGAATTAAATAAGCTTGCCGCTGAGCCGGAAAGATCGGAGCTTTTAGAGCTTTATAAACGTGGACGAACCTCGGGTGAAAGTGAATAACAAATCAAAATCATTGATCTGCAACAGGATTGGCTTTGGTACGACCGAATCAATGCTTCACTTAAAATCCTTTTGTTGGAGTATGCTTTATGGGTGGTTCTTTTACACAACCAAATTCAGGCTTGTCCTTTGACAAATCCTCCCATGGAAGCATTTACATTTATCCTTCTCCATTCAGAAAAAAAACTTCATTCCTACACATCCTTTAAAATAATGCTGAACACTTATTCACTAAAAATTTCAAATTCCTGGGGATAAAAGGTATGAAATCCTTCTCCCAGGAAACCGAGTTTATATTTGCCGGGGGGAAAGTTTTCCGGATAGGTGCGGTACAGCGTACCTCCGATTTTTTCAAGCGGCAAAAGCACTAAGATTACCGGCCAGTAATAACAGTATTAACAGGTAAACTTTACACAGGGATCGGCCGCTTCAACCATGCGTTGGAGATGAAAATGTACCGTCCGCAACCAGTGGGAAATTGTAGACCATCCACGGTCCGGGGACGGATCTCCCATATCAGCAAATCCTGGGCAACTGCTCACCTGTCAGCATATTCAGCATTCTTCTTCCCCCGATACTGCTCGTCATGAGCACTTGCTTAGGATGACCGTTTGTAACAGTTCCGATAATTGCTGCATTTACACCTACTGCTGTTTCTTTTAAAACCGATAAAAGTTCATCTGCAATTTCTCCTTTCACTGCCGCAATAAAAATCCCTTCATTGGCAACGTATAAGGGATCCAATCCCAGCATTTCACAGGCTCCTTCTACCTGTCCGCTTAAAGGTATGGCATTCTGCAGAAGGTCAATTCCCAAACCGCTGTCTTTTGCCAGTTCACTCAGCACCGTCGCCACACCGCCACGTGTCGGGTCACGCAAAAAATGGATGTTTTCCCCAAATACATCGAGCAATCTGTTAACGGCAGGTGAGAGGTTGCAGGTATCGCTTTCCAGTGCTGTTTCAAACACCAATCCTTCCCGTACCGACATAATAGCCATGCCATGGGTAGCGACATTTCCACTTATGATTATTCTGTCACCGGCCTTGACATTTCCCGCTGCTATTTTTGCCTTCGGATGTACTTCCCCGATGCCGCTCGTGTTCACAAAAATTTTATCTCCTTTTCCCCTTTCCACAACTTTGGTGTCACCGGTCACTACTTTGACACCGGCTTCTTCACAGGCATATTTGATGGAAACCAAAATGTCCCAAAATTCTTTCACGGATAATCCTTCTTCAATGATAAAACTTAAAGACAGGTAGCGGGGTGTGGCACCGCACATCGCCAGGTCGTTGACCGTACCGTTCACCGCCAGCTCGCCGATATTTCCGCCCGGGAAAAATACAGGTGTTATTACGAAACTATCGGTAGTAAAAGCGAGCAGATTATTAAATTGCAGAAAGGCACCATCATGATGCCGGTCAAGATGGTCATTCTTCAAAATGTCAAATACACAGTTCAGCAGATTATGGGTTAACTGGCCACCGCTACCATGTCCCATGGTAATGATATCAAAGTCCAGTTGGGGCATGGGGCAGCTGAGCTGCATTTTTATTTTTCTGTTACCTTCTTCGGTTTCTTTCATCATTGTAGCTCTTCCGCTTCTTTTGCTGCCGAATAGAAATGATAATACGTGGCACAGGAGCCTTCCGATGATACCATCGGTGCACCCAGGGGATGGGAAGGTTTGCAATCAGTGCCAAAATTGGAGCAGTCCAAAGGCTTTTTAAGTCCTTTCATGATCGCCCCCGCAATGCAGCTTTCATTTTCTTTCGTTTCTTTTACGGGCACATTGAATTTTTTGGTAGCATCATACGCCATATATTTTTCTTTTACTTCCAGGCCGCTGTGGGGAATGATATCCATGCCCCGCCACATCCGGTTGCTGATTTCAAAAATCTCGGTGATGGCTTGCTGTGCCGACAGGTTGCCATCTTCCCGAACAACCCTGGCATATTGGTTTTCCATTTTGTATTCCCCTTTTTCCAATTGCCGCACAACCATCAAAATTCCCTGCAGTAAATCTATAGGTTCAAAACCGGTGACTACAATGGGTACTTTATACTTTTCTACAATGGGATAATATTCGCTGTTCCCCATAATGGTGCATACATGACCCGCTGCCAAAAAAGCCTGCACCACCGTTTCCGGATCCCCCAATAAAGCCTCCATAGCCGGTGGCACCAGCACATGTGAGGCGATTATGGAATAATTTTTCAATTTTAAGCGATATGCCTGAATCACAGATAAAGCATTTGCGGGTGCAGTGGTTTCAAACCCCACAGCAAAAAACACCACTTCCTTCTCCGGATTTTCCTGTGCCAGTTTGACAGCTTCCAGCGGTGAGTATAAAATGCGGACATCGGCTCCTTCCGCTTTCGCCTGCAACAGGCTTTTTTCGGAGCCGGGCACCCGCAGCATATCACCGAATGAGCAGAGGATGACATTGCTTTCTTTAGCGAGATAAATAGCCCGGTCAATCAAATGAGTAGGCGTAACGCATACCGGGCAACCCGGGCCATGCACCATTGTGATTTCTTTGGGCAGCATCTGCAGCAAACCGTACTTCACCAGGCTGTGAGTCTGCCCGCCGCAGATTTCCATGATCGTCCAGGGACGGCTTACTGCTTTTTTTATTTCTTCCAGATATTGCCCTGCCAATACAGGATCGCGGTATTCGGTTAAGTATTTCATGTGTAAAATGATTGTTGTTCAACGGCCACATGGAATTCGCATGATAATACTACAAACCTATGGAAGTGTTATTGCCACTGGTCATTTTCACGAATTCATTTTTGAGATGATCTCCTTGATTTTTTTGTTTATTTCTTCCTCTTCACCTGAGGATTCTCCTCCGGATTGGGAATTATAAAACTCATCCAGCTCATTCATCTGCTCCAGAAAAGCCAAAGATCTTTCGGCTTCTGCTTCATCCACTATACTGATCGCTACGCCAACATGGATCAACACATAATCATTTACCGCTGCCTCAAGCACAAGTTGAAGGTTCACTTCTTTCACAATGCCGCCTATGTCCACCTTACCCATGCGCATACTGCCTTCATTAGACGCTTCGATTGATTTAATTCTTCCGGGAATGGCTAAGCACATTTTTATTAATATTATTTATTAAATATAAGGTATAAAACTGTGCAGATTATTGCAAGCAGCAAATAACTTATTTTTCGGATTAGAGAGTGGATTTATACCCTTTAGATAAACATTTTTTTATTCTCCCTGAATTTCATCTCTTTACAATTTACTCCAACCTTAGCAGTTGGTTTTTAAATTGTGTTGATTATTGCTGTTTTGCATTTAGATACCACATCAACTGTCCAAATGATATATTCTCATCATTGGGGGGCACATCCCTGTTGAAAAATAATTGATATTCTTCACCAAGAATGTTTATCATCAGGTCAATCAATAACCCGTTCTGAAAAACCCCGCCACTAAAACAGATTTGGCGACATTGCTGGTGTTCATTTACTTTTCTTACAGCTAAAACGAGTTGGACATAAAACCAGGCAGCGATCTCCGGTTTGCTTTTACCGTCCTTAATCCTGTGTATAACCGCCATCATGAAAGATGGGTAGGATAATGGTTGCTCTAAGGCATCTTGTTCCAACCACGTAAACGGAATATTCAAGTCATTTTTGAAGAAGAGCAGGGCTTCTTCCTCCAGCAGCATGGCGGCTTCGCCTTCATAGCTTGATTTATCAATCAAACCGAGTAGCGTAGCAACCGCATCAAATATTCTTCCTACACTCGAAGTTTTTAATTTATTCCGTTTGATCAGTGTCATGTAATTGTTCCATTCCGCTTCTGTAAACTTTGGTTGGAGGATGGAACGGGCTTCTTCCAACTCATGGCAAAGGGAGAATCCGGAAAGCCGCGGTTCAGTTACCATCTTATCTCCAAGAAAATGATTAAAATATTCAAAATGATTGACCCGGGAAAAAGTTTGCTGACAAAAAACGAAAAATTCCCCTCCCCAGATTTGATTGTCACTCCCCCACCCCGTTCCATCCCAAATCACCCCCAGGACAGGGGCTTCATTATTTAATAAATTATGTTCTCCCAGCACAGAGGCAAAATGAGCTTCATGATGCTGCACCCTTACCAGTTGACATTCCCAATTCCTTGCCAGTGATTCACCGAATTGTGAGGTGAAATATGCGGGATGTTTATCTATCAGTATTACCTCGGGTTTGGCCCGAAAGAGACCCAGAAAATAATGAAGTGTTTCTTCAAATTTTATCCGGGAATCATAATTATCGGTGTCGCCCAAATATTGGCTTACATGAATATTCTGTTGGTGCAATAAACTGAAGCTGCTTTTTACCAAGGCACCCATTGCCAGAATAGTCATTTTGGGGTATGCTAAATTTTTGTTGCTATATAAAGGGGCAAAGCCTCTTGCACGCCTAAGCAATATGCGTTGTTGGGCATGACGGCTATAGGCAACTACACTGTCATCCTGTGGAGCGGTTATTCCCCGATTATGTACCAGTATATAATCAGCAATGGTACTGAGCTCGTCCAAAGCCACATCATCATTTATCACAATAGGTGCATGGCTGGTGTTACCACTTGTGGCAACGATGGGTTTTGAAAACCGGGACAGCAGCATTTGCTGAAGCGGGGTATTGGGAAGCATCACGCCTATCCTGGAAAGTTTCGGGGCAATTTCAGGTAAGGCCAGCCGTGTATTCGAACCCTCCTTTAATTGTAAAAGAACGATAGGAGCAGCAGCACTTTGCATTTCCTTTTTCTCATGTTCGTTTATATGCGCTTCACTTTGCAATAAATTTATGTCGGGAAACAGCAAAGCAAACGGTTTTGATGGCCGCTTTTTTCTTTTCCGCAATGCCAAGACCGCATTTTTGTTAGCGGCATCACAGGTTAATAAGTAACCTCCAATACCTTTAATGGCGACTATCTTGCCGTCATTCCAGAAGTCATGTATCCGGTTTATTATTTCTCCTTGATCTTCTTCGATAATTTTTCGGCTGTTGTCAAATAAAGTCATGACCACGGGACAGAGGGGACAGGAATTGGTTTGGGAAAAATACCTGCGGTCTAGTGGATCATTATATTCCTCTTGACAATTATGACACATTTGAAATAAATCCATGGCCGTATTGTCCCGGTCATAGGGCAATTCTTTGATTATGGAATAACGGGGGCCGCACTGTGTGCAGGTAGTGAAAGCATACTGGTACCGCCTGTTGTATTTATCCCCTACTTCTTTGCTGCAATTCCCGCACATGGCAAAATCCGGTGAAAGGAGCAGCCCGGATTTACCATGGTTCCTGCTTGGGATAATTTTAAAGTTTTCATAAAAAACAAAGGGTTTCTTCTCCATCTGATGCGAAGTGATATGCGATAGTGAAGGGGCATTTTGTAAAAGTTCATCATAAAAAAAAAATGAGAGCGTTTCATTTGCATTAAATTCAATGTGGACGCCATCGCCCGTATTATTCCCCCAGCCGGTCAGGCCAAATTTCATTGCCAGCCGATAAACGTACGGTCGAAAACCGACCCCCTGCACCTGCCCTTTGATGTGTATATGCCAGGTGCAGGTTTTTTCCAAAACAATCAGCGGATTAACAGAAACGTAAATCAGAATTGGCACACAACATCTGTAATTCCTCATGTGCTTCCGCTGTCAGGTAAGGCATCATCAACGACCAGAGGTCAGCCATAAAAGCATCTTCATTAAAGTGGTCAAGCCCATTTATTTGCCGGGCATACATCCAATTGTCCATGGTCATCCAAAACAGCCAGGCCAGTTGCCTGTATTGTCCTTCCCTGACCGAAGGCTGGAAAGTATTTCTATCCACGTTAAAATGGAACATCCATTCTATCTGTTTTTTTTGCCAGATGACATGTTGCCGGTGTTTCTCTTGAATGGATGGATAGGCACGCATGACTTCCAGGGTGTCAAGGTAAAAGAATAGAAATTGTTTTTGGCAGTAAAAAATTTGGCGCAATTGCCGGTTGATGTCTTCAAAAAGATGTGCCATTCTGAATTCATACAATATTTTTTCCTGATCTGCTTTTAGCTGGTCATACAATGTCTCTACGATACAGTCCTTGCGGTGATTATGATAGGCCAAATGCCCCACACTTATACGGCTGAAGTCAGCAATATGCTGTAGCCGTACATTGACAAAGCCATTTTCATTGAAAAGTTTTAATGCTCTGGTCAGTATGTAGGATTTGGTATACTTCAATTGATATCTATCATTTGTTTATGTTTAGCACCACCCGTCTTGTCATCCGCCGCGGCGGACCTCAAAAAGCATATTATATAAGTAAGATAGCGATAATTAGAAAATGTTTTCTATAAATAAGCGGTTTTGTTTAGGATAATATTTTTAGATTTATTAATAAAGTAAAACAGGATGACCACTTCACAACCTACATTAGAAGCAAATGCCTTAGACGAAATCCATGTTTTTTGGCTGGCAGGCATGAGCTGTGATGGATGCTCTGTGTCAACCGTTGGTGCCACCGCCCCTTCTGCAGAAGCCCTGATGACGGGTAATATGCCGGGTCTGCCAAAAATAGTGTTGCATCATCCTGTCCTTTCGGTGGAAGCTGGCGATGAGTTTATGCATCCGTTTCATTTGGCCATGCAAGGCAAACTTGGGAAGCAGTTTGTGGTGGTGTACGAAGGGTCTATCGCGGATGAAAGAAAGAACGATGCCAATGGCGGATACTGGGTCGCGCTCGGTACCCGTGAAGTGGATGGTGAAAACCAGCCTTTTCCTACCGCTGATATACTGGCTTTGATGGCATGCCATGCGGCGGCAGTAATTGCCATTGGTACCTGCGCCACCTGGGGCGGGGTTCCGGCTGCCGCAGGGAATGTGACGGGTTCCATGGGACTGATGGATTTTTTGGGGGAGGATTACCGCAGCACTTTTGGTTTGCCTGTGGTGAATATTCCGGGTTGTGCCCCCCAGGGCGATAATTTTACCGAAACGGTGGCAGCGGTTCTGATGTTTTTGCAGGGCATAGGGCCCCTGCCCGAATTTGACAGTCTTGGTAGGCCGGCCTGGCTATTTACGGACACCGTTCACCAGACCTGCACGCGCGGAGGGTTTTATGAAGAAGGCACCTTTGCCAAAAAACATGGTGATAAAGAGTGTCTGGTTGAGATAGGCTGCTGGGGGCCGGTAGTGCAATGTAATATCAACAAGCGGGGTGCCCTTAATCACGTAGGTGGGTGTATGAATGTGGGTGCGCCCTGTATTGGTTGTACGATGCCCGGTTTTCCGGATGCCTTTTCTCCGTTCTACACAAAACCGCCCGGTACCATTGTATCTTCCACAGTATCAAAAAGTACGGGATATTTCATCCGTAACCTGCGGAGGTTCTCCATGATGTATGCAAACCGCACCAATCTTTGGAATAAAAACAACCATGTGCCTTCGGGCTGGGGACATGTGGTGGAAGCGAGTAAACTGCAGAAGGTAGCTCACTATTTCTACAGTAAAATACAGTTTCAGAACAGCGTGCGGCCTGGCCTGAAACCCAAGAGCCGACACGCTGCCAAGGAAGCTACAGAAGAAGTAAAACAACAATAAAGATGGACGATGCCGCTTATTATAAAGAGTTTTATATTGGTCTGGCAATTGTCGGTGCTATTGTATTGATTGCGGCCGTGTTGCTCATTTTAATCCTAATTGCTGCGAGACGGATTTTAAAACTGGCAGGTGCAGCTTTGGGCATTGTCATCAACATCAAACAAAATACCTTAAGCATCTGGGAGCTGCAAAACACCAATCATAAAGCCAAAGACATATTGAACGAAGCCGACACGATATTGTCCAACGCCGGTGCGGTGGCAACGGCATTACATGAAACAGAAAAGCAAAGCTAATGGAAAATGTAAGCGAAGAAGCATTGACAACAGTTTGGATCATTTGTTTGGTATTGGGCCTGGTGGTGACCATTGTGGTTGCTATCCTGCTCATCCTGATCCGCAACACGGCACGTAAAATTTTGGGTGGTGTGCAGCAGATATGGACTGAAGGCAAGCTGGTGGCAAACAACACGATCCAAATACCTATTTATTTGACTGTAACCAATCAGGTGGTATCCAAAATTTATGACACTGCTGTAAAAATAATCGGAGGTGCTGCTGCTATTGAGGAGCATGCAGGCAATTGTCCCGGATGTCCGGCCTGTGTTTTAACCCACAAAAAAGTAAATTAAAGATGTTCACTCTTTTAATGATCCTGACAGTTTTGCTTGTGCTGCTCTTTGTTGGCGCTTTGATATTTTATGTTGCAAGTATCCATCGTCTACTGGTGAACATCGGTGGTTCCGGCAATAGCTTTTTGGCTAAATTGCGGTTGGGTTTAAGAGCTATTGAAACAGAAACCGGACACCTTCCCGTACAGGTAACCAAGCTGAATGAAAGCCTGACCAACACCGGAGCCGGATTGAAAGCAGTGAACGGTCATCTGGAAGGTACCATTGAAGCTGCATTGAAACAAAAAAACATTTGAGCCATGCCCAACATCGTATATACACTCTGGATTGTGGTTTTAGTAGTAGCCGTGTTGTTATTGCCTTTTATCGTAAGGCTGTTACACAAAACAATGATGGCTGCCAAAAACATAGAAAGGTATTTAAGGGAAATGAAAGAGGCAGGAATTGGCATTGCAGGTAATACCGGGCATATCACGGCATTGGACAATACAATAGAAGCTGCTGTGGATATACTGGACACTACAGGAAAAATAAACGCCAACGCCGAAACCATAGAAACAGTAATGGCTGATCGGTCAATAAAATTTAATTGATATGGGAGATTATTTATTCATTATCACACTTGTTGTTGTAGCACTTGTTGTGCTGGTGTTGGTGATTTATCTTACAGGTGTCATCATTTATTTATTTAAGGCAGCCGGGCACTTGAAAGCACTGGCTGGTGGCTTGCAAAAAATTAAAAATGATACCGCTCCTTTGGCAGAAAAGCTAACAACTATCAATGGGGCATTGGATCAGTTGCAAGGCGGGTTGTCATCTGTAAATACGCATCTTGGAGCTATTGCAAGGGTGTTGAAATTGTGAGTTGTGCTATAAAATTAAATTTAAAAGGTTGCTAAATAACCAAATATGTGCTTTAAAAATCTTCCGATAGAATTTGATGAAAACGGTAACGCTTTCTTAAAAGAAGGGGTTGCCAATCCTTACTCATACGATGTGGTTGATCTGGGTAAAAATGAGGATAAGCTCAAAGACCTTTTGGGCAAGAATGGATTTCTGAAAAATGTGGATTACGATCCGGTAACCCGCATCGCCGGCGCCCTTGCTTTTCATAGCGTGGTGGATCTGGAAAACAAAAAGGTGATCTCTTCCAATTCCATGGCAACCCTGTTCCGTGGATACGAAATTATTTTAAAAGGCAGAAGTCCACTGGATGCAGCATATATCAGCAGCCGTGCCTGCGGGGTATGCGGTGGAGTGCATTCCACCGTTTCGGCTTTGGCCATTGAAATGGCATTGGATATCAAACCGCCGCCTCTGGCAATTGTGATGCGGAATATGTTGCTGGCGTTGGAATATCTCTACGACCATCCGCTGCATTTGTTCCTTCTTTCGGGTCCCGATTATTCGGAACAACTTGTTAGCGAAACCAATCCGGAAATTGTGGAAAAAGCAAAAACAACGGCTGCCAAAAACAGTATGGTGCATGGTTATAAGATGATGATAGACATCATGCACGACCTCAATCCGCTGACCGGCAAGTTGTATATCGAAGCTTTGGAAATGACCCGTGTGGCCCGGGAAGCATATGTGCTGATCGGCGGTAAATATCCGCATCCGCAATCGGTTATTCCCGGCGGCCTTTCGGTTACGATCAACATCACCGTTCTGAATGAATTGTACCAGCGCCTTATTAAGTTCTTTGATTACGGGCAAAAGGTTGTTGGGCTTTGGGATGATGTTTTTGATTTTTTCCTGGAATGTAACCCTGATTATGAAAAAGTGGGTGCCCGCCCTGCCACCATGATCGAAACAGGCGTTTGGGATCACCCGGATTATTATGACGCGTCTTATAAAAACTGCGACACCTGGGGCAATGCCCGCTGGTCAACACCGGGTGTGTTGATTGATGGCGAACTGGTCACAACCAGCCTTAAACAAATCAATGTTGGGCTTGAAGAATTTGTAGAGCATTCCTATTACGAAAAATGGGATGGACACCGCTTTAAAGAAGATCTGGAAGGTAATCCTTTAAGTCCCAACCATCCCTGGAATAAAGAAACCATAGCCAAGCCCGGCAAGCAAAGCTGGCGTGACCGATACACCTGGGATACCTGCCCAACTTGGGACCGCAATTCTGTAGAAGCCGGTGCTTACGCACGTTTATACATCACCGCCAAAGCGAACAAAGTGGTTTCACGCAGGTTTGTAGAACCTACCGGTCACAGTATGATCCTGCATATGCCCAAACACAATTTACCTGCTACAACCATGGAATGGCATATACCCAAAGTATGGAATGCTTTTGAACGGAACAGGGCACGGGCTTTCTGCATTCCGTATTCAGCATTGGTTGCGCTCGATAACTGGTATATGGCAATGGATTATCTCCGCAAAGGAGAAGTAAGCATGAGCACACCGTTCACCATTCCTAAAAAAGGTACACACATCGGTGTAGGTTTTTGGGGCGCCGGCCGCGGCTTTTTAACGCATCATTTGATCATTGACGACGGTGCTATTTCCAATTACCAGATCCTGACACCATCAACCCTGAACGCCTCTCCTCACACCCCTTGGGGTACTCCGGGTCCGTACGAAGAAGCGGTGTTGAACACACCTATTTTAGAAAATGTGGATCTTACTGATCCCGATAAAAAATTCAAAGGCATTGATATTTTGCGGGCCATCCGAAGCTTTGACCCATGCATGCCCTGCACAACGCATATACAGGTAGAAAACAGTGACTATATGGTAACACGGGAGGTGACAACTTGTGCCTGTGGGCTGGAATGAGGGAAAAAGATTGTGACCGGCTGGAGAATATCCTTCAGGATACAGTTTGTAACCGTTTAAGTAAATTAGTTTTATTTCCTATACTTAGATGGGCACAATTCAGGATAACCACTGCGAATCGATAAATTTTCGCTTATATTGAAAATATTCTATCTTTGAGTTATGAATATAGTTGACAAAAATATTGATAATATTAAAATTTTATGCCGAAAACATAAAGTGTCAAGATTATTTGTGTTTGGTTCAATTTTGAACAATAATTTCAAAATTTCCAGCGACATAGATTTTTTAGTGGACTTCTCCGACGTGGACGTGTATGATTATGCGGACAACTACTTTGATTTAAAAAAATCACTTGAGAATTTATTGAAAAGGCAAATTGATTTGCTTGAGGACAAGGCTCTTAAAAATCCATACCTAAGAGAATCCATCTACTCTTCAAAACAATTGATTTATGGATAATGATGTAAAAGCCTGGCTATACGACATATTACAATCAATAAATGAGGTTGACAGTTATTATGATAATAAACCTAAAATTTTTGAGGAGTACATTTCTGATATAAAGACAAAAAGAGCGATTGAGCGTAATTTGGAGATAATTGGAGAAGCCGTTAAGAGGATACTCAAAAAAGACAAAAGCTTCAAACTTGACAACGCCGAGAAAATTATAGGGACGCGGAACAGGATAATTCACGGATATGATAAAATATCAGATGATTTGATATGGAGTGTTATCATAAATCATTTACCGAAATTAAAAGAAGAAGTCTCCGGACTATTAAACGAATAATGGATATCGCAACAATCGCTTTGGTTAATGAGGGATTCAGTGATAATATAAAATCATTTGGATACGAACAAACAATACTCAACCTCCATGAAAAAAATCCTCATCGGTACAGTCGGCTATCATAATCTCCGGAATCATTCCATTGGCCCGGCATTATTGCCGCAGCTTCAGGAAATGGATTGGGCAAACGGGGTGGAACTGGATGAGCTCAACTGGGGACCGTTAGCTATTGTACAAAAATTTCAATCCCTACCAACTCCCTATGAACGGGTTATCCTTATCTCGGCCATTGAGCGTCCCGGTAGGGAAATCGGAGATATTACTGTGTTTCAGTGGCAGGGCAGGTTGCCTGACGAAGAGCTGATACAACGTTGCGTTGGGGATGCCGTCACCGGGGTAATATCGGTGGAGAATTTACTGATAATTGGAGAGTATTTTAAGATATGGCCCATGGAATCGCTTTTAGTGGATGTAGAGCCCGGGAATGAAGAGGCGGGAGAAGGTTTTACAGCGGAAATGCAGCAGGCAGTTCCTGAACTGATGCTGACGCTACGGCATCTTTCGGTTGCAAATAGCAAAGAATTGATTAAATTTAAATCATTGTTTGGCGACACGTTAATTAAGGTTTGATGCGAGAGAAGAAAGATCATACTAGTCAGGAAGCCCTTAAAGTACTTTTCTGGCGGGAGGAAATCCTGCAGGTATTATATTGGATGGAGGGGGAAGGATTGGCCGACGCAGTTCCGTTCAGCCGTTTACTGTCTTTATTGAATACTGACCATGAAAACCTCCTGCTTCACCTTCAAAAAAACATAGAGGCAGGTTTTCTAAGTATCGAAAGCGGAGAATTAAGTGATAATAGCTCTTTGAAATTAACTCCCGCAGGCAAAAAAGAAGCAGGCGGCATTTTCAGAAACGCATTTGAAGGCATGCAAAAAGGCGGGCATGGCGAATGTGGCCCGGATTGCGAATTCTGTTACCACGAAGGGGAGAAACTGGAAGACTGTGTGCACAATTGTGCCGATAGCCGACATCATCATCAATAACTATGGACAGCATTTTTTTATCAGATAGTGAATATGAGCAACTCGCTTCACAAATAGAGGACCTGATTGCACAAGTGGATGAGCTTCCTTATCCAAAAGTAAAAGACGATATACATGCACTGCTGCAGAATTTTGACATGATCCACCGTGAAGCCCTTACCCGGTTGTTCAAAGAAATTATCATCAATTACCCGGATTTGCTTATAAAAATGCAAAGCGATAAACCGGTAAATTTATTGTTCAGCCTGTACGACCTGTTTCATACCGAGATACAAAACGGCATTTTGGCTCAGGAAATATTATCAGCAGGTCGTGCTTCCCAATATCCGCTGTGGATACCTGTTGGAAGCATAAACCAACTGAAAGAAAACTCAGCCTATAAATATGTGGGGGAAGGGGAAAACATTCTGATCTGTAAAACAGAAGGCAACGTGTATGCCGTAAAAAATTGCTGCGGGAGTACCGCTTTGCCCCTGGACGGAGCAGCCATTGAAAATGGGCTGCTTATTTGTCCCTGGCACGGCTGCTCCTACCGCCTGTCGGATGGCCTGATGGAGACAAATCCATTGCTGCAATTAAATAAATATCCGGTAACCATCAGTGAGGATGGGGAGATAAGAATAGGACTGAATATGGAAATCTTATGATCAATACATATTACACTCTTGCTGCTATGCTCCTTTTTGTGGTGATGGCTTCCTGTCGGCAAAATGGTGGCGCAGATACCGGCAACCTGCCTACCATGATGGACGACTCCTCCCGTGTCATTATTGACCGCGCCATTGCCTATGCCGGGGGGGAAGATGCATGGTTTCAAAAAGAAACGCTGTCCTTTGACAAAAAAAGCACAAGCTACGATAGTGCCGGTAAAATTACCCGTGAATTGGATCAGCATTTTGATTATATGATGCAGCCGGAGTTTCGGGCAAAGATTACCTATATTCTTAATGACACAGCCATTACCCTAATCCATGACGGGCAAAAAGCCAGGAAATTTTATAACGGCAAAAAATCCAAAGAACAAAAAGATATTGATGGCGCCTGGAATGCCAGCTTCGGTTCGCAGTATGTGATGTGCATGCCATACAAACTAAAGGATCCGGGTATAAAAGCTGAATATGTTGGACAGGTAACGTCAATGGGTGGTGTGCCTGCCCAAGTGGTAAAGACATCTTACATGGAAGGCGCCGGCAGCAATCCCGATCATGTATGGTATTACTATTTTGAACCCGGCACAGGAAAGCTGTTGGCCAACTCTCTAAACGGAAAAGATAATTACTGGGACTATACCCTGTATGAACAATTTGAAACAGTAAATGGCTTGAAACTCCCTTCTGTACGGAAAGGTTATGCGGCGGCGGCATTAAACAAGCCCGGAAAACAGGTATCAGAAAGCAGACATTTTAATATTGCCTTTGATACAGAATTGGCCAAAGACCATTTTACAATACCCGATGAAAAATGACCGGCCCAAAATATTGATTGCCGGTGTGGGCAACGAATTGCGGCAGGACGATGCTTTTGGGGTCATGCTGGCGAAAAAATTCCAACAGGAAACCACATTGCCCCCTTCTGTATCCGTGATGGAGATCGGTTCGGCGGGGATTCATCTGGTGCAGCAGATGTTTGATAAATATGATGTTTTGATTTTGCTGGATACTGTACAATGGGGTGGCCCGGCAGGAACGATCCATTTTAAAGAAGTGGAAGTGAAAGACATCACACAATTGCCGCAGGAAGAGCAGCGCTCATTTTTGGCTGACATGCATTATATCAATCCACTGAAAGCATTGATGATGGCAAAGGCTTTGCATGTCCTGCCAAGGCAGGTATTGTTCTTGGGTTGTGAATCAGAGGAGCATGAAGAGATGGGAATTGGCGTAAGTGACGCAGTGGAAGCAGCACTTCCTGTTGCTTTTCAGAAAATAAAGGATTGGGTCACAGGCACGATGAAAGATGTTACAGTAGACCGATAATTTCCTGTTGACGAACTGTATAATTGTCGATCTGATAAATTGAAAGGTAAAACTATCAATTTGACAATTCGACAATTTCATCTCGCTGATCCAAAACATAAGTGTAGATGTCTTTGTACTTGGAACATAAGAAGGAAGAAATAAACTGTCGACTAAACTCGGGCGTAACACAGAAGTTCCGGCTTCGGTCTTCTGGATTTCGATCTAAGACGCTCTTTCACTAAAATTCGTTTTTGAAACAAATTAATTTGTCAGGACAGCATCATAAATTAGTCAGTTTGCCCAAAAATCTGTAAATTACCCTATTAAATTTTTGTAATGAAAAAGCCATCCGATTCAAATAAACAAGAAAAAGTAAGACTGCCCTGGGAAGCTGAGCTGGAAGTAAAAGATCTGATCAAACCAATAAGGGTTAGGCGGATACGCCTGCTTCAAACTGGAGGCATTATCCTGATGATTTTGACAGTCGGGGTATTTGCCTGGTGGCTGATTGTGAAACCATCTTCCGGGGAGACACTTGTGAAGGAGATGATCGAAGCTGCCGGGGGCATGGAAGAGTGGAAAAACATAAAGGATGGAAGTTTTGTCCGCACCCATCGTATTTATGATGAAAACGGAAAAATCATCAAGCAGTCAGAAGAAACTTTCTTTTTTAAAAACAATCAGAATGGCCACCAGCTCTTAATAAAGTCTATAACTCACGAAGAGGATCAGGTCAGTGTGGGGTATGATAAGGAAGGTTACTGGGCACTTTTAAATGATAATGAAGTTAATCCGGTAACTCTTGCCAAAGAGATGGAATTCATGTGTAATGATGAGAATTGTTCACCACTGTGCTCCAGTGAAATGGCACTTTACCGGATGTCGTTTCCCTTCAAGCTGGCTGACGGTGGTGTTAAACCCCGCAATGCAGGAACTGCCCTACTGAATGGTGAAAAAGTGATATTGTTGGATGTGACTTTCGATCCCAAAGTAGGTCATGACCGATGGGTTTTTTATATGGATGCTTCCACTAAACTGATTCGAAAAATAGAACATTATCCCAATGTAAAAGACAACGTGCAGCCGGAAGAAATTTATCTATCAGATTTTAGGGAGGAAAGCAATATCATGTTGAGCCATTCCAATAAATACTATCGGAGCAACGGAAAAGTTTTAGAGGAATACCAGATATCCAATGTCAGATTCAATTCTTCATTAACTCCTGATTTTTTTGACAGGCCACAGAAGCTGGGTATGCTGAATAAATAATTTAATGGCCTCTGTGTTTATGCCCTTATATTTTCCAACAGATTATTTGCCAACCGGCTTATAGCCTGCAATGCAGGGGATTGATCAATAGTATCCATTTTTAAAGAACCATTTTTATCAGCTTCGGCAACAGTTGCATCATATGGAATAACAGCAATAACGGGCAACTCTGTCCGGGCACAAAATTGACGGATGGCTTCTTCATCTTCAGCGTGCTTTACTTTGTTGGCGACTGCCAGTATATTTTTTATCTCCAGTTCTTTACCCAACCGCTGGAACCGTGCCACTGCTTCCATAGAACGGTAATAAGGCTCTACCACACACAGCAAAACATCCACATACTTAGAAGTGCCCCGTTTCATTTGTTCCAGCGATGCTTCAAGATCCAACAATGTTACCTGTTCACTCTCTTCGAGGGCCGTGTGGATGATTTCCCGGACAGTGGTGTGAATACCGCACATGCAGCCGGTGGCGGCATGCTCCGGTTGGCCTACCGCTAACAAAGTAACATTGTCGTCTGCCTTTATCCCATAAGTATCCATTACTTCGGCCAATGGCACTTTCAGTTTTGCATATTTTTTACCATCTTCTTTTTCATACACATCAAGCAGTTTCGAAGTGAGTGGCCGGGGCATGGCGGCCTTTGGGTCCAAGCCAAGGGTAAGTGCCAGATTGGGGTTGGGATCACCGTCAATAGCCAGAACAGCTATACCTTTACTGCCTATAATCCTGCATAACAAACCGCTGATAGTGGTTTTACCCACACCACCTTTCCCGCATACTGCAATTTTCATGATGATGATTTGAAGAGGTGATAAACTAAAATCCGAATAAATTTTCAATTAATGTACAAATTAATTATCATCGAAAAAATGAAAATATTAAAATTCATTATATAAAAAATTTCAGCACCCAATCATCAGCTTGCTCGTATAGGATACTTTATAAAAATGTCGGCTATGTTGTTAATCCTTTGAGAAAGGTCAAAAATCGGTCTTTTTCTTCATTCAGTTTCCAAAGAGTAACTCCCTCAAATTCTTGTGGTAATACCTGTCGTTGATAATAAAAACTTTTGTATTTTTCCATTTCCTGTTTACGGGTAACTTGGGAACGATGCCAATCAGCTCATTTAATCCAGTACAGTCGTTCGAAATGGTGCAAACCTGCACACAAATTTTATTTTCTTCCACTTATAAATTTTCCAATATGAACAAAGGAGGCCCTATAGTTATCATCGAGGATGATACAGATGATCAGGAAATTTTATGTCCTTTGTCCGAATTAAACAAAGTGCTGAACCTTGGGAAAGCAAAGGAATATCTGATAACAGCAGGGACAATGTGGAAATCTGATGTCGAGAAGAAAATAATTCAGCTAATACTGGAAAGGCTCGATGGAAAGCCGGGGGCTAAAGCTGAAAATGCAACTTTGCTTATATGTCAGTTTAAAATACAAGGTTTATTAAAAGATGCTTTGAAACTTGATCTTCGATGAAATTCCCTATGAACTTTTTACCCATAGAAACATATGAAAGCCTAAACAGTAGGTTTAATAAAGAACCTGAATGTTTACCCATAATCAAGGTTTGTTCAGAGCATTATAGAAAAGTAGGATTTACAAAGCCTTGGATTGCATACTTTGTGGCTGATCAACACAACACCATCATTGGTGCAGGTGGATTTAAAGGAAAACCCATAGACGGTAAGGTGGAGATTTCTTACGGGACTTTTCAAAAATATCAGGGAGGAGGTGTCGGAACTGAAATTTGTAGACAACTGGTGCTGTTATCCTTAGAAAATGATCCTTCGATAAAGATAACAGCCCGAACATTGCCGGAAAACCATGCCTCCATCGAAGTATTAAAAAGAAATGGATTTAAATGTTTGGGAACTGTAATTGATGAAGAAGATGGAGCTGTTTTAGAATGGGATTTTATAAGAAAGAAAAGTAATCACTAACCTTTCGAGGCTATTCTATACAGTTTTCTGGTCTGGCCCAAAGTTCCCTTTTTGTCTCCCTCATGCCAACTGGATGTCGCATTTGTTCTTCAGTTCACTGCCACAGAGTATACGGCCCCGGCAGATCTTATGAACAAGGTGCCGCCTACCTTAGGGAGAACTTGATAACCAACGGCTGGCTCAATGCTTCTGAACTGTCTTCGCCTCAACCTATTACACCAAAGAATGATTACAGATAAAAATTTAGCGCGCATTGCAGGCTTTTGTTATTTAATTGTAATCGCCACAGGATTATTTTCGGAGGTTTTCGTCAGACAGGCATTAAGGGTGTCAAACGATGCTATGACTACCGCTTACAACATTCAAACCAACGAAATGCTTTATCGTTGGGGTTTTGTTGCTGACCTGATCAACTTCGTAGTGGGTTTACCGACCATACTGATTATTTATTTTTTATTCAAGCGAACAAACAAGCTCTTATTACAACTTGCAGTAGCTTTTGTTATCATCCAAACTGCAATAATTGCAACCAATCTTCTGAATCAGATTACACCGTTATTGATATTAAGCAATGACACTTACTTAAATACATTTCAACCGGATCAACTGGCAACCCTTTCCCTACTATCACTTAATATTCAGGCACAAGGCTATGGTATTGGTTTGGTGTTCTTCGGATTTTATAGTCTGATTGTTGGTTATATAATATTTCAATCAGAATATTTACCAAAAATATTGGGGATACTGTATGCCTTTTCGGGTTTATGCTACTTGGTAAACAGCTTCACTATGTTCCTTTCAAAAGACTTTTCAAATCCATTCTTTATTTATCTAGCCATCCCGATATTAATTGGAGAGCTATCGCTTTGCTTATGGTTGCTTATCAAAGGTATCGACACCTCTAAAAATGAAAGCTGATAATAATACGATATTCTATAAGTATAATTTGATTTGCATAGGCCTGGCTAGGATTGATAATGTAACAAACAGCTCCAAATCCAGAAACAGCAATATTATCATAATTTTTAGAGAATTGTAGTGGATGGTACAATTATATGCCAAAATCCAACAAGTCCTTCTTCTGACATTAGATTGCTGGATACATCCTACCGATAATTATCGGGATCGGTCTTCAGTCTTCTAGCCAATTTCACAGAAAAACAAAGACTACTGGCCAAATAGTGGATATCAATATACTTTAATTTTATTACCTCAACTCCCCCTTTTCCTGGTCAAAAAAGAAGTCATTTTTCAAAGACTTTTTGTACTTAGAGATGTTTGCCATATGCTGAACAGGGTTTGAGACGGCGGAAACAGGAATAATGTAGAGATTTTTTGGGGAAGATGGTGTGCCCCCAACTCCCAAAGCAATAAAGGTTGGCATGCCGGTGCGCTTTTCAAAAGCTTGATACCGCTCTAATTGTCCAGCGTTGGCAAAACGGATAAAATCTCCTTTAACACTACTTCTCCATTTACATTCAACTGCAACCGGATATCGGATATTGTCCAATTTTAACTCCAACTGAAGGTCAGGCTCTAAAGTGGATTCTGGGTACCTTCCATCGACAAACTTATCACCAGCCCATTGTTTAATAACAAAATATTTTTGGTCAAACTTTTTTACCACAAATTTCTCAAAATCCAAACCTGCTTTCGCATTTACATCGATTATCTCTGACTCGGGCTCTTCTTCGGATGCTTTAAAGTTCTTTTTGATTTTTCGGATAATGGGTTCGGGATCTTTGCCGGCTTGTATGGCTGTATCGCGAATAAAGCTTTCTTCTTTTGCTTGCATTGCTCCATCTTTAAAAGCAGAGGCAATGAGCACTTCGAGACTTTTCTGATCTATAGCTGGAGCATGTTGCTGTACCCCAAGCATCCAAATGCCAGAACCAGTGGCGAGAACGCCAAAAATAATCAATGAAATGGCAAACATACGTGTCATAGGGTTAAGAGGGGGATTGAACCCAAATATTATCAAAATGAACGGTAGTTAAACTATAACCCAAGAAATGATTCAAACTGGTTTGATAATATAGATGCCTACTACTTTCTTTTACCTTTTGTCTGTTGAATTGCCAGCTTGGAGATAAAGAATTTAAATTTTTGACAAAAGAACTTAAATGTCAAATAGAAATTAAACTACCATTGCTTATTTATAAAAATTAAAATAAAATGATAAAGGTATTTGTCCCTCAATCTACCACACTCAAAAATGATTACTAGTAAAAATTTAGCGCGCATTGCAGGCTTTTGTTATTTAATTGTAATCGCCACAGGATTATTTTCGGAGATATTCGTCAGACAGGCATTAAGGGTGTCAAATGATGCTATGACTACCGCTTACAACATTCAAAACAATTTTTTAGCTCTTTCGATAATTAATCCTTTTCTTATTTTTTCCTCGCAGTAAGATTAACAGGTGGTAAAAGAATCAACCCCAATCCAGCTTTCGCAGATAAAGAAGTTAAATGTTCCCTGATATAAGGGAATATAATAGCTGCTCCATTAACCTGTCCAAACTCCTCAAGATCTAAATCAGATTCACCAAATTTCTCAAACACTCCTACCATTATGATGGTAGCCTCTACTTGAGTTTTATCTTTGAATATTTGTTTAAAAATTAACTTTTCATTGACAAAAATGGTCTTATTGTCTTTTATCTGTACGTCTACATCCACATTTACCTCCTGTTGCACTTCCTCATTATTAAATACAACATTTGGAAGCCTTTTGAAATTATTTTCTAACAAGATTAAATTCACAATGCGAAACCCAGATTCTATCGACGATTTATTTTTCATCTTAAGCTGCCATTGCGAAGTTACTTTCTCCCACTGAAACAGTTACCAAATTCAATTGATATGAAATATGATTTACAAAATCAACATTTGCTATTTTTCTGAAATGCAAATCTAGTCCTAATTGCACATTATTTGCTTGACAAGCTACGTTCACCGGCTCTAGAGGAGAAGTCCAAAAGTCAATATTTTCAAAGTGAAGTCCTGAAATGTTTGTGATAAATTCATCACAAACAGATATTGAACTTAAATGATTTTCTCCTGCTAGTTCAAAATCTACCCTATCAAGTCCTACTAAGGCATCTTCTGAGATAAAACCAATATTTTCGTCTGGATATTTTTCTATAAATTCACTTTGAAATGCCAATTCCCATTGAATATAATCATCATCCATGTGATAAAATGACAAAGGAGTGACTTCAATGAAGTGAGTGAAAAAAGGTTCAATATGCTCGTACTTCATACAAGCTTGAGGAAACTTAGCTACGAAATTTTTTATTTGAAAAATGATAAAATCTGATGCTTTCATATTTTTAAACTAGTCTTCGAATTAATTTATGACTACTTTCAGCTAAACTTATAGAATTTTGACTTTTTTCAATATCAAACCCTTTATCATCATAATCAGCAGTAGTTCTTAATTTCTTTAGTTGCAATATTGATGAATTAAACGTTCTGTAGTCAGAAATTTCAATCTTTTCTTTTAGATAAAGACCAACCTGATTAATTAACACCTCGTGGGAGCCCCTAGTTTCATTTCTTGTTAAACTAGCTAAATCAGACTCTGACTTACTCATAACATGCAACCAGATATGTTTTATGACCTGATAACAGCTATAATAACTACAATGCGCCACCGAAGGATACAATCCATTTTTATGTAACAATTTGGCTGAATCGAGACTTATCTCGGATTTGTTTTTAAGATTGCTCATGAAAAGTTCGTGAATGTAATTAAATTTACTTTCATTACTGTACATTTAATTAAATTATTCCAAAGGACGGAACTTTCTATATTTTCCATTCATCAGAAAATCCATTCTTTGAAAAAATGCCCGATCCTTCAAATTCACCCCGCCCTCTCCGCATTCCCATTAATCTCATCAATAATCGCAATCACCTTCGTAACCTGTGCATCGTCTTTGAAAATCCCGAAGATTCCCTGGTCGTGCAGGTCGTTGAAGGGGGGTGCGACGAGCATGGCTTTGTCGATGGTGCCGTTTTTGGTGAGGTAGGAAATGATTGTGTCCAGAAATTTGATCTGATCGGCGGTTAGGCTTCCACTGCTGAGGAAGGCACTGAAGGCCTGCCGGGCGGAGGCAGTATCCAAACCGACAATGCTGCGGATAAATCTGCCCAAAGGCTGCTCGCCCAGGTTCCGGACAAAATCTTCCTTGGTTCCACGGCCGTCACCGTCAAACAGGATGCGCTCCAACTCGGCGATTTCCGCCACCGTGATGGGCAGATTGGTGTGAAACTTACGGATGGTCAGGTGGTCCTGCTGCTCCCGGATAAAACGCTCCACCCTGTTGCGGTAGGATTCCCTGGATTCCCCATACTTTACCTCACCCTCTTCAAAAATCAGGGCTTCGTCTGTCAGATCGGAGTAGACCGGCTTGGATTCCGCAGGATCCAGATACTTTAAAAGATCTCTGATTTCTGCCCTTACTTTTTCCAGTTTCTTCTGGCTGATGTTTACATAGAAAACCTCTGTTTTCATGCTCTCAATCAGCTCCCGTCTGTTCAACACCTCGGGAACGGAATATTTGCTGCCCAGCTTTTCGGCGATATCCTGCAGGTTTTCCGCATAAGCGGCTTCCCGGGTCAGGGCCAGTAAATTGGCGATCTGCATCTTGAGGGTAAGCAGGTCAAACCTTCTTGTCATTTCATGGACGGGTTCGGGTTCGGGGAGGCCGCTCAGGTTTTCCTCGATCAGGTGGATGTCATCATTACTGAGGATGCTCCACTTGGAGCGCTCCGCAAACTGATCAACAAAGCGGAGGTTCATGTTGACTGTAAAGCGGCTGGGGTCCAGGCTTTGGGTCTGTTTGTGCAGGTCATCGAGATGGCCTTCCGAAAGTTCGAGGTTTTCAGAATTTCCCGTTTGCGCCAGCAGCTGACTGAGCTGCAGTTTTGACTCAAAAATCTGTCGGGTAATGGGTTTGCTCCCATTGGTTTTGGCGCCGCCGGGATTGACATCAAAAAACTCAAAGTTGCCGCAGGTATCGAATATGTAAAACTCCTTTTTGTCCTGACCCGGTCCGAAAATATCGGGACAGAGGCGGGTGCCGCGGCCGATCATCTGCCAGAATTTGGAATTGGACCGCACCATTTTAAAGAAAACCAGATTCAGCACCCTGGGCGCATCTATGCCGGTGTCCATCATGTCCACGGAAACGGCGATCTGCGGCAGGTGTTCCTTGTCCTTGTCGCAGAACTTCTTGATGATACTCTCCACATGTGAAACACCATTGTAAACCAGTTCAATGAAATTGCCGCCATACTCGGGATAGCGCTCCTGAAAGCATTTGATGATAAAATCCGCATGCTTTTGATTGGCTGCAAAGATGATCGTCCTGCCTATCCTGTCGCCGCCTTCTATCTTCAGGCCGTTTTCCATCAGGGCCTGAAGCACCCGGTTCACCGTGTTTTTATTGAACAGCCATTTGGTCAATGCCGAGTTTCTTATTTCTTCGGGAAAAAGTCTTGAATCGGACTCAAAACTTTCTTCGAACTTATCCTTTTCCTTATCCGAAAGTTCCCTGTACTTGATGCCTTCCCGCAGGAATTTGGTACTCAACTCAAACTTGCGCGGCGGTACCAAAAAGCCGTCACCCACCGCCTTCTGCAGTTCATAGGCATAGGTGGGATCATCTTCTGCACAGCCGAACAGGTTGTAGGTGTGGTGGTCGATGTCCTCCTTGGGCGTGGCGGTCAACCCGACGAGGAGCGCATCGAAATAGTCAAAAATAGCTTTGTACTTATTGTAGACCGAGCGGTGGGCTTCATCCACGATGATCAGGTCAAAGTGGCCGATTCCAAAGACCCTTTTGCCGTCTTTCTTGGCAGCGTCGATGCGGTGCATCATGCTCGGATAGGTGCTGAACACCAACCGGGTGATGCCGCCGGCATTTTCCTTCGAAAGGTCAATGCCGGAATATTCCGGCAGATATTCGTTGAAATTGTTTTTGGCCTGGGTCACGAGTGCGTTTCTGTCCGCCAGGAACAGGACCCTTTTCACCCAGTTGGCCTTGAACATCAGCTCCACCAATGCGGCGGCGGTTCTGGTCTTGCCGCTTCCGGTGGCCATCACCAGCAGGGCATTGGTCTTTGCTCCCGCCAGCAGTTTGGTCTGGGGAGAACTTTTGGCAAAGGCCTCCGTCACCCGCTTGATCGCTTCCTCCTGATACCAGCGGCCGGCGATGTCCTTGTTGATGACAAAGGAGCGGATGTCCTTGCGGGTCCTTCTTTTCTGGATCAGCCACTGCAGCTCCTCCAAGGTATAAAAACCATATACCCTTCTGGGCGGATAGAAAGTATCGTCCCAAAGGTAGGTTTCATAGCCATTGGTATAAAAGATGACCGGCCGCTGCCCGTGCATCTGCTCCAGACAATCCGCATACAGAGAGGCCTGATGCTTGCCAAGATTGGATTCTTTGCCGGTTCGCTTGGCTTCCACCACCGCAATGGGCAGCCCGTTGTCGCCCCACAACACATAATCCGCAAAACCATTGCCTTTGGGATTGTCATTGGTGATCGGCATGCCGCTGACACAATATTCCAGGTCTTTCTCCGGACGGAGGTTCTCCCAACCCGCTTCCTTCAGGGCGGCATTGATCAGGTGAATCCGGGTCTGCGCCTCGTTGTACTCGGGCATCACTTGGCTGAAATCCCGCTGCTTGCTGTTGCTTTCCAGCTCGGTCAGCTTTTCTTCTTTTTCGGCCTGAAAGGCTTCAAATCTGGCCACACTGGATTTCAGCGCTTCCTCGTGGGCCGAGATTTCCTGGAGTCGTTTTCTCTCAGTCGCTTCCGCCAATTCCTGCAGGCGCAAAATCTCCGCCTGCATTTCCTTCAGCTTTTTCTGCTGCTCCCCTGCCTTGGGAATCAGGGATTCATCAAAAAATCCCGGAACCTCGGGTTCCGCACTGCTGTACTGCAGGGCAAACCATTTGAGAAAGGGGAAAAGGTATTTGAGGGAAATCAGGGCTTCCTCCTTGCTGACGGATTTGCCGTGGCTGGCACTGTTGCCGATGATGCGGGTGTATTTTTCCACGCCGGCCAGATGCGAAGCGGGAATCAGCTCCCGGAAATCCGGCTGGCTCATCAGGCTGAACACCGTGCTGTTGTAGGGCAGTTCCAGATAGTTTTCTTTGTAGATCAGCTTTACCGTCTCCTCCAGCGCCAACCTGCAATAAAATCCCGCCGTCACGGGTTCGGTTTTTACAGTCTGTTCGGCTTTGCGCGACTTTTCAAAAATGCTGGGCCAATCGGTTCGGAGAAATAAAAAATTGCTATCCATCTTTTTGTTTTAGTCCATTAAGGAAGTTTCTTTTGTGGGAATGTGTTCAGGTTTATCGGCGACGAGTTCTCCTTTAAAAGCTTTTTGCAAAAGGGAATTGAACAAAGCTTCTGATTTTTGGAGGTTTTGTTCGGCTAATTTTTTTTGGGTTTCTATTTGTTCGACAAGTGTTGCGAATTTATTTTGGAGGTCAATTGGAGGAGTAAATATTTTGATCGCATTTAAACCAGCTTGATTTATTCCGGAAATTGTGGATTTTGTAACATGCTTTAAAATGTAACTTTTCCTAGCTCTTTCATTACTAAAAAAATAATAGAAAAAAATGGGTAACATAATATCAGCATTTACTTTTACCCTGATTAAAGATGATTCGTACACTAAAGGAAATATAATTTTCGGGATTCTACAAGGTTTGGCTGCCCCTTCATAAGTTAAAGATCTTCTTGCAATTAAGATGTCATTTTCACTTAAAGCATACTTTTCTAAATCCGATTCACTTATTTTGACTCTTTTCAGTTTCCCTAGCTTAACTATATCATAAAAAGCATCTGACATATGAACCATCTCAAAACCATTTTCATTAGTATAATTTTGAGGAGCAACATATAAACCAGCTTTCACTTTTTCCTTTAAAATATTGATAACAGAAGTAATATTCCAATTTTTTGGATTTTTAACAGGATCCCCAAACATCTCCAAAAACAAACTCTGGGTAAGCTGATTGTATTTATCGATCAGCGCTTTGTCTTTCCGGCGCAGGCTGTCTGCAGTGTCCAGAATTTCGGCTATTTTTTTTTGGGTGTGGAGGGGAGGAAGAGGGATTTTAGAATCCTTTATAATTTTATCGGAAACAGCTGGATAATTTGCTCCAGTTGCTTTTCTAATCATATCCTTTACAAAGGTCTTTGATTGGACCCAATAAAATAAATATTTTGAAAATAAGGATGGTTTACATCTCAAAACACAATATCCTGTAGATGCCGTTGAGCTAAGAAAGTCTTGGTCTAAAAATGCTACTCCATTTAAGTTTGGTCTTACAGTAGAAACCAAAATATCATTTATTATTACTTGTTGCCTTGCACGGCTGGGAGCATTATTTCCCAATACTTTCAATACTTGGTCCTTATTGATTTTCTTTAAATCTTTGTCAATAGAACCTAAATCTATATAATCAAATAGGTCAAGGGGAAATTCTTTTTTCGGATTCCAAGAATGGATTTTTTTAACATGCGATCCTATTGTTACGAGGTTATATTTCATCCTATCAATTCCTTAAGTCTCACCAAAGCTTCCCTTCTCTCCGAATCCACCTGTTCAATTTCGCTGATAATATCCAAAGGTTTTTCATAGACCACATCCTCGTGAACAGTTTCTTTGTAGCGGTTGATGCTCAGGTCCCAGGTGTTGGACTGGATCTCGCTGAGCGGAACCATAAAGCTTTTTTCGGTTCTGGCCCTTTTGGTTTCGTGCTTTTTGTTTTTCCAGCGGCTGAGAATATCGGGAATGTCGTTGTGGTCTACGGGTTGGCGCTTGTCATCCAGGCTCAGCCCATCGGCTTCCATATGGTAAAACCAGACATGATCCGTGCCCCCGCTTCCGGTTTTGGTAAAGATCATAATGGCTGTGCTCACCCCTGCATAAGGTTTGAAAACCCCGCTTGGCATGCTGATGATGGCTTCCAGGCGGTTGTTGCCGATGATCTCCTCCCGGATCTGTTTGTGGGCGTTGCTGCTTCCGAAAAGCACCCCGTCCGGCACGATCACCGCACAGCGGCCACCGGTTTTCAGGGCACGCAGCATCAGTGCCAGAAAAAGCAGCTCCGTTTTTTTTGTTTTCACGGTCTGAAGCAGGCCGCTTTCCACGGAGTCATAATCCAGGCTGCCCTTGAAAGGTGGATTGGCCAGCACCAATGTTGCCCGGTTTTTCAGTTCCGAATTGCCTTCGCTCAATGCATCTTTGGCGATCAGCACCGGGTTTTCTATGCCATGCAGCTGCAGGTTCATCGCCCCGATCCGCAACATGGTCGGGTCGAACTCCACCCCGATAAATTTCTCGTTGTTATAATGCTCCCTGAATTTCTTTTCCAGAAACCAGTCTTTGTGGTGCGTATGGTAATATTCCCCAGAAGCCACGATAAAACCCGCCGTCCCACAGCTGGGATCCAGGATCACATCGTCCTTGGCAGGTTCCATCATATCCACCATCATCTTGATGATATGACGGGGTGTGCGGAACTGACCGTTTTGTCCCGCCGAAGCGATTTTGCTGAGCAGGTACTCATATAGATCCCCTTTGGTATCGCGGTCATCCATCACGATCTTGTCGATCAGCTGCACCACCTGATCCAGCAGCCGCGGCGTCGGGATCATAAAAGTGGCCCCCTTCATATGCTGCCCAAAGACAGAACCCTTCACCCCCACATTTTTCATATGGTCAAAAACCGAATCCGGCTTCGTAAACAACAGGAACATCTCCTCCGGATTCTTATGCCGGAAACTGCTCCAGCGGAGGTTGGCTTGGTTCGGGTTGAAAAAGCCATCCGTCAGGGGAATATTGAGCAGGTTGGCCTGTTTCTCCTTGGTGACCTGCATTTCATCGAGTCTACGGATAAAGATCAGGTAAGTGATCTGTTCGATGACCGTCAGTGGATTACTCACCCCACCCGTCCAAAAAGCCTCCCATAAACGATCTACCTGACTTCTGATTTCTCCTGTAAGCATTGCTAAAATTTCTCTTTTTGTTGAAGACCTAAAAGCATGAAAAGGTAATTAAGGAAGCTTTGGGTCATTGGGAGTTAAAAATATAGGGAATAGTTGGGATTCGGGAGGTTTTTTTGGGATAGTTTAAAAAAGATATGCCTTTGGCAAGAGGGCTTCGACTTCGCTGGCTTCGACTTCGCTCAACCACCGATGTCTCCGCAGTCGTCATCCGGACCCTGAGCGGAGTCGAAGGGACCGGAGTCGAAGGGACCGGAGCCGAAGGGACCGGAGCCGAAGGGACGGTTTTTAAAATAACTTTCATTCATACATTCCGCCATTTTCTTTAATTCTTCGGCAAAGCCATTCATCAAAGCTTCTTTCTTTTTTCTTGACCATCCCTGAACTTGCTTTTCCCGGTAAAATGCCTCGTCTATTCTTTGATATTCTTCGAAAAATATCAACTTCACCGGCAATCTTTTTTTGGTATGATTACTCCCTTCTCCTGCCTTATGCTGTGCTAACCGCAAATCAAGGTATTGCGTGCTTCCTGTGTAATAGCTCCCATCCGAACATTCCAATATGTACATGTAGCCTTTCATGGTATTTGTTTTTGTAGAGTGAGTGGACGATTCCTCCTCATGGTTTTATTTTCCAAAGGAGAATGTGATTTGACAGTTAAAATGGCGATAACCTTAGCAAGAACATAGGGTTGATCTATTTGTCTCTACCTCACAGTTTGTATCTTTTTTCGATCTTATTTAAAAACATTCACATCATACAGGTGTTTCTTTATGTCAGGCTTCATAAATCAGGACTTTGCTTTTGTTTAAGCTCTCAATAAAGTAGGGATTGGATAGTGAACGTTCTGTGATTATGTCTATCTCACGGTTAAAAATTTCCCTTAATCTGTAATGTAATTGGAAGTAGTTCTCTGAATATTCTCCTGGAGATATGCTTTCATCAAATGATATCAGAAAGTCAATGTCGCTGTTCTCTCCGAATCTGTCAGCAGTTACGGCAGAACCAAATGCATAAAGCCTTTTTATCTTTAGCTTTTCACAAATGTCTTTCAGTTCATCTTTTCGTTCTTCAATAATCGCATGCATATCAGTGTCTTTCTTCAAATCTAGGCAATTTTCGCCAATTGCCCATTTGATTATAGGGGATTAATCTCTAGCTTAGTTACCGTCAGAATATCAAAATCCAACAATTGATTATTTTATGAAAACATCTTTAAAACCCCGCCTCCTACCCTATTTACTTTCTTTTATTTGCTGTTGTTGTTTGCTGCCCGCAATGGGTCAGAGCAGTGGCGACAAGGAAGGCACTGTTGAAAGGATAAAAGTTCATGGGAAATCACTGGAAGGTAATCTGGCGGGGGACTCGCCCGATCGGGATGTTTCAATTTATCTGCCCCCGGGTTATGCTTCCAATCCGGATAAACAGTACCCGGTGGTGTATTTTCTGCATGGATTTACGGACAGCGATGCACAATGGTATGGCCATGAGAAACATTGGATCAATCTACCCGAGGTGGTCAATAAGGCCATGGCCACGGGTCAACTGAATGAGATGATACTGGTTACCCCAAATGCCTTTACCCGCTTTAAGGGCAGTTTTTATACCAATTCCGTTACCAATGGCAACTGGGAGGATTTTGTGGCCAAAGAACTTGTGGCTTACATTGACAGCCATTACCGCACCATCCCTGAGGCGGAAAGCCGGGGGATCGCAGGGCACTCCATGGGTGGTTATGGCGCTTTTCGTCTGGGACAAAAATATCCTGACACATTCTCGAGTATGTACCTGTTGAGTCCCTGTTGCCTCTCCCTTACTGCTGATGCAATCAAAACCCTGGATCAATTTCCGGATCTGGATCATATTGAAAACCAAACCCAGATAGACACCTCCGATTTCGGCATAAAAGCGGCTTTTGCCACGGCAGCGGCCTGGTCACCGAATCCCAACCAGCCACCCTTTTACCTGGATATGCCCAAGGAGAACGGGGAATTGCAGCCCTTGGTCGTCGCAAAGAGAATGGCCAATCTGGGCATTGCCACCTTGGACCAAAACATCACTTCCGTAAAAAAACTGAAGGCCATTGCTTTCGATGCCGGTGATGAGGATCAGCCGATTGCTGCGGGACTTGAAGATTTGGACAGGCAGCTGAACAATTACGGTATTTCTCATGAATTTGAGATTTACAAAGGCGATCACCTGAATAAGATCGCAGAAAGGATCGAAACCAAAATGCTGAAATTCTTTTCTGAAAATCTGAATTTTCAGTCTGCGGGAGAAGATTAAAAATCAAGTTTCGATGTTCCCGATTGATACCATCACACCGGTTTAAAAGGTCAGTGGAATAATTGGGATAAATGGAGTTCAAAAACCAACTATTTTAGGGGGGGTTATTTTGGCTTCAAAAAATAAAGTATAAAAATGAAATCTTATTCTGAGAAGATTTTAATTTATAATGTCACCTTTTACAAATGTTTCCATGCTTCATCTTCCTCTGGTTTGTTCCACTCTTTTTTTAATGCGATTTCAGAAAGAAGGTACTCTGTCAGGCAAAAGGCTAGGAGACCGAAGACCGAAGTCGGAAGAAGCCATCAATCTAGCATATGGCAGAGGATCCTTTGGTTTTTGTCATTTACAGGCATCATTGCGGATATCCATATAAATAAATCTTCTTTAAAAATTCAAGCAATTCATTCTTTTCGGCTCTTCTTTTAAGTTGATGCTCTTTTCCATATTTAATTTTTCAGTGGAATTCCATTCATCTTTACTAAACTAAAGTTTTTTTGATTTTTCAAACAAAACTTTTCATAACTCTTTTGTAGATAACTTTAGAATTTAAAAAATTTACAAATTACTTCCGAAATTGGGTTTCCTTCATGATTTCAAAAGGGGTTTGTTCGAGGGAATTGGTTAGGAATGTCTCTCAGCATACTTATCTTCTTCGCCCAACCCGGCAAAGACTTTTCCATAGCTTTCCTTGCAACTTGAATTGAATTCATTTTTTTCTTAAGTGCGCAAATTCATCGCAGGTTTTACCAAAGGTTTGGCCTCGGAAATATGTGGGACCGGGCCGGATATATTTTCACTTCAAAGTCAATTGAAAGCATTTTGAGCTTATATTAATATTTAATAAAATATTGGTTAAAAATGAATAGGAATTTCTTTGAAAGTTTAAAGATTTTTCCTTAAATTTTATACACTTTTTATTCACTTTTTATTCACTTTAAAACTAACAGCTATGTACAATCCGGTAAAATCAAAATCCATAAGTTTGTTGGCTACAGAAGCTCCCGCACTGGTAGTTTCTACGGTAATCGCTGAATTTTTTTTCAAATTCGGCTCGTTTTCTTTGGAACTCATAGGGTTCTTTTTTACATGGTATTCATTAAGCAGATTAATCAGCTTTTTGATTCCAAGAAAATCTCAGTAATCAATCAACGTCATAATGATCTGAAGGAATGAAAGACGAGGAGAATGAATCCGAAAATGCCAAATTGTTCAAACAATTAATCGAACAATCAAAGTATCAAAATCATTTTTTGGGTAGTATGATGAATCATTTCGATACCATGATCTGCCAGCTTGAGAAAATATCCAAACAAACCTGCTATTCCCTTAATGAACTTCACAGGCAAACGGGTATACAAAAATCCCTGGCAAAGGATATCTCTTTTATTTTGGAGCTCTATAAGCAGGAAAATCCCGGTGCGGTATTAAGGATCAAGGAACTGGAGGAATTAAAGAAAAAAATTGAAGAATGTTGTCCCCCGGATGAAAAGGAAGATGTTTTCTGCAGGTATATTCCCTGCTTTAAACCCCAAAAACCAGATCGTGGAGACAATGATTCCAAAGAGGGTAAATCAATTCCCAAAAGGGTTAAAGATGCCCCCTATAAACCGGTTCCCAAGCAGGACAAACCAAAAGACCAACCCAATCAAAGACCTGCACGGATAGTTCCTAAAGGGCCATTTAAGGGACTGATCAACGAATCCCAAGGTTCAGGTATAAAACAAATGAGCGGTGCCGATGACCCGGTGGTTTTTAACAAGTACACTTTGAATACTTCTGTTGCCCCGGCAAGTGCCAATGCTGCTGATATCAGCGGAGCAGACAGTGGTGAGGTGGTCATGCTATCGGGCAACTGGTATGCGCAATATTCCACTGACGGGGGACAAAACTTTACCACGATCAATCCTACTACCGTTTTTCCCAATACATTGGCAGGTGGGTTTTGTTGTGACCAGGTGATTCAATATGTTCCCGGTATTGACAGGTTTATTTGGCTTTTGCAGTATTCTCAGGCGGCAACGGGGCCCAATGCATACCGGTTGGCATCTGCAAGCCCACAAGATATCGTCAACAGTAACTGTACCGCCTGGACCTATTGGGATCTTACTTCGGATTCGTTTGGTTTAGGCACAGACTGGATGGATTATCCGAGTCTTGGTGTCGGTGATAATTTTTTATATTTGAGTTTCGACGTATTGGACACGACACCGGATGGGGTGGCAGACAATGGGTTGGTAGTTGTTAGAATTCCGCTGGATGAGATTCAGCAAAGTGTGACCATAAATTTCAGGTTTACTAACCCTGCGGATTCGGCGGTAGCATGGGGCAGCTATGTATCTCAAAATACCGGTAATGAAGTGTTTTGGGCGGGACATATCGACAACAGCACAATGCGTGTTTTTAGCTGGCACGAAAGTTCGACAGGTTATTTCTGGAGAAGTGTAGATGTAAACAACTGGCCCAACAATACCCTGTCCTCATCAGGACCCAATGGGAATAACTGGTTTGGCTGGGGCTTCCCAAACAATGCCATCATTGGCATAACAAGAAGACAAAATGAACTTTGGTTGGCCTGGACAGCCAGTAATGGCGACGGTGGTTCAGGAGGATTTAATTTTCCGCATCCCCATGTTCAGATAGCCAAAGTGAATATAGGATCATATGATTTGTTTGAACAAATGCAGGTATGGAATCCCGACCTTGCTTTTGGATATCCAAGCCTTGCCACAAACTCGAACAATGAAGTTGGGATCGCTTTGGGTTGGGGCGGCGGGGGCACATTGCATGCCAACAGTGCCGTGGGAATCATGGGTGATTATGTGGTTTGGTACAGGGATGGAAGTGACTGGACCCATACCCGATGGGGCGATTATGTCACTGTCAGGCGGGCCTTTGCCACGAGAGGTTATTTCGCAGGATTCGGATATGTGATTGTACAGGACGGTACTACTACAGCAGGTCATCGGTTTGATCCCTATTATGTTTTGTTTGGCAGACAATCCCAGGCCCCTCCACCGATTGGATAAAAGTTTTGGGAAATGCTGATTGGTAGAAAACTACATAATTACTTGATTATTAGATATTTGTATTTATTTTTATCAATCTTTAGTTGATATTCTTCTTAATGAAAGGGAACCATCATATAATTATACATTATTAACTTTCAATAATATGAAACTTATCTCTAAAATCGGAATTATTGCCTCAGGTATCGTTTCAGTCCCTTTGATTGCGGCTTTGTTTGTCAAAAAAAAATATGCAGTTGACCGGGAAGTCACCATCAAAAGAAGTAGACAGGAGGTATTTGATTACATCAAATACCTTAAGAACCAAGACCACTACAGCAAGTGGGCAACCATGGATCCTTTAATGAAAAAAACCTATCAGGGTACGGATGGTACAGTTGGGTTTATCTCTGGATGGTCGAGTGAAAAGGATGACGTGGGAAAAGGAGAACAGGAAATCGTGAACATAAAAGAGGGGGAAAGAATAGATTATGAGCTCCGTTTCAAAAAACCATTTAAATCAACTTCACCTGCCTACATGACCCTGGAAAGTGAAATGGGTAATCGAACCAAGGTTAAATGGGGATTCAGTGGCCAAATGGATTATCCCATGAATCTGATGTTGCTTTTTATGGATATTGAAAAGATGGTCGGAAATGATCTTGAAGAAGGACTACAGAGGCTCAAAGTTCAGCTGGAAAAATAAGGCTGTTAAATATCAACGATTTCAATATTTACAATTCCTTTTGTGATTGAACTGGAATCGATTAAATAATCCAGTGTGCGTTTAAAATTCCTGATTTCCCTATGTTCTAAAATTGCTTCTTTGTTTGATTTTCCGATATGTTCCTTTTTAGAATAAAGTTCAATGGCCTTGTTCAGTGCATTCAGTGTAAATGGGATGTCCACAAGATGCAGTTCCCCATGGTGGGCTTTTGAAACATCAATGGAGAAGTCGTAATCACGGACATCTTTAGGGTCTACTTTGAGTTTTTGCCAACCATCCTTCAGTCTTTTTGCTTTAACCTTTTTAAACATATCATCATGTAAATCATTGGGAATTAGAATTGTAAAACGGAAAATTAAAATTTTAAATTTATTTTCGTCCATAAGTACAAACTCTTTGTGGTCGGCCTTGTCCTCCAACAATCTTTCCACAGTCCTTTCAACAAAATTGGTAAAATAACCATAGGCCAGTGCCGTTGATGGTAAAAATCCAAGGTCAAAAGTATTCTCCTTGTTCACAATATGAGCTTTTATTTTTCTGACCGCCTCGCCCACTGAAGCATCAAAATCCGGGGAAGCAGGATCTGAAATAAATGGCAGGCTGATGCCACTCAGATCACTCGGGATTTTGATTCCGTCCTGCATAACCAAGAAAACACGGGAGGACCCCAAACCACCTGTAAACAAGCCAAATTCAAAGATTATATTATCCCTTGCTCCTTTGGATTTTTCGTTTCGGGAAACGATGGTATCATCGGATGTGGCCACCAGGATAGCATAATCAAAGAAGGCAATCTGAGAAATCAGGTTGTCAAAGTAACTTTTGTTAAAATCAAAAATATCCGGCCATATGCTGATCTCGGCTACCTCGCTGAGCTTTAGGGCCAAAGCCTTTGCGATATCAAGTCCTTCTTTTGAGGATCCAATAAATAAAAGGGGTTTAATGTCCATAACATGATTCTTTATTCAAATGATAGATTGTTAATCCTTACAAAAAAAAATATTCATAAAAAATCCCGTAACACTTCAGGCAAATGAAGATGCGAAAAAATATTCAAAAAATCCAGATCTAGGTTTAAGTTCGGAGAATTCATAATCAAAAATGATCAGCAAATTAATCGGATCCTTTTCTCATAAATCCTGTTTAGAAATCCCCAAAATCAGGTTAAATCCTCAATATCTAAACACTTAAATTTCAGTAATTTAACCATACCTTTAAAATCTGTAGATTTTAATTTGACAATCAAACTTGGCAAAGTAGCATTAAAGGCTCCAGGTGTTTCCGACCTCCGAAAGCGGGATACAGCCTTTGTATTCGCCTGGAATGGGATCATAGCTGAGGTGGTTTTTCCCGATTTCTTCAGAAGAAAAATATCCCCACAAAGCCATGGATTTCAGTGAGCGGTAGAATCCTACAGTTTGTGGATCGCCAACAGCGCTTCCCCATATCGTGCCGTTGAATTTCCCGGATTCAGCCTCGGCTTTCCTAAGAAAAGCATGCTTGTCTTCTTCACTCAGCTCGGCAAAGACTTTTCCGTAGGTTTCCTTGCAGCCTGCATTGAATTTATCTATTTCCGCCACCACATTTGCCTGTGCTTTTTCATCATAGGTTTTGGCAAAAACCAAATCCATAAAGATATCCGTTTTCACATCCAATGCTCCTGGGGTATCTGTCCGGGGTAAAATGGTATCCACAAAAGAAGAAATAAATCTTGCCTGATCTTCACTGAGGAAAACAGGCTCCCAACCCAAACGGGTTTGCTGCTTGCAGGATTGGAGTAAGGAAAACAAGGATGGTGCAGCCAGGGCAGAACCTGCCAAGACTGCTGTTTTTCGTAATGCGTTTCTCCGGTTCATATTATTAGAGGTTATTTTTCTTTAATTCAGAAACTGCATGATCAGCTGCACGGGCAGTCAGGGCCATATACGTCAGGGATGGATTGACACAGGAAGAAGAGGTCATGCACGCCCCATCGGTCACAAACACATTTTTGCAGCCATGCACCTGATTGGTGCCGTTCAACACCGAGGTCTTGGGATCTTTTCCCATGCGCGCCGTACCCATTTCATGGATACCGTAGCCCATTTCATGTTTATTATCAAAATCCACCACGCCTGTCAACCCGGCTCGGTCCAGCATTTCTTTGGCATCTATCCGGATCTGCTTGTTGATTTCCAGTTCATTTTCTTTCCATTCAGCATCGATAGCCAAGGTAGGTTGGCCCCATTTATCCGGTTTGTCCTTGTTGAGGGAAACCATATTTTCATGATAAGGAAGGCACTCTGCAAAACCTGTGATAAAGAACTCCCAAGGTCCGGGCTTCATCAGGTTGTCTTTGAAGTCTCCGCCGAAGGCCTCCTGATTGGAACCTGCTCCCCAACCTGCACGGCCTCCACTGCCTTGGAAGCCAAAGCCTCTGACGAATTTATCGGATTGCGGTCCGTCTTTGAGATTGACATACCGGGGAATATAAATACCGTTTGGTCTCCGGCCTTTGTAATATTCGTCTTCAAAACCTTCCACTTTTCCCATTGCCCCTACCCTATAGGTATGATCCATCAGGTTGTGTCCAAGTTCTCCGCTGTCGTTTCCCATGCCATCTGGGAACCGGTCAGAAACAGAGTTCATTAATATCTGCGTGGAACTCAATGTGGAAGCATTGCAAAAAATGATTTTGGAATAATACTCCATGACTTCACTGCTTTCCGAATCGATGATCCGAACTCCAACCGCCTTTCCTTTTTCCTCATCATAGATGATGGATTGAGCAATGGAAAAGGGCCTTATTGTAAGGTTCCCAGTTGCATTGGCTGCCGGAAGGGTTACAGCATTGCTGCTAAAATAGGCGCCATAAGGACAACCCCGATCGCAACGGTTTCTGAACTGGCATTTGCCACGGCCGTTTATGGGTTCCGTAAGGTGGGCCACCCGGCCAATGATCATATTCCTGCCCAAAAATTCTTTTTCTATACGGCTTTTTACATGCTTTTCCACACAATTCAATTCCATTGGGGGAAGGAAGTGACTGTCGGGCAATTGAGATAAGCCCAAAGCTTCCCCGCTGATACCGGCAAATTTTTCAACATAAGTATACCAGGATTCAAGATCCTTGTAGCGGATTGGCCAATCTACCCCATGACCGTCTTTGGCATTGGCTTCGAAATCAAGATCAGACCAGCGATAGCATTGTTTTCCCCAGAGCAATGATCTTCCTCCCATCTGATGGGCGCGCACCCACATAAAAGGTTTGACTTCCGTATAGGGATTTTCCAAGTCATTGGTATGAAAATGCTCATTGGCTTCTCCGATAAATCCTGAGCGCATTCCTACCGGATGCTTTGCTTTCTGCCCGGGTGTCAGTGAACCTCTTAGTGGCATGTCCCAGGGATCCAGCATCATGGTCGGGTAATCTTTTACGTGTTCCACCAGTCTGCCGCGCTCTAGTACCAATGTTTTCAGGCCTTTTTCGCATAACTCTTTGGCAGCCCAGCCACCGCTGATTCCCGAACCGATGACAATGGCATCATAGGTCATGTCTTGTTTTGCATCAATATTAAAATTGGCCATGTACTTTTATATTTTGAGCGTGGAATATAGGTATTTGTTGGGAAATGGAGAAAATTTTCAGACGTTTTTGATGGAATCGGTAAAAAAAGGTATAGTTGTTCGATGTCCGATGAAGGTTGACGGATGACCGAAGCAGTTGTCATTGTGAGGAGTGCATTTTTACACCTTCATTTTAAAGAACAAACTGTTGCACGACGTGACAATCTCTTCTATCACCGATGATTGATGCAAGATGATAACGTCATCGGCAGGATCAATGTTTTTGCAAAACACACCACATAAAATGACGGTAAAGCTATTGCTTCATTGGTAGAGTGTCACAGAGATACACGGAGGTTCACGGAGATTCGCAGAGAAAGAAACGAAAGATATTTTTCCTTGCAATTTTAATTTTCTGAAGAAAAACACTCCATGCATCTCTGCGTCTTCTCCGTGTGCTCTGTGAAAGAAGAAAGTTGTTCGATGATTGATGCCCGATGATAACGTCATCAGCTTTGCCTCGATAAGCAATTGCTACTGGCAGAATAGCTGATATACATATTCTATATCTTAATTTATCTTCTTTTCCATCCTTTTCTCAAAAATTAATTTTAAAATATCCGCAAAAATAAAGTTGATGCGTTATGTTTGTAATTATGCCTAAATTATCCCTCAATCTATTAAAGTACGTTCACCCTTGTTTAGAATTCTTACGCTTTCCGCCCTCTGTTTTTTTCTTATCACCTGCCAACCCGGTTCAAAACAATTGTCTTCTGAAGAAGATATCCTGATCAACAGCCTTGCAGCGGAAGAAAATAGCAGGCAGCAGGTGGAAGTTCCGGCTTCCTTCACCCCGGACAGCGCCCGCCAACTGGAAAACCAACTCGATTCCATTTTCCAGTATTTGCATCAAAAAAGAGGTTTTAACGGTACAGTGCTCGTGACCAAGTACGATGAGGTTATTTTTAAAGGTGCTTTTGGCTATGCCGATTTTGGCAGTAAAGAACCGCTCAGCACCGAAACAGCCTTTCAACTGGCTTCGGTCTCCAAACAGTTTACTGCCATGGCCATAATGATGCTGCAGGAACAGGGAAAACTTGATTATAAGGATTTGGTGCAGGAATATTTTCCCGGGTTTCCCTACCAAGGCATTACCGTCCGGCAATTGCTCACTCATCGGTCGGGTTTATCCAATTATACCTATTTCAGCGATGAACTCTGGCCAGATCGCACACTACCTATTACAAATGACGATGTGCTCGACCTGATGTCATTGCATCAGCCAAAGGTATATTATCAACCTGATATTAGGTTTGATTACAGCAATACAGGATATTTTTTACTTGCTTCCATTGTCGAAAAAGCATCCGGGATGGCTTTTCCGGATTTCCTTCAGGAAAACATCTTCGAACCGTTGGAAATGACCAACACTTTCTGCTATAATAATCCCTTTCTTTCTGAAAATGTCGCCACGGGACACACCGGCAACAGAAGAAAAAGATCTCCTGATTACCTTGATTCTGTACTGGGTGATAAGGGGACGTATTCCACCGTCGAGGATTTGTTCAAATGGAATCAGGCGCTTTACACAGACAAGCTGGTGAAAAGAGAAACCTTGGAGGAAGCATTTACGGGCTCCCGTAACATGAAAATGAAAAACAGCGAGGATTACGGATTCGGTTGGCGGATCAAGGAACTCAAAAACGGAGATACGGTACTGTACCATGCAGGGCTGTGGCATGGGTTTAACACCTTTATTCTGCGGAATCCGAAAGACCACAGTGCCATCATTGTACTCAGCAACCTATCCAATGGTGGATTGAAATTTGTAAATGAGCTCCAGGATTTCCTCTATCCTATCACGGACAACAAGAAAAGGGATAATGTAGCCGGTGATTAAGGAAATCCTCAAAAGGAAGGTTGAATTATCATGAGATTTTTTTGCCTGAATATTAATGGTTTTATCAGGCTTGACTAGTCAGTGAATGTAGGTTTCATTGCTTCCAACTTTTTCTTTAGCAACACCCGTCTTGAATTTATTTCTTAACAATAGTCTGATCGCGGGCTCATTGTTCTTATGGGTATAAGCCTCGATTGTTTGAGGCTCATTTTCACTTTATCATCTTAACGGTGCGCAAAAATTTCTCTGGCATCCCCGTTTTCAAGCTTTCTCAAGATCAAACGATCAATTTTCAAAATCTGAAAAGAAATGAAATTCGTTTCAACCATCGGTTTATTTCTCAAGTTCTACCTTTTCCTTTATGTATTCCTCACCGGCGGGTAAAGGAATGCTAACTCCTGCAGGTATTGGGATTCCGAAATCCGGGGACCCATCTTGCTTCCAGTAAAAGGGTTGCAATCGAATGTTCCTGTTCCAGCCCGGTTTAACGGTTTTCTTGGAATGGTAGAGCATCCAGTCCTCCGAACCGTCTGGTGATTTTGCGAAGCTGCAATGCCCCACTCCCAGGACCTGATCTGTTCCACAGAAAACCGGTCCTGATTTTTCCCAACTCTCAGGCAACATAGGATCGGCATCCTCATGAGTCAATTTTAGCTGGCCGAGTCGGTAATCCTTCAGCCATGATTCTCGGGTTGAGTAAATGATAAAGGTGTGGTTCTTGTTTTTCAGCAGTTGTGGGCCTTCATTCAGATCAAGCTTTCCCCCTGTTTCCCAAACTTCCTCCGGGGAAGATATTTTCACCCGGTTGCTGCTGATGGTCACCGGATCGCTCATCTTGGCAATATATAAATGCTGTTTTGTTCTGTCGGTTTTTCTGTTCTCTTCCCAGCCTGACCATACTGCATAAAGCTGTCCCTCGTGTTCCCAAGGTGTCAGGTCAATCGCCCATTTATGGGAAGCCTGATCTTCTATATCATCTCCTGTATAAAGCATGCCCAAATCCTCGTAAGGACCAAAGGGATCATCTGAGATGGATCTAAGAACTCCCGAGCGCTGATGAATGAAAGGGCTGCCGGAAACCTTTCCTGCCGTATAGTAGATGTACCAATGGCTGTCGATAAAGTGTAATTCAGGTGCCCATACATTGGAGTGGTTCCACCCTTTACCAGGGGTACTCCAGACCTTTATCTTATCACCTCCCTCGGTAAGGGTTTCGGACATTGACACAAAAATCCCGTTTCCTGCAGTTGAGCAGTAATAATTAACTCCCTCCTTTTGAATTACCCACGGATCCGCCCCGTCCCGGATAGGATTGGTAAAGGTTTCGGTTTGGGTATAGCCAGGGAACCCATCAACAAACAATAAAATATAAAACAGGAAGATGGAAGGGAAATATGATGCATTACTGTCCCTGACTTTTGGTTCACGTAAGGAATTCCGGAGTGGTTTTTTGGGGGAAAGCTGCATAGGAAAATCTGGATTAATCGGTAGATGTTTGGAGATGGTGTTTCTCCGGAAATCCTTAATGGGTTTTTAAAAGGGTATTTCCGAATCCAAAATGAGAAAAAAAATTGAATCTTGAGCCGGAAATTTAATTAAATTGAAATTTACCTGAAAATCTCCAGGGTTCCGCTTCACCCTTTAGCGACCAACATTATCGGGACATCCATCCAAAACAGAAACGATCTCTTTTGATGCCCCGGGATTTTGTTGAAACCCGTTTCCCATAAAATCTTATTTTAAATTGGCCTACCGCGGATTTGATATTACTTTAGACTCTGTTTTAAAAAAGGGCGTAGCCCTGATATCTTCGTAGTACGAAATGACAAAACCCTAAAAAAGGGGCGTAGCCCTGAAATCTAAAATATTTTTATGGCAAATACATATACACAATTATACGTTCGATTCATCTTTTCCGTCAAAGGGCGGGGAAATCCGGTTAGGGAATCATTCCGGGATGAATTGGAAAAAGTGATGTGAGGCATAGTTACCAACCAAAAATGTAAAACCTCTCAATTATTGAACTCCTGCCAAAAAAAACAAGAATGTTGGTAGTTGTATTTTAATAAGAGCCTAAATGCTTCCAATGTCATATCAGATGCAAAGTTGGCGAAATCGGGAATGGGAAAAGGGAGTTTTCAGGAAATTAATATTTATACAAAATGCAATATATCAGCGTTGAAACAAACACCGGTTCAACAACTAATTTTTAAATATTTCGTTTTAAAAATAATATCTTTTTCATTTAAACAAGACCCATATGAACAGCATCCAAAACTCTCTCCTTTTGCTTTTGATTTCAATTTTGTTTGTGAATTGTACTCCAAAGGCTACTCAGGTTCAAAGATTCCACAACCCTGAGGAACCCATCAATAGCATTTTGTTTTTATATGGAAATATTGAGGATGATATTTTACAGCTTGATAAAGCGTCCTATGAAAAATCCCTTAAAGGAAAATTCAACGACCTGGAAAACAAAGGTTTCAGGATCAATTTGTATGAACATCTTTTTTCCATGTTGAATCCAACTTTGGTTTATAACTATAACAGCATGTTCGAAGATTTCAAAAGCTATTCATATGAAGAATTTCAACAAAAACTGGAAGAAAAAGAGATTGACCATGTTTTGTTGGTGACACAAAAGGAAAGAATCATATTAGAAGAGAATGTTATCAGAAGGTATCAGGTGCATCTTATGGAAACAAGAACAGGTAAGCCTTTATGGGTTTCCTATGGATTTCAATCAGGCAGTCTGAATGGTCCAAAAAGTTTGGCCAGAGGCATTAAAAAGGATCTGGAAGGTGAAAACCTAATTGTGCTTGATTCCTTTAGGTAAATCCGGATTTCCGCATCTGAATTTTGCATCCATAAATGGCCAATTACAATGGCCATTTATTTTTTAAGACTGATTGCCGTTCCTGAACTGCTTGATCTGTCTACGGTAGTTTCATATTCCGGATGGCTTTTTACAAATTCCATATATTCCGGAATGCCTCTAAGACTTTGAAGGACATTGTGGGCAGTGAATCGCCCTCCTTTTTCCAGTTTGGGATGTATATCTTTAAAATACTGGATATACCAATCCTTATCAGCATCCGAAAACACAAAATCAAATGGTCCTTCCAGCTCTTTGACTATCTGATGGGCGTTTCCCAACCTGAATTCAACATAATCAGACAATCCTACTTTCTCCAGGTTTGTGGTAGCTTCCTTATGTCTGTTTTCGTCAATTTCGATGGTAATCAATTTGCCTCCGGTCTTACTCAATGCCCAGGCTATCCAAACCGTGGAATGTCCGGTAGATGTTCCGATTTCAAGCGCAGATTGATAGTCGTTATCAACAATCAGGTTGTGTAACAGCTGTCCGTCCTCGTAGGGTACATTTAAGTCGTGCCAACCCTGTCTGCTTTCTTCCAGAAATTGCTGAACGCGTTCATCCACACTTTGCTGATCCTGGCTCGTTTGAGCCATACATGCTTGGACAAAAAACAAAAAGAATAAAATCACAACCGGCATTACTAAAGTCTTTTTCATAGTTTATGTTTATTTGGTTCAAGATGTTTGGAATAATCCGGTTAAGACTGAATTCTAAGTTTAACTGAACTGTCTGATTTTGACAGGATGATGTAAGCTACAAATTAAAGTGTTTAAGATAAAATGTTTCTATCTGAGCAGCTAACGGAAAATAATTCAAACCAGAGAAATTCTGATATAGAATTGCAAATATCTCTCTCACCGTTGATGCCGGCTAATAAAGGCTATCTGATAAGCGTGGATTTATAATTGTAATATTCCTTTACTGAACATTGTCCAATTTAGAACACTTTATTGATCAATTCGGAACATAAATTATTAGCTAATCCCGTTCAATTGGCGTGAAAGCACAATTTTTTGTTCCGGTATGGGTATTGAGAAATTTTTTAAAAAAACTGACTTCTATGGTGAGCTTCTTACTTTGGTGTATCCTACTGGTATTGTGTTGGCCTTTGGCCTTGATCTTTGTATTGCTCTATCCTATCATTTGGCTAATCCTACTCCCCTTCCGCCTGCTGGGTTTTGCGGTAAACATTTCCTTTGAGTTTGTGGGTAAAATCCTGATGTTACCATTCGAGCTTGTTAAGAGGCGGTGATTCGTATATTGATCCTTCGGCAGCATAGCCTACTGTTTTTCGATTACTTAATTTCGATTATTTAATACCAATAGAACAGCGTTTTAAGGATTTAACTTAATTGTAAAGATTAAGATACTTTTCAAATTCTTAAACCCGTGTTTTTTCCGGTTAATTTTCAGGATGCCAACTCCAAACGATCCTTGCTTTTGTCTGTCCACCTGATGGGGACTCATGCGATCAAGCGGTATATGAAAATCCAGTGATTTGCAGCCATTGCCCTATGACGCTTATAGAAAAATCAGCCACAAAACAATGGCATTTTTCCTCTAGGACAGGCTGCCAGAAAATCTTGCACAAAAACAAACTGAATTTAAGATAAGTGGTCTTTGTGATCTTCGCATAATTCCGTTTCAAATCAGGCAGTTATTTTATAACCTGATCAGCAACTCACTGAAATTTGTTTCTGAAAACCGAACTCCAATAATTAAAATGAAAAGTTTAATTGGTAATTTTGATCACGAAGAACTAGATAAGGATAAGAAATACTGCCATATCAGATTCTCGGACAATGGTATCGGGTTTGATCCCAAACATACCCAGCGAGTTTTTGAAGTAATCCGGCGGCTACACACTAGAAATTATGCTGGTACAGGAATCGGACTTGCCATTGTCAAAAAAATCGTAGAGAACCATTACGGCTTTATATTTGCAACCGGCAAAATCGACGAGGGGTCTACCTTTGATATTTATGTTCCTGTAGAATAAAAGTGATAAATTTGATATGGAAGTTGATTTAAATTTAAAGCGAGCAACTTTTTTATGATTGTTAACTATACAGAAGAAGGATGGCTGATTATATCCCAACGTTCCCATGGGTTGCTTGCGGCTCAGATCTGTGCTTATTGGAATAAAGACAACCAACCCATTAGGTGGATAGAAACGCTGATTGCCACAGCGGAACATGATGATGCGAACAATGAACTGGAAAAATCCGGCCTTCTGGAAGAAAACGGGGGCCCGAAAAACTTCAAAATGATCCCTTTTGAAAAGGAATATTGTGATGGGTTACTGAACAGGGCTGTTACCAAAGGCCGCTATATTGCGTTGTTGATTTCACGTCATATCCAATTTCTCTATGGCAAAGATCCTGCTGCAAAACCATACTGCTCGGCACTGCAAAAAAAAGAAAAAAAAATGGCTGAAGGAATCCCAAGCCTCAAAATCGGAAATCGATCAGAGCTATAAATTATTGGAGTTTTGTGATGCCTTTTCCCTTCTCATCTGCCAGGGAATGGTGCAGTCCGAAAACCGAAAGCTCGAAATCAGCGATGGCCCGGATGGAAATTCTTATGAGCTTTATGAAGGAGACAGCAAACAGTTGATAGTGTCTCCCTGGCCATTTGAGATGGATTCTTTTAAAGTTTTGTATGAGACAAGAATCCTAAACCAACTGGTATTTAATAATGACAGTGAGTTTAAAAAGGCATTTTTAGCTGCTCCAGTGAAACTTCGTGAGGTGATTGTTTCGAAGAAATAAGACAAATTTTATTACCTACAGGTATGCTCATTCTTTTGGCTACCTATTTTTTTGTGCATCCATTCCCTTTGCTTCACCGGCACAATCCCAAAAAAAATTCATTTACATCGGGTACATTAACCCAAACCACCGGATTACTGTCCCCTTCAGGCATGGAGGCACAAGTTCCTGCTGCAGTAGCCGTAAAGCAATTACTGGTGAGGTAATCTTTACGTGTGAATTGGTTTTATCCAATCAACAATTTTTCGTCTTGAACGTCAAAATTTAAATATTCTTATACCGATCTTCGCCAAAAGGAGATAAATAGAATAATTATTTATAATATTTTATGAATTAATTTTTCATTCATGACTTTTGTGATTTATATTAGCTATTAAATCACCTATATTTGGAAAAAAAACACTTTATCTTTAATCCATGTATTGATTTTAAACCGTAAAATACCAAGTACCATAATCCATAAATGAAGAGCTGAAAAAGAGTAATCAGTAACAACAATAACAACCCCGTACAGTATGAATGCATTATCAGTATCAGGAACAACCACAGAAACATTGTTAAAATGTTGGGATGAAGCGAGGACCAGATTCACAGATCAACTTCAGGAACTTTGTGAAACAGACCTAAAAATGGTGTTGCCCCCATGTACCAAGAAAATCGGCCTGTTGATCAGGCACATTGCGGATGTTGAGTTATTTTTTGCCAAAAATGTATTTGGTGCCGAGGAATTAAAGGTATTCGGAAGAACCATTATCCCCCATATTGAGAACCTTGATTGGACAAATTTAAAGGAACTGAAGACCTATGTCTCCTACTCCGGTGAGATGCTCAAGAATACTATAGGTAAACAAAAGGAAAGCCATTGGGAGGAAATTGTAAATGTAAAGGAATTGGGAAGGATGTCCAAGTCCGCCGTTTTTGGGCGATTGATTTCTCATACAGCCTACCATGCAGGGCAAATTGCCATCGTTAAAAAATACGGCGTAATGCCAAAATCCAACTCTCCGAATGTTTTTGGAATGTTTGAGAAAAAATGCTCTTAAAGTTGTAGGGAAAACAAGTTGAAAAGCCGAAGCCGGAAGTAAGTAAGCCAGATCCGGTTTAAATGGCCCAAAGGTTCGTTAGGGTATAAAAAACAAAAAAATCTGTAATGCGTACCTACAGGTTATTTGTTGTGGAATGTACCTGACCCCGTGAGGATATTTAATTTTTAAAGTAAATCAGACTACCTATTGATTCAATAATGGGAGATAAATCATATTTATCAATTGCTTCCAATTTTTTTAGAAAGTCATCAAAAAGATATATCGTATTGAACTCTGAATCGAAAGCCTGAGGCTTCCCTGTTGATGGAATCATCATCAAAATCAAAAACCGTAACATCAGCGGTAAGTTTATTCAAGTGCCTGTTGAAAAAACAATTAAATGCCAGCGAATATTCTTCTTCGGAATTCAGCGGTAAATCCAAATTTGGCTGATGAAAAGTATATCGCATGGCAATTTCCAGCAGGGGCCGGTTTTCATTATCAGAATGATTGAAGATCCATCCTCCCTGTAAAAAATATCCTCTCAAATAAGATTCAGTATTGTTGATATTATCCAGGATTTGCTTTCTATGATATTCACTGTGCCAGCTAAAGGACCTATATTTGAAAGCGCTCTCCAAAAGCCACTGATCCACGGTATATTGCCCTGGATCACCTCGTTCAAACCCTTCCAAGCTGCCTCCTCCGGCAGATGAAAACCTGGTATATTGACTTGTGTTGGTTGCACCCGCCAAAGCCAGGGATGCGATCGGGTCTTCCTGATATATAAGGGCTGATCCGGACATGGGCACCCCTTCGCCAATAAAATTCCATTGAAGCCTACCTGAATACATCAGATTTTCGTCATCATTGTCCCTAGCTCCAATACCATTTCCCGTAAGTGCAGCGATGAAATAATTGAAATCAGCCAAGCCTGCCCCGTCCAGATGACCATAAACAGTTATTCCCTGTTGCCTGTCAAGGGTAAAGGGCCTATTGATGAGGGAGCGCTCCATCATCTGTTGATTGCCGGAAGAAATTACTCTTTCCCTTGAATATTCTGTTTTCCATTGTCCTATCTTAAAACTCAAGCAAGGCCATTTTTCTACCATAATCCGAAAATCCAGCAGTTGGGAACCACCCAGTTCATACTCAAAGTAATATTTCAACCAAGGTTGATAGGCATGACCACCTACTTTCAGTCGGGTGCGATTGATTTTGAAAATGTTTCTGTTTTCCGTATCAAAATCATCAAAGGTAATCGGGTCCTGATCATTGGGATAGGCATATCGGAATTGAAGCCTGCCCCCGATCTGAATCATAAACCGCCGATCCTTTGAGAGAAGCTCAAAGCCTTTGGCATTGTATTGTACCGGCACATGGATGGTGTCATTGTTTTTTACCTCATCGTTCTGAAAGGCATGAAGCTTTATACATATAAACAACAGGATTAGGAAAAAAAAAGAGAAACGAATTTTACTGAAAAACATGCTGATATCCGGTGTACTTTAGATGAAACAAAAGGTACTTGAATGTAAGATCAACACGGTGAAACGGGGTGCAACCTCAACATTCTGTCCCAAAAATAGAAAATAATCGTAAGTCCCTTATTATAAATTTGACAGTAACGGTAAGGACTTAACGAAATATTGCGGATCAGAGAAGAGTGGGCAATAATAGTCTGAACATAAATTGTTGGATTTTAATAATTTTTACGTAAAATGGGTGATTAAATAAACACTCTACCAATTTTACCAATAATTCTCACCCGTTAAAAATCTTCTCCCTACGGTTTTCAATTTCTTTTTCATCCTTTTCTCCTCTTCTATTTCCTCATTCTCCTACCGACAGGTTCAGGGAGACGGATTCTTCGAGATTTTGAAAATCCTTGTAGAATAAGGATAGTACAGGGTTTTATATCAGTAAAAGCCAGGCTTCAAATTGAAGTCCGGCTTTTCTTTTTTATGAAAATTCTCTTTAACTAAAGAACCTATTAAATACTGAGATAGACCCTTCCGGAAAATCAAAAAGCCTCTCCGAATGTTAGGTAGATCCTGAAATCCTCTCCGGGGGAATGTGCCAGGTCGAGACGGAAATTAAGTTTCTCTTTTTTGCTGAGCTGAAATCTTCCTCCGGCCCCGTAGGTGAGTTTGGTTTGGTTTAGCTGAAGTGGGTTGCTTTCCGAGAACACATTTCCCAAACCCGAAAATGCCACCACTCCCCATCGTGGCAAGAATTTCCATCGGTATTCTCCCTGAAGCAACAACAGGTTACGGTCCCTGTATTTCCCTTCAAAAAGCCCCCGCATAAGTTTGTTTCCTCCCATCATTGGCAGTGCAAAAAAAGGTACGTCACCGACCATCCCTTCATAATAGGCATTCCATACCAAAACCTGATTTTTTCCTATGGTTTGTACATTTCGGAAATCGGCCAACCAGCGACCATAATTGAAATCACTGCCGATAATTTTTCCAAAATACTGGAAACCGGTTTCTGCAAAGATCCCCCTTGTGGGGTACAGCTGACTGTTCCGACTGTCATAATATAATAAGGGCCCAATTCCGCTAATCCTTCCACCACTTTTTCCTATAAAATTCCCTTTATCCAATTGACCATTCCTTTTGGTTTGGGTGATTCTGTAGCTGTCGTAGGCATACCTGAGCCCCAAAAAAAAGTTGGGATGGGTTTTCTTGAGGTAATCCAATCGAAGCCTGGGAAGATCAGCATCAAATTGTTCACGACTTTCTTCCGCTACTTCAGGTCCGATCCCATAGAAAAAATAAACATACCGATACCAACCTATTTCACCTGCAATAAGATGTTTGTTTTCATCGGTAAATATCCTCCAGCTGCTGTAGACCAACAGTTGGTTGAGTAAGGTATAGGCACCTCCCAAAGCTAGCTGACTTGTAAAGGTTTTTTCATTGGATTTTCCAAGCTTAAAATTCGATACCGCCCCTGCTCCAAAAGCCCAATCCGTTTCGGGAGTATAGTATATCAAGGGTAAAACGGCTAAAGTGGGTTTGGCACCCAAAGTGTCCTCCTGAGCAAAAAGCCGATTGTTGGACGTGGTAAAAATTAGGAGAAAAAGGAAAAAGCAGATTCTTTGGCCCATGGTCGAATATACGAAGGACTGGGCAATACCAGACCTTGACCCATACAATGCTTTGATTAGACCAATAGGATTTTGGGTTCATTTAATCAAAAGAATGAATTTTTCAAAAACAGTCATCGTGAATCCTCTCTTGAATTTCAAGGGTCCAGGCGAGATGCCCAATACCATGGACATGTTGGTTTTATAATCAAACACATCGGAGATGTGAAATTGTTTTTTGCAGGAAAATATTCGGAAGACGAATGATAAAGCCTGCTGCCGATATTAGGATTACACAATATGATTCAGGGGAATATGTTAATCTTGAAAAATTAAAAGCTTACATCAAATATGCAGGAGAGGCTGTTAGAGCGGAAATCAGACATCAGAGTGACTCCGACTGGGAAGAGATCGTTTATTGCCCCGAATTCGGCAAAAAAACAAAAGCAAAATTTCTCGGGAGCCTGATTGCCCATACTGCCTATCAAACGGGTATTATTAAAAATATTCTGGAGAACGGAATTATGCCGCCCCGCTTTAATCCGAACCTGTTTGCACTCTATGAGAAGACCTCTGCTTGAAAAAGGTCTGAAAATTATTGAATTGTCAAATTGAGAGTATTAATAAAGCCAATAATATCATGTTCAACGGAGTTGGTCTATTCGCTTTTAATAAAAAATTTAAACAGATGATGATTGTTACCTAACTCCCACATATCCCGGTCAGGTAATTGAAGGAGTCGAAAAGCCGGGAGGCGCCATCATGGTGTTTGATCCCGCGGACCCGGAGGGCACACTTGAAATGTACGCCTGGGGGTTCCGCAATGTTATAGGCATGGCCTGGAACAAGCAGGGTGAGATGTTTGCGACGCAAAATGGCTATGATGTTGCTGCAGGCCGGCCCATCAAAGACGAATACGATCCCACCTATCGGGTTCGCCAGGGAGCATGGTATGGAGTGCCTGATTTTACAGCCGCCCTTGAGCCGGTAACGGATCCGAAGTTTCAGCCACCAGGTGAGCTGCTGGCCCCGTATTTGTGAATGGCGTAAAACAGGAAAAAAGGCTTGGATTTTTGATCGACCACGAAGCCAGCGGGCTAACGCCGCCGGACAGTCTCTCGTTTACGGCTTGCATCCTGTTAATTCATCTCCCTCCAAGCCTGATGTGGCTCCGGATTCATGGTGCAACATGGCAGGACGTTTATTCGTTCGTGAATGGGGAGATATGGCCTGGTTTACAAACCCTCTACGGGACCATCCTGTAGGAAACAGAATCGTAAGTATTAATCCTACCACTGGAGCAGTCGAGCCTTTCATCCATAATGTCCAGCCGGGACCTGCTTCTGGGCAAGGAGCCCTTGGCATGGGGATTGAGCGGCCGTACGATGTGAAGTTCGGTCCTGACGACGCTATGTATATTGTCGATTTTGGTCAGCATTTAATCGTTCTCCGCCACATAGAACATGGTCACTTACCATTCGAGTGGCCGGAACATACGGGAGCGATCTGGAAAGTTACGAAAACAAACTAAGAGGCCTTGATAAAATAGTAAAAGAGAATCATCTACTGAAGCAGGAAGTACAGAAGGTCGTGAAGATCATTTGTACTTCCTGCTTATTCTTTTTCAAGATGGGGAATATATTGAATTCCTGAAGTACTAGTCTGAACACCATTTAGACAATATTACCCATTACCCTTTTGTTTTTTCCGGGCTGCGGAATAAAGATAAAACCTGTCATAAACATAGCGGAGCCAGAAAGTGTATTTATGAGGATTGTTTTTTACATCAAGTTTTAAAAAATCAGTATCTAACCATTGCCAATCTTCTACCTCATCAGGGTCAGGAATAGGCTTCCCATTAAATTTACCTATGTATACATGATCTAATTCGTACTCTGTCAGGTTGTTTTCGAAAGATGTTTTATAAATGAATTTGAATAACCAGCTTAAAGAACAGGTAAAACCCATTTCCTCCAATAATCTTTTTTCTGCAGATAACTGCAGGTCTTCACCAGGAGCAGGATGGCTACAACAAGTGTTTGTCCATAATCCGGGGGAATGATATTTGCTATTCGCTCGTTTCTGGAGCAGTAGTTCATTTTTATTATTGATAATAAATACAGAAAAAGCACGATGGAGCAATCCCTCTTCATGAGCTTTCATTTTTTCTTCGGTGCCAACTGCACAGTCAAATTCATCTACGAGTATAACTTCTTGTCTCATCATGTAAAAGAAAGGATGTATCAACTACAATGGAATACCGATTATTTTTAAAAATAATGAATAAAAAAGCAGCTTTAAAACAGCCAGATAAACTGCCGCAGGGGCGGCCACTCTACTATTCAAAAATTAACGACAATAAACCTGTCAGAGTTTTAAATTCTTCTCTGTTGTGAAAACACTGGTTTGGAAAACATATCAGCACTAACGCTACAAATCCCAGGAAAGGAAGAACTTTATTCTGCGCCACTGAAGCGGGAGGAAGAAGCTGCTTTTACTCCATCAAGCATAGACTTTCCTTTAAAGAACGGAGCCTATGAGGCGGGTCATCAAGACCGGAGAAAAACAAGGAATATGTCGAGTACACGTCAGCCAGCATCCATACCCGCGAAAAGAGAAGCTTTCAATATGGAATTTTTGAGATCAGAGCAAAAATCGTTACCGCTCTGGGACTGTGGCCGGCGATCTGGACATTGGGTATTTCAAAACGCTGGCCTGCCAATGGTGAAATTGATATAATGGAATTTTATCGGGTAGCCGATATACCTACGATTTTAGCCAATGCCGCATGGGCAAGTGAAAACAAAAGAGCCGAATGGGATGAGGCTAAAATCCCATTTGATGAATTCTTAAAGCAGGATCCGGATTGGGCAGACAAATTCCATGTCTGGAAAATGGACTGAAGGGAAGATTACATCCGGTTGTACCTAGGCGGGAAACTTTTGAATGAGATTGACCTGACCAAAACCTTTAATCCAGATGGTTTTAATCCATTTCATCAACCCCATTATATACTCTTGAATCCGGCTATCGGTTCCAATGGTGGAGACCCTTCAGCTACGGAATTTCCTAAAAGATATGAGGTGGATTATGTGAGAGTTTATCAAAGCAAATAATTAAGAAGTTATCCCGCATTTGTTTCCTCTGTTTTACATATTGATATATATATACAAATACGGACCTTCCTCTTTACAACCTTCCAAAAATCCCCTATCGATTAAAAAACATCCCCTCTTGATTCTCCGGAACGAAAATAAACTGACCATGGTTTTTCCTGCAAATCAATGACTTTATGAAAAACCTCAATACATTTTTTTCATTTTCAATTTTGGATCTTGCCATTATCAAAGAAGGATATGATGCCAAGGATGCTTATGATAGAAGTTTGGATTTGGCTCAACATGTCGAAAAATGGGGCTTTTCCAGATTCTGGATGGCCGAGCACCACAACATGGCTGCAATAGGAAGCTCTTCTCCTACCCTTCTTATGAGTCATATTGCTCACGGCACACAATCAATCCGAGTCGGATCAGGCGGTATAATGCTCCCCAACCACAGTCCTTTGATGGTCGCCGAACAGATTGGAACCTTAGAAACCCTCTTTCCCGGGAGAATTGATCTGGGTTTGGGCAGAGCACCGGGTACAGATCAAAGAACCGCTTCAGCTTTGCGCAGGGGAAGGATGGAGACCGTCCAGGATTTCCCTAAAGACCTGGAAGAACTTGAAATGTATTTTTCTGATGACAATGCAGCTGCTCAGGTAAGGGCATTTCCTGCCGAAGGTCTGGATATTCCTATCTACCTGTTGGGGTCCAGCATGAGCAGTGCAGTTTTGGCGGCCGAAAAAGGGTTGCCCTATGTTTTTGCGAGCCATTTTGCGCCTACTTACTTTCTCCAAGCGATTGAATATTACAGAGCGAATTTTAGACCTTCATTAAAAAACAAAAATCCTTATGTAATCTCCTGTGTGAACGTCATCGCTGCCGACAATGATGAAAATGCTCAACGATCGGCAACATCTTTTTATCAGATGGCGCTTGGCATCATAAGGTCCAAATCCTATCCGCTTCGCCCACCAGTAGACAGTATGGATAACATCTGGTCAATCCAAGAAGCAGCTGCCATTCAAAATATGATGGCCTGTACCTTTGTGGGAAGTAAAGAAAATGTGCAGACCGACCTTCTGGAGTTTATCAAAAGTACCCGAGTAGATGAAATTATGGTCACCACTAATATCTATGATCATGCGGACAGGTTAAGGTCATTTCAGTTGGTTTCTGAAATTGTTCAAGAAATAACAGTTGATTCAGGTGGGTAAACAGTGGTTGATTCTGCCATTTTGGTTCTTTTGAAATTAAGAAAAGTTAGGAAATCAGATGTGGATGCAAAAGGACCGACTTACCTAAGGCTTAGCAATACGATCTCAATAATTTGAAACCAAATCAGGAGGTGAAGAATGATGACAATTATATTTTGACTAAGTATTTGAATTTTTAAATGAAATAATGATAGAGATCGGAATTGACAGTTTCGCAGCCGCATCGGTAGGTGAAGGGGAAGACAAAGCCAGAAACAGCATGATAGCTTTGGCTGAATTATTGGAAAGAATAGAAAAAGCAGATCAGGAGGGATTACATGTTTTTGGAATTGGAGAACATCATCGAAAGGAATTTCTTGATTCCGCACCTTCCATAATTCTGGCTGCGGCGGCAGCCAGAACCAAAAATATCAAGTTGACAAGTGCTGTCACTGTTCTCAGTGCCGCTGATCCGGTAAGGGTCTTTCAGAATTTTGCCACATTGGATCTTATCTCCCGGGGAAGGGCAGAAATGGTGGTTGGCCGGGGCTCCTTTAAGGAAGCTTTCCCTTTATTCGGTCTTAATCTCAGAGAATATGATGAGCTTTTTTCCGAAAAACTGGATCTCCTTCTTAATATTCAAAAAAATGAACATGTAACTTGGTCAGGAAAATTCCGGGCACCACTCCGGCATCAGGCCATATATCCACGCTCACTTCAAAATCCCTTACCTATCTGGATCGGGGTCGGTGGAACACCTGCATCCTTTGTCAGAGCCGGTACTCTCGGGCTACCGCTTATGGTGGCGGTAATCGGAGGAGAAACACACAGGTTCCGTCCATTGGTAGATTTATATCGGGAAGCTGGAAGAAGGGCAGGTCACAGTGCGGAAAAATTAAAAGTAGGGTTACATTCCCTGGGATATGTAGCGAAAACTACCCAAAAAGCGATTGATGATTATTATCCCGGATACGCCGAAAACTTTACCAGAATCGGAAAGGAAAGAGGCTGGCCTCCTGTGACCCGTGGTCAATTTGAGGCACAACGAAGTCTTAAAGGTGCTTATCTTATCGGTACACCCGAAGAAGTAGCGGAGAAAATCCTCCGGCACAGTGAGGCATTGGGCGGCATTTCAAGACTGACTTTTCAGATGGACAATGCCAACCTGAGCCATGATCAGCTTCTCGAGGCCATTGCTTTGGTAGGTGCTGAAGTAGCACCTTTGGTCAATAAGAGTCAATAAAAGTTAACAGTACTTTATACCCAACAAAAAAGAGGTGGAAGGTTAAGCATTTCCACCTCTTTTTAAGTGATTTTTAAATGAAGCATTATTTTCTATTTACAAATTTGTGAAACGTGCTGTTTTCACTGTTTTCCTTTTGATCCTGATATAAAAAATCAACTCCATTACGTTCCTCTACCCACTTTCTGATGGTTTTTTGATCATATGTTTGTTTGGATGTGCTCATAATTACAAATTTTTAAAATGACAAAAAGAATTAAAGACCAATTCCGTTGTATCAAAATAGAAACATTTTTATGCCTTAGGTACAAATTTATCCATGACTTTTTTTTTCAGTTGCGATTGAATATAGAAATCATCTAATTCTTCTTTGATTTCTCCATCGCCTGATACACCACTTCAAATACATTTGTCCGGGTGTTTAACTTGTACAATCCTGTATTCTCTCTGGTGGGATGAACCCGGTTGGAAAGGAACACATAGACCAGACCGTTTTCGGGATCAACCCATCCATAGGTTCCGGTGAAGCCTGTATGGCCAAAGCTACTCGCAGGAGCACTTGCAGCAGTATTTCCGGAAGGATCTCCGGGCTTATTCGGCCTGTCAAAACCCATGGCTCTATAATTTCCCTGATCACAGAAGACACATTTACTGTATTCACTAACTGTATTTCCTTTAATGATTTCTTCTCCTGCATATTTGCCGTCATTTAGATACAGTTGTAACAGTTTGGCCAGATCATTGGCATTGCCAAAAAGTCCCGCATGTCCACTGATGCCCCCAATCATCGCGGCTCCTTCGTCATGAATGGTGCCATGAAGCAGTTGTTTTCTGAAAAGACTGTCGAATTCCGTAGGCACGATATCCTTCATAGGGACTGTTTGATAGGGATTGAATTTCAAAGAGGATGCACCGATGGGATCATAGATGTTTGATTTCAGATATTCGGTAAATTCCTGACCTGTAATATGTTCTACCACTTTTGGAGCAAGGATAAAAGACAGATCACTGTATACATATTCCTTCTTTTCATTTATGGGAGAGTCCAGTATTTCTTTGTAAATCTTCCTTGCATATTTCCTGTGGATGTAGAGCTGATCAGCGGTTTTGATTGGAAATCTCCTTGAAGAATCCTGTTTGAAAGTAAACCATCTGAATTTTCCACTTTTTCTGACTGTCTCCTTCCAAAAGGGAATCCAAGGATATAAACCCGACTGATGGGTAAGAATATCAGTATAAACAAGATTTTCCTTATTTGTTCCTTTTGCCATAGGCAGGTAGGTTCCCAAAGTCTTGGTTTCATCAAATTCCCCTTCTCCCTTTAGCTTCATAAATGCCGCAAGCGAGGTGCTGATCTTGGTCAGCGATGCCAGGTCATAGATATCATTCAGGTCCACAGGTCTTTCTTCTGAATAGGTGTGGTGGCCGAATGCCTGCTGATAAATAACCTTACCGTCTTTGGCTACCAGAACCTGTGCACCTGGTATTGCTTTCTTGGATATTGCCTGTTCCACCAATTTTCTGATAGGTTCAAAATCCCGAGAATCCATTTCAAATGCTTCCGGTGAAGAATAGCCCATTCTAAATCCACCTTCTGTGGTCAAACCATTACCCAGTTTGAAATCATTCGAAATCGTCACCGGAAGTTTTCCTTTAGCCCCTACTCCACCAAAAATAAGCTGGGAAGCGACATCCTGAGTAAGTTCTGTTTCTTGGTAAGTTGCCAAAAGCGCAGCAGCATCGCTCAGATTTTCGAATTCAGCAAGACTATAGACATTACCGAAAACGGAAACGACTGTATTTTGATTGCGGATCAGATCTTTCAGAAAGAGATTCATTTCGGGAGTAACACCGAAATTACTTCCTCCTGCCTTCAGCTGAAGCTTATGTATACCCACCACAACTACGGAGTAATCCTCCAGTTTTCTTTTCAGGTGCTCCAGGCCGGAGATATCGGCATTTGGAGGAAGGAAAAATGTATCTACTGCGGTATATCTGGCCAGTCCTTTTTGAAACGCTGTGTGTTCTGAGGTTCCCAGTGCCAAGGCGGCGATCTTTTGATTTCCAAGGTCCTTGATGGGCAGGATGTTATTACGGTTTCTCAAAAGTGTCAAAGAAGCTTCGGTCAGCTGTCGGTTCAGGAACTCGGCTTTTGGGTTATTCAGATCACTGATCAGGTTTTCTGTTTCTATAGGTTGCATTTTATCCATTCCCAACCAATATTTTGCAGCCAACACTTTTTTCACTCTGCTGTCGATTTCTTCCTGAGTGATTTCTCCCCGCTCAAGGGCTTTTTTCACTTCCTCCAATGTCGCCTTTACATCCATTGTGTTGAGCAGCATGTCATTTCCTGCCAATAAAGCCTTGACATCCACCACACCGGGTTCGTAAAATTTGGCCACCCCTTGCATATTCAAGGCATCAGTAAAGATCAAACCTTCGAAGCCCATTTCCTTTTTCAGCAAATCTGTTACAATGGGTTTTGATAAGGTTGAGGCCAGATTCACGGTGGAATCCAGGATCGGAATATTCATGTGGGCAACCATCACACTTGCCAAACCTTCCTCAAAAAGTTTGCGGAAAGGATACAGTTCCACCTCATCCAGTCTTTGTTTCGAAAAAGGGATGACCGGCAATCCATAATGGCTATCCACATTGGTATCTCCGTGACCCGGAAAATGTTTGGCATTGGCCAAAATTCTTTCATCCTGCATGCCTTTCATATAGGCGAGACTTTTGGAGGTGACATTTTCCTTTTCTTCTCCGAATGACCTGAATCCGATCACGGGATTGTTTGCATTGTTGTTGATGTCAACCACCGGGGCAAAATTCACATGAATCCCCATTCTTTTGCATTGGCGGGCTATTTCCCTGCCCATTTCGTATATCAGTTTTTCATCTTCAATACCTCCAAGGGACATCTGATAAGGGAATTTCACCGTGCTGTCGAGCCGCATAGCCAATCCCCATTCTGCATCTATTGAGATCATCAGCGGTATTTTGGATTCCTTTTGAAAACGGTTGGTCATTTGGGCCTGACGAACAGGTCCACCCTGAAAAAAAATCAATCCACCAACTTTATAATTCCTGACAAGCTTGCTTATGGAATCGATGTGCACCTGGTCTTTGTTGGAATAAACAGGAATCATGATCAGCTGGGTTATTCTTTCTTCTACGGTCATGGATTGGAAAACCGAATCAGCCCATTGGCTCTTTACCTGTAAAAAATCAGGGGCATCCGAAGAAATTTCAACAGTATCTGAGGCAGTGAAGTTTTCTTTGTTTTGAGCAAATAGGTTCGAAGTTAAAAAGCATAAGACAAACAATATTGCAATAGCATGTATTTTTAATAATGTGGATTTATCAATTGAACCGGTCATTTGTTTAGCTTTAAATCAGAAAATATCAAGATGCAAATGTATAGGAATCTTTTAAGTTAAGGAAAAGTTGATTTGCAAAAAGGTTTTTGTTTCCGATAAGCTAATTTCTCCCTATGAGGTGTATTATGGATCTTGAGAAATGAGGTCGGATAATTCTCTGGAAAAGGAAATCGGCATAAAAAAAGGGCTTAAACTCCAAAATTTGAGAAGTGGCACCTCATTTGCTTTTTTTTGTGAAGGTTAATGCCATTGTTTCTATCTGCTGTTTGTTAGCATGGCCTAACCGTAGAAAGGAAATATTTGCCGAAGACAATATTAATTACCTTTTATAGCCACTGGATTCGAACCGATGTCATTTTCTGCTGTTTCACTAATAATTCAGGTTCAGGATGTCTCCTTACTCCTTTTGATGTGACATTTGGGCTGTTTCGTTTTACCTGTGAGAAAATATAACCAAACTTATTTAAGCTAAAACTAACCCATTCAACATAAAATCTTAAACATTAAATATGGATACTTCAGAAGCTATTGGAACCCTCATAGATGAATTGGAAAAATGGGCAATTGCCTTGATCAGATTGCTGCCAAACCTGGTACTTGGATTGGTCATCCTCGTGGCATTTTATTTTATAGGTCGTCTTGTCGAAAAATATTCGAAAAAATACCTGCTGAAAGCCCATCTTGATGAGACTGTAACCGGTTTTTTAAGCCGGCTGTTTTTCCTGCTGATCCTGATTGCGGGGGTGATGCTTGCGCTTTCGGCGTTAAATCTCACAGGAACCGTCACCTCCATCCTGGCAGGCCTTGGTATTCTGGGACTGGCTTTGGGCTTTGCTTTGCAGGACACAGCAGCCAATTTTATGTCAGGTATTTATATCACCTTCCAACATCCTTATGGGATCGGAGATATTATAGAAACCCATAACGGAACTATGGGAAATGTGATTGACATAGATCTCAGGGTGACCAAAGTAAAGACTTTTGATGGACCTATAGTATATGTTCCCAACAGGTTTTTATTTCAGGAGAATTTCACGAATTATACTGAAATGGGAATGAGAAGGCTGAGGGTGGATTGTGGCGTAAGTTATGGAGATGATCTTGAGAAAGTGGAACAGATCGTGTTTGAAGCTGTAGAAAATGTGCCCGGAAGAGTTCAAACGGAAGACATCACTTTGTTCTGGAAGGAATTCGGTGACAGTTCGATCAACTTTTCAGTCAACATCTGGCTGGAATATAACCGCGAAAACAGGGCCTATGTTTCTGCAAGAAACCATGCAATCAAAAATATCAAAAAAGCCTTTGATGACAATGACATCATGATTCCATTCCCAATCCGCACCTTGGATTTCGGAATCAAGGGTGGAGTACAATTCAATGAAGAAGTCACAAAAACAGGTCTGATCAAATCCATGACTTCAAACAAAGGATCCGGTAATTCGGAAAACAGCCATTAAATGCTTACTCAGTATCTCTTGGCAGATTGCAGTCATTTAAAAAAAACATGGTTCTCCAGTTTATCTTCTGCAACCAATCCCACAATCCCAATCAACTTTTTCATTGGAGATGATATTTTATTAAAGAAAAAAATGAGCTAATTCCCCTTTTGGGCCTCTCCGGTCATTGGTACGAACTTTACAGGTATCAATTGCCTTTCCTCGAAATCATCGGGACCTGTTTTTAACAGTATGATCAGGTTCTGGACCTGATCACCGAGTGGCGCTAATAATTTACCTCCGATTTTAAGCTGTTTTTTTAAAGGTTCGGGAATTTTGGATGCTGCCGCTGTGAGTACGATGGCATCAAACGGTGCTTTTTCGGGCCAACCTTCATAGCCATCTCCCACCTTTGTGGTTACATTTTCAATTCGCGCCCGAGATAGATTTTGTTGGGCAAGTTGTCCCAACCACTCTACAATCTCAATGCTATATACATGAGCTGCAATGCGGGATATAACAGCAGCATTATAACCACAGCCTGTTCCCACTTCCATAACAGTGCTATTTTCATCCATCTTAAGTTCCTGTGCCATAAATGCGACGATATAGGGTTGACTTATCGTCTGGCCTTTTCCTATAGGTAAGGCTCCGTCATCATAAGCTTTTTCGATAAATTCTGTAGGAACAAAAATCGTCCTGTCCACCTCTTGCATTGCCTTCAGGACTTTTGGATCTACAATACCCCTTTTTTTAAGGTGAAATTTCACCATTTCCATCTTTGTCGTTTTCATAATTCAGTTGTTTTGTTGCTTAAAGCAAAAAATATCAACTCTTGAAATACAGATTGTCGGTGGTTTTTATAATATACATATTCCGTTAAAATTGTTGATCGATTTTGGATGAAATTATTTACTGATTGCACATGAATTTCTAAAATCCATTTTCTACCATATCCTAAACTGTATTTTACTTCAGCTCATTTTCGGCTTTTTCATTCTTTGCCCAAGCTTTAAGGTTATCCAAGGTTCCTTGCATATTGTCCTGTAAAGCTTCCTTAGTTAAAAATGCCTGATGAGCTGTAACAATGACGTTTTTAAATCCCAGCAACCTCACAAAAAGATCATCCTTTAAGACTTCCTTTGAACGGTCTTCAAAAAACAATCCTTTTTCATGTTCATAAACATCCAATCCGAGGTAGCCGATTTTTTCGCTCTTGAGTCCTTCTATTAGATCTTCGGTTTTACATATTCCTCCTCTTCCTGCATTAATGATCATCACTCCCTTTTTCATTTTTCCGATAAGGTCTTTATTGACCAAATGTTTTGTTTTTTCTGTGAGAGGTGCATGAATTGAGATGATATCCGCCTTGCTGCACATTTCATCCAAGTCCGCATATTCTGCTTCATATTTCTCCACGAGCTCTCTGTCTTCTTCAACATCGTAAATGATCAGCCGGCAACCGAACCCAAACAGGATCTTTGCTGTAATGGCTCCGATTTCCCCTGCACCCAGGATTCCTACTGTTTTTCCATGCATGTTGAAACCAACCAGTCCATCAAGGCGAAAATCATATTCCCGAACTTTTTTACTGGCAGTAATCAGTTTTCTGTTAAGCGCCAGCATGAGGGCTACACTGTGTTCGGCCACACTGTAGGGGGAATAATGCGGCACATTGGCCACTTTAAGACCGAGCTCCTTAGCTTTATCCGTATCGATATGATCCAATCCCATCGAGCGGGAGGCGATATATTTGATCCCCAGATTTTTCAACTCCTCAAGAACATCTGCTGAAGCATCGTCACTGGTGAAAATAGCGACTGCATCGCTTCCTTTTGCCAGAGATGCGGTCTTTTTGGTGAGGCTTTCTTCCCGAAAAAGGAGTTCAAAATCTTCCTTGTTTTCAGGTTCCAGATAGGGTCTTTCATATGGGAAAGTGCTGTATATTGTAGTTTTCATCTTAAAATATTTATTTTTTAAATCTTAAATATTAAAACAATTCTCCCACGCCAATAAAATAAGAGAAGCAGTCAGGGAAAAGACCGGACAATGGATAATCGGCATTGAATCAGTGGAAATTATTTTTTATCCTGTTTCTGCAGCTGATCCTTTAAGCGGTTTTTCAGCTTGTCCAAAAAACGAATGACTTCATCCGTATCCTCGAGCCTGTAGCCGGCCGAGGTTTTTTCTTCATGCAATCCAACAATTATTCCGATGCCAGTGTCTTTGATAACTTTAAGTGCATCTTCGTCCGTTACATCATCCCCAATAAAAAACGGGACGTATTTATCCGACTTCAGCTCCAGCTTTTCCAGAAGCCAACTCAGTGCTTTTCCTTTATGCCAATCCAGATCGGGTTTAAGTTCCAGTATTTTCTTACCCGCTCCTATCTTTAACTTATCTTGCTGTTTCAGCTCTTCATTTACTGCATTTTTCAATTCCTGAACGCTGCCTTCCGCCACATTCCGGTAGTGGACAGCGATGGCATATTTCTTTCTTTCTACCTGCGCACCGGCCATTCCTTTCAGCTTTTCTTTTAAATTATTTTCAGCCTCATCAAGAATGGGTAGAATTTTTATTCCGGGTTCATATTGCATTTCCAGATCATCGGGTCCGGTAATATCGAATCCGTGACTACCTGCATATATAATATTTTCTAAGTTCACCTTAGCCGCCACATTTTGTCGGTCTCGGCCACTGATGACTCCAACGGTTATTATAGACGACAATTCCCTGACAATATTTCTGGCTTTTTCCGAGATAATGGCCTCTTCAGGATCGGAAACAATTGGAGTAAGGGTGCCATCATAGTCCAAAAAAAGTACTGGTGTTTTAGAGCCCAATTCTTCCATGATCCGGTCAAGGTGAGCCAATGCGTCAGGAAGTTCATCAGCAGTCAAAGCTTTAGCCTCTCCTGTTATTTTATTCATCACTTCACCCAAATCCTTTACCACTAGATCTGCTCCTGCTTCTGTTAGGGAAGATTCTTCCCCTTCGTTTCGCGCAACGCCAACAACAAATAAAACCTTTCCTTTCTTCCCGGCTTCAACGCCCGGAAATGCATCTTCTATTACCACGCATTGGTTAACTTCAAAACCTAACCGGTCTGCTGCCGTCTGAAAAATATCAGGTTCAGGTTTGCCTTGTAAATTTTCTTCCTGAAGCGTCTGTCCATCAACCCTAACATCAAAAAGATCTGCTATTCCCGCAGCTTCCAGAATTCTCCGGCAATTGCGGCTTGCTGAAATCACAGCGAGTTTTATTCCGTTACTTTTCCAGTTTCTAACCAATTCCAAAGTATCAGGATATACATCAGCTCCTTCTTTATCCAAAAGGTTCAGAAAGATTTCATCCTTTCGCATTCCCAACCCATTTACGGTATCCTCTTCCTCTTTTTTTGCCGCACCGTCAGGAAGCTTTATTCCTCTTGATTCCAAAAAATTCCTAACCCCCTCAAACTCCGATATTCCGTCGAAATACTTTTTATAGTCCTTTTCTATATCCATAGGAAGATATTCCGGTCCGTTTTTTCTCAGTAAAAACTCATCAAACATCATTTTCCATGCACTTGCATGGAGTTTGGCGTTCTGAATTATGACTACATCCATATCCAAAATGACTGCCTTAAATTTTCCGTTTACTTCTTCGAGCATATTAGTTTCGATTAAATTATTTATGGACACTATAGTCACACCCTGCGATAAGTTACCTCAATTGTGCCTTAAAGTTACATTTTCTAAGCTTCAAAATTCACTCCAAGCTAGCACCGGAGGTTGGGGTAATCAAGCAAGCGTGAAATCTTAATTCAGATAAATTTCCTGAATTTAGTTCAATGAATCAACCTCTTCACCCATGGGCAGTTGAAAGGCTTTCCTGCCCACGATCAATCCCATACCGGCTGCACTTTGTTGTTTACGGCTGTTTTGACAACCAAGTCGCTTTCAATAAGGGAGGCTCCGCCGAAATTGATAATGCCTAGCCGGCCCATATAGCAAATGGCTACCTGATGTCTCGCGGGTAAGCTTGTAACAAATCAGGAACTTACTTGCTGAAATCTATTTCGGAACAACCTTAAAGCGCAGAAGAGATGGGTTTTCCTTCATCCTTTATTTTAAAGTTCCACACACTTAATGACCATTATACATGCATAGTCATTTTGTCAGGTTGATTGTATTTACTTGATAACCAATTCCATACCAGTATCGGGATTCAAAAATCCCTTCTCTCATCTTCAACAGGTATGTTTATAACACTGGGTTTATTTATTTTGGATTGAAGGACTAAATCCGGTCCGGTTTATTGAATCTATTTATCGAGGATTAAAAATCTTATCCCTGTCTTATAATATATCGTTTATTCATAAGGTCATAAGTTTAGTATCTTAAATCTTCTCGTGGTAGATCATGAAATTGGACGAAATAAATAATTCTATGGTTCATGTTCCTTTTAAGTTACAAACCGTAGCATTAATGAAACCTCTGGGAGGTGAATGGCTTTGAATGACGGTAGCCTCAAAAACTTAAATTCCGCCAATTAAGTTAGTGTCGGTAATTGTTGAAAAATATGTCCAACCCGGATTTAAGCTGCTATAATTTTGAGAACAATCTTTTGAAATAAAAAACAACCATAATTCCATGAATAACAACATCTTAATAGCTGTGATTGCCTTTTTATGTTCCTGTGGTGAACGGGAGTCAAATTTAAATACAAATGATATTGAGGCCATTGAAGAAATGAGTAAAGATCGAGCAGTAGCCTTCAACTCGGGAGATGCACGAAGGATTTCCGACCATTTTACCGTGGAGGGAATCTTGATGGCTCCGGGAAAATCTGTTGCCCGGGGAAAAAAAGCAGTTGAGGAGTATTATGCAGGCATATTCCGTGAATATGAAACTGTTTTGGAAAGCTATTACGATGAGGTGGAAGTTTCGGGTGGACTTGGTTTTGGTAGAGGTGAAGCGAAAGTTATGCTGATCTCCAGGCAATCGGGAGACACCACATATTCAAGTTCAAAATATCTCAACATTGTCCAAAAGCAGTCAGACGGAACCTGGAAGACTACCCATGATATATGGAATGGCAATGAATGATTGTAGATCTGAAACCTTTTTAAATTTTTCAAAATAAAATTAATTATTTTTTATATGATTATAAAATAAGTTTAGCATGCTGAAAATAATATAATATTTTTTATTATTTATTAATATTCTATAGGATTGAATTTTTTTTGGAATATGATTTGGATTCTTTTTTCCATACGTTAAATACATTGATATGAAAAAATTAATTTACGGTTTTGGGATTACGGCCGTTGCCATGGGATTAGTTATAGGATGTGCAGACGAAATCTGGGATACCCAAATTCCGGAAACCGACGAGAACCCTACTCAATCAGAGGTAGCCGGATATGTTTTTAAGCCGGCTTTGGTGCCTGCTACAAATGAACGTGTAGAACAGCTCAGCGTACCCGATGGATTCACAGTCAGCAAATTTGCCGAAAATCTGGGTAATCCCCGAATAATAGTAGCGGATGATGCCGGACATGTTTATTTTTCAAATCCTGAAGCCGGAACTGTCGTTTTGCTTGAGGATACGGATGGAGACGGGACTGCCGACCGGTCTGAAACAGTAGCTGAAATTGATAAGGCTCATGGGCTGACCATCCACAACAATAAATTGTTTATTGTATCTATCAAAGAAATTTATTCTGCTGATATACGTGCAGACGGCACACTTGCTGAACCTCAATTACTAAAAAGCGATCTTCCTGACGGTGGACAACATCCCAACCGAACAATTGCTTTTGGTCCTGATGATCAGATGTATGTAACTATTGGCAGTACCTGCAATGCCTGCCCGGAACCCAATCCATTACATGCAACTATGGTAATTGCCGATGAAAGTGCCTCCAATATGGAGATATTTGCTTCGGGATTAAGAAATACAGTCGGTTTTGATTGGCATCCAACATCAGGTGCTTTGTGGGGAATGGATCATGGAATAGATTGGCTAGGTGATGAGGAGCAAAAGGAAGAATTAAATATTATTGAAGAAGGGGCGGATTATGGCTGGCCGTTTATTTATGAAAACGGAAAATACAATCCTGGAAACAGACCTCCCGGGAATATAACTTATGCAGAATACAGTGAACAAAGTACTTTCCCAACTCTTCTATATACTGCCCATGCCGCTCCGATGGAAATGATCTTTTATGGAGGTAGTCAGTTTCCGGAAGAGTATCAAGGAGATGCTTTTGTTGCTTATCGGGGTTCGTGGAACAGAAGCACGGCCGTTGGATATAAAGTGGCAAGATTGAGGTTCGAGAATGGAGAACCTGCCGGATTTGATGATTTTCTCACCGGGTTTTTGGTGGACAATAATAGGGCACATTTTGGAAGATTGGTGGGACTAACCATCCTTCCGGATGGCTCATTACTGGTTTCGGAGGACACCAATGGCGTAATCTATCGAATTGCATTTGGAAATGATTAGTATTTGCTGCAGAGATTGTGGAGTATATAAGTATTTTTATAAACAAAATAGTGTGAAAAATAATTGACTTGTGAAAATTTTAGAAATAGTTCGGGATGATTCCCGGAACTATTTTTTCTGATGAATTAAACAGATAATAATACGCTCTTTGGATTTTTTGATATTCGGTCTCCCAACTTCCTGCTATTTTCACATTGTCTGCTCTATAAGGCAGCATTTTTGAATTGGATTTTTAAATATGGAGGTTTGAGAAAATGCACTTTTATAAATTTCTAAATCAGAAAAACCTTATGAATTCAAAAACTACCGACCACTTTGAGGTCCTTATCATTGGCGGAAGCTTTGCGGGATTGTCAGCCGGATTGTCTTTGGGCAGAGCATTACGCAAAGTCCTGATCGTCGACAGCGGTCATCCCTGCAACATTAAGACTCCCAACTCTCATAATTTCATTACTCACGATGGAGAGAAGCCTTCTGTTTTAGCTCAAAAGGCAAAAAAAGATGTTTTACAGTATCCTACAGTAACTTTTTGGGAGGACCGTGTAGTGGATGCCGAACAAAAAGGAGAGGGTTTTGAATTCCGGACTCAGAAAGGAAAATTTTTTTCTGCCAAAAAAATCATCTTTGCCACCGGTGTTACCGATCTCATGCCTGATATCCAGGGCTTCGAAGAATGCTGGGGTATATCTGTACTCCATTGCCCTTATTGCCATGGATATGAAGTCAAAAATCAAAAAACAGGATTATTGGGTAACGGGGACATGGGATTTGAATTCTCCAAAATCATTACCCACTGGACAAATGATCTTATCCTGTTTACCAACGGCAAATCCACTTTGTCAACAGAACAAACCCAACTACTGACAGAAGCGGGGGTACAGATTGAGGAGGAGACAATTACGGAATTGGAACATGAGGATGGATTTCTTCAAAACGTCATCCTGAAAAACAAATCAAAAATTCCCGTCAAGGCGATCTATGCGAAACCCGAAATCCGTCAACAAACTGACTTACCCGTTCAACTGGGATGTAAACTCAATGATCATGGATTGATAGAAGTGGATATATTCCAGCAATCTGATGTGTCTGATATTTATGCAGCAGGTGATAATTCAAGTGTGGGACGCTCTGTTGCAGTTGCCACTGCGGCAGGTTCAGTAGCCGGAATGATGCTGAACAAAGATATGATAGAAAGCCGGTTCTGAGACAGACTAATCTACTATCTCCTTTCTCCTTTCTACCTTCTACCCTCTTCATCTCCCGTCTCATGTCTGCTTTAGCTGATACGAGGCAGACCATTTGGCATGGTTGGCCGGTTGTATGGGATGTCCGAAATGTTTTGCATAGATCTTGGTAAACATAGCTCCGAAAAATAGTATCAGGCAGGTATAGTTTACCCACAACATGATCAGAATGATGGTGCCTGCGGCGCCGAAACTTGAGGTAGGATCGGATATTCCAAAATACAATCCCAATAAAGTTTTTCCAATAGAAAAAAGCAAAGAAGTTACCATGGCACCTACCCAAACTGATCTCCATTGAATCTTCACGTCCGGCAAAACCTTGAACATAATGGCAAACAGTAAAGTCACAATTCCAAATGAAACCAGAAAATTCACAACTTCTACGAAAAAATAAATGTTATCTCCAAAATTATCTGTAATCCAGTCGCTTACTACAGAAATTATCGAGGATAACAATAAAGTGATCAAAAGCAAAAAAGCCAACACCAGGATCAGTCCCAATGAACTAGCCCTGTCAACCAGTAACTTTTTAAAATTGTTATCCGGAACGGCTTCTACATCCCAAAGATAATTCAATGTTTTTTGTAATTGAAAAAACAAGGTTGTGGCACCATATACCAATGCCCCGATTCCTATTATTTTCATAAATACATTTGAATCCTCAACCGCCGAGTTTTCCAGAATACCTTCTAAACTCTTAGCAGTACTTTCACCCATTATTCCGCCAAGCTGATTGCTCACTTCTCCCTGAACAGCCTCCTCACCAAAAAATATCCCGGCCGCCCAAATAATGATCATCAAAAGACCCGGAATTGAAAAAATGGCAAAATAGGAGATTGTGGCACTTTCTCGAAATGGGTCGACATCATTCCAACTACTTGCGGATTTAAATAAGATTGATTTTAAGTCTTTGAATTTAATTATTTTCATATAAAGTATTTTCAGAAGAAATTTAAAATGAAGTGAATAAAATAATAAATCATTCCACTGAATACTCTGAAATCAATGGAGATGCAGGGCTCAAAAACCCAATGCGTTGGGAAAAACAAGAATTAAGCCATTTTGGATCTGAAATGAGGCACGTTTTTCGAAAGAAGATTTAATATTATTCTTAATTAGATAACATGAACATCTTCAAATGGTTTATTAAAATAGCGATTTTGAAGTTTTGAAGTAATATTAACCTAAAACGCAAAACGGGTCGATGGCCGGCTTGAGGCTTTAATGAAACAGTTTGGATAATGTTTGAACTATAGAAATAACTTGATATGCATAAAAATGAACAAAAATATGACCGGTAATACTTATCAGAATCTTGTTTCACCTTAAAAAAATAACATAATGAAAAATTTAATCAACGTTCTGGGTCTATCCGCAGTTATCTGCTTTTCAGGTTGCGAGGGAAACAGAAGCACCAATAATGCTGATTATGATGACACTGAAAGATTGGAGGCAGATACCAATGCCATCGATGGAAACCTAAACCCTAGAGGTTTACCTGAAGAAACCATTCCTGACAACAGCCAATATTCCGGGGACACGCTTATCCACGACAATCCGCTTCAAAAGGCCGATCTTCCCGAAGGGATCAGAAATGAAATCGATAAAGATCCCAATATCAGGAATAAAACAATAACACAAAGCCGAACATATTCTCTGGAAAATCAAAGGATGTATGAACTGACTTTTGAAGGAGAAGGCGAAATTATTGTTTTTGATGAAAAAGGAGTAAGAGTGAAACGAAATTAGATCAATATATAAATCGATCAATTCACATTTAGAAATCAGAAATTTCAAATAGGACAAACAAGCCCTTGGTTCGTTTGTCTTTTTTTTCCCTCTGGAATTTCGTAATACCACGCCTACACACACATTGGATTTTCTTTAATTTTGATAGGAATCCCAAAAGATTTACAGAAATAATGCAATTACCTGAAAATAGCAATTCACCTGAAGATGAAGAAATACGCAGACTATTGCTTGAATTGGAAAATTTAGAAATTAAATTTCAGGATGTGAATCAAAGATTAGGTGAATTTGAAAAATTGATTCACCTATACCTGGATAAACAGATTTCCAGAATCATTGAATTGTATGCCATATATAAAAATCAGAAAAAAGCGAAAAAGGTCAAGCGCCTGGAACAAAAGAAAAGGGGCAAGAACTATAAAGAGTCTTCAACCGAACCTGCTAATTATAAAAAAAGGCACGAATCCGAATTGATTTTATATGAATCTGAGCAGCAGGAACTTAGAAGAATCTATAAAGAGGCAATTGTGCAGGTTCATCCCGATAAAATCAATCATGGTGGAGAAGATGATAACATCAAAAAAGCCACTGCCATAACGGCACAGCTCAATGGTCTTTATAAAAACGGCGAGCTTGAGGAATTGATTAATTTTTATCAATATGTAATTCTGGGAAATTCAAATTCAAATGAAGCTGGATACCAAACTGTGGTGGTGGATTCTAAAATTCGCCTTTCTTCCCTAAGAAAAAAGAAGGACACACTTTTTCAAAATTTGAATGAACTTGAAAATTCCTATTTGTATACAATATTGATGACTCATGAAGATCCACTTACTTTTATTGATGAATTGAGTGTTCAATTTGGGGAAAGAATCCAACAACTGGAAAAAAGAACCAGGACGGCCTCAAATTGAGATTGTAAATCTGCTTTTATTGGAGAAAAAAAAATATAAATGCTACAAGAATTTTAAATAAAACTCTTGTAGCATTGAAAGTCCTATATTGCTTTGGCGCCAGCCAATGCAACTTCATGATCATTTTCAACTGAGCTGCCGGATACGCCGATGGCTCCGATTATTTCTCCTGAGCTATCCTTTATTATGACTCCTCCGGGAAAGGTTATCAAACCACCGTTTGAATGTTCGATATTGTAAAGCGGAGCTCCCGGCTGAACTGCCGGACTTAAATCCTGTGTATTCATCATAAAAAAAGCAGCTGTTCGCGCTTTCTTTAAACTAATATCAATGGATCCGATCCAAGCGCCGTCCATTCTAGCAAAGGCTGTCATATTAGCTCCGGCATCTACAACACAGATGTCCATTTTTGTGTCCAATTCAGCTGCTTTTGATTTGGCTGCATCAATTGCCTTTTCAGCTTGTTGTAATGTAATATTCATAATTTCTTATTTGTTGTTGTTTTACTATTAATTCTCAGATTTCAAAAATACTAAATACATAATTTATCCCACCGGATAATTTTTATATTTTGCAATCAAATTTCTACTATGCAAAAAATTAAAATAGGAATCATCACTTCATCTGACCGTGCAGCCTCAAATGTTTATGAGGATATATCAGGAAAAGAAATTATCAGAACATTGAATGAATATCTTGTGTCTGATTGGTCTCCTGTGTACCGGGTCGTTCCGGATGAGCAGGAAATTTTGGAAGCAACCATGATTGAGTTATGTGATGTGGAAGGTTGTTGCCTTGTGGTAACCACGGGAGGTACCGGGCCGGCTTTGCGGGATGTAACACCCGAAGCGACTGAATCGGTTTGCCAAAAAATGATGCCGGGATTCGGCGAGCTGATGAGGCAGGTGAGTTTGCAATATGTGTCTACAGCAATACTTTCCAGACAAACAGCCGGTATCCGTAACAAAAGTTTAATAGTAAATCTCCCCGGAAAACCTACGGCTATCCGTCAATGTTTGGATGCTGTTTTTCCTGCCATACCCTATTGTATAGATTTGATTGAAGGGCCTTATTTAAATAATAATGAGGATATTATAAAAATATTAAGACCTAAAAACAATTAGAAATTCCAGCCAAGCCTAAGTAAGTAATAATTTGATTGCGGCGATGATAAGTACAAAGGCCAACAGTTTTTTCAGGAAATTTCCGGTAAAATATTTGGCACCTAAAAAAGATCCCAATGTCCCTCCTGCCAAAGCCACAATCACAAGTGTGATCATATTGGATGTAATATCAAGGCCAAGGGTGGCCTGCCCCATTAGCCCGGCTGCAGAATTAACGGTTATGAAAATCGCCGATACTGCTGCTGCCTCCTTCATCTTCATCCATCCCAATAAAAGAATCACCGGTGTCAATAATATTCCGCCACCGATTCCGATCAGTCCGGAAAGAAAACCGATGATCCCTCCGATCCCCAATACCAGGATCCACGAAATATTATTCGTGGTTTCATTTTCTCTGGGATTGAATCCCAAAAATTTTACAATCGGCACTATCAATATGATTCCCAGAACCCTTTTATAAAGCACCGGATCCACATCAATACTTCCGCCTAAATATGCCGCCGGGATAGAAGCAAGGGCAATAACAAAGAAGAACTTCCAATTAAAATCAACAATCCGGTAGTATTGATAAAAGGCCATAAGGGAGACGAAAACATTCAACACCAGTGCTGAGGGCCTCATTACATCAGGAGAAAATGCGAACAAGGCCATTAAAGCCAAATACCCACTTGCTCCCCCATGTCCAACTGAGGCGTATAAAAAAGCAACGAAAAACAACAGTACATAAAAAACAATCTGAAATTCTCCCATGTAGAATAGAATACGGTGAATTAGCCTTTTTTAGATTAAATGGACTTTCACCAATTCCCCTTTTTGCAGAAAGCTCTTTTCCTCATCCAGTTCAACCAAACAATTGCTTTGGGCAAAAGAATTCATTTTGTAGGATTCCTGATCAGGCAAAATCCACACTTCACCATCCTGAACCAATCCTTTCATAAACTGGGTCAATCCTTCTTTTTTCTCCATTGAACTTTGGATCGGAAGCATTTGAACAGGAGTAGCCAAGTTTTCTTTGCCCATCATCTTCAGAACGGTTGGTCTGACATATTGATAAAAACAGGTTAAGGTAGACGCAGGATTACCTGGCAGGCCAAAAATCAACTTATTTCCTCTCTTTCCTGCAAAAAGAGGTTTGCCGGGTTTCTGTCTGATCCGGTAAAAAAGCTGTTCTACTCCCGATTGTTCAAGGATCGATTGCACAAAATCATAATCACCGACCGAGATCCCACCTGTAATCAGTAAGATATCGGTATCGACCAAAGCTTTTTCAATAGCCTGCATCATCAATTCCCGCTTATCATCTACGATGGGGAGTTTTGTGGAAATGACATTAATTTCAGCCAATGCGGCAGTAAGGGCATAGGAGCTGCTTTCATACACCTGGCCGAACTTCAATGGACGGCCAGGGGGAACCAATTCTTTGCCTGAAGTCAATATAGCCACTTCTGGTGCTTTATAAACCAAAACCTCAGAAATACCCAGACCCGCCAGGAATCCGATGAGACCCGGATTCAACAGCATTCCTTTTTGAGCCACCTGCTGTCCTTTTCCCGTTTGTGAAGCTGCTTTTCTGACATGATCACCTTTGGTGATTTCTACGGAAAAATTCAAAATATCCTCCTCCCTAGAGGTTAGTTCCTGCATGATTATTGTATCGATTCCATCAGGTATAGGAGCTCCTGTGAAGATCCTGACCGCCTCACCTGATCGAATCTTGGGTAAATCTGTCATTCCTGCCTGAACGGTATGATTTACCTTAATGGATTTGCCCTTCTGATAATCATCATAAAAAATCCCATAGCCATCCATGGCTGAATTATCGAATGCAGGAACGTTGATTGGTGAATAAAGGTCCTCTGCCAGTATTAATCCGCCCGATTTATCAACCGGTATGGAATAAGGAACAGGTTCAGGAGTATTTTTGGACAATATTGCTTTTGCTTCTTTTACACTGATCATTGGATGCCTTTAATGGAGAAAATCGAATTTACAAAAATTAGGTCAATTGATTCAAAAAATATAGAAACTATCATATTTTGTTTATCGCATTTCCCGTTTCTCTCAAATCTTCAGTGTATAAGTGTATAATGAAAAATAAAAGAGGACTATTTTTAATGATATTCAATAGGTTAAAGTCTATTAATTCTCTTTATCACGTTAACTTTTAAAAATTCTCTCGGTTTTGTAGCATTATTGTTGCTCCAAACGTAAGGGTTGTAAACCGAACCAACATGAATTACAAAAAATCCGTTTCGATCGTTATTCCAAATTATAACGGAAAAGATCTTCTGGCAACCTATCTGCCCTATACCTTAAGGGCTATCCGCTCGGAAGGTGTACGTTTTGAAATAATAGTAGTAGATGATGCATCTGAAGATGATTCGGTTGCTTTTTTGAATGAAAAATATCCACAGGTAATAATTATTCAAAACAATGAAAATCGGGGTTTTTCCTATACCTGCAATACCGGTTTACGGTATGCGCAATATGAACTGGTTTTGTTTTTAAACTCAGATATTAAGCTGACACAGGATTATTTTTCCAAACAATGGCAATATTTTAAAGACCCGGACACATTTGGTGTGATGGGCAAAATATTGGTTTCTGATGGAAAAAAAATCGAAGTAGCTGCGCGTTATCCCAGTCTTTTGGGATTTAAGCTGAAGTCTAACCGACTCTTTTACTTCAAGAAAAGCCCGGGAAAAGCCACTCCCACACTTTTTCTTTCCGGTGCAAATGCCTTGATTTGTGCAGAAAAGCTACGGGAACTTGGAGGTTTTGATGAAATTTATTCTCCCTATTATTCCGAAGATTTGGATTTGGGTATCCGCGCCTGGAGGGTTGGATGGAAATCCCATTATGAACATCAGTCTACCTGCTATCACCTTGGTTCCCACACCACAAAAAATCACTGTGACAAAAGTTGGGTTAAACAGGTTTACTTCAGAAACAGGATTATTTTTCACGCCATACATATTGAAACTAACCAACTTCCATTTTGGAAAATCCAGCTTTTACTGATGGAAATATTACCCAAGGTGTTGATTGGCCAAGTGTGGATCCTTAAAAGTTACTTGGCGTATCGCAAAGAGAAATTCCGGATTGAAGTTTCCCGTAAAAGTCTGGAAGAGGTAATGAAGGTCCATAAAAGCCAAAAATCCATTTCCGATTTGGAGCAGGACTTTACCAAAATCAATGAAGACAAGAATCTTGTCTGGGTTTAAAATCACATAATATTTAATGAACACTTATTTCCGCTTACTTTCTTTTGCCAAACCGATTGAAAAATACGCCATTCCATATTTGATATTCACGGTCCTGGCGGTGATTTTCAATACCATGAATCTGGCCTTGCTTGCTCCTTTATTGAATACTTTATTTAAAGAAGGTGCAAGTGCTCCCATCGAGCAGCCCGAATCCTGGACAAATGTGCTCGATCAATTCAATTATTATATCCAACAGATCAATATCAATTTTGGAGCTTATGAAGCTTTGAAATGGGTTTGTGGTGTGATTGTTTTGTCCGTTTTACTCAGTAACGTCTTCAAGTATTTTTCCCAAAGGGTCATGGAAAACCTTAGGATTCACACCTTGCTGAACCTCAGAAAAACTGTTTTCAACAACGTAATGGACCTTCAGGTTGAATATTTCAACGAGCAGCGAAAAGGGAACATCATCTCAAAAATCGCCTCAGATGTACAGGTTGTCCAATACTCGGTCACGACTACTTTGCAGGTTTTGTTCAAAGAACCGTTGCAGTTGTTGGCTTATGTGGCCATTTTGTTTGCCATTTCTTATAAACTGACGCTATTTTCCATGTTGGTTATTCCCATTTCGGGCTTTATTATTTCAAAAATTGTCAAAAGATTAAGGGCTCAAGCCAGTGAAGCGCAGGAACTTTATGGACTGATGATCAGCTACCTTGATGAAGCATTGTCAGGAATAAAAATCATCAAAGCCTTTAATGCCGGAAACCGAACCAAAGATAAATTTCACCAAGAAAATCTCAAGTATTCCGATTTAGGTAGAAAAATGGCCTATCGCCAGCAGCTGGCTTCTCCGGTTTCCGAATTTTTGGGAGTGCTGATGGTAGCTATTCTCGTACTTTACGGGGGTACTTTGGTGATCACCAATCAATCCGAACTCTCAGCGGCCGAGTTTATCACCTATATTGCGATTTTTAGTCAGGTCATGAGACCTGCAAAAGCAATTACAGAATCTTTCAGTACCATCCATGCAGGTATTGCTGCGGGCGAACGCGTATTGCAGCTGATTGATGAAAAACCTAAAATACAGGATCAGGAGCATCCTTTTATCTTGGATGGTTTGAAAAAAGGATTAACTTTTGAAAGTGTTTCTTTTGCTTATCAGGAAAAGAAAATTCTGAATAATATAGGACTATATATCCCGAAAGGAAAAACCGTGGCTTTGGTCGGACCTTCCGGAGGCGGAAAATCCACACTGATGGATCTCATTCCAAGGTTTTTGGACACCACCGAAGGAAGAATTTTGATTGACGGTTTGGATATTCGTTCTCTGGACAGTGAGTCTTTAAGATCCCATATCGGTATCGTCAATCAGGATTCCATTCTTTTCAATGACAGTATAAAGAACAATATAGCTTTTGGAAAACCTGAAGCCGATATTAAAGAAATCATGGAAGCTGCCAAAATTGCAAATGCGCATGATTTCATCAGCAGAACTTCCAAGGGTTACGATTCGAATATCGGTGACAGAGGAACAAAACTATCAGGTGGTCAAAAGCAAAGGATCTGTATAGCCCGGGCTGTATTGCAAAATCCTCCCATCCTCTTGTTGGATGAAGCTACTTCGGCACTGGATGCCGAATCGGAACGCCTTGTACAGGATGCTCTGAACAAGCTGATGGTCAACAGAACAACGCTTGTCATCGCTCACCGTTTGAGTACAATTCAGAAAGCTGATTTGATACTGGTATTGGATAACGGAGAAATTGTGGAGCAGGGAACCCATCACGAACTGCTCTATAAGGAAGGTTTATACAGTCGATTGATAGAAATGCAACAGTTTGCCTCAGTATGACGAAAAAAGATTTCCCTTTGATTTCCATTGCGCTTTGTACCTATAACGGGGCACGGTATCTGCCTGACCAACTGGACACTTTGGTGCAACAGACTTATCCAAACCTTGAGATTGTTGCAGTTGATGATAACTCTTCCGATGATACCTGGAATATTCTTCAGGAATATACAAACCGATATTCCTATTTCAATATTTATAGAAATCCCAAAAATCTAGGCTACCAACAGAATTTTGAGAAAGCATTAAAATCCTGTAGCGGAGAATTTCTTGCTATATCCGATCAGGATGATATTTGGAAAGCTGATAAGATACAGCAACTTTATGACAATATTGACGAAAATATAATGATCTATCATGACTCCGAATTCATAGATGAAAAGGGACAATTATTGAATATGAAAATGTCGGACAAATTGAATATGGTCGAGGGATCCGACCCGATTCCCTTTCTATTTTTCAATTGTGTTTCAGGACATAGCCTGATGTTCCGAAAAAGTTTACTTGAGGCCATTCTTCCTTTTCCAAATGTCGGAATTTACGATCATTATATTGCTTTCACGGCAAGCTCAATTGGTAAAATAAAATATCTGTCAAAAAGCCTGGTTCTCCATCGACAACATATAGGTAACAGTACCGATATTCTAGGGAGAAAAAAATCAAAAAGCCGAATGCAGGTAACCTTAGAAAGAATGAACAGAGAAAACAACTGGTTGAAAACCTGCGCAGAAGTTTCCAAATCCAAACCAGCAAGCAGGTTGGCTGATATGCTTTACAAATCGGCCAAGAACAGAACAAACAATCTATTCAATTTTCGATTTGGATTTTTGGTATGGAAGTATCAAAATACTCTGATGCTAATTCCCCAAAATAAGGATTTTAGGACCCTTTCCTTTGCCATTAGACAAATTTGGGGTGCAAAAATGAAATCCCTGGTCAAACGCTGAATCTATTTTTTGAGAACATAAGCTTTACCTATACTCAGATACATTTTTAAATAGGTAAAAAAATTCAACCTTATCAGCTCTCCAAGATGTAAGGTAATCCATGCCCTTTGTGCAGGAACATGATCCTTCATTACTTTCATCAAAAATCGAAATGTCTTTTTTTCACAGATCGTTTTTTCTTTTTTGGAAATATAGCCAACCGAAACCGGAAGAAGATGATTCCACTTTTTGTGAATCAGAATAGAGCTTTCTATCCAATCCTTATTCAAAGTTCCCTCTGATAAGTGCTCCACAAGAATGTCATAGGTGACTGCCACTTTATAATATTGGCCTATTGCTAAGGACAGATCGATATCATATCCGTGAAATCCTTTAAGCAGTATCTCATCAAAAGGGATTCGTTCCATAATATTTTTTGTAGAGGCAAGGAATAAACCATCCACGCATGCTACCTGAGCCAATTTTTCCAGTTCGGTATTTTGATATTGCAGGGAAGGCGGCTGATTCTTCCGTTTGAAATGTTGTATCATATTGATTTTGACCAACCTATCGGCAAGCCCTTCAGCTCCCCATCCTGAGGGCAGCTTAGGTTTGTGGGCTGCTCCTGCCACCCCAACCAATCCTAATTGGGAATCCTTAAAAATATCCAACAGAATACTACCCCAATTAACTGTGAAGAACCTAACATCTTCATGAACAAAACACAAATGCTCAAATCTGGCACGGCGAACACCTTCATTGTAAACTGCAGAAATGCCCCGAGGATTTATATGGTTTTCTATTGCGAGAACCTCATATGGAATACCTACCGTTTCCTGTATGTTTTGAATGAGTTGATTCCGCTGATCGGAATTTACTGAACAAATGATGATACTTAACATATACTGTATTGAAATTACTTCTGAAAGATCAAAAGAACAATTAAAATTATCCGGCTTTTTTAACGGAAAAAGGGTACCTGAATTAACGAGATTTGTTTTTGAATGGTACGAAAAATCATGTTAAAATGTCCTATAAATATAGGAAAATGGAGAAGGATTATTTAGAGCAAAAAACTGTAATTGCCATATCATAACGTTCACAAATCAGATTTTTATCTATAAAGGGTCTTTGTCTTGCACTTGATTCTTTGATATGGTAAACAAACCCTTCATCAACCATAAGTCGGAGCAATTCATGTAATGCCTGAGGCTTGAAGATATCATTATGATATTCAAAAAATAGATGCTTTACTAAGGACAGCTTTCCCTTACAATCTTTTAGTACATCTACCTCAGCACCTTCAATATCTATTTTTAGAAAATCGACAGTTTCATTCAATAGGGTTTTTAATTCAATGGTTTTTACTTTAGTTACTTCAGCCAGTGAATTATTATAGATCGTATTTAGCCTCCCCCCCATACCTCCATCTGTATGAAAAATAAGTTCAGTCTGCTCGGTCCATACCGCTTTTTTATATATGGTAACATTCTGAAGTTCGAAGGTCTTAACATTTTCTTCCAAAACCTCATAGACTTCATTTTCAGGCTCAAATGCAATGATTTTATGATTGGGATAATTTAACGCAAAATAAAGCACACTTATTCCCATATTTGCTCCACAATCGAGGATTAATCCTCCTGATATTACCTTAGGATCAAATTTGTAAAGTTCATCTTGAAAAATCTCCTTGTAGGTATTCACAAAACTGGCTGCATGATGAAAACGGAAAGGCTTATCAAATATTCCTACAGCATACCCAAATTCATCGAATGCCAAGGATTTTATCCGGTTTAATTCATCATCCTGAGGGTCAGAGTTTACCTTTTGGTTAGATTTAAAATTAAATAAAGACATAAAATTTTATTTAAAGCAATTAAGCCAATTTTCAATATGGATATCCGCAATGATTCCGGTAAATGCCAAAAACCAAAGGATCCTCTGCCAAATGCTAGATTGATGGCTTCTTCCGACTTCGGTCTTCTAGCCCTTTACCTCTATAAGCAATTGCTATTGGCAGAATAGCGGATCTACATAATTTTCATTATTGAAATCATTGCTGATTTATCTATCAATGAAATTTTTTTGAGGAGTAAATTTCCATAAATGTAAGCATTTGGTTAAATACGAGACTTGGTTCAAAAAAGATAATCAATCATAAATTTTCTATGGGACGTTAATCCCCGATCTGATAATTGAAAAGCGGCTCCTCTCCCAAAAGATGCCTGATAAAATAATCCCAGCGTTTTTTGGTGAAGTAATCCCCGTTTGTTCTGCCAAAACTATGGTTGTTAGAGGGCAGGATAAACATGTCGAATTCTTTTCCTGCTTTGATCAGTGCGTCAGCCAGCTTATACGTTGCCGATGGATTTACATTTTCATCTTTGACGCCATGAGCCAGCAAAAGTCTTCCTTTCAGATTTGCTGCATTGGTAATATTGGATTGCTCATGATAGAAATCTCCTACAGGATAACCCATATACATTTCGGGCCACCAGGCCTTTTCCATCCTATGGTCGTGATCTCCGGCTGAAGCCACACCTACTTTGTAAAAATCGGGATGAAGCAACATTCCTCTTACCGCATCATATCCACCCGCTGAGTGCCCGAAGATTCCTACCCTGTCAATATCCAGAAAATCATTTTTTGCCGCCAAACTTTTAATAGCCAAAACATGGTCGGTGGTGCCGTCACCGAGATTTCGGTAGGATACATCCCGAAAAGCATTCGATCTTTCCGCCGTGCCGATGCCATCCACAGTGACCACTATGAATCCAAATTCTGACATCGGTTGTTGCAATCCGATTAAGCCTGCCTTGAAAGTTTTGGGAGTAATTGCAATAAAGGGTCCTGCGTAGGTGTAATCAATCACCGGATATTTTTTACTTTCATCAAAATCAGTGGGAAAATAATAAATTCCGTAAATCTCGGTTTTCCCGTCTTTACCTATTGCAGAAAATGGTTTGGGAGATCGGTAACCTTTTGCCTTTAAATTGGAAATATCAGCTTCACTGATTTCCATGATCATATTTCCCGTTTCCATCTCCCTTAGAACAGACTTGGTCGGTTGATCAATTTGCGAATAATTGTCAACAAAATATTTTTGATCCGAAGAAGGTGTAATCTGATGAAATGCGTCCTCAGGTGTCAATAATTTTAGGCCGGTACCGTCCAGTTTTATCTTATAAAGATGGGTATAATATACACTTCGCCCCTGTTCTTTTCCGTTGGCTTCAAAATAAACCCACTCAGACGATTCATCCACTTTATGAACCTTTGTCACCTTAAAATCACCGGATGTAAGTTGCTCAATTTGCTTTCCTGATTTCCGGTCAATTAAATAAAGATGTTGCCAGCCGGACTTGGGAGAGGTAATCAAAAAGCGGTCGTCGCTTAATTTCTGCATTGATCCGCTGCTTTCCAATGAGGTTTCTGTGGAATCAGACCAGACCTTTTTGATTTCCCCTGAATCCGCATTTACTGAAACAACATCCATTTTCTTATATCCTCTGTGAGTATAGGTTCCATAAAGGGATTTGCCGTCTTTCTCCCAACTCAAATCATACCCACCCATAAAATGGGGTAAAGGAGGAATTTTTATGAATGTTTCATTCTTTGAATCCACATCAAATAAAACAGGAATATATTTGACAATAGTGGTATCACCCGGAGATCCTCTGTAGTACGACAGCAACTTGGGTCTGAATTTTTCTTCTTCTGTAAAATCCAACAAATACATCTTTTCGGCAAGCCTGAGATCTACTATCTGAGTCCTGATTTTTTTGGAATCAGGAGACCAGCTGACAAAAAAATGGTCGGGTCGATCTCCGGTTTCTCCTTCCATCATATCAGACCAGCCATAAGAACTTGCATATTCAAACCCCTTTTTGCCATGAATACTCAACTGGATTTCTTCCCCCGTTTCCAGATTTTCTACATACAGGTTATGATTTTTATTGAAAGCCTGCCATTTGCCATCCGGAGAAATTCCGGGAGTAGAGGCTTTCTTTTCAATGATGGATGAGTCCAGTGTTTTGTTTGGTAGGGAATATACCCATTTCTTATTTTCCCATAAAAAAGTAATTGTATCCTGATCCTGCCATTCAATTCTCTCGAATGGCAAATTTTTTTCATCCACCGTTTCGCCTGATTTTTCCGAAAGTATGTTGGCCAACTCCTTGTGATCAAATGCTTCATGCGTAGTTTTAGAATTGATGTCGGTCAAAAAAAACCGTTTACCGTTGGGAGTATTTGTGACATGCCAAAAAGAATCTCTTTTAGCAATCCAATTGGGAATGACCTCGAGGTGGTAAATCTCCTTCTGAATATTTTCACTTAAAAAGTACTCTGCCTTTTTATAAGTTTCTTTGGTTATCTGTGCATACAGACTTTGATTCACAAATAGAAGCACTACTATTGATCTAATAAAAGTCCTGCAAGTAAAAAAGTTAAAAACCGTGTTCATGGATTGGTATATTTTGATAATGAAGTGCATTAATTTCGGATAAAGTGGGTCCAAAAACAAACTGTTTTATATTAACATCGGATGTTAAGGATAACCTGAAAAAAAAACCGGAAACTCGATTTCGTCAAGTTTCCGGTAGATTTTATGAGATGCTGTTATTTAAAATGAATTGTAAATATTAAAAATCAGAATATTCAGTTGGATACAATAATCTTGTATCGTTTTTGGATACCGTGTTTTGATACTCATCCATAACTTTCATTTTATCCCAATCAGGGTCGGATCCGAATGCTTTCCAATGCTCATCCCTCGATTTCATATCGGAAAAAGAAGTCATGTACATCAGATTTGGCATATTTGCTCCTGCAATTGTTTCTGCATAGAATATCGGATTGAAATCAAGTTTGTCGAAAATGGCAATTTCTCCTTCGTTGAACATCTTTACCTTCTGATTGTAAAGCCTTTCTGTTGCCGCCTCATAGCTTCTCAATTCATAGATTCTGTTTTTCTTGTCTCCTGTAACTTTGGATTCCTTATAATTAGGCATTCCCGTAAAAGCCCGCAGCAAAGAAGTTTCGATTCTTTTGTATGGCGGATTGTCGTGGGCAGAATTTATATAGCTGCTACCTGAAGAAAGATATTGATTGTCCTTTGCCAGTTTGGCAGGTAGGTCCAGATAGGATTGCATGTTATTGAAAGGAATCAATACATATACCTTTTGCCCTGCATCAGGTTGGGAAGCTACGGGTTTGAAAACACCCACTTTCTGGATTCCGTTTTTGTGAAGTGCTGGAAGTAATGAATTTTTCAGATAATCATCAATGAGAGATTCCTGATCCTGATTTTCGATGTGGTAGGTTCTCAGTTCATAGAAGTCCCGATTAGAATTTTGGGCAAAGATGCCTGAGACCATAAAAAAGGCAATGAGTCCGAAGACTGCTTTCAATAAATTTTTTGATTTCATGTGCTTTAGGTTTAAGGTTAATGTTTACAAGTCTTTTATTTAGTTTACATAATGAATGCCAAAATAAGCATAAAGAATAAACGATGATGTCAAAAAGTGTTCAACGGGAATTTTTTGTTTGAACTTACCTTCCTCATCATAATTTGTTAAGTAAAAACAATTCATGATTATGTTGAAAGATGGTGAAATTAAAGGTAATCCAAAGTGAAAAATAAACTATGTTCATTTTATTGAATTATTGATTTAAGATTTTCTAATTTTAAAAATAAATATCTGCAATTATGCCACAAGCCAAATTTTATTTAAAAATCAATCCAAAGGAAGAGTGGGAACAGATATATCGAGAAGGTTGGAGATATCAAAGGGATTTCTTATATGTGGACAATGTCCATGGGGCACCTTGGAAGGAAGTTTTTGAATGGTACAAGCCTTGGGTGGATCATGTCCGACACCGATCCGATATGAATTATTTTGTTGATATTCTGGGAGGTGAGGTTTCGGTTGGACACAGTTATACTTCAGGTGGTGATCTTCCTTCGATCACCAATACTCCGATTGGATTACTTGGGGCAGATTTTGAAATCCAAAATGGAAAATACAGGATCAAAAAGATTTATAACGGGGAAAGTTGGAATCCCAATATCAAAGCTCCTCTGGCTCAGCCGGGAATTGCTGTTGGCGAAGGTGACTATATACTGGCAGTCAACGGTAAAGAAATCAGTAGCAATGAGAACATTTACAGGCATTTTGAAGGCACAGCAAACAAGCAGCTTAAAATCCGTGTCAACGACAAATCAGCTATGGAGGGATCAAGAGTTGTCACAGTTGTCCCGGTAGCTAATGAGAATATGCTCAGAATGATGGACTGGGTGGAAGGAAACAGACGGAAAGTGGATGAGTTATCGGATGGTAAACTCGCTTACGTTTATGTCCCCAATACCGGAAATCCCGGATACACGTATTTCAACCGATATTATTTTGAGCAGCAGGATAAAAAGGGAGCTGTGATAGATGAAAGAAACAACGGCGGTGGGTCCGCCGCGGATTATATGCTGGATATCATGGCAAGGGAACTTCACGGCTATTTCAACAGCAGGGCGAATGACAGAAGACCATTTACCACACCGATGGCCGGGATATGGGGACCCAAAGTGATGCTGATCAATGAAAGGGCCGGATCAGGTGGAGATCTTCTCCCCTACCTCTTCAGCAAAATGGAAATAGGACCGCTGATAGGTACACAAACCTGGGGTGGCTTGGTCGGAACCTGGGATACACCTCCATTTATAGATGGCGGACGAATGGTTGCGCCAAGAGGTGGATTTTACGATGTAGATGGCAATTGGGCAGTGGAGGGTGTGGGTATTGCTCCTGATGTAAAAGTGGAGCAAGACCCGAAGTCGGTCATTGATGGTCACGATCCCCAACTTGAACGGGCTGTTCAGGTAGCCCCTGAACTTTTGGAAACCGAGGGAGTCGAATTAAAGCCGGAACCAAAGGCTCCGATACGATATTTCCGGCCTGAGAAGAAAAACTAAAAACCGATGGGTTCATTTAATAATGGTTCTAAAGATTAATCTGCAGTTCATCCGCAAAAAGCTATAGGTTTGTATTGGATTTTGTATTTTCTTCAATTATATTTTCTATATCAAAGTAGGTATTGAACTGGATTTTAACATGATGAAAGCTTTTTTAATATTGAACATCAATTCCCTGAGCATTTATGAAAATGCTCAGGGAATTGAATTTAAGGAGCAGTTGAATTGTCCATCAAGATCCTTTTTCATAAACCAAAAAATCAGTAAACTGATGCATCACCCAACCCATAATCTATGAATATCAAACTTTTCATTGTTTCTCTATTTATTATCCTGACAGGATGTAAAGAACCCAAAGAACCTGCCGCAGCGTGGTTGACAGACCTTGGTCAGAATATTCTGTTTGAACAACAGAAGGACATCGAAATTACGGATGAGGGTGAGGATCTTCCTACCATTGAGGTTTTTGAGGAGATGACCTATCAGGAAATCGACGGATTTGGATTTACCTTAAGTCAAGGCAGTGCAAAGCATCTTTTGGGAATGAGCGAAAATGCAAGACAGGACCTACTCGTAGAACTTTTTGATCGCGATGATAAAAATATCGGCATCAGTTATTTGAGGCTATCCATTGCTGCTTCTGACCTAAATGACTCCACCTTCTCTTACCATGATCTGGAAGAAGGTGAGTCAGATCCGGAGCTGGAAAAATTCGATCTTGGACCCGATCGTGAAGACGTCATTCCTGTTCTCAAACAGATTCTGGAAATCAATCCCGACATTATGTTAATGGGTTCGCCCTGGTCTCCCCCTGCTTGGATGAAAGACAACAAAGACACCCGTGGAGGAATTCTGTTGCCTGAAAACTATGATGCCTATGCTTTGTATTTTGTTAAATATATCCAACAAATGGCTGATGAAGGAATTACCATTGATGCCATAACAGTCCAGAATGAGCCGCTCCATCCGGGAAACAATCCCAGTCTTTTGATGGTGGCAGAAGAACAAAGGGATTTTATCAAAAATCATTTGGGGCCTGCCTTTGAGGAACATGGAATTAAAACAAAAATTGTGGTTTATGATCACAATGCTGACCGGCCCGATTATCCCATCACCATTTTGGATGATCCCGAAGCAAACCAATATGTGGACGGTTCGGCTTTTCACTTGTATGGTGGCGAGATTGAAGCCCTTTCTGAGGTGCACAAGGCACATCCCGACAAACATATCTATTTTACGGAACAATGGATCGGAGCACCCGGGGATCTTCCGGGAGATTTGGTTTGGCACACAAAAAACCTGATTATTGGTGCTACCCGTAATTGGGCAAGGACAGTGCTGGAATGGAACCTAACCTCAGCACCCGATTTGAGGCCTTTCACAGATAGAGGCGGATGCAGCAGATGTCTCGGAGCAGTCACCATTGATGGGGATTCTGTGACCAGAAATCCTGCTTATTATATCATTGCCCATGCTTCCAAGTTTGTATCGCCGGGGTCTATCCGGGTCGATTCCGGTATTGTAAAAGAGTTGCCGAATGTGGTTTTCAGAAATCCTGAAGGTAAGCTGGTCATCATTGTTTTGAACGAAACCAAAGCGGAAAAAGCATTTCAAATTAAAAGAGGTGAGGATTATCTTTCCACGATTTTAGGACCAGGGTCTGTGGCGACTTTGATTTGGTAGTAACATTAGGTATACTACTTTTCCTGTAAACCAAAAAAGTCAATTCGAAAAAATTAAATTGACTTTTTTGGTTTTTATTATCAAGAAAGAAAATAATTTTTTGGATTAAAAAATACTTATTTCTCAAACCACCAGAATATTTTTCAAAGAAATTTTACTTAAAAAACTCCTTAAGATGTACTTCGATTCAGGATGAAGCTTTACTTTTTTGATACAATCCAATATTTCAGAGGGATGACTGACAGGTTCGGAATTTTCTATAAAACCATATCCTGAAAAAACTCCCTTTTCAAAAAACAAAGCAGTTTGTTCGTCTAGTGTTCTTCCTTTTTCGCGAATTAAAATATCTCCCGAATGTGTTTTCACTTCGCTTAAAAATGCCTGGGCCCTTTCGTTGTAAAACATGACATCTTCCTGTCCACAACATGCTCCTTTACATTTTTGGATCTGATAATCATAACAGGCTTCATGGCTTTTTTGGATGCCCGACAATTTGGGACATAAACCGTAAGCTTCGACATTATCCAGCAAAAATTTCCAAGCTTCAGAATGGGAATCAAAAGTCTGAACCGGTTTGACAGTAGGTCCTGTTTTGGCAACCTGAAACCTTAGAAACCCCAGATTGTCCTCATAAGAAATCAATCCCCAATTGGTGGATTTAAACTTTTGGGCTCTGTTATACTTAGGCCATAATCTTTTGATTTCCAGTAATTCAATTAAACAGGCCAAAAATTCACTTCCGGTCAATTCCCAGCTGAAATCGTGAATTTCCGAACGCAAATCCAGCTTACTCTTATCTTTTGAAGTACCTGAAAAATGGCCTTTGAACCGGCTCCTGATATTGAGTGCCTTTCCCACATAAATGACCTGACCTTTGGAATCATGAAAGTAATAAACTCCCGTAGCCTCAGGTAACTGTAAGTATCTTTCACGCGAAATATGTGGTGGTAAAAAAGCTTCTCCGTTGTTTTTCCTCAAGGAATGGTTGATCACTTCAGGGTTTTCAAGATAAATTTTTCCGAACAAAATGGCTGTGGCTTCGGCGTCACCAAAGGCCCGATGCCTGTTGAGGATCCTGATATCCATCTGTTCACAGATTCTACCCAAGCTATAAGAACGGAAACCTGGAAATGCTTTTCTGCTTAACCTGACGGTACAGAGTTTAGGAGCATTGTAAATTAAACCTTCTTTCCTAAAAGCCTCTTTTATAAATCCGTAATCAAAGCTGACATTGTGCGCAACGAAAATTTTGTCCTTTAAAAAATCATACAATTCGGCCGCTTTCTCAGAAAAGGGCGGAGCATTTTCTACCATTTCCTGATTTATTCCTGTCAGCCCTGTGATAAATCCCGGGATAAATCGTTGAGGATTGAGTAGCGTGTGAAACTGATCCACCACCCGGGTACCATCATGTACCAGAACGGCTATTTCCGTGATTCCTCCCTGAAGTGGATTTCCGCCTGTAGTCTCAATATCAACAATGGCAAACTGCATGTGGTGTTTTGTAATAAGTTATGGTAGTAGGATTCATGAATTATAACTATCATTAACCCGTGTTTCGTTTCAATGCTATGAAATTTACTTTAAACTTCCTGACTTTAATCTTCCTTCTGTCACCTTTTGTCGGATTTTCTCAGATTCATCTTGAGGGTGAAGTAAAGATTGTTATGAAGGAAGGCCTGATCTCCGGAGATTTAAGACTTTCAAATATACCTGAAGTAAAAGGCTATAACATCCTGTTAAACAAGGGAATGAACATACAATATTTTCAAAATTCGGAAAACCAGGTAATGCCTTATAGCGGCTATTATAACGGTAAAATGAGAGGTGAAGCATTGGCCTATACTTTCATTGATGATCAAAGGACCCTTCAACCGCTTCCGGATCAGTTTTCCATAAAATATCGCGGGGCTTTTCCGGTATATACGGATACCCTCAATTCATTTGATTTCAAGGGGCTGATTGCTTTTAATGGAAACACCCTTCGTGCAGCCGAGCAAAGTAAATGGTATCCCGTGATATATGATATTGCCAATGATCGGATAATCGATAATTATACTTTCTCCATCCGGATTAACTGTGAAGATTGTCATACCGTATTCATCAACGGCGCCATGCCAAGTCCTGAATCAAACAGCCTGTTTGAATCTGCAATTCCAAGGCAGCTGATGCTGTACACCGGTGATTATACATTTATGGAAAGTAGGGGGAATTTTATTCTCAATGCGGATCTGGACACAATAACCGCGGAACGAATATTCGGTGAAATTGAACTTGTGAAGGAATTTTATGCGGATAAAATGAATATGCCCTATGATGAAAAAATCTATCTGATATCACATAAAGCAATCACACCCTACCGCCCCGATCAATCCTGGGGCTTTGCCATTTTCCCCACTTTCGCCTATGCAGGAGTGGATTTCAAGACACTCATCAATGAGTCAGGAAAATTTGAGCCTGCTAATTTTGCCTTCTTTGCACATGAATTGGCACATTATTACTTCAACACGGGTATTCTCTCGGGAACTGAAGGATGGTTTTGGTTGGAATCCACAGCAGAATACCTATCCCTTAAAGCTTCCGAAAACTTTTTCCCCAATTACTATAAATCCAGGTTGAAAAGCTACGCTGAATTTCTTTTAAAAAAGAAGTACAAACCTATAAAATCAATTAAATCCATGGATGAAATTGATGAGGATTACCGTTATGTTTTTGGTCCTTTGATTCTGATAGTATTTGAAAAAGAATTCGGTCAGAAGGTTACATTCAATATACTCTCCGATCTGGTCAGGCTTTCAGAAAGTAAAAGTATCACTTTCGATGATTTTAGATATTTAGCTATGGAAGAAGGAATTACACCGGAAGCATATGGACAATTTGAAGAGGTCTACTTAACCAATCCCCTTGCTTTACAAAACACAATTAACAGTATAATGACACAACCTTAAACCATTTATATAAAAACAGAATATTTCATATCTTATAATTAACTTATCAGGATTAAGTTTATTAAATTAAGCAGTAAAACAAAAAACCTTGAACTCAAATTGAAAAGAAGAGATTTCGTGAAATTCGGATCATTGCTCTCTGCAGGAGCATTTTTACCCATACCCTTGGTTTCGGGATTATCCGATTTTGAGAACGACAAACCCTATACTGTCGGTATTTTAGGATATGGTGACCGTGGTTCAGGTTTACATCGTGTCCTGAGCACCATGCCAAAAAAATTCCAGGTAACTGATATTTGCGATAATCTTGATTTCAGATTAGCCAATGCCAAAAAGAATTTCCCTGCAATCAATTTCCGTTTTTACAAAGATTATAGAAAGATGATGGACAGGACCGACTTAGATGTCATCGTTGTCGCTACTCCGTTATACCTTCATTATGAACATGCTAAAGCCGTTTTGGAGGCTGGAAAGCATCTTTATCTGGAAAAAACGATGACTTTTATACCAGAAGAAACTTATGATTTGATTTCTTTAAGTCAGATGCATGACAACCAGATTATTCAGGTCGGACATCAATACAGATATTCGCCTCTATATTATAAGGTGAAAGAAATGATTGACAATGACTATTTGGGTAAAGTAACACAAATTGAGGCTCGCTGGGATAGAAATCACAGCTGGAGAAGGCCCGTTCCGTCTCCTGATCTGGAAAGACAGATCAACTGGAGAATGTATAAAGAATATTCCGGAGGACTTGCCGCCGAGCTGCTTTCCCACCAGATGGATTTTGTGCATTGGGCTTTCGATTGTGTGCCCAGCTCCATTTATGGAACGGGAGGAATAGACATGTTCAAGGATGGAAGAGAAACCTTTGATAATATTCAGGTTGCTGTCAGGTATGGAAACAAGGACATGATCGGGAATTTCGGTGCTACTTGCTCCAATCAGCATGAGGGATATTCGTTCAAGATCAAAGGTTCAAAAGGGATGGTTTCCCTGTTGATGGATGATGGTATTTTTTATCCTGAACCTGACCAAATTGCAGAACTTCAGGAAGTTGACGGTATATCAGGAGCAACAAAATTGAATTGGTCAGACAATAAAAAAGGAATCAAGCTGGTCAATGAACCCTTAAAAGACGGATCTTTTTATGCAATGGAAGACTTCCACAGATGCCTCCAAGAGAAAAGCATTCCGCATTCAAATTTAATCAATGGAGGAAAAACAGCTATTGCAATTGCTTTGGCAAATAAATCTCTTGACGAAGGCGGGGAACAGCATTGGGAGTCGAAGTATAATTTTTTGGAAAATAGAGAACAGAATGTAGAAGGTTGAGGAAACAAAGGTATCGATCCCCCTATACGTTTTAACTTGTGACATATTTTGCAATCAGCATTTCTGCGCATCTTTCCCCATCCATGGCTGCAGAAACTATACCTCCTGCATATCCTGCCCCTTCTCCACAGGGATAGAGCCTTTTGATGATTACATGCTCAAAGGTTTCCTTTTCTCTTGGGATCCTGACCGGACTTGAAGTTCTGCTTTCCACACCGATCAGCTGTGCGTCATTGGTCAGATATCCTCTCATCTTTTGACCAAAACCTTTCAAAGCTTCCCTTAATCTTGAGGAGATAAAGTCGGGTAAGACCTCTTTCATATCCATGGATTTCAGACCCGGTTGATAGGAAGTTTCCAATAAAGAAGTACTAACTTTTCCCTGTATAAAATCCATCATCCTTTGAGCAGGAGCAGTTTGAGTCTCCCCTCCTGCCCTCCAGGCTGTTTTCTCCACTTCCGCCTGAAAAATCATGGCAGCCAATGGACCGTATTTTTGATATTGCGGAAGATCCTCAAGTTCCACAGCCACGACAATACCCGAATTTGCATATTTGCTGTCCCTTCGACTTGGACTCATGCCGTTGACAACTAACTCACCCGGGGAAGTTGCCGCCGGTACAATAAACCCACCCGGACACATGCAAAATGAAAATACCCCACGCTGCTTACCTTCAAACCGGGTTTGCTGAACCAAACTATATGCTGATGCTGGTAGATATGGACCACGGTCCACCGGACAGTTGTACTGGATCCTGTCAATCAATTCTTGCGGATGTTCGATCCGGACTCCTAAAGCAAAAGGCTTTGCATCAATCAGGATCCTCTTCTCATTTAAAAGCTCGAAAATATCACGTGCAGAATGTCCTGTAGCCAGGATAACTCCAAGTCCCTTTATTTTTTCACCATCATGTGTTTGAACACCAATAATTTCATTTCCTTCCAAAAGAAAATCCACAACCCTAGTATCGAATAGCACTACCCCACCCGCCTGAAGAATGGTTTCACGTAATTCCGTAACCAGTTGGGGCAACTTGTTGGTCCCGATATGCGGATGGGCATCCACAAGGATATCTTCTGTGGCACCATGAGCAACCAGAATTTCCATGATCCTCCTGACGTCGCCTCTCTTTTTTGATCGCGTATAAAGCTTGCCATCCGAATAAGTTCCGGCCCCTCCTTCACCAAAACAATAATTTGACTCGGAGTTAACTATATGCTCTTTGTTGATTGCAGCCAAATCCCTTCTTCTGGACCGGACATCTTTTCCCCTCTCGATCAAAATCGGTTTTATTCCCAGCTCTATAGCCCTTAATGCTGCAAAAAGTCCTGCCGGGCCGGCTCCTACAATAATGATTGGCTCCGCGTTGTTTACATTATGATAAGATTGCGAATGTGTTATCAGCGGTGTCGGGGCTTCTCCCACAAATACTTCTGCCGTTACATTGACCTTTATTTGTCTTCCCCTGGCATCAATCGACCTTTTGGTTTGTCTGGCCTGTACTTCAGGATCTGAGGGTGAAAGGCCCAGCCTTTTTGAAACGGTTTCTCTAAATA
>JBGTDA010000035.1:0-24434 GCA_041748555.1 Rhodonellum sp.
CCCAATCTGCATAAGGCTTGCTCAGAAGATTGTCTCTCCGCACCGCGGGCACATCAAAGCCATGCAGCATCAGATTGGTTGTACAAAGCAAATGGGGTAGCGGCTTTTTCTCTATTCCTCTGATGGTTGCCTGCAGGTCGCGTTCGTCTTGGTCGTTTTGGACCAATTGCTTTTTATGGTCTATGGTACAGGTAAGGAATCCCCCCGTACCGGAAGCCGGGTCGAGTACGGTTTCCTTGAGTTGGGGATTGATGATATCCACCATAAACTGTGTCACTGCCCGAGGAGTGTAATACTCTCCCGACGAACCCGCTGATTGCAATTCCTTAAGGATAGTTTCGTAGAGGTCATTGAACAAATGACGGTCTTTGGAACTGTTGAAATCTATTCGGTTAATTTGATTGATCACCTGACGGAAGAGTGTTCCGTTTTTCATGTAGTTATAGGTATCCTCAAATACAGACCTGATAATCTTAGCCTGAGGACTGATGCTGAAATCCAGTTCTTTCAAGGCCGGAAACAGCTCATTGTTGATAAAGTCCATCAAGTCATCGCCTGTCAAGCCTTCTTCATTTGCTGCCCATGTTTGCCATTTCAGTTTCTCGGGAATCGGGCTTTGGTAGTCCTCAATGGTGATTTCCCATTCTTCTTCCTTATCTGCAAAAATCTTCATAAAGAGCATCCAGACCATCTGTGAGATGCGCTGTGCATCCCCGTCTACTCCTGTGTCTTTCCGCATGATATCGCGGATGCCTTTGATATTGGTGGTAATTGTGGTCATTTAGTTTTATTAAATTCTTTTATTATTCGTTTGTTGATCCCAAAGGGATCATATGTTTATAGCAGCATTTCGGTAACGAAGGGTACGACCCCGTCGGGGTCGAATTGATCCGACTAAATAACGGTTATAAACATGTGACCTCTTAGAGGTCTATTTTCACCTCGTTCATCCATTTAAATTATTGATTCCAAAGATGTCTCAATTGATCCCAAAGGGATCATATGTTTATAGAAGAATTCCGGTAATGAACGATGCGACCCCGTAGGGGTCGAATTGATCCGGCTAAATAACGGTTATAAACATGTGACCTCTTCGAGGTCTATTTTCACATCGTTTATCCATTTAAATTATTGATTCCAAAGATGTCTCAATTGATCCCAAAGGGATCGCATGTTTATAGAAACATTGCCGTATCGAAAGTTGCGACCCCGTCGGGGTCGAATAAATCCGGACTAATCACCATTGCTATAAACATCTGACCTCTTCGAGGTCTAACTATTCTGATCTTTCATCCATTTCTATAAACTTGTAACCTCTTCGAGGTCTAGATTTCATCATTTTCTATCCATTTAAATTATTGAAATCTAATGTGCGTTAATTGATCCCGAAGGGATCATATGTTTATAGAAGCGTTTTAGATAATGAAAGGTGCGACCCCTACGGGGTCGAATTGATTCCTTCAAATGCACAATTGCTATAGACATGTGACCTCTTTGAGGTCTTAAGTTCTCCATCCTCTATGCATTGGTATAAACATTTTACCTCCTCGATGTCTAACTTTCTTCATCCTCTATCCATTTAAATAAATACGTTGAATTGTAATCTATTTCAAATTTCTTCAAGAAATCAATGTATTCTTCCTTGAATGATTTTTTCTTATGATGTTCCTTTTGATTTTGAATATATGCAATCACATGATTTAATGCAGAATGGGAATAAGAGAAAGCACCATAGCCTTCTTGCCATTCGAATTTCGACTTGACAAATTTCCTTTCGTTTACAAAAGTATTTGACGCCTTTTTTATCTCCCGCACCAAATCAGATAAGCAACACGACGGTTTCATTCCTATTAAAATGTGAATATGGTCCGGCATGCCATTAATTGTGATTAATTTTTGCCCCTTATTTGTTATTATCCCTGCGATGTATTTATACAATTCTTCCTCCCAAGACAAAGAAATTAAACTAGACCGCCCTTTAACAGCCATCACCACTTGAATATAAATCTGTGAATATGTACTCATTTTTCAAACTAAATCCCAAAGGACTTCATTATGCTATCTGATATATTTGGTTTTCTAATTCTTTTATTGCATTTTCAAAGTCTTTTCCTTTTCCAAAAGCCCTCACCAGTTCCACAGGCGAACCCAATAGATTGAGGGGTTGTACTTTGAGGATCGAGCCTTGTTCGATGGTCATGATTCCCTCTTGTTCATACTTGTCCAAGAGGGCATTGAGCACTGCCTGAGCCTTTTCACTATATTTGGCAAAGTAGTTTCTTTTGCGCACTTGTTCGGCTCGTTCTTTACGGGTTAGTGCTGGCTGGTCAAAAGCAATATGACAAATCAAGTCAAAATCGTCCATTTCTTTACCAACATCTCCTCGAAGTGCTTCCAGTAAAATACCCTGTTCGGCTAATTCAGCCAAAAGTACTTCCTTTTTATCAGCCTCGGACCAACGCTGAATAAAAGCATCAAGAGAGCTGAAATTTTGATCTATGTTTTTTCGGGTATAATCCTTCAAGGACTCTGTAATCAATCTCCCATCTGCTCCATAGTATTGGATGCGTTGATTGATAATTATTACGGCTACATCGTTGACGTAGTACTTTCTAGGTTCGGCATCGGGGTCGGATTCCTGTATCCCGATATCAGGAGGTGGCGTATCTAAGCCAGGAGGTTGAGGTTCTCGAACCTGATTGTCATCATCATCATCTTCCTCACTTTCCGGATACAATGGAGGAACTGGGGAATCTTCAATTCCAGGTTCGTAGATCTGAACAGGTTCCCCGTCAAAATCCGGATCAGCAAAAAGGTTGGTAGCTTTTCGAAAATCCATAATGGTGAAATACAGCTTTCCTTCGGCTTCCCGAATTCTTGTTCCCCTTCCAACGATCTGCTTGAATTCTGTCATTGAAGCAATATTCGCTTCAAGTACAATTAGCTTGACCATCTTGGTATCCATCCCGGTAGTCAACATTTTGGATGTGGTAGCAATGACAGGGAAGCGTTCTTCCACATCCATAAAATTATCCAATTCGCTTTTGCCTACTGCATCGTCTCCGGTGATTTTGACAACATAATAGGGGTGCTTCGAAACCAAATCAGCATTGGCATTAATCAATGCCTGACGCATGCGCTGTGCATGTTCTATATCTATGCAAAAGATAATGGTTTTGGCAAACCGATCAGTTGCTTTCAAGAATTCTGTAATCTTATTCGCTATCAGCTGTGTGCGTTGATCCATGACCATTTTGCGGTCATAATCTTTCAAGTTATAGATTCTGTCCCTGATTTCGTTGCCGAATTTGTCCAACATACCCGCAGCAGGTCGCCAACCTTCGTCCAGATTGGTAGTGATGCGTACCACTTTATAAGGAGCCAAAAAGCCATCCATAATTCCCTGTATGAGGGAATACGTATAGACCGGATCTCCATAATAGTCCATGTTGGAGATGTCTTTGGTTTCCTTTGGGGTGGCAGTCATACCGATCTGTGTGGCTCCTTCGAAGTAATCCAAAATTTCCCGCCAAGCTGATGCTTCAGAAGCGGAACCTCTATGGCACTCATCCACCACTATCAAATCAAAAAAGTCTCTGCTGAATTCTTTGTAAGCATTCTTCTCTTCTTCATTGCTAGTTAAGCCTTGATAAAGCGCAAAGTAGATTTGGTAGGACTTGTCAATTTTTCGGTTTTTGATGATATGCATGATATCATTTCCAAAAGGGGAGAAATCCCCATTTTTGGTCTGTGTAAGCAGGGCATTTCTGTCAGCTAGGAATAGGATTCGTTTTTTGATTCCAGTTTTCCACAATCTCCAGATCAAATTAAAGGCAGTGTATGTTTTCCCTGTTCCCGTAGCCATGACCAGAAGGATTCTGTTTTTGCCTTTGGCAATGGCTTCGACGGTTCTGTTGACTGCATTTGCCTGGTAGTATCTCAGGTTCATGCCGGAATCATCCACATAGTAATCCTGCTCAACTATTTCACGTTCTTTAGGTGTATCTATTCCTTTGAACTTTAAATATTTCTCCCAAAGGTCATGGGGTGAAGGGAATTCGTCTAAAGAAATTTCTTTTTCTCTTACTTCAGGATTCGTTTTGTCATGAAAGACAAACGAGTCACCATTAGAAGTAAAGACAAAAGGAAGCTGGAGAATTTCGGAATATTCCAATGCTTGCTGCATTCCTGAACCTACCCCTTTCTTGTTATCCTTGGCCTCTATGATGGCTAGCGGAATATTGTTTTTGTAGTATAGGATGTAGTCAGCACGTTTTCTTGTTCCCCGGGTATGAAGTGCACCTTGTACGATAATTCGTCCGTCAGTAAAAAACACTTCTTCACGGATTTGCTTCTGAATATCCCAACCGGCTTTTTTCAGTGCGGGTGTGATGAATTTGGTGCAAATGTCACGTTCACTCAGGCTCTTTTTGTACATCAGAAAAAATTAGGAGAATAGATAGAGGTCTAAATATATCAGTTAGATGCCTAATATGAAAATCAGTATCTTTAAAAAGATATGCGCTATCTTTTCAATTACCCTGAAAATTCTCCTCTCTATATTTCTGCAAGTACAAATTGTAAGTTGTTCCTACTGTTCCAATAGATCCTTCAACTTATTTTAAACAAAAAAAGCCTGTTTTCCACAGGCCATTTTTCAAGATATTAAATGATGATTTATGGATTATGCGCTGGCGAATTGATTGCAGCCAAAGGTGGCGCCCGTAATAAATTCGATGGATTTGGTATCGGGGTTCAAAGGTTTACCATCATTTAACACCGGAATGATATAATCGGGATCCATTTTGGATTCGATATGACTTAGTTAATTGCACTCCCCGTAATTTTCTTTTTTAGCAACCACCGGCGCCTGCGGCTCCCAATAATTGCAATTTGAACATACTGCTTTCATGGTATTGTTAGTTTAAGTTTCACTTTTGTTTAGGTTTAATTTACAAAAAATGTTGAGTTACTTCATTGAAAAATAATAGTTTGTAATTAAACTAAATTAAGTTTGACCCAAGCTGATCTTCGGGATTTCGCCCCTTGGGAGAGGTGAAAATTAAGATATCCATCGGAATAACCGGTTTAAAAAGTTATCGATAAATGAGGTATCTGGAGGAAACCGATAGAATCAGGATACGTAAGTTCTATTTCAAAAATTCTTTTAAATCAGATCCTTTAAGTTGCCGGATTCCTTTTACCACTGCAGCTGCATTGTATTTTGCCCCGGCTTCAATGGTATGGGTATGGTCTTCCTGATTGAAAAAATGAGTGCTGACATGATTCTTACCCAGCTCGTCGTATCCATCCGCAATGATTTTATTCAGATCGATAAAGGGAGTGTTTGTCTGCTCAGCCGTTTCTTTCGCCCAAAGTCCATAATCTTCTGAGGCCCGATTGACTTTTCCGTTTTCCCAACTGCTTCTGGGAATGGGAGAACAAACCAAGGGTATGCCTCCTTTCGCTTTGGTGTCAAGAATCATTTGCCGAAGGTATTGGCCGTAGGAATAAACCGTTTCCTGTTGTTTGGTGATGGGATTGAAGATATGTTGGGCTTCCAAACCCGAGCTTTTGAGCGTTCCCCTGGCCCGCGCCTCATCGTCCAAGGGACTGCTGTCGTTGTGACCAAACTGCATGATGACATAATCCCCAGGTTCCAGTTTTTCCCTGACCTTTTCCCAATATCCATACGTCTGGAAAGTCCGGCTGCTTGTGCCGCCCAGGGCATGGTTTCTGACCTTTATTTCTTCCTCGTCAAAATAGGGTGCGATAAATTCCCCCCAACCCCAAAGTCCTCCGGCGCCATCTCCCTGACCGGTCTTCACCGTGGAATCCCCGATCAGATAAAGGGTGGGTTTATCTTTTTTGAGAAAGGCTTGGAGGGGGTGGTTTTCCAAGTCCTTGATCCCTTGAATGACAGACCAGGCATTGATTCTGGCCCCTGCCTCATTGGTATGCGTATGGTCTTTTTCAAAAAGGCCTTTGACCACATCCGGACCCCATTGGTCATATTGATCGGCCACGATAGCATTCAGGTCTATAAAATCGACTCCCGTTTTACGGGCAATTTCCCTTGCCCATTTTCCATAATCCCGGTCTGCCCTTTCCACTTCATTGTCCGTGAATTTATTTCGGGGAATCATGGAAGTGATAATGGGATGCGCGCCCTTTTCTTTTGCTTCTTCCACGAATTTATTGAGGTACCATCCGTAGGTATGCACGGTTTCTTTTGTTCCGTCCGGCCAAACCAATTCTTTTGTCTCTTCTCCTGTACCTTGCAATACTCCCCTATACCCCGCGCGGGTGGTGTCCGGTGGGCTTCCTTCGTTATGGCCAAACTGTATAATGGTAAAATCCCCGGGTTTCAACGAGCCCAGCACTTTCTCCCACCTTCCTTCTTTCAGAAATGTCCGTGTACTTCGCCCCGCCATGGCCTGATTGTCAACAGACACCTTGGTGCTGTCGAAAAAATCCCCCAAAAAAGTTCCCCAACCCCATTGTCCAGGTCCATCTGTTCCGCTGCTGTTCTTTACAGTAGAATCTCCGATCAGGTAGATAGTCGGTTTTCCTTTTTCATCCTGATCATTGGCTTTTATTTGAAGTCCAATCAATAGTGGGAGCAAGCATAGTATAAGCAAAATTCTAAATGGACTTTCGGTATTTGTGGATTTCATTCCTGGTTTGTTGCTGATTGTTTGGACGGTTTTTACGGGAATCATTTTCGTTTAATGTTCAAATAATTTAATTTTTCCATTAATCGTGTCCTGACCTATCCTGTAAAACACGAAACTACAGGATTTTCCAGACGGTATTGTTTTCTAATTTTACCATTCGTTTCTTTATAGAAAAGCTTTGTGCCATATAATCAAAGCCGATTTACCCATCTAACCAAAATCTAAAAATGAGAAGCTGTACTCCGGTTTTGATTTTCAGCTGCTTTTTATATTTAATGCTCATTCCTGACGGTATACAAGCTCAGGATAGAACCGGGAAGACTTCCTGGAAATTTGATTTCGGTACCGGAGCGGTGGAGGATGGGTACTTACCGGCCACTCTTTCGGACATTTATACTGCCGAAAAAGGTTACGGCTTTTTGGACAATGAAGACCTGATGGGAATAGAAAATTTTACCGGTGATCCGTTATTGATTGACGGGATTTCAAGTGTTACGTCTTTTTATTTTTCGGTGGAGCTTCCCGAAGGGAATTATGATGTAACAGTTTATTTGGGGGATTTGCAGGGAAAATCATCTACCATGATCCGTGTGGAAAACAGGAGGTTGATGTTGGAGGAAACCGAAACCGAATTTGGAAATATTGAGGAACATACCTTTACAGTACATGTAAGACAGCCAGAAATTAAGGGAACAAATAAAAGTGTGAAGCTGAAAGAAAGAGAGTTGGATTATTTGCACTGGGACAATCAGCTGACGCTGGAGTTTACCGGGAAAAATCCCCGTATAACAGGCTTGGAAATTTATCCCAATACTGAGGCAGTCACGGTTTTTCTTGCAGGTAACAGCACTGTTGTGGATCAGGCCTATGAACCCTGGGCGGCTTGGGGGCAGATGTTTCCGGTATTTTTCCAACCCGGAAAAGTGGTCATCGCAAATTATGCCGAGTCGGGGGAAAGTCTCCTATCTTTTCGTAGGGAAAACCGGTTGGAAAAAATCCTTGACGTGATGAAGCCGGGGGATTACCTTTTTATAGAATTCGCGCATAACGACCAAAAACCCGGAGGAAATCATCTCGATGCCTTTACTACCTACAAAGAAACGCTGAAATCGTATGTGGAAGCCGCTAGGGAAAAAGGAGGGATTCCGGGATTGGTCACCTCCATGCACCGCAGGAATTTCGATGAAAACGGAAAAGTCGTCAACACTCTGGGAGATTATCCCGAAGCTGTGAGGCAGGTTGCCAAAGAAGATAAAGTGGCTCTGATAGACCTGAATGCCATGAGCAAAACGCTATACGAATCTTGGGGCCCTGAACTATCTAAAAAAGCATTCGTGCATTTTGCGAAAGGAACCTTTGAGGGGCAGCAGGAAGAATTGGCTGACGATACGCATTTCAGCACCTATGGGGCTTATGAATTGGCAAAGGCTGTGGTGGAAGGATTGAGGAAAACGGATTTGAAACTGGTAAATTATCTGAAGCCGGATATCCTCCCCTATGATCCTGAAATTCCGGGAAGGTTCGAGGATTTTTATTGGCCATTGAGTAAAAATCTCAGGGAAAAAAAATAAAAACTGCCGTAGCGATATTCGCTACGGCAGGAACCGGATTTTTAGTTATTTTTTTACTTCACCACTTTTAATATGCCCTGCATAAGATAAAAATGCCCAGGAACGGTACAGACATAAGTATAGTCTCCCGGCTCAGTGGGTGCAACAAAGTAGATGGTTTCCTTTTGGTGGGGCTTCAGCAGACTGGTATGGTAAAGGACTTTATCCGTCTGTGGAATATACCCTTTCTGCTGGCCTTCAAGTCCCAGTTTCATGGCCATCTCACCTACTTCAATCGCTGTTCCCGGTGTGACCAATACAAAATTATGCAGCATATCATCATCATTATTGAAAACCACCATAATCTTGCTTCCGGCTTTCACCTGTATTTGTCCCGGATCATATTTCAATCCCGGTTTGGTGCCAACATTAATGGTTATATCGGGCTCTTTCCAAGAAGCTGGTTTTTCGGTAGTCCTTTTAGCCATTTTGGCCACCGGCTTTGGTTGATCTGTCGGAGCGGGCTTTTTGGCAGTGGCAGGTTCCGGTTTTTTATCAGCCTGCTTTTCCATGGCAGCATGATCATGAACTTCTTCCTTGACAGCGATCTGTATTTTTTCTCCTTCCGGTATTTGATTCAATGTATAACAACCGACATCATGCAAAAGGGATTTTCCGCCGGCAGCCCGGATATCTTCCAGTTTGATTTCGTAGATATCGCCTTCTTTTAAACTATCCAGAACTATCCTTGCTTTTAATCCATCCTCAGAGACGACCACTCCTCTTATTTTGATCTCCTTATTATTGATAACCGGACTCCCGTATTCGGAATGATATTTATAATTGAATCCCGTCACCTTATATTGGGCAGCATCAGAAGCCATTGCGGTATCGACAGGCATGGTAAATTCCACTTCAAATCCGTCTGGCATGGCACGTACGGTTTTCATCTCAAAAGGAATACGTCCTGTCCAAACTACCCTTTGCAATCCAAATAGCTCTTTTCCTGTAGAAGACCAACCTCTGCTGGTCATGCCACTGAACAGCGAACCATCAGTTCCCCAGGAAAGCCGCAGTATTCCCGAAGAAAATCCTTCCCTAAATGGAAACACAACACCCTGATAAACTCCTTTTACTTTTTCCAGATCTATCCGCATGATCTTGCTTTGGCCCTGATCTCCTACAAACATCTGATTGCCATAAGGGCCAAATTTTCCATCGGTATTATCATTGAGGATACCTGAAGTGGAAATACCCAGAATACCGTGAGGCAACCAAACAGCCGGAGGTTTAAGGCTTTCTACTCTTTTTGCCACATCATATAAGGGCTCGCCTGTATTGGGAATATCTTCCGGTTTTAGGGCAATGTTGGAACCTTCAAGATGTGACCACAATAAACTTTGCACATTTCCCACAAAATCACCTTTTTCAACATGGGTAATTCTTCCTGAAGCTACCCAATCTCCCTGATTTTCGGTATAAAAAATATCTCCTGCTGCATTTGCTCCAAAACCTGCAGGGGATCTCATGCCTGAGGCAAAAGGAGTCATTTTACCTTCAGGTGTTAATTCCAGCATCCATCCTCTCCAAGGCACTAAGCTAACACCATGTCCTTGACTGTTGCTCCAGCCCAGGTTGAGTGCTACCAGCATGTTTCCGTTGGGTAAAAAATGGGGCCCATAGGAATATTCATGGTAATTTCCGGACAAAGACCAAGAATATAATTTCTCGTAAATATCGGCTTCCCCATCACCATCGGTGTCCCTGAGTTTTGTGATTTCACCACGCTGGGTTACATAAATATCCCCATCTTTATAGGCAAGTCCCAAGGGTTCATGTAGTCCGGTGGCAAATTTCTTGTAAACAGGTTTTTGATTTCCCGATATATTGGGATTTAATATTTTCCATACCTCACCTCTTCTGGTGCAAACCATCAGACTTCCATCAGGCATGGTAGTCATGCCCCCCACTTCCAAGATCACTCCTTCAGGAATAGGCAAAGAGATTAATTTATAATAATCATCCTCGTTTTCAGGAACATTTTGCACCTGCTCATCCTTTTCCTCGGTTTGCGCTCCAACAGGTAAAATATTAATAGGTAAAAGGAAACATATTAATATTAAACCTTTTATGATACTCAATAACTTCATATTCTTCATTGATTTCAGAGGCATGATTTCTTACCAGACAATACTGTATTTTACCGCTCCTTTATTATTCTCAGCCTTTATTGGAAGTAAAAGCTCCATAGTGTTTTGTGGAGTAGTTCTTAGAACCGGTTTTGATTTTGCAGGTAGTTCGACATAATATTGCTTATCATCGATGGCATATAATCCATTGGGTAATTGGACGATTTCATCCCCTTGGGCTACCTTACTCCATAACGGCTCTTTTTCCTGTCCCATATCGATCGCTAAAGAATGGGTCAGTTTCTTGCCACCATCTTCAGGTGTAAAAGTTTCTTTGACTCTTGCAGTGCCCAGCATATAATTAAAGGCTGGACGTCCGGCATTGTCCAATTCATATCCAAGATATTCGTAGCCTTTGTTAGTTTCAGGCCAGTTCGTGTTTTCTTTTTGAAATGCCAAAGTAGGCTTGCCTGAAAAAGTGATGACATTGCCTAGTGGAATCCCTAGTTGGGTTTCACCGCGTGCATGCCACATAGGGGTTGTTTCCAAGAAATTTCCCCTCCATACCTGAAGGAAAGTGCCGGTTTCAAGATCCAAGGCATAATTGACCGAACCGGGTTCGCCTACAGAGATCGCATGTGTCTTTTTTTCTTCCAGATGATTTATAAAACCCCGTAATACCACAGGCTCGTTATCCACAAGTACATTTATTGCACCCACAGGTTCAGCAGCAACAATGGGTTGATTTAAGGCGGTCAAGGCTACTCCGGGTCCTTCCACACTCAATGAGATATTGGTACTTTGGGCATACCAATAACCGAATTCTTTAAAATAAGCCAGAGAGATCGGATGTTTGCCGGCTTCTAGTTCCTTGATTACTGTTGCATTGCCTATTTTCCCGTCCAAAAAAATCGATTGTTTTCCCCCGACCATAAGCTCTCCCATGCCATTTGGATTATCAGGTCTGTTGTCGTCAGGTATCCAATCCAGCTCCAGATCAAAGACATATTGACCGGCGCGCGGCACTTCCAGGTTTCCTGTGATGATTCCGCCAAAATTATCCCTTGTGCCGGATCCCTGATGGGCTATATAATCTATCGCCTGTGCTCTCACAGGCTCCATATTTTTCAGGTTTTCGATGGATTGGAATTTTCCTTCATAAGATTTCATCCTAAGATCCGAAAGGATGACAGGCTCGGTGCCGTATGCTTTATATTTAATATTTCGAATCGCTACCGGTCCATGATCTCCCTGAATCATCAGGGGGCCTAGTGGCTTTTCATCTTCAAAAGCAGCAGCTCGTGTAGGTCCCGAAACCGATACATTTTCATGGATCACAGTGCCATTGTGGACCACCTGAACAAATACCGCATTGGTGATTTTTTCACCTTTTTCATTGAATCTTGGTGCTCTGAAGACAATTTTAAAATGTTGCCATAAACCGGGTGCCTTGCTCACGTTAATGGCGGGGGCATGGCCTTCAAATCCTTTTCTTCCTTCAGGTCGGCTTTCGTCCCATCTTTGATAGATGCCGCCGCAGTCGGAGGATTTTGGTTTTTCCACTCCCCAGCTGTCAAAGAGCTGAATTTCATAACGGCCCTGTAAATACACACCGGCATTTGACCCCGGAGCCATCATAAATTCAAGCTCGAGCTCAATATCCCCATGTTCCATTTTAGAAAATAGGTTGTCTTGGTTTTTGTCGGTAGGTGCATTCACCAAAATCCCAATACCCGGAGTGACTTTTCCTTTTGTTCCGGATTTGATACCGTAAAAGACATCCTCAGCAATTGACCAGTTTTCCGCTACAGGCCTGAAGCTTTCAAGAGAATTTAAAGAAATCTCGTTTTTGGGAATTTGATCCTGCTGGGCAAAAATCGAGGTTGATGCCAATGTGAACAGGAGCGTCAGTAATGGAAATAGGTGCTGTTTCAAGACTTTTTATATTTATTGAAAACAAAGGTTGTTGGTTCAGGATTAATTCGGATAACCTGATTTTTATTTGTTGTTGATTAATATACTGCCAGCCAATAATAATTTGGCCTCGAATATAATTCAAAGAAAGAAATAGAACCAGCGCTTCCTGTAAAAATGCCTATTTGAGATGCGATAATGTTATCATACCGAAGCTTTTCTTTTCTCTAATTGTCCTCTGATCAATTTACTGTTCCCATTTCTGAAATTATTTTGTATTTTGATCATTTCTCAACCCAATTGAATCTATGAAGATATTTTTGATATCACTTTTTATCAGCATGTCGCTATCCTGCTATTCTCAAACCCATTTGGAATTTAAAGAACCCGTCAAACAACGGGTGTTCGTTTTGACGGACCTCACCAATGAACGTGACGACCAACAATCTCTTGTTCGCTTTTTGGTGAATGCGAACGAATTTGACATTGAAGGAATTGTAGCCATCACCTCCACGCATTTGAGAAACAGTACTCGAAAAGAGAATATCCAGGAACTTGTTCGCAATTTTGGCAAAGTCATGAAGAATTTGGATAAACCTGCCGAAGGATTTCCGGGTGAAGAGTATTTGCTCAGCGTGACGACGGAGCACTTTAATCTATAAAATATGGAAAGATCAGAACGAGAATTTTTTGGAAACACCATTAAAACTATGGTTTTGATGGTGGTCAGTTTAATTTTCCATTCCTGTCATCAAACAGCAGGAAAAGAAAAAAATAGAGAAAAAACGGAGGAGTACATAGGCATCTATTCCGAAAACCCTTTTTATTGGCAATACAAAGGAAAACCTGTCCTGCTGATCGGCGGTTCGAAGGAGGACAACCTTTTCAATCATCCGGAGAATTTGGGAAAACATCTGGATGAGCTGAAAGCAAGCGGAGGCAATTATATCCGCAACACCATGAGCAGCAGAAACCCCGGTAATCCTTGGGCCTTCAAAAAAGGGGAGGATGGTTTGTATGACCTGAATGAATGGGATAAGGAATATTGGAATCGTTTTGAGAATCTACTGAAGTTGTGCCACGAAAGGGATATCATCGTACAGATTGAAATTTGGGACCCTTGGGATTATTTCAAATCAGAAGCTTCCCTAGGATACGGCCCCGATAATGTAGGCTGGGAAAGCTGTCCCTTTAATCCGGCTTTGAATAAAAACTATACACCGGAAGAAAGTCGGTTGGCTACCGAAATCGATTATTTTTCCTCGGCGATACCCACAGACCATCTTTTTTTTGCAACAGTACCCGAATTGGAAGATATTCCTGTGGTAAGGCAATATCAGGAGGCGTTTGTGGAAAAAATTCTTTCCTATACCTTTTCATTTCCGAATGTTCTGTATTGTATGAATAACGAAATCGGTGAGGCACCGGAGTGGGGAGAATATTGGGCAAGGTTTATCCGGGAAAAAGCCGATCAGGTGGGTAAGGAAGTCAATATGACGGACATGAGGAGAAACACTGACTTTTCCTCGGAGGAACAGATCAACTTACTCAACAATGAGGATTTATTTGATTTTTTCGAAATTTCTCAGAACAATGCCAATAATGACCAGGATCATTATGATCAGATTCAAAGAATTCGGGATCAGGTGCTGGAAGCTCCGAGACCACTCAATAATGTAAAAATCTATGGTGGGCAAATCGGCCAATGGACCACTAGCGTGGAGGAAGGGACACGAAGGTTTTGGCGAAATATATTTGGAGGATGTGCCTCGGCTCGGTTTCACAGACCCGGACCTTCCTATCAGTTTTTCGGTTTGGGACTCAGTGAATTGGCCCAAATCCATCTCAAAAGCATGCGCATGATGGTGGATGAACTGGATATTTTCCAAACCGGCCCAAGCAATAATCTTCTGAAAGAAAGAGATTCCAATGAAGCCTATTGTTTGGCCGAAAAGGGAGAAGCCTATGCCGTTTATTTTCCGGATGGAGGCTCGGTCATCCTCAATCTTTCCGAGAGGATGGGCGAGGTGAGTGTACGTTGGTTGAATGTTTTGGAAAACAAGTGGTTGGATACCGAAAAGTTCTCCGTAGATAATGAGATCGAATTAACCACTCCCGGTCAAAGACACTGGGTGGTATTAGTGGAAAAAATATAAAACCCTTAAGAATAACCTTCTCCGGCAATGGTATCCCAAAAGCATTTTCACAAAACTCAATGAAAATCTGTATAGCCCAGTTTAAATCCTTCAAAGGAAATGTTGAAAAGAATATTTCCCGTCATCTTAAATTTATTGAATTGGCTGTTGCAAACGATGCTGATGTGATTGTCTTTCCGGAACTGTCCCTGACCAGATATGAACCTACGCTGGCAAAAGAGTTGGCCGTTGACCCGGAAGACGGGCGGTTGGAGGTTTTTCAGGAAGCAAGCAACCGGAATAGCATTATTATCGGCGTGGGGAATCCGACCAAAATGGAAAACAAATGCTGCATCAGTATGCTCATTTTTCAACCCTTTTTATCCAGACAATGCTATCATAAAAAATACCTTCATGCAGATGAAGAGCCGTTTTTTGTTAGCGGAACCAATCCCGATGATCGGAAGATCGGAGATACCGATATCGCGCTTGCCATCTGTTATGAGCTATCCGTTCCCGAACATGCGGAAGATGCTTTTCAGCAGGGAGCAGGGATATATTTAGCGAGTGTGGCAAAATCCGTAAAGGGTGTGGAGAAAGCGGTGGACAGATTGGCCGAAATTTCCGAAACCTATATGATGACCGCTTTGATGGCCAATTGTGTCGGAATGTGTGACGGAGAAATCTGTGGGGGGAAATCCGCTATCTGGAACGATCAAGGCCAACTTCTGGGTCAGCTGGATGTGGATTCGGAAGGTTTATTGATTTTCGATACTGAAACACAGGAAGTCATTTCCAGAAAGCTTGAATAAACACGACATTTTGGTGATCCCTTTCATCAATTTACTGTTCCCATTTCTGAATTTATTTTGTACTTTAAACTTTTCCCTTCCCAATTGAACCTATGAAGATCTTTTTGATTTCACTTTTTATCAGCATATCGCTTTCCTGCTATTCCCAAGCCAGACTGGAATTTGAAGAACCCGTCAAACAACGGGTCTTTGTGTTGACGGACATCACCAATGAACCCGATGACCAACAATCCCTGGTTCGGTTCCTGGTGTATGCAAACGAATATGACATAGAAGGAATGGTGGCCACCACCTCCACCCATCTCAGAAACAGCACCCGTAGGGAAAAAATCGAAGAATTGGTCCGCAACTATGGCAAGGTCAAAGCGAATCTGGATAAACATGCGGATGGATTTCCAAGTGAGGAATATCTGCTCGGAGTGACAACAGAGCATTTGCCGCTTTACAGTATGGAGGGAGTCGGGGAAGGCAAGGATTCTCCGGGTTCGGAGTTGTTGATCAATGCCGTGGATAAGAACGATGAAAGGCCTCTTTGGGTTTCCGTTTGGGGAGGGGCAAACTGTTTGGCGCAGGCATTATGGAAAGTGAAGCATACCAGGAGCAAAGAAGAGGTAGCCCGTTTTGTGTCCAAGTTAAGGGTGTATACCATATCGGATCAGGATTTGACCGGACATTGGGTCAGGCACAATTTTCCCGGGATCTTTTATATCATCGATGCCTCGAGTGATGGAACAGGAGAATATTATCAGGCAACATGGACCGGAATCGGCGGAGACCGGTTTTACAAAAACGGACCCATGGAGCACTTCGAGCTGGTGGACAATCCATGGCTTAGGGAAAACATCATGCAAAACCACGGTCCACTGGGGGCCAATTATCTTGAGGTGGAATACATTATGGAAGGGGATACCCCTTCTTTTTTAGGATTGATCAACAACGGGTTGGCTTGGTACAAAAGCCCTTCTTTTGGAGGATGGGGTGGCCGGTATGAGCTGTACAAATCTTTTGGAGAAGTAGCTAAAATATGGACCGGCACCGCGAGTTCCCGGGATGAGGTGGCGTTGCCGGATGGCCAAAAAGCAACCTCTAACCAAGCCACCATTTGGCGCTGGAGAAAGGCTTACCAGCATGATTTTGCAGCAAGAATGGACTGGAATGTGGCCGACGAATTTGCAAAGGCCAACCATAACCCGATTGTAGTACTGAACGGCAATGAAGGAAAAAGTCTGGCCAAAGGAAAAGCGGATCAGGGTGAAACCGTAAGGCTATCAGCCAAAGGAAGTACGGATCCTGATGGAGACCGTCTCCAGTTTACTTGGTTCGTCTACAAAGAAGCAGGAAGATTCGGCGGTCAGTTGGATTTTCAAAATCCACATGGGGAGGAGCTTGAATTCGAAATGCCTGCTTTGGGTAAAGGACAGGAATTGCATGTTATTTTGGAAGTGGAGGATGCAGGGAATCCATCCCTTGTAAGTTACAGACGAATCGTATTGAGCCATGAGGAATAACCCAGAAGATGCGGAAACATCGGCGAATTTATATTCACCCATTCAACCCAAAGATCAACCCTATATATCTTCCAGACACCGACTGGTCTCTCTGGATGCCTACAGGGGAATAACCATGTTTTTGTTGGTGGCGGAAGCGGCCTTGGTTTATGAAACGCTTTTCGGGATTTTTCCTGAAGGTAGTTTTGGATATTCCGTGATGCAGCAATTTACCCATCACCCTTGGAATGGTCTGAGGTTTTGGGACCTCATCCAGCCTTTCTTCATGTTTATCGTGGGGGTGGCGATGCCATTTTCGTTAAACAAAAGATTGGCGGAATCGGGAAATCAAGTGAAGGTAACCCGTCACATTTTGAGGAGGTGTTTTCTGCTGTTCCTGTTTGGGACGGGGCTCCATTGTGTCTATAGCGGTGAACTGGTTTTCGAGCTTTGGAATGTGTTGACCCAGCTTTCATTTACCATTTTGCTTACCTATTTTCTCCTGCGTCAACCTTTTAAGATTCAGTTGGCCGTTTCCATTGGGCTCTTGGTTCTGACGGAAATCCTCTATAGGATGTATAATCCGGCTAACCCTTTTGTGATGGGTGAAAACTTCGGTTCCTACGTGGATATGCTTTTGATGGGGAAAATAAATAGCGGAGGATGGGTAGCCATCAATTGCATTCCAACTGCCGCACATACGCTGTGGGGGGCCATGTGTGGAAATCTGCTTCTTTCCGATAAAACTGATCGGGTGAAAATAAAAACCCTGGTTGCCGCAGGAATTCTCGGCTTGGTGTTGGGATACGGATTGGATCTGGGTGGAATTACTCCTATCATCAAAAGGATCAGTACCAGCTCCTTTGTTTTGGCATCCGGAGGATGGGCAATTTTGACGCTGGCATTTTTTTATTGGTTGATTGATATCAAGGAGACTAAATCTTGGACATTTCCTTTTCTGATTGTCGGGATGAATTCCATCTTCATTTACCTTTTTGCAGAGGTGCTGGGTCATCTGTGGCTATACGATTTCATCAAGATATTCAGTTTCGGATTTTTAAATCCTCTAGGAATTCCGGAAACCATCCTTGCTGTACTCACTGCCTTTCTTACTCTTGCGGCGATGTGGTATCTCTGTTACTTTCTTTACAAGAAGAAAATCTTTTTCAGGATTTAGCTGCCTAATCACAGGGTCCGGTTGGAATATTCAAATTATTGGAATTAAATTGTAAACTGACCTAAATAACCTAACATGAAATATTTGATCATTTGTTTTGTCCTTTTTATGAGCCACGCTTTAATTGCACAGACCCCAATGCCGCTTTATCCTGATGGCATTCCCAATTCCAAAGAGGTGCCTGATAAAGAAACTTCCCTTGTCAGGGAAAACGGTACACTGATCATCAGCGACGTTACCCGCCCCACCTTAACCCCCTATCTTCCGCCGAAGGACCAGGCTACCGGCAAAGCTGTCATCATCTGCCCCGGCGGGGGATACTCTATTTTGGCAGCAAGTCATGAAGGGGAAGATGTGGCTAAGGAATTCAATAAAAAGGGAATTGCCGCCTTTGTTTTGAAATACCGTTTGCCGCGGGATTCCAGTATGGTGGATAAAACAACAGGACCGCTTCAGGATGCCCAAAGGGCCATTCAGCTGGTAAGAGAAAACGCATCAGAATGGGAAATTGATCCCGATCAGATCGGGATAATGGGTTTTTCGGCAGGAGGACATCTGGCATCTACAGCTGGAACCCATTTCAAAAGAGAGGTCATTGATAATCCAAAAAACACAAGTCTTAGACCTGATTTTATGGTTTTGGTCTATCCTGTTATCAGTTTTGATACCCTCATCGGTCACAGCGGTTCGGCCAAAAATCTATTGGGGGATAATCCTTCACAGGAATCCGTACATCTTTTTTCAAATGACAAACAAGTTACCCAAGACACTCCGCCGACCTACCTGGTACACGCCAAGAATGATAATGTCAGTGTTCAAAACTCTTACGTATTTGAGGCAGCACTCAAGGAGCATAATGTTCCTGTTGAAACCACCTACTTTGAAGGAGGAGGTCACGGCTTCGGAATGATCAATTCCACCACAGATGTCAGGTGGATGGATCACGTGGAAAAATGGATCAAGAATCTGCCTGAAAAAAGTGTTGAATCCCGATAGCGATCGGAACGAAAACCTGTGAAGACTGTTGTCGGGCGATCTAAATTTTGCCCTCAACAGCCTGCCAATTCAATTAGTCCTAAAACCCATGCCTTTTCATAATGAATAAATACTTGTTTCTTTTGTTGATGTTTTTTTTGGTATACAAAATAGAAGCTCAGGAATTTTTGGATGAAAAACCGAATATCCTGGTGATTTTGGTGGATGATATGGGTTGGTCCGACATCGGCAGCTACGGGGGGGAAATAGAGACTCCTAATATTGACCGGCTGGCCTCGAATGGCCTCAGGTTCACCCAGATGTACAATACTTCAAAATGTTTTCCCTCCAGAGCAGCATTGCTGACAGGACTTTATGCCCAGCAAAACGGAAGTGCGGAGAGACATACCAATCCGCTCAAGAATTCCATTACTTTGGGTGAGGTACTTAAATCTGTGGGATATCGAACACTTTATTCAGGCAAGCATCATGGTGTTGACCATCCGATGGACATGGGATTTGATCGCTATTATGGGCTCCTCGATGGTGCAGGCAATCATTTTAATCCGGGATTACAAAGGAAAGGCGAACCCATGCCTGCCCAAAAGCGGAATGACCGAATTTATTATGATGACAGGTTGAGGATGCAGCCCTATACTCCTCCGACAGATTTTTATACGACAGATTATTTCACAAAATATGCCCTGAGTTGGCTTGAGGAATATAAGGAGGAAGAAGCGCCGTTTTTCTTATATCTATCCTATACCGCACCCCATGATCCACTGATGGCCTGGCCCGAGGATATCGCTAAATATAGAGGGAAGTACAGCGAAGGATATGAAGCCATAAGAAATAAAAGGCTCGAAAAGCAACGGAAGATGGGCTTGTTCAGTGAGAAAGCTTTCTTTTCGAAACCAACTTATCGGAATTGGGACAGTTTAAGTGATTCTCTTCAAAATGTGGAAGAACTCAAAATGGAAGTTTATGCAGCAATGGTGGATAGAGTTGACCAGAACATCGGCAAAATCCTTCAAAAAATCGAAGAACAGGGAAGATTGGATAACACCTTGATTTTTTTCATGTCAGATAATGGGAGCTCAGCCGAAATGGTGCGGATAGCCGGAAACGGCGAAATCGGAACAGTAGGCCAATGGACCTCATTGGGTGAGGATTGGGCAAATGTGAGCAACACCCCTTTCCGATATTTTAAAAACTATTCGTATGAAGGCGGCATCAATACACCGATGATTGTGACATGGCCAAACAAGATCGGTAAAAATGGATTCACTGAATTTCCCGGACATTTTATAGATTTCATGCCAACCTTGATTGAAATTACAGGAGCGGAATATCCGGAAGAATGGAACGGAGAGGCACTGGTGCCCATGCAGGGAGAAAGTTTTTTGCCGACATTGTTGGGTGAAGAGCAGGAAAGGGAAAAACCTCTTTTCTGGCAATGGCAGGAAGGTAAGGCCATTAGAAAAGGAAATATGAAACTAGTTACCCTAGGTGAAGATTCACCATGGGAGCTTTATGATCTGGAAAAAGATCCTGCCGAAACAACAAATCTTTCCGACCGGTATCCTGAACTTGTAGATGAATTCAAAATAATGTATGCGGATTGGGAAGCTTACAATCAAAGCATCCAATAGAAACTTCAATATTTACAAATATGTCAATAAACTTTATAAACTACCAAATGTCTAAAACCTCCTTTTTCCCTCATTCGCTGGTATTCTACAGCATCATTCTCCTTTTTGGCAACACTTTTCCTAAAGAAGCCTTTGCACAGATACCACGACAATACCTGGAAATTGAGGTAGTTCCCGATAGTGAAGATTGGACATACAAAACAGGTGAAAATGCAGAGTTTTCCATTTCCGTTACCCAATCCGGTATTCCTGTTCAGGTTGATAATGCCCGGTTCGTAGTTATGGAAGAAAAAATGGCGCCCATAAAAGAAGGTGCGCTGGATATGAAGAACGGGCGAGCCGGTTTAGGAACTTTCACGATGAAGAAACCCGGGTTTCTGCGTTGTGAAGTTTATGCTACTGTGGATGGAAAAGAATACAAGGGAATCGGTACAGCCGCTTTTGAACCTGAGAACATCCGGCCAACGGTAGAGATGCCTTCTGATTTTATGGAATTTTGGGACGAAGCCAAATCAGAATTGTCAGAAATTCCCATGGATTACAAAATGACTCATATGCCTGAAAAGAGCTCGGAACATGTGGATGTATATCATGTGAGCCTTCAAAACATCAGGAATTCCAAGGTGTATGGAGTTTTGAGCATTCCCAAAAGTTCCGGGAAACATCCTGCTATTCTGTTGGTCCCCGGTGCGGGAATCAGACCTTATGGCGGAGATATCAATAAGGCCCTGAGAGGAGCCATCACATTACAGATCGGTATTCACGGTATTCCCATTGATATGCTCCAAGAGGTCTATGGCAATCTGGCTTCAGGGTCTTTGAGCGGTTATCCACATTTCAATATCTGGGATAAAGACCTTTATTATTACAAAAGAGTTTATCTGGGCTGTATCAGGGCACTGGATTTTTTGGTTTTGCTTCCCCAATATGACGGAGAAAACATGGGCATTCAAGGAGGAAGTCAGGGCGGGGCTTTGTCCATCATAACAGCAGCTTTAGATGACAGAATCAAATACCTGACCGCAGTTTATCCTGCGCTGAGTGATATGACCGGTTATCTTCATGGCAGGGCAGGCGGATGGCCACATGTTTTTGCCGGCGAGAATATGAGCCGGTACAACAAGCCGGAGGTTATTGAAACAATCGGATATTATGATGTAGTGAATTTCGCCAGAATTTTAAAAACCCCGGGATTCTATACCTGGGGATTCAATGACGAAACCTGTCCGCCAACTTCCTTTTACTCCGCCTATAATTCCATAACAGCTCCAAAAGAAGTTTTTGTAGTTCAGGAAACAGGACATTGGACTTATCCGGAACAGGGGCAGAAGCTGGATGATTGGTTGTTTGGAAAGTTAAAGTAAGAATTGTCCGGTTATGATGAATTGAGTATTGGATGAAAAAGTACTTGGTCCACACATGCAACAACTGGAATGAATAGATTTAATAGAATTAACAGATTGATCTTTATGAATAAGAATATCAACTTTTGGTGTTTAGCAATATTTGTTTTCTCTGCAGTTGCCTGTAGTCAAAGTCAGTCAGAAAACAATTTAGGGGTTCATAAGCCCAACATTGTTTTTATTCTTGCAGATGATCTGGGATATGGGGATTTAGGGGTTACCGGTCAGGAAAAAATCGAAACACCTAATCTTGATCTTCTGGCTGAACAGGGAATGTTGTTTTTGAATCACTATACCGGAAATACTGTTTGCGCTCCATCCAGATCCGCTTTGATGACAGGTTTGCATTCAGGCCACACCCCCATCAGAGGCAATTCTGAAGTTCAGCCCGAAGGACAATATCCCATGCCGGATTCCATTTTGACATTACCCAAGCTGATGCAACAAGCAGGTTATGCTACCGGGGCCTTTGGCAAATGGGGGCTCGGCTTTATAAATTCCTCAGGCGATCCCAACAACCAGGGGTTTGATCGATTTTTCGGTTACAACTGTCAGCGGTATGCACACCGCTATTATCCTGAATATCTTTGGAACAACAGCGAAAAGGTCATGTTACCCGGCAATGACTGGACTCAAAAAGTCACTTACGCTCCCGATGTAATCCACAGACAATCACTGGAATTCATTGAATCCAATAAGGACAATCCGTTTTTTATGTTTGTACCGATGGTTGCCCCGCATGCCGAACTGGCCGTTCCCGAAAATGAAGTTTTCAAAAAATACAGAAATATGTTCGGCGAAGAAACTCCACATGTTGCTCCGGTTGGAGGGAATTATGGGCCGGATATTCAAATACCCGGATACCAATCGGTAAAATATCCCAGAGCCACTTATGCCGCAATGGTGGAGAATCTCGATAGGCAGGTGGGGGAGATTTTGCAAAAACTTGATGCACTGGGATTGACAGATAATACCGTCATTGTATTTGCTTCTGACAACGGTCCCCATCTGGAAGGCGGGAATGATCCTGATTTTTTCGACAGCAATGGCAAATATAGAGGCTATAAGCGCGATTTGTATGAAGGGGGAATCAGGACTCCGCTTATCGTAAAATGGCCAGGGACAGTTGCTCCCGGAATTACAACAGATCACATATCAGCTTTTTGGGATCTGATGCCCACTTTTGCGGAGATTGCCGGGCAAAGTATTGACCAGGAAATAGATGGAATATCATTTTTGCCAACGCTAAAAGGCAAGTTAAATCAGAAGCAGCACGATTACCTTTATTGGGAGTTTGTGGAACAGGGAGGAAAACAAGCCATTAGAAAAGGGGATTGGAAAGCCGTCAGGTTAAACCTAAAACAGGACAGGTATTCTCCCATTGAAATTTATAACCTTAAAAACGATCCTTCCGAAGCCAATAATATTGCCGGTCAGCATCCTGAAATAGTTGCGGAAATGGATACCGTTTTTAGGCAGGCGCATGTTCCAAATCCGATATTCGGTTTGTTTGAATGATTTTTAAAGGTTTTTATTCACTAATTCAAAGTTCAAAAAGGCATTCATTAACCTAAAATGTTTGTCAAAGCTAAACAACGTGATTTTTTCATCAATGACTTGTTGCAAGATCATCAAATCAGGGATTCCCACTTTATTGATACCATTTCTAAGGTTAAGAAATTGGTGGTTTCTAATAATTTTCCAATCTTTTTTTAAAGGGATGTTCTCCAAAACGTAAAGGCTGTCAATGATATCATTCCTATTATGATGTGAAAGTGCCGGGACCAGTTCTGTTAGAATGAGATCATTTGTGCAAACTAAATCCTCCTCAAGAAGCTTGTCTAATAACGCAATATTGCCGGATTTAAAATAATCAATCCAAACTGAACTGTCTATTAGTACTTTATAGCTCGACATTAGTTGCGGTCCCTCAGTGAATCCAAATCCAGATTCAAATCGATTTTTCCCTTATAAGTTATGAGCTTCTTTCTTTTTATCCGGTTAATTTGTTCTTCCAGTGCTTTTTTGATCAACTGGCTTTTTGTTTTGGCACCTGTAAGCTTCATAGCTTCAGCAATAAGGTCCTCAGGAATATCCAATGTAGTTCTCATAAATAATGATGTGTTTATACATATTGTATGATGCTAATTTAAGGATTAAATTCTGTTCAGGAATGATTTTTATAAAATGGGATAAGCTTTGTATAAAAAAGTGCTATATCCAGGTTAGAGAAAATCCCCAGCATTCCAATAGTTATTTAAAAACTACCTCATACACACCACCTTTGTGCAATCCAAGGTAAAGCTTGTCCCGACCATCTTCCCTAAGTATATCCATATCCAGTACTCCGCCGAATTCTTCGGGTTCGTAGGTGTGTTCCTGCCAGGTTTCACCGCCATCTCCGGAAGAAAATACGATCAGGGGTTGCGGTTCCTCAAAACGTTTTAGCCAACCGGCGGTGTACATTACCGATGGGTTGGATTCGCGGATGCCAAGTCCGAAGAAAAACCTGCTTTCATCACT
>JBGTDA010000036.1:0-3464 GCA_041748555.1 Rhodonellum sp.
TGCTTATCTGCTTGATTTCGCACCTGCGCCGCAGCTTCACAGGCACTAGTCCTAACTTTTCGACACCCCTTGATCAACCCCGAAAGGACGGAGGGCCGAGGGATGTGGCCGGGGAATCTCTATCGGGATTCAACCCTTTAAGCTATAGTCTGTCCCCTGAGGGATGGATTAGGCAGCCATGGCGTAATTAGATTCGCCAGTTATAGTTTGTATGAATTATTTGCGGGCGTACATACACCACCCGACATGCGAGCCCAATCTTTACACCTACTGTCAAAACCGGTCAGCCCCATTATTGTCGACAAGGAGGACAAATATAAAGGGAATTAAGTTCCGGGATGAATTTATTTATGCCCTTTTAAAGATCATTTTGTGGTTTTATTGGAAACCTCGCTTCAGAAATCCGAAAATTCCTTTGTAATATTTTAATTTATTTAAAACCTTTGTGTTTAGCCTATATAAGATATTTTGAAAAAAATCATATTCCTTTTCTTTTTTGCCTTTCCCTTCATCACCCAATCGCAGATTCTTAATATTGAAAGGGTTCGGTTGGAAAGAGATACTGCCAAAGTCTTTATGCTTAAAACCAACGCCGGGCTGAGTATTTTTAATAGGAGTGCCGCAGCTGATGTCCCTGTAAATATGCTTGGAACTAACTTTGATGTCAATGCCATATATTATCCCGGCAACCATGCCTATATGTTTATTTCCAAATTCGATTACCTGATGGTCAACGAAGAGGATGTGTTGAATTTTGGGTATGTGCATGGCAGAATCAATTTTATGAGGGAAAGAAAAATCAATTTTGAAACCTACCTGCAATATTCTTATGATAATTTCCGAGGTCTTGATCCCAGATGGATAGCGGGAGGAGGTATCAGACATAACATCATCAAAAGTGAGAAAGTCACTTTCTTGATTGGAGTGGGTGGCCTTTATGAGTATGAAAAATGGCAGCATCCTTTTAGTGAAGAGTTTGTGGAAGTTAGCTTGGTCAAAAGCTCCAACTACCTGAGTTTTCAGCTTACCCTCAACGAATTTGTGGATCTGAATACCGTCAGCTATTATCAGGTGGGTTATGATTCCGGTATTTCAGGTTTTAGAAACAGGATCAGCAATTCAACGATATTGAATACCAAACTGACGGATAGATTTTCTCTGACAAATTCCTTCGAACTTTCCTATGAAGACAAACCGGTTGTTCCGATAACCAAATTGATTTATTCATTCAAAACCGGTTTGGCTATTGATTTTTAGTCAGATTATCTTTGAAAAAATTTTATTTTAGAATTTCGCTAAACCCAAATAAGGTTGAAAAGAGGGCCGTAATCTAGGTTTTTGTGGTCTTAAGAATGTTGACATTTACATTGATCTCATAAAATTTAAGTGCCCAGGATAGGGAAGCGGCATCGGAGAATTTTACTCACAGACGCTGAGCTGATTAATAATTTTTATCGGGGAAATTGCTTCGTCGCTCAGTCAAAATTCCAATAATTTTATATCTTGCGGGGATGGAAAATTTTGTCGTTTCGGCCAGAAAGTATAGACCTTCTAATTTCAAAAGTGTAGTTGGGCAACAGCACATTACTACTACTTTAAAAAATGCGATCAAAAACAATCACCTTGCCCAGGCCTTTCTTTTTTGTGGACCAAGAGGTGTGGGCAAAACCACATGCGCAAGGATTTTGGCCAAAACCATCAACTGCGAAAACCAAAATGCGGACTCTGAAGCCTGTAACAAATGTGACTCCTGTCTGGCATTCAATAACAACAATTCCTTCAATGTTCATGAACTGGATGCCGCCTCGAACAATTCGGTTGATGATATCAGAAGTCTTGTCGATCAGGTAAGATATGCCCCTCAACAAGGCCAATATAAAGTGTACATTATTGATGAGGTTCACATGCTTTCTTCTCAGGCTTTTAATGCTTTTCTGAAAACGCTGGAGGAACCCCCTAAATATGCCATCTTCATTTTGGCCACAACCGAAAAACATAAAATCATACCTACAATTTTGTCCCGTTGTCAGATTTTTGATTTCAACAGAATTCAGATTAAAGACATCACTGACCACTTGGGATATATCGCTTCGGAGGAAAAAATCGATCATGAAGCAGAGGCTTTAAGGTTGATCGCCACCAAAGCAGACGGAGCATTGCGGGATGCCCTTTCCATGTTTGACCTTATCGTCACCTATTCTGCCGGCAATAAGCTGACTTACCAAGAAACCATCAACAATCTCCATATCCTGGATTATGATTATTACTTTAAAGTTGTAGCTGCATTATTGGAAGAAAGCATTGCGAAGGTGTTGCTTATTTTTGATGAAATCTTAAAAAAGGGATTTGATGGACATAATTTTATCACCGGTCTGAGTGAGCACTTCAGAGACCTGATGGTCTGTAAAGACCCCGAAACCGTGAGTTTACTTCAGGTTTCTGAAGATGCAAGGGAACGGTTTGTTTCACAGTCACGGGGGACTTCCGTCTCTTTTATTCTTTCAGCGCTGAATATTTGCAATCATTGTGACATTTATTTCAAGGCAAGTAAAAACCAAAGGCTTCATGTGGAATTGGCATTGATGAAAATGGCCAAATTGTCACAAGCCCTGTCTCTTGCTGCATTGGCGCAGGAAGAATCAAAAAAAAAAGTCTCTTAACTGAAAGTACTGACGAAGATCGTGCACCCTCACTTTTTAAGGAAGCCAATCCCTTTGCCGGGAAGAAGACTCCCGTAAAAGCTACGGTTTCGATTCCCACCAGTTTTCAACATGCAAAAAATACGATTAAGGAGAATGCGGGGGCCGTCCTTGAAAAAGAGGAAGCCATAACAGAAAATTCGAAATCTTTGGGGATCAGTGAACCCGCTGAACCGTTTGATTTTGAAAAACTGAGATCGGTGATTCTGGATATCATTCAGGAATTTAAACTGAATCACAAAAATCTGGAAACGACTGTTTTGAAGCAACCTTTTGAGTTGGCTGAAGAAAAAGTTCTTTTTTATGTCAGTGGGGAAATACAGGAAGGCGTTTTCCAAAAAATAAAACCTGAAGTCATCAAGCTGTTAAGGAAAAAGCTAAACAACAATCAGGTAACGCTTCATGTGGAAATCCGGGAGGATCAAAGTCATCAAAAAAATAAACTTTATACCTCAACAGACAAGCTGAATTTTCTCAAGCAAAAGTCAAAAGCTTTCAGTGAATTACAGAAAAGATTTGGATTGGAGACGGACTTTTAGAATCCGGAAGAAGGCATAAATTGATTTAAAAATCTACACCAATTCCAAAATTAATCAGATTTTGAAGTTGGATTGCCCTTTTTGGGGGACCATCCTGCTGAGAAATCAATACTCTTTCATCATAGATCAAGATAGTTTCAATACGGGTTGTTATGTATCTGTTGACTTTCATGTTTATGATAGAATTGAAATTGACCACAAGATTCCCCAGTTTTTCATAATTGGA
>JBGTDA010000037.1:0-5989 GCA_041748555.1 Rhodonellum sp.
ATTGGGCGTCATGATCAATCCGCCTTCCATGCCGATATACACCTCTCCGGGTTTAGTGGGATGAAAAACAATTTTCTTGGCTACAGAAGGAGCCTCCAGAAGGTTGAGCCACTCATTCCAGTTGTCTCCTCCGTCTTGAGAGAACATGACAATAGCCTGTTCAATGGCATTTTGGCCACCGGCCCAGATGTTATCCGAATCATGGGGACTCACCGCGATCACATCAATACCCGAACCGAAGCCTTGCCAAAATCCAAATACCGGCTCCCAGCTTGTCCCCCCGTCTTTAGACCGCGCAATAACGTATTCGCCGGATGCAAATAGGATAGCTGCATCCTTTGGATCTGCCGTGATATCTAACACGGATTCCCTGGTGCCTTCTCCTCCAAAGCCATTGGTGAAATCAGTCCAGTTTTCACCTCCGTCTGTGGTTTTGAACAAACCTCTCTGAGAATCATCTCCGTCTATCACCGAAACCAGAAATTCATTTTTGCTCAAAATCAGAAAGGTCTGACAAGCTTGATTTTCAAAACCCAATAAATCCCATGCATTATTTCCGGCATTTCTTCTCAATGAATAAAATCCCTTATCAGTGGCTACATAAATTCTGTCATGTGCCACCTTGATTTTATTGACGTTATGGTCACTTAAACCCAGAGAATTCCATTGAATATTGTCCGACGGATCATTCTCAAATAAAGTACAGGTGCTCAAGCCCATAATAATCAGTATGCTTAAAAGTAAATTTTTCATGATATATCAAATTAAATTAAGAATATAATTTTAAACGGACCTTCAATTTTAAGGGGTGTGATTTGTGAGGAAAAACTATTTTCATATCCCTATTGTGCCGACATCCTTTGCTTTTCTACAAAAACGGTTTGAAGACCCCTGCCTTGCAGGTTAGACTGATCTTGATAAAATCCAAAGGATGTTCCCAGCATTCTGGCGTCAGGCAAAGAAACAGTTTGGTTTTTCCAATGATGAAGTTAGGAGCGGGATTCATCCCTACTCGGCCTGGAATGGGGAATTGCCCGGAACTTTGCCCTATGCCGTAGCCCTGGGTGAGACGCCTTCGGGCTTATTGAATGCCAACATGGCACGGCTTCCAAAGGATTACTTTAATCAGATGTTGTGTACAATATGGGAAGAAAGTACCATTGTCAGGATCAGCTTTGAGGAGAAAGGTGTTTCGGTGACAGGAGAAACTGAAGTGATTATAGCAGGAGGGGAGGATTTCAGGCCTGTTGCTTTTGCAGCCGACAGCAAGGGAAATGTGTTTTTTACGGATTGGGCATTAAGGGATTATCCCAATCACGGAAAAGGGAAAATCTGGAAGCTGCAGGCCAAGGAGGATGTTGCTGTTTTGGAAAGAAATATTGAGCCTTTTCAGGCTCGCAATCAGATAAATCAAGTGGAGAATGTCCATCCGGCTGATGTGGATTTTTCAGCTTTGAGAGCAGGACTTCAATCAAATGATCCATTTATGGTTCATGCATCGGTGTTGGCACTGACCGCAGGTGAATATAAAGACAGCCTGATTTCTTCTGCCGATGACTCCAATCCGGATGTGAGGTTGGGGGTATTGCTGGCTTTACAAAAATCAAAGGACAAAGAGGTTGAATATCTCGCCAAAGAATTTTTGACAGATAATGATCCCAAAATAAGAAATTCTGCATTAAACTGGATAGGAAAAGCCGGAATGAAGGAAAGAAGAGAGGACCTTGAGCTGGCCGTTACATCGGGAGAAACTTCAACAGCATTATTTGAAACTTATGTGGAAACGGTAAAATTGCTTCAACCTGATTTTATTGCGGATTACCGGACAAAGAAAGATCCGAATTCCAAATCGTTGAAGCGGGAGTTGCCCGAGAATTTTATTTCCTCGATCATTACCAATCCTGCCAAACCAATAGCAATTAGGGCTTTTGCCCTGAGGTATTTACATAAGTTTGGAGAGCACAAGGATCTCTTGCTTTCATTTCTGCAAAATGAGAGTCTTCCCAAAATGCGTTTGGAAGTCATCCACACCGTACAAAATTATCCCGACAAAGACATAGCCGATCAACTTCTGGAGATAGCTTTGAATAAAAATAATCAGGAGAGGTTTCGATCGGATGCACTTTTGGCCTTTTCTGCCCGGTCTTTGGAAAATTGGGAGGCCATCTTGCCGCTGCTGGATGATAATGAAGAAAACGTGGCACTTGAAGCAGCCCGATTCCTACGCTCGAAGGCATCCGATGAAAATGTAAAAAAAGCTTTTGAAGACAAACTTGCGACAAATAACATCAATGAACCAATGAGGCAGCAGTTGATTTTGGGACTGAACGCCGAACTTCCTGAAAGACCGGACAAGGAGGACGAAAAGCAATGGCAGGTTCTTTTGGAAGGAAATGGATCTGTGGAACGGGGCCGCAGGGTGTTTTATTCCAATACATCCTTATGCTCAACCTGTCACGCCATGGAGGGAAGAGGGGGTGACTTGGGACCCGAGCTGACTAATGTGGGAAAATCCAAGGGCAGAAATCAATTGATATCATCCATACTCGATCCATCCGCAGAAATGGGCCCTGAATGGCAGGGCTGGTACATCAGACAAAAAGATGCCACACTTCATCAAGGTCGGCAGATAGATGTGGGAGGAAACAATATAAGGCTTTTTACTCAGGCTGAAGGATTTATCAATGTAGAAAAAAATGATATTGAAGAATATGGAATCATAAAAGAATCCCTGATGCCTGAAGGTCTGGAAAAAAGATTGACCGATCAGGACATCAGGGATTTGTTGGTTTTCTTGAATATTAGGCAACAAAAAAGTTTTGCTTTTTGAACTCAATATTTTGTGACTTGGTGCTATAGGCTTTCTTTACAGAAAGTATTTCGACACCGGAAGATTCATTGCCTCAGCAAGTTTTTTGTCCATTCCGTAAATATCTTTTCTGACATCAGGTTGATTTCCGTTTTTCCAAACTGAGAGATAAAGAATCCATACCTCTTGGGATTCTTCAAGGCTCACATTTTTTTCCTCTTCCAGATTCATGGATTCAGAAATCTCCTCCTCATCCCAGCCCTCTTTTTCCTCCAACAGTAAAGTGGCAAACTCAAGGGGTTTTTCCATACGGATACATCCTGAACTGAATGTTCTTTCATCAACGGAAAACAAAGATTTAGCAGGGGAGTCGTGGATATATATACTGTAGTCATTCGGGAACATGAATTTGACCTGACCTAAAGGGTTTTCCAATCCGGGAGATTGTCTGATCATATAGGGAAAATCTTCTTTGTCCTCCAATTTATCCCAATCAATTTTTTTAGGATTTACCTCATTTTCGTCAAAATCAAGCACTTTCATATTGTTCTCGGCCAAATAACCCAAATCCTTTTGAATTGACGGAATAGCGTCTTCCCAAAGGATGGTTTCCGGAAGTGTCCACGTGGGACTGAAAACCAGGTAAGTCATCTCGGATTGAAACACGGGCGTCTGCCTGTAATCTTTTCCTACCACAACCCTGGAGGTCAAAATGGTGTCCCCACCCTGAATATAGAAGAACCTATAATCAGGAATATTGACAATCACTTTGTTTTTCTCGGTATCCGTAAAGTCAGGTAACCATCTCATGCGCTCAAGATTAACCTTCAACTTTGTAATAAGATCGGATTGACTGTAGTTGATTGCTTCAATAAAGTCTTCGCCGATGATGCCATCATCAATCAGCCCATGTCTTTTCTGGAAATCCTTTACTACCGGTACCAATTCCTCGCTGTAAATTTTTGCATCTTCCTCGGGTCGGGAAATCTCGGAATCCCACATCGACAACTTTTGTCTTATTATGGGAATTGCATTGTGCGTGACTCCAGGTTCAATTTTCCCTTCAAAGGAGAGAACCGTTTGAGTCTCTGTTTCCTTAACCGGATTTGATATCAATTCTTCCAGTATGGTCCTCAATTCCTGATACCTTGGATTTTCAGGGCGCAATTCATTTAGGACATCTGAAACGGACTCTCCCTGAGCTATTGAGAGCAGTACTTCTTGATATTCAACTGTAGGGCTTTTGCGCTCCATCTTCCATTCAATATTGATTTTGGAAGGGTCTACTTTTCCTATGTTCAGATCAGAAGCCAATGTCAAAAAGGATGTGCTTAATTCAATATCCAAATCGGCAAGAGCGGCCGCATCTTCGGATTTTCTCAGCTCATCCACGAGCAGTGATTGTTCTTTCGTGAAATAATCGGTTTTTTCCAAACCGTCGAATTCAATTTCTTCCAAGGCTTCAACAAAATTTTCTCCCTGAGCTTTCATTCCGCCTCTTTGAACCCAAATCGGTTTGAAATCATTTTCGATATAAGCATTGACCAAACTTTCATTTCCGATATCCTTAATTCTGGATTCGATAATATCAGCAATTTCGGTTTGTGTGGTTTTTTGTTCGCAGGAAAAAATAAGGGTGGTGATAGCTATAAAACTGAATATTCTGAATTTCATAAATTTTTACTAAGGTTGATTAAAAATCAAATTGCAAATGTTATGCCCAAAGATTCAGCAGCTTTTTATTAATTGATGCCAATGATTCTAAAGGTTCAGGTAAAAATATTACAGCATATCCAAATTTAATTTTATCGGGGACATGTTGGGTTTGTGGATTCTCCCAAGTCAAACCTCAGATCTTGGGAAATTCCCAAGGTGATCTGTAATCGGGTTTGATCAGTAGATTGGCTTTTTTATTATTCACAAATTGTTGCTTACTGTCGTCCCAATTCAGCACCGACTCCTGGATTCGCCCTGCAATGTTGGGAATGTGTGCATATAAAGCGGCGATTCTGCCGGTCTCGGGAGGACAGATTGGGGTTTCTCTGGATTTTATACATTCCAAAAAATTCTTGGCATGCAGATCATGGGATTCTTTTCCTTCCGTAAAGGCAACCGGCGGGACTTTGTGGGTTTTTGATTCACCATCCCATTCAGGAAAAATCCGGAAGGATCTTCTGTCAGCCACAATTGTCGCTTTCTCACCGATGAAAGCAATCCCATAGGGTTTTTCAAAAGATCCCTGTTGCAAGCCAGCGGTCATGTCCCAGTTGATGACGAATTCCGGATTGGGATAGCTTACGTTCATGGTGTCAAAGGTATCCCTTTGCCGGATTTCAGAAGAGGTATTGGCGGCGTATGTAATCACTTCTTTTGGAGCAGCGGGTTTTCCCATTGCCCATATACCCATATCAATCAGATGCACACCCCAGTCAGTCATGAGTCCACCGCCGTAGTCCCAAAAGTGTCTCCAGCTGCCGTGAAATCTGTTGGGATTGAAGGGCCTTTTGGGAGCAGGTCCGAGCCAAAAATCATAGTCAACACCCTCTGGTGACGTCCCGTCGGGTTGAGGAATCGGTCCAATTCCATAGTTGAAGTTTGACCAGATGTTTACCTTTCTGAGCTTTCCGATTTCTCCGTTTTGGATCATCCTGATCGGTTCGCTGAAAGAATAGCCACTTCGCTGCTGTTGTCCCACCTGAACGATGCTTTTGTAATATTCGGCTGCTTCCACCATCACCTTGCATTCTGCAATTGAATTTGCCAGCGGTTTTTCAACATAAACATCTTTGCCTGCCTGACATGCCGAGACCATATGCAGGCAATGCCAATGGTCCGGTGATGCAACGATTACCGCATCAATGTCTTTTTGCTCAAGCATTTGCCGAAAATCACGATAGGCTTTTGGAGTTTGGTTATAATCTTTTTGCACCTCATTGATTCTTCTTTGCAAAACATTTGAATCCACATCGCAGATAGCTGCACAGTTTACCCCTTCCACATTGAGATGATGTTTAAGAACATTGAAGCCATGCCCGTTGCAACCGATGAGGGCGATGTTGATTTGATCACTTGGTGCTGTGGTTGCGGACCACACTTGCGAAGGAATGATCGAAAACAATCCGATACCGGTGGCTGCAGTGCCCGCTTTTTCAATAAATCTTCTTCTGCTTGGCTTCATTT
>JBGTDA010000038.1:0-5041 GCA_041748555.1 Rhodonellum sp.
TTACGTGAAACTGTTGAGGGGCGTTAAAAAAATAAGGATCAACGACCAATGGTACCTCAATGAGTTCACAGGCCAAACCCAAAAATTTATGGAGAAAATGGGGATCTCAATAGTATAATACGTAAAAAATACAAGTTAGGGCTTAAATGGTTTCTAACAATTGTGTCTTCTTCATGAGTCTTTACATTTTTTCTATCACAATACACAAAATTCAGCATTTCTTGTCTGAGGTTTTTGATCACCACCAACATTTCGCTATCCCCAATCGCTTATAGCATTCCTCCGGCATACAAAGCGCAACAGTTGCGGATGTTTCTTAATTATCTAGACATAAAACTAATTTCAAAATATTCAATTCAAGCACCATCAATTATTTGTTTATCTCTTGGACTTTCCTACTGGAGGGGGTTCTTATTTTGCCATCCATATTCGCGGAATTATTCTTCCTCTCCGGTAGACTTATCTCCCAACACATCCTCTACATACAACATGTTGATCATAACCATTGTAATAGCGATAATTGGAGTGGCTAAAATCAAACCCAATCCACCAACCAAAATGCCCAACAAAACCTGGGATATCAGAATAACTGCAGGGGGAAGATAAACCATTTGCTTTTGCACCATCGGGGTGATTAGATTGCTCTCCACGGCCTGAATTCCAATGTACAAGAGGGCAACATACAAGGCTGTGTCGGTCCCTTGCATTAAACCAACCAAAACTGCTGGTATTAAAGCAACCAATGGACCAAAATTTGGTACAAAAGATAATAGACCGGCAATTAAACCCAGAGCAAGGGCAAGGGGAACACCTAAGATCCATAATCCGAGAGAGGATAGGACCGCTACAACAAGCATGGAAAACAGTTTGCCGGCAACCCATCTTTGTAAAGTACTTCCAAGCTTATCAAGTACTTCTTGAGCCCTTCCGCGATGGGGCAGCGGTACCAGACTTACTACCCCTTTCCGGTAAGGCGTAGGTTGAGCCATCATAAACATACCGATGAAAAAGATAACATATACGTCAGCCAGTACTCCAAAAGTAGCTGAAAAAACTCCCATGGACTGTTTGAGAACCCCGCTTTTTTCTTGTAACCAACTCCGTGGATCTTCGGGAATCTGTTCCACAAGTTGTCTACCCAGTATACTTTGGTTCAATTGCTCTTTGGCACTTTTGACTGTTTCCGGAAATTTCTCGGCTAATTGATTTATCTGCTCACTCACCTGTGGGGCTATAAGTATGCCGGCAAGTGCAAAAAATCCAATTACTAAAATAACGGATGCCAACAGGGACCATCCCATTGGAATTTTTAAATATCCGTGGATATAACCCGCTATTCCTCTGAATAAAGAAGCAACAAGTACCGCAGCAAGAATAAGCAACAGGACTTTAAAAGCTACCCCAAACAGCAGAAGGATAAGAATAATGGGGATAAAAATCCCCGCTGAAATCAATACTTTTTTGGTGAAGGATGTTTTATGTGAACTATTTACAGGTTCTGTCCGACCTGCTTCTTTTCTATTCTCCATGGGTAGTGTTTTTTTATTTTCATTGATTAATCCTGGTCAGTTCTCCCGTTCCAAAGTCTTCCGGAACAGTTGGTTCCGCCTTGGCGGCCACCATTTCTGCCGGGCACCTTTTCTTCTGTTAAGATCCTTCTTTTGCCGGGAAGCCGTTGAATTGGTTAATTAGGCTTTACCCTGATAGTCTGATCTAGAATTCGGCAATCCATTGTATCCTAAAATTTAAACTGCCGGCCTCAACGGCAGTCCTTAGCCGTTACCTTAAACTTGAATTACTATATAAGTCACAAAACAAAATTCTTCAAGAAAAGTCAAGAAGTCCCTTGGGAATGGAAGGGTAATTTTCCAGTAATTCCCGGAGAATAATCCATGTATCTTTTGGCATTTTGAATTTACTTTTCAATAAATCTTCATGTTCAAAGAAATCACCACTCCTCTCCCATCGGACGGCCAAATTCCCGGGCCGGGATACATCTGGGGCCTTTTTGTAAAATACTGTTTGTTGAAAACATTATTGACCCCGGCTCTCAATATATATTTTTGCCCAAAGGGAACTACCAAATTGACATCCCAAATGTGGTATTCCGGCACCAAGCCTACTGCTCCCGTGGCAGGAGGGGTTATCGTGTTGATGGCATCGGCGTAGGTTTCTGAAACGTATTGGTGCTGCAATACCATTTTGACTTTTTGATAAGATGCGGACAGTCCATTTCTGCTAATCCATCTAGGCACTGATTCAATCTGATTACCGGTGATGTCCCTGTTTTGATCTCCTGATGCTACTTCACCGCTGATGTACCGTCCGTTCATATAGGAACTGGCAGTATAGGCGGAAAGCAGCCAATTTTCGGATCTGAAAATTTCCCCTTCCAAGTACAATTCCACTCCATCGGTCATACTATTGCCGATATTGCTTTTTGTGACTTTTGTTTGCCTGTTTTCTTCCACCAAAACATTCCCGATCCGGTTGCCCACATAAGTCCTGAAAAAGGTTAGGTTGTATTTCCATCTATCTGTCAATAAATTTTCCCAACCCAATTCTGCATTATAGCCAAAAGCATGTTCCAAGTCTTCGGCAATAGTAGCCAATGGACTTCCGGGAATTATATCGGCAAACAATACAGGTCTATTGGCCTGAGAAATGCCTCCATAAATCCGGGAGAAGTGGTTGATCTCATAATTAGCGTGAACCCCCAGCGCCGCAAAACGATAAGGTATGGATCTTGGAACATCAGAAGCTTCGATAAAATCTATCTGTCCGCTCATGTCTGATTGTCCATGTTCGTATCGGAACCCCGGAGAGACCGAGAATTTATCGGTCAGGTTAAATTGATTCTCAACAGCCACCGCAATGCTTTCGGAATGGAGCAAAAGATTTCGGGCAAAATCCCCGGTGACACTCAGATTATAATCAAAACCTGTGGTGTTCATTCCCCTTTGCCTTCTCTGAAAGCGGTTGTTGAAGTATCGGGTGGATACATTGAGTTGGTGTTTTTTTCCCATGAACAGGTATTCGTGCAGCAACCTGGCTTCGGTGGTTCTGCTTCTGTAATTATCAATATCCACGTTTCTGGGCGCAAAGTCATTGGTTTCGGGCAAAATGACATCAGGCACATTGGCGAAGGTATCAAAAGTAAGAACGCTTCTTTTCCCAAAACCTCCGGAGAAGATCCACTCCAAAGTGGTATTGGGAGATATCTTCCAGTCAAGTGTAAGCGAGGGTATGACCATGTCAGGAGAATAAAAATTCCTCAATCGGGTGGCTTGCCTGGGATTTTCTGCAAACATGACATCGGTCAGGGGACCGGGAATCCTGTACCTGTAATAACTTCTTGAAACCTGTGCCGTGAGTTTTAGGCTTTTATTGAACTCATAGGCAAGCTGTACATGCTGTGCATCGGATTCGGAGCGGGCATGGTCTCTATAGCCATCGGAAACCCTCTTTTGATAATATGCATAATAAGAAAGTTTGCCGACCTTGCCCCCGATGGAATTGAAAGAAGAGAAAAGGCCAAAGGAGCCCACAGTAGTCATATTTTCAAATGCAAAGGTTCGGGTACTGTCCGGGCCTTTCAGCACATAGTTGAGCATACCTCCAAACTGCTGTCCAAACTGAAGTGCCCCGGTTCCCCGCACCATTTCTATTCTTTCCACCGCCTCCATTGGCATGGAGTAATGGCTTGCAGGATACCCATAAATATCCGTATTGATGAGGACTCCGTTTTGCCGCACGTTGAACTCCCAACTCCTATGGGCATCCAGGCCCCTGACAGAGAGATTGACCTGATTGCCACTTCCATCCATGTCATAGACAAATGCAGAAGGTATTTTGGCAAAGATCTGCCTGCCGGTTTTTTCCGCAATATTACCCGGAAGCTCCTTTAGTGAAATGACCTCGGATTTTCTTCCTCCGATAATGAAGGTACCGCGGACCTTGTCGAGGGATTTTAATGCGTTTTCCAATTTAAGGGCCTTGGTCGTAACGGGTTGTAAATCGTAGGTTTTGAGGCTGTCCTGTTGAGCTCCCGCGCGTGGTATCAAATCCGGGCAACCCAAAAGGAAGAGGTATACAAGTATATTTTTAACGATATTCACATTCATTTTTATATCCCAATAAAATTTCCAAATCTCTTTTGGTCAAAGGTAATAAAAATATCTTTTCCGGTTTTTTGTGGAGAATTCAGATGAAATTTGGCTGCCGGACTTCCAAAAGGGGGCTGGGACCATCAAATAGAAGTAAGTTTACCTCCTAGTTGAACTCGGTAGATAAAAAGGTGAACCAGGGTATTCCGAAGTGGAGAGGGGTACTTCCGAAGTACACTCTGCGGCTGAGGAAATACCTTATCGATGAATGAAGTTCGACCCTGTCAGGGTCTGGGAACGGGTTCACGTAGGGTGAATTTGTGACTCAGCATGACAAGATATGGTGAACGGATTCTTGTGAATTTGTAGAAGTGTCTTGTTTTCGGTTTTAAAAAAGGGGCGTTAGCCCTGATATCAATCAAAAATCTTTAGATTTCAGGGCTACGCCCCTATGTTTGGGTATCGTGTTTAGTGCTACGAAGATTTCAGGGCTACGCCCCTATGAACCGACTGATAGAAAAAAGTTGGGGAATTGAGTCGGGGAAACAGAATCTAATTCACATTCAAATAAGAAGTCGGATTGGCAGATCCCTTTTTAAAATGGTGCTTCACGGATTGTCCTACATATTGTTTTCTGATCGCTTCAGGTGCCAATCTTCCTTCAAACTCATAGCGATCAGGCAATCCGGTTTTAAGATTTGCTTTTGCTCCTTCTTGATAGCTTGGCAATACGGGTAAGCTTGCCGCAGGATTCCATGAAATGATTTCATAAACTTCCAGAATTTCTCCTTTGTAAATAGAAAAATGTGAATATCCGCCTATATACAAGTGACCAAATAATTTACATTGACAACTAGTGACAATTAGTGTATTTTGAATTTAAAATTGGTTTTCTTGGCTTTAAATAAATCCATTAGCCATGAACATCCTACAAT
>JBGTDA010000039.1:0-4669 GCA_041748555.1 Rhodonellum sp.
AGTTGGTCTTTGGCAAAAATCGAAGTGACCACTATGGTAGTCATTCAAAATTAATTAGTTACAAATGAAATCGAATATACTTTTCTGTTTTCTGATTTTGCTAGCCTTGGGATCAGTTTCCGGTCTAAAGGCCCAAACGCTCCCTCTCAACACCCCTGTTCTTGAGGAATATACAAGACGTCAGCAACTTTTAGGAAAATTCAACCCTAACATTTCTTTTTCGATCCGTCCTTTGCACCCTGTATATTCGATGGATCGCAAAAACGGCTTTGACCTGGACAGTACTTTTACAGATTATCAAGTTTCCACTTTTCATCAGACTTTTGGGGAAAACGATGAAGGGATGCTATTGACTATGCCCTTTGTATTCAGATCCCAGTTTAATTCCCAATATGCTTTTGGGTTAAATGACGGAGCCATGATTCCCAACAGAGGTATTCAGACTGTTTTCAGCGGAGGGATCTTTTTAGAATACCAAAATTTCACGTTTCAGTTTCAACCTGAAATACTGCTTGCACAGAACAAGGATTATATTGGCTTTCCGATCGAGCATCAGGCGTCCATCCTTTTTTATTATGAATATATGAACAGGATTGATATGCCTGAGCGGTTTGGTGGAAAAGGTTATAACAGGCTGCTTCCCGGTCAATCCAGTATCAGGTACAATTATAAGGACTACTCGGTTGGTTTATCAACAGAAAGTCTTTGGTGGGGACCCGGAAAAAGAAGCTCGCTTCTGATGAGCAACAATGCTCCAGGTTTTTTGCATTTTACAGCCAACACATTAAAACCCGTAGAGACGCCAATCGGATATTTTGAAGGTCAATTGATAGCCGGATTTTTGAAAAGTACGGATTACAAACCTCCACATCCCGATTATAGAATCCAGGAAAACCCGGTATTGATTCCCAAAAGGGAAAACAGCGGGCGTTATATTTCAGGTCTGGTATTCACCTATCAACCCAAGTGGGTCCCGGGTTTATCCTTAGGTTATGCATCAGTAAACCATCTTTATCGGGAAGATATGGACCGTTTTGGAGATTACCTACCTGTTTTCAATGGACAAAAAGGACTCAACAATGTGGTGAATCCGGTGCGGGACAAAAGACAACAGTTCAGCAGTGGATTTTTTAGATGGATGAGTCCTGAAGGCCATTTTGAATTCTATGGTGAATATGGCACCAATGGAAACAGTCGACGGATCAGCGATTTTATAATTACTCCCGAGAGAAACCGTGGTTTCACCTTTGGTTTCTCAAATCTGATGCCGATGAAAGGACAGGATCAATTTTTCCAGATCAGCGCTGAAATGACACAGACCGGCCAAAGCATTCGCGAAAGTATCAGGAATTTGGACACTTGGTATATTCATGACCAAGTGCGCCATGGTTATACGCACAAAGGTCAGGTGATGGGAATGGGATATGGTCCTGGAGCCAATGTGAACTGGATTGAATTTGCATGGGTAAAAAACTTCAACCGGATTGGTTTTCAGTTTGAAAGAATAGTATATAACAATGATTTTTATTATTTCCGATATGAGGCTTCCAAAGACTTCAGGAACAAATATGTAGATCTTGTCCCTTCTTTAGTGGCAGATTGGAGGTTTGGAAATATTCTGGTCAACGGGACTTTTCAGATGGTAAATACACTGAATTATAAGTGGTTTTTGGAAAATCAGCCTGATCAATACTTTGTACCCGGATATGACCGAAAAAATTACGTGGCCAATGTCGGTATAGCTTATATCTTGAAATAATATCCAAAAAATATGGGCTAAATAACTTCATTAAGACCAAAATAAAAAGCCCTTTGGTCGCCAAAAGCAATATCCAAACGGATATTCAGACCTTCCGGATTGAGCCTGTACCGGAAACCCAATCCTCCTCCATATCGGAAGCCTTTCAGGTTGTATGCATTGACTTTATCTGCAACCTGACCTGCGCTACCGAAAAAAACAATGGAAAAATTCCTATAAGCAGGTAACCGATATTCTGCCTGATGTACCATAGCATGCTTGTCCCGATATCTTCCCTCGAAGTAACCCCGCATCAGATCACTGCCCCCGATCAAAGAAACGTGCTGAAAAGGCGGATTTCCTGTCGTGAAACTCCACCAGGATTGTAAGGCCAGCACATGGGTTTTGTGAATGGGAAGATATCTACGGAAGTCAAACCTGTACTGATTAAAGTTGAAATTGCTTCCCAAAACCGAGTGAAAGCTCATCCACGAAAATCTGTTGTACCAGCCGGCAGTGGGTTGGAAAATATTGCCTCGGGTATCATGGTTAAGAACCAAACCGACGCCGGACAACCTTTGCCCGTCTGAGCCGGCCACCTGATCCCGATCCAATATACCGTTGATTTCTTTTCTATAAATATTGTCAATCCTGAATTCATATCTGGGTCCTAAATAGAGCCCTCTTACCAACATCCTTTCATAATTCAGGTGGAGATAAGCGTATCGGGTGGAATAAAATTCCTCATTCTCAGCCGAAAGGTCATTGCCAATGCCATAAAATTTGAAGGGGAAATCTGTCAGTTCAAATCTGGCGTTGAAATACTCTTTGTTTTCGTTTGCCCAAAGATCGAGCTCAGTTGTAAAAATGGCTTGTCTGTTCAGGGTATACAAAAAAGTAATAGGCAGGCTTGATGGTCTGAGGAACAAGTCTTCTTTTTGGGAGTATTTAAATATGCGGATCGCACGAACACCGATTCCCAGACTTGTCTCGGGAGCATAAACAACGGCGGGGATAAAAGTCCATTTTTCACCGGAAATAAAATCAATGGTATTGTCCGCAAAATCAAAGAGTTTTTCTATGGGTCCCCTTCTGGAAACAGTATCCTCTCCAATTGGCACTTGTGCAAAGCAATCCAGAGAAAAAAGTATCCCCATACCCAGCAAAAATATTTTCATTAGGCAAATTTAGGAATTGTTTTATGGATGCATAGCCATATTGGTCTAAACAAAAAGATCTAAAATTCAATGATCAAACCTACAGTGGGCAATATTGTGCCTGCAGGATTTTCTACTTGTCTTAGCTGATATCTGGTTGGATCACTGGGATTGACGAGAATATTTCCAAGATCATCTCGGGCCGCCACCAAAACAGGAGGTTGCTCAGCTTGAAAATTATAAGCATTTTGAATATCAAAATACCAATTGAGATTCCAGTTTTTGAAATAGTATTTCTTATCGATTCTAAGATCAAGCTGGTGAAAAGGCTTCAATCTATTTGCATTGATCTGATTAAAATCAAGTATCCCCTGACCTCTTAAGTTCCATGTGTTGATCAGGGATGATTCCTCCTGATCATATTGGGTGTATGGAGTGCCTCCTAAAAATCTCCATCGGCCTCCCAATTCCCAGTTTTTCCCGAACCGATTTCCTGCAGTGAGACTCACTATAAACCGGTTGTCCCAAGAGGAAGGGATAAAGCCTTCAGTATTTGGATTTGTAAATTCGCTGCGAACCAAAGTTACGGCAGCAATTCCATAGAAGTCATTGAATAACCTTTGCTGGGCGAGTATTTCAAGTCCATAGGCACGTCCTTCAGCATTGGAGGAAACAGGTTCATTTCCGATCACCCCAAAATCAGCTCCGAGATTTGCCAGTGCAATTCCATTTCTATTGGAAGATGGATAATTGTTATAATGCTTATAATAGGCTTCTGCTGTAAAACGACGGTTTTTTACCGGAACAACCTTTTCTATTCCAATTATCAGTTGGCTGGACCTTATATAGCGGATGTCATTTTCTTGGTTCAATAAATCCCCTTCGTTATTGCGATATCCCAAGGCGGTATAAGGAGGCTTTTGATAATATATTCCGGCATTCGCTGTCCAGAAAAGATTCGGTATCAGCTGGTAAGAAGCAGAAATCCTTGGGCTGATCTGGTTGAGTGGGTTTTGTGCAGTCTTTCCAAAATCGCTGCCATCTATTCTGATTCCACCCGTTAGCAGCAACCTTTCCTGATAAAAATTATTACTTCCAGAAACAAATGCACCAAAACTGTTGAAGAATGTTCTGTCATTCACATCAATAATTCCTCCACCTGCCGCCAATGTTCCCCGATCAAAATTCTTGATAAGGTACCTAGCGTATTCATAATTTATTCCATATTTCAAGGTGGTTCTTTTTCCAAAAACACTATTCTCTGCCCTGAATTTGTTTTCACTTTCCTTAGAGGTGTAGTCAAAAAGCAGATTTGCCGGATTGCTTTCATCGTTTCCTGCATATTTATAGGACCTGTTGTTCAGCATATTCCGGCTTATCACAAATATCCAAAAACCGTTCTCACGGAATCGTTTAAGTTTCACACCGGTAGCATAATTCCATTGAGAGGAAATTGGAAGGCTTTCCAATAGATAAAGTCGGTTTTCCCTTTCCTCCACTGTCTCTGAATTTGGAATGTCAAAGTTCAGGGAAAAATCATCAATCGCTCCAACTCCAATAAAATTCAATTCGGTTTTGTCGTTGATCTTAGTAGTTGTTTTGATCTGAAAATCATTGAAGGTGGGTAAAAAAGACAATCCAATCAACCTGAACAACCCCAGGGAAATCGCCTTTAACAATTCAGTATTTTAGCCCTGAAATCATCATCCATGGCAGCCCTATACCTTTTCTGAGGTTTGGACATTTTTGGAGTGGTCTCTTTTTCTATCAGGAC
>JBGTDA010000040.1:0-29104 GCA_041748555.1 Rhodonellum sp.
CAAAAACCATGATCACAGAAGAACTGAAAGTATATTTCAATTCCTCTATGGTGCGATTAAAAGGGATTGCCCTATCTGAATTTTGCGGATCTTTTTGGAATTTCAATTCCTCTATGGTGCGATTAAAAGTATAGGTTTCGGGATTGGTGGTCTTGTAATAAACTTATTTCAATTCCTCTATGGTGCGATTAAAAGCGATCAGTTGAAGTTCTTGTTTGTAGTGGGTTTTCAATTTCAATTCCTCTATGGTGCGATTAAAAGCGCAGCGAGTGCGACTATAGCAACAACCAAAGCAGATTTCAATTCCTCTATGGTGCGATTAAAAGTATTGAAAGGTAATATTGACGGTATGGATTTAGGATTATTTCAATTCCTCTATGGTGCGATTAAAAGCAGTCAATCCACAAAAAAAGCCCCTTACGGTATGTTATTTCAATTCCTCTATGGTGCGATTAAAAGCTGGCTATGAAAGCAGACTTGGAGGATTCATCTATTATTTCAATTCCTCTATGGTGCGATTAAAAGAATCCATCCAATGCGTTTCTGCATTCTTTCATGATCATTTCAATTCCTCTATGGTGCGATTAAAAGCCTTGCTCATACCAGTACTCAATCTCTGATTCCTTAATTTCAATTCCTCTATGGTGCGATTAAAAGCGGCGGTGACAGATTCGGAAGCTACCCCTGCTTTGGATTTCAATTCCTCTATGGTGCGATTAAAAGTTTCAAAAACTTCATGACATTGATAGCCTGCGCAAATTTCAATTCCTCTATGGTGCGATTAAAAGAGGGAAATCCCCATAATCACCTGACATTCCCTTTACAATTTCAATTCCTCTATGGTGCGATTAAAAGAAGCAGAGGAACTCTCGATTCCTTTTTTAGTGATTTTAATTTCAATTCCTCTATGGTGCGATTAAAAGCATCGATGTGGAAGAACTTGCGGACACGGTGTCCAAATTTCAATTCCTCTATGGTGCGATTAAAAGGATCCAACGGAAACGAAATCGTAAGCCCGGTGCTGAATTTCAATTCCTCTATGGTGCGATTAAAAGATGGCGGGGATGAACAACAGGACAGCGATATATAAGATTTCAATTCCTCTATGGTGCGATTAAAAGAAAATCTCGAAAAAGCATTAAAGCTTGGTATATCGAATTTCAATTCCTCTATGGTGCGATTAAAAGCCGTTATGGTTTTGGGAAGAAATGGCCTCCTGATAATCCCTAATGACATTTCAAGGTAATGAAATTATATGAGTTTTTCGTCGGTAGCCAATAACCGATTTTTGCCCTAGGTCCGACAACTGTATAAGTATTTGATTAACAGCTATAAAAACAGAACGATCTTTGTATTTTAAAAATTTTTTCTCCAAACCGTCACCATCGACAACTACAGAAAGGTATCCAGGTCATTTTTCTCTTGGCCTATAACCTCCTTTTCCAACCATTTTTCCTCCCTGCTCTTAAAGACAATGAGGCTGTCCTTATCTTCCTTCATTATCTTTTTGGCATTTATAATCAACTCCTTATACTTTACTTCCGTAATCTCACCTTCAAAAACGGAATTCTGAATCCAGTTCAGGTACTGTCTACACAGTTTCAACATTTTTACTACCCGCTTCTCGCCGATATCGTAAACTAGGATGATGTACATAGGCGATTTGGTGATTTGGTAATCTCGTGATTTAGTAATAACCGCTTTTTAAAGGCTGACATGACTTTGAGGTTTCCTTCTACTTCTTTGTAGACTGGAAATAGTTTTTCTTTTGAAAAGAATCCGCAATTGGTGATCATCTCCATCCAAATTAATACCTCTTATGCTTATTTGCAATTTTGCATACCGTTCTTTCTCTGACCTGGCCCGAAAAACTGCCCTGAAATTTGCGGCATTTGCGGCAGTGGATGTCACGGATCTGATCAGCTGTTTTCTTAATATACTAAAGCATCACTGTACTTAAGATCACCAACAACCCTTATCACCTCCATGGCCAAACCATTGGTTCGATTTCTGAAAATTTCGTTAAATTCTTCCAGTTTCATAAAAAGTCTGATTTTGTTGTTCCCATCACCAAATCACTCCATCACAATATCACCCCTCACTCCATCACGCTACCACCACACCTTAAAGGGGTTGTAAGTTTCCATTCCCAATACATGTTTGCTGAGCTTGTAACATTCCAACTTCACCAGACTTTTATAGCTGACCTGCTTGTTCAATGTCCGGTGCTTAATGGTTTCATTTAACTTTTCCTCAAAAACTTTAATAAATGCTTTCTTACCCGATTCCTTCAAAACAACCTTATTGACATGGAAATCAAAATCTTTGGATTGGATTTCCTTTTTGTTCAATACCCTGAAAATGGTCCGGTCAACCAATATCGGTTTGAAGATTTCTGCCAAATCCAGCGCCAGGGAATATCGCCTATAACCAGGTTCATGAAGATAACTGATGGTCGGATTGAGTTGGGTATGGTAAATCTGCCCAAGGCAAAGGGTGTAACACATCATGTTTCCAAATGAAATGAGTGCGTTGATTTCATTCATGGGTGGCTGTTTGCTCCGGCCTTCCATCGCATGGTCCCGGATAATCTGATCAAATGCCTGATAATATACCTGCCGGATATTGCCTTCTATTCCCATCAGTGAGGGGATGTCTTTTGTGTCGGGAATGGATTCCATGAAAGCCAGTATCCTGGTCAGTTGTTCCTCCACGGTTTTTCCCCTGTTAAGGTAATATTTCAGGTTCTTACAGATATTGAATGCTGCGGCTTCCACAAACTTTTGAGCTATAATGAGCCTTTTGGCAGGGGAGAGATAATGCTGGGTCTGGCAGATCTGCATTTTACCGGCCAACAGGTATTCTTTTGATTGGAAGCTGCCGGTATAATGCTCGTAATAATCAAAGAAATGGACACTGATCCCGTTTTTTCCCAAGAAATTATACATCGCACTGTTGGCATCCAGAGAACCAAAGCAGTATAAATCCGAAACTCCCTCAATCGGTAGATACTTTGGCACGCCTTCTTTACCGGACTCATCCACAGGCTGGAATTTCAGCGTATTGTCTTTTCTGCTCAATCGGCCCGGGTTGAAGAGATAGTAGGTTTTTTTCATTAATGATGGGTGATAGGTGATGATTGATGAAATAGAATAGATAAGTTTAAGGTCTTAGTTTCTTTCGATAGGAAGCCAATGCCTTTACAATTTCATCTGTCTCGGACATCAAATCTTTTAGTACGGATATCTCAATTAACTCAAGTTCTTTAATTATCTCCAGCCAATAAAGTGTTTCGTCTGCTTCTTCTACCACTATTGAAAGTTTTGCAAACCTTTCATTTTCTGATCTTGCGCGACACATTGCCCTATAATTGGAAGCGACTGAGGTTGAAGATCTGATAATTTGTTTTCGAATGATAGAAACAGCGTCTGAATAAGGTATAGATGAGAGACTTTTAATTATCTCAATAGCCAATTTTTTTGTCCTATCCTGAAAAATCTGATTATAATTTATCATAAAATAAATGTTTTAAATAAAACCGACTCATCATTCATCACCCATCATTCATCAATTATATTGATCTCCCCCGAATAACAAAAATCAAAGTAACTGCACTTTTTGCAAATCGGCTTTTTCAATAGGGGAGGACAGACATCCTGATGAATGATTTTGGAAGTTTCGATCATCCATTCCGTGACTTTCTCCAGATCATCCTCCTGCCATTCCACTATTTGCCTTTGTTTCATTTTGGGATATTCCAATATCGCCGAAGCGCCCGTAATCCCGTTTTTATGAAGGATATACAGGTAATATTTTACCTGTGCGATATGGGCGTGCTCCACCTTGTCGGATTTCTTCACCTCGTGGATCACTTTGTTTTTGGCATCGTAAAAATCTATTTTAATACCCTCCATTTCCAGCTCCGTATATTTTCTGGCCCGGTCCAAATAAGTATTTTCTCCGATCAGCTTTCCTTCGGCCACCAGCTCAGAGCCATGCTCCATCTGTATGCCATTGGCAAAAAGCCAAAGTTTCCGGTGGCAGGTGTGGAAGTAGGCAATATGGGTTCCTGTGATGTTCATTTTAGGAATATCTGTGTCGCGGAATGTTTTAATAGAGAAACCCAAAAACCCAAAGCGGATACGATCTTCCAGCCGGGTATTCCAAATTATCCTTTACGGTGTGGGCTTCCGGGATATGGACTATTTGTTTGTTCCCTTTATTTTTACCCCCAACCTCAAATGACCAAGTATGGTCCACTTCAAAATCGGTATGATCTGAATAGGTTATCGTATGACTCACTTGCAACTGATTGTTGAAAAATACTTCTCTGACCGTTCCTGCATTAGGCAATGTATCGGAAAGGGCAAACAGCAGATTGGTGTTTTCCAGAAATATCTTTTCCGGCTTTTGTAACACAGCAACACTTGTCCCCTTCTTCATCAGTAAATGGAGCAGCCTGGCTTCACTCAGAAAAGAAAGATAGCTGTTGATGGAGTTGCGGTGTATGCCCGTTTTGGACGCCAAGTTGTTGATATTCGGTTTAAACGGAACCTGTTGAGCTACCACATACAGCAACTGCAGCATTTTTTTGGCGTGGCGAATATCAAAACCTTTAAGCTCCGCCATGTCATATTCCACGATAGTACGCACCAATTGGCGTAACTTTGTATAATAGCTCAATTTATCAGTTCCGGCAAAAGGGTAATATCCACCTTGCAGGTATTCCTGAAAATGGGCCAACGGCTTGAATTCTCCGGGAAAAAGGGCTCTCAAATCAAACCCCGGAGACAATAATTTCTCCAGATCTATAGTAGGAAAGTCAAGACGATGGATAAAGTTCAGGTATTCCCGATAGGACATGCCTTTGAGCTCATACAATAATGCCCGGCGACTGAGATCGCCTTCCTGTCTGGAAATATCAATAATGGAAGAACCTGTAAATATGATCTGTAGATCGGGATACCGGTCGTACAGGTTTTTTATTTCCTGGCTCCATGTGGGGTACTTATGTACTTCGTCCAATACTAGAACTTTCCCTCCCTCCTGATAAAATGTCCTGGCGGTATCCGTCAGGGAATGTGTGGTAAAATACAGCTCATCAAGAGATAAGTACAATTTTTGACCAATGGGTAAAGGCAGCATATTCAGCCACTGAAGCAACATGGTGGTTTTACCCGTTCCCCTGGCCCCTTTAATACCAATGAGCCTGTCTTGCCATTTGACGGTACCAAACAGGTATCGTTTAAAAGTCAATGAGACCTTTGTAACCAAATTTTCGGATATTTCTATTAATTCCTCCATATATGCCTAAGTACTTATGCAAATTTAATAATTTAACGCACAAGTATTTGTGCTTTTTTTTAAAATCCATTTGATATGCATTACGAGAATGTCTTCAGACATTAGTTTCCCCTCAGCCACAATGTCTGAGGTTTATTCCATCTGTATGCCATTGGCAAAAAGCCAAAGTTTCCGGTGGCAGGTGTGGAAGTAGGCGATATGGGTGCCGATAAGTTGTATATTATTGGATGTTTAAGCTATTTTTATCAGATATTTAAAATGACTGGTACTATCTTTTCCCACTTGTTTCCTCAAGAAGTTAAACGGCTTTTGCATTCCGTATCTGCCGCATATGCCAAGCAGGCCAAAACATCTTCCCTGGTAAGCATAGGGAAGTTGGCCATTATATCCTCAATACTGTCACCGGCAGCCAGATAGCTCAGCACATCATAGACAGTAATGCGCAGACCTCTTATACAAGGCTGTCCCGACCGCAGATCGGGATGGATCGTAATGTAATTTTGGTAGTCGGTCATATGAATTACAGAATGGTAACTAAATATAAGAAAAACTGCCTTTTTGGGACAGGTTAAGACTGGATCTGGTTTAGCTTTTCATTGGAAAGTTTAAAAAACAACTCTTCACAGATCATTTAGTGAAGAGTTGTTTTACTTAGGCTTCAACCAGTTGATTTTCATAATCGAAGGCAGACATTAATTCTATCAGCTTTTCCTCTGCATTACTAATTGCGTCTACTTTCTCGCTTTTGGTATGGATAAAACCACTGGCTTGAAGGGTTACAAAAGTGTCCACTCTAGGGATGCTTTCATCCACAATCGGATCGGCTTTTCTGGAATCTTCTTCTGACAATTTGGCTCTGATACTGCCCGCAATCAAGTTGGCATTGTCGCTGATAGATAGGGCCAGGGTATCCATCAAACTAAAAGTACGTGATTGGTTGGAGGTGATTCTCCAATTTATAATGGCATGGGCCAAGCCGGGGATCCATTGATCACGAAGTGTTTTGGGCGCCACTAAACAAGGTCCAAATACGTTGTTCGATTCAATCCAACCTTCTTCCCTCAATTTTGCTATCGTGGAATCTGCCATTTCCGGTTCAAGTTGATTAATACTTACACAGAATAATCTTCTTAAATCAATGGCGATGTCGAATACAAATAAACCTGTAGCACGACTATTATTAGGTATCCATTTTCTGCTTAGGCTTCTGTCTTTTCCTTCAAGTAGGGCGACAATTTCCTTCTCATTAAGTTCATTGTTGTTTTCATCACGGACAATGACCTTATTGTTGGGTCGGTCACTTCTATCGAAAGAGGCATTTTCGGAGTCCATTCCGGCCAATAAAGGATGTAACGCCCTCATGGCTGAGATAGAAAGCGGACTTCTTCTTTTTAGAGTTCTCTCTTGTTTAATTGTTCCAGTCTTATCTTTTTTTGATGCTTTCATCCATCCACCAAATAACTGATCTGCGTAGGTAGGATCACACGTAGCATATACTTCGCCCTCCTCAAGTTCTTTTTGCTTATTGACATCAAATAGAAATGTGGTAGGAGAAGGGGTTTGGTTGATGGCCGCACATAAGGCGTCAATCAATGACCTCTTTACCTGTTGTCCACTGGAAAAAGGAATCCGCCGGTTGAATTGGGTATCATAATAGTACTTTTGTCCGTCTGAAACATTGAACACAGTGTGTTCGGCTCTTTTAAGTGTTCTGATGTATATCGTGTTCATAGTAAGTTGTTTTAAAGTTTATTAATTTCCTAAACCCGCAAGGTTTTTAAAATCTTGCGGGTTTGTTGTATTTAATAATTAAGATTGTTTTTCTACAAAAGCATAATCAAATTTTAATAAGGTAGAGAAATAACCATATTCTTCATTGGTCATTAAATGCACCTCATCTTTAAGGTTTTTAATGGCGACAAGTTCTTCTCCTTCCAAATCCTTCACCATTTTTGTCAGTGCTTCAATAAATCCTTTTTTGGATGAAGAGGCAAACAACTCTTTTTCTATCAGGGTTTTTCTATCCAGTTTGGTACCCCCTGCTCTATACTTTTGGATGGTCTTGGCCAACTCTAAGGTATAATCTGTAATTTCTTCTTTGTTTCGTGTTAACATAGCGACTAACCAGGTTTTGTATGCTTGATAATTTATTGTGTCTTCTTCTTTTTTGAAGGATAAGTTCTTGTCCTCAGTCATGTACTTCTTCAGACTGTCGGGTCTCAATGCCTGCAATCCAATACTGCCTAATTCACAGGCTCTCTTGATATGCATCCCAAATAGGCTTTCAAATAATTTTGGATCGGTGTAAACCCCTCCAAATAATTGTTTACACACATCTTTCAACCTACTTCCCGATTTGAGTTGAAAAGGAATAAAGCCAATGGTTTTATTGGTTTGTCCAAAACCATAGACATAGCCCATCATTTCAGCTTGGGGGAATTGTAAAGAAAGGCTGAAAAACAGCTGGGACCAGTTTACTGTGGTTACTTCTGCCATAGTTGCATCCACCTTGAATATTTTCTGGTTTGTTAGTTCTGAAAAATCAAAGTCTTTTCTAAACTCATTCGGATTCATGGAATAGGTAAGCCATTGCCCATTCCAGGTATTGATTTGGTTGCCGCGGAGTTTTGCCAAAACCGGATCGTTTAAGTACCTGCGGTAAACTTTCCAACCCTCAAAGGTTTGGAGGGTTATGTTTGGATTGTCAAAAAGAATGGTAAAACCTCCTGCAACACCAATTCCGAGACTGGATCCAATCCAAGACAGGTATACTTCGTCTTCATCGGCTGGAATCAGAACATCACTCACCAAGCCGGAAGTGCTGGCATATTCTTTTGTCTCCGATGCAGGATATCCCAGAGCGAAACTCGCATCAGGGATATCATTTTCGGCTTTTTCAAAAAGGTTTTCCAGCTTTTCCAATCTTTCATCTTCGGTGAGTATATGCGGCTTTTGCCCCTTTTTCATCTGCACAAATGGAGAATTGGTGACCCACTGCATGTATTTGGGATTGTTGTAAAACAACTCCCAATACTCCTGCTCAAAAAACTCCTTTGGTAAAAGCGTTTTGGCATATTTCTCATTGTAGGCTTTGAGAAACGTCTTCCCTATAACTGCTGTGATCATAGTATTTGGTTATTTATGTCAAAGTTGTTTTCCTTAATTTTCTTCACATCCAATCCAATCTCAAAATCATATGCCTTGTCAGGAATGATGAAGGGTTTGTTTCCATTTTGTGCCTGATTCATTTCCCTGACAGCGAAATATCTTACGGGAATTTCCAATTCAAGCCTCCTTTCAAAATAGGAGGTTTCATATTCCGCCAAATCTCCTTCACAAATGCAGGAAACCCCATCTATTTCCAGCAATTCGAACAATATGGATTTGCTCCTATGGGTCAATCGGTCAATGGAAATTCGCCCATCGGCTTTGAACACAGCATGTTCTTCAATATTTAAAAAATCGATTTCAGGAAATACAAAATCAATTTTTTCTTGTAAATGCCTTTCCCTTAATATTTGATCATCTTCCAATATTTCAAATGATCGCTGGAGTACTTCCACGTCATAGGGCAGGGCATCATTTTTATTTTCAGGCGGGGCTATCAGATAGATCGGTTTGGTTTTGCCAATCGTGTTATCCGTCCTTTTCCTGTTTACCCTTCCAAATCGCTGAATGAGTGCATCAATTGGAGCAGTTTCTGTGACCATCATATCAAAACTGATATCCAAACTCACCTCAACTATCTGGGTAGAAACTACAATGCAAGCGTCAACAGCGGTATTGAAACTTCCTAATGAATTTCCATTGTCATCCAATCCGAGAAGTTGTTTTTCTTTATGGTTTCTATCTCCTCTTTTAAATCTGCTATGGAGCATAAGAATGGGGATGTTGGGATACAATTCCTGTAAATTGAGGTATGCTTCCTGTGCTTTGGCCACCCGATTGAAGACAAACAAAACTTTTTTATCCGTCGCAATTGCCTGATGGACAAAAGGGAGACTATCCTCAAAAAAACCGATTTTGTGGAGTGTATGTCGGTCAAATTGATCCAACTCAGCTGTAGTAAGTTTTTCTTCCAAAAGATCTCCCCTTAAAACCTCTGTGATTTTATAGTAGAGCTTCGAAGGCATTGTGGCCGTGCCGATATGGATACAACAACCCAGATGCTTAAGGATTTGAACCAATTTCAAAACGATGGCTTGTGAAACTCCTGTGTAGGTATGTATTTCATCTAATATAATATCACATCCCTTTAGATCGAGCAACAAGGCTTCGTATCCTTTCATGCCAAAAGCAATCGCCGCGAGTTGGTGTGGAGTCAGAATTTTTATCGCAGACCCAAAAAGTGACTGCATGACGCTTTCCTCTTCCTTGCCATTTTGCTTAACGACCATGGAAGCGGAATGCAAAATCCGAATGTCAAGATCAGGATTATGATTTTCCAAATCTTTGGCAACACGTTTGTACATCGCATTAATAGAAGCCTGAAAGGGGAGTGTATAAAAAACGCGGCCCTTGGTTCGCTTGAAAAGGTAATCGGTCTTACCGGCTCCAGTACTTGCTACGACAAGGGTATGCTTTTTTGGAGAACTCGTATTTTTAAAGGAAAGAGGATAAAGTCGATGTGTTCTGTTATAAAAAGAAAGGTCTGGGATTTTAAAAGCTCTATTCAGGTGTTTTTCCGTATCATCGATCAAGGCTGAGGCAAAATGATCAGCCCCCATCAATAATCCTCGCCACTCCGAATATCCCCGTTCTTTCGTTTGTTTTTTACAATAGGATATGGCAATTGAAAGGTTTTCTCTCGCTGTATCCTCATTGAAGGGTGTACATGGTATTCCCAATTCAAGAAATAATTCAAAAGCGGCCGGTGACCAATCTTTCCATTTCCCGACATGGAAATCCTCATAATCATAGCCATTTTCCAAATCCAACAATCCCTTATCCCCTACATCATTTTTGGCTGACTTATGGTGTGCAATGACCATTTCCAGCAAGGCAGGATGTTCAACTTCAGGAAATACTGACAAGAAAAGCAATGAACTTATTTCATGTCTAAAAACTTTACTGTTTCTCCCATTGGTCAGTAATCTTTTTTGGAATTCGGGATGCGCTTTTCCAATATCATGCATTACCGATCCCTTATAGGCTAAGTTTTCGTCCATCTTTAAATAGTTGGCAAAGCCTTTCGCTGCATAGGAAACATGTAAAAGATGATCCTTTAGCGGCGTGAATTCTGGGGCGGATTTCGCAAGTAGATTTCCCATTATTTGGAAGCCACAGGTTGACCGACTACTTTAATCCAACCATACATTGGCTCATTGCTAAATCTATGATACCCGACCAAAAAGGATTTTTCATTCTTTTCAAACACTAGTTCAAAACCAGGGAAAGCTTCCTCATCTTTATCAAAGATTTGTTTGTCCGTTTCAATTACTTCATCCGGAAAGAGCATGTCCTCATTTCTACATAAGCAGATATGCTGATTAGCTGCATCTGAAGAATCTTCTGCAGAGAAAAAAGCTAAATGTAGTATAGGGTTTTGCAATATGCCTCTAATCAAGATCGCTTTTGGTCGATCAAATAGATATTCTTTTCCTTTTCTTGTAGAATTCCAACCACGGGTCTGGATTACTTCCTGTTGTCCAGTTACTTGATCATAGGATAATCTATGTCCCATTATTTTTTGAATCCCAGCAGTATTCAACAACTCAGGAAACAGCTTCTTCTCAATACCTTCCACAATTGACGGCGTTAAAAATTGCTGGCTAAATGTCTCACTATCCCTTACCGCTGTCCAAGGCTTGATAAAACCAAAAGGACCTGAATATTTCACTACATAATAGTTCATACTTACTTTTATTTTAATGCTCCAAAACCAATTCCAGTACTATTCCCAATTCCAACTTTCCATGCAAATGCTATTTGCTCCTGAGTTCCTTCAATATAGATTGGGCAAATACTTGCTCTACAATCAATGCCATTGAATTTGATTATCTTTGTTTTAGGGCTGTGGTAGCTTCTGTCAAACATAACTTTGACGTTTTCGAATGGAATACCCGCTTTTTTCAATTTTGTTTGTAGGGTAGCTGTCATCAATGCATCACTCTCAATATCGTAGTGAAAGTAAAATTGTATTCTATCATCTTTCTTTCTTTTGATGAAAATAGGGCTGTTTAAATAAAATTTTTGCTTAGATGAGAAAACTGGAGGTTCACAGATTGTAACTTCTTTCACAGCCATACCAAAACAAACTTCCGGGTTATTTTGAATTCCTTTTATTAAGGGTTTCAAAAGTTGACTAGAGTAAATACTTATCTGCCACTCTGCTCCATTACTGAACTCAAGTCCACCTTTTGTTTTTTGACCACCCTGAAGCCATGATAAGGAGTAAAGGGATACCTCATCGTGTATTTCGTTTGAACCAAGCCATTTATGAAAAGCTCCTACCAAAGACCTTTGGTAATTATAAGGGACAAAGGATTGATTTTGTGATAATTTTAATATTAATCTCATTGGAAGAAATGTATGTTGATCAAATTTTAATAATGTTATTTCCCTATTAGTACTGTAATTTAAAAAATTGTTTCCTAACTTTGACAAGAAATCTTTTGGAATTTAAAAATTAGCACTGTTATTTAGGATTAATCGCACCTGAATGGATTTCCCCGGGGTTCTCCCCGGGCTTTTTATTGAAATGAATAAGGTTTTATGGAAAATAAATATCATTATCCTCTCCCGCGAGATGAAGTTAAATCCATTCAGCAGGCCATACAGAAAATTAGGTTTGAGAAGCAAGAAAACCTTTATATTTTTAAAAACGGAAAACAGATTCTTCGATTTAAAGGTGATAAAAATCAAGTAAATATTCCTGTAGAATATTTGTTTCAGTTGTCTGATAGTGAAGTTGTCCATAACCATCCCAGCAATACTTCTTTTTCTTTTGAAGATATTGAAATGGCGATTTTCCATAACATTTCTAAACTTACTGCTAGTACTCCGGATTTTATTTTTGAAGTTTATAGGCCAGGCGACACCTGGGGCTTTTCTCTTGAGGATGACAATATTGCCAAGCTTTTTAATGTGTGTCAAGCTTTTGCAAGAGCAGAATTGGAAAAATTGAGAGCTCAGAATCAAATAACTCGTACAGAATTGGAATTGAAATTTTTTCATTATATTTGGGTATTGTTTTTTAATTCTTTTGATATTCAATATGTCCAAACAAAACATCCCAAATAGTTTTGACGATCGGAACCTGCCAAAAGGTGACATCTCACTCGAGAGATCCTTGGAAATCGACCGCCTTATGAAAAACAGAATCGAAGAACTTAAAATCCAACTCCAAGAAAATACTGATCGCATTTTTTTAAAGAAGAAGACCTCAAATGAGTGCTGATTTTTATGTATGAATTTATCCATTTTTTCTAGATTTCATCTCCACACACCCAAATCCCTGACTTCCCAAATGCCCAAACCCGGCATAGTAGCCGATTTCCTGTAACGCCAGAGGAGCTCTGAACTCAAACTCAAACATATATCCAATCAACATGCTCTGCTGTGGAGTAAGCTGTTTGATCTTCACGCCGTTTTTATGGATTTTTCCGACAGGCCGGAAACTGAAATCAGGCAGCACTTCTTCAAGATCCGAATCATCTCCGACACTTGATGCAAAAGCCTTTGCCTTTGAAATCAGATTTTGAGTCAGAAGTATTCCATAATCAGGGTCGTCGGGGTATAAATAATCCTCCCCACCATCGATCCTTTTCCTTCTGATAAACAGAGGAGATTTACTCCGATATTGCATTGTTTCTATAAAATGGGGTGGGGCAACTGCTTCAATTGTGGTAACAGTATATTGTATTTGACTGATTTTGTCCCCGATGACCAGTTCCTGTGCCATAAAAAGGCCCCTGATAAATTCTTCGGCAGCTTTATCGATCAAAAAACTGATTGTAAAACCAGCATTATTCCCGTAGTGCGATATCCTTCCGGCGTCGGGGATGACTTTAAAGCCTTGAAAATCAATCCTTGAAAATGTAAACAGCCTAAATTGTTTTCCGAATGCCACATATCCCTCTTCATGCAAAAATTGGCTGAAAGCCCCGTCAGCACGATCGATAACTTTGTAGATAGCAGAAGACAATTCGTACTGATAGTTGATGGGAAGAAAATCACCTCTTCCCATTTTTTCAAGATTGATCCTAAAGCGCATATTCCTCTTTGTTTATTTTGGATAAGCTAAGCACTAATAATTTGTCGGACAATTCATTGACTGCAGTTGTCACGAATAGTTTTCTTTCCTTTACTCCGCCTTATGTAATTTGTTTTGATGGGACGTTTTATATAAGAATAAGTTAAAATGACAAGAAGTGAGGCAGAGCTAAAAGATCGGGAGTTTAAAAACCTTTTTTCAAGTTGGATCCTGACAAATTTTCCTGAATCAAACCTAACGAACTTTGGGTTAATAAAAAATACCCTGAACAGGGTATTTTCACCACCTTAGGGTTCAAAAAATTGTTGAAATAATTATGTTTTGAGAAACCTTTTAAGCATTGTTGAAACCATCAGGTATTCGAAGGCATCCCTTCTTTTCCAGGAACGCATTTTTGAAAACAGGGATTGGACATCTTGAAATATGGAATTTGAGAATAGTTTAAAAACGTGTAAAAAGCAGACTTTTTTAATAAAATGAGATAACTTTTGATAAAGTACCTCTTGACTCTATATACTGACAACTAAATCTATGAAAACACAAGAAAATCAATTCCCACAAGAGAGGAGAAGAGAATATCAATAAAGGAAGAAATAAATTTTTGAGTGTCCGCCCGTACTTTTTGCAAAATGGAGAGGATTTCACCACTGCTTTGATCTTCGAATTCATGAAACGGCAGCCGCATGGTTTGGCGCAAACCGTCGTTGACAATTTGCATTCCGAATTTTCGAACGATCAGTTGGATGACGTTATCTTTGAAGAAAGAGAATTTCCGGGCAGCAAGAGCGACAACAATAGCCAATCCCAGGAGCCACAATACACCGTTCACCCGCTGCTCTTGAGTCATTTCGCCGGGATTTACCGCATAGTTGTCAAGAATCCACCCGAAGATTAGTGGGTCGTAAAGGTGCAGGATCTGCGAAAGTCCCGCAAAGAGCATGGCGAGAAAGATCAGTCCGTTAAGGTTTAAGATATGTCCGGAGAAGCTTCAAAAATGAAATTTTCCTCTAAATTACCCCATACAAATAAAGGCATTGTATGTTTAAACCAATTTTAAGACAGGAAAAACGGAAAGTTATCTCATTAAAAATTTCAGTCAAGGATCAAGATTAAAAAAGCTGTGAAAAACGCAGCCCAACAGGAGATTATATAGCCCAATTTTATGATTCAGCAAATTCGGTTTTAATCATTAGTCATCGGGATTTATTGCAGGGGATCACTGATTGATCAATTTGAAATATCCCAGGTCAATTTCCGCTTATCCTGATCGACATTCCCTCTATATAAAAGAATTCAGCTGGTTTTTTAAATATTGTAAATTGGAAATGAATTTAATTTGAAATCCAATGAAAAAAAACACACTTACCATTATCCTTTTTACATTTTCCATCTTCTGGTTACAAGCCCAAGAGGTCAGAGAAATAAAAGTTGAATCTTCCATAATTACCAATGGAGAGGTAGTTGTAAAGGGAAACCGCATTCCTTATAGGGCTACGGCGGGGACGATGCCTGTTTGGGATGAGGAAGGCAAACCCATTGCTTCTCTGTTTTATACCTATTATGAGCGTACAGACATAGATGATCAGTCTACGAGGCCACTTGTGTTTTCATTTAATGGAGGTCCCGGATCAGGTTCGCTTTGGATGCACCTTGCCTATACGGGTCCCTATGTTTTGAATATTGATGAAGAGGGCTATCCTTTGCAGGCTTATGGCGTGAAGCAAAATCCAAATACCATATTGGATGTGGCGGATATCGTCTATATAGATCCTGTAAATACGGGATATTCCCGAATGCTGGACAAGGAAACGCCCAGGGAAACATTTTTTGGTGTGAATGCTGACATAAAATATCTTGCAGACTGGGTCAAAACTTTTGTGACTAGACAGAACAGGTGGCAATCGCCAAAGTATCTTATCGGGGAGAGTTATGGTACGACCCGAGTTGCGGGTCTGGTACATGAATTACAGAATTCGCATTGGATGTATTTCAATGGTGTTATATTGGTTTCCCCCACAGGATTGGGTCTGGAGAGAAGTGGTCCGGTAGCCAAGGCGAATTATCTGCCATACTTTGCTGCAACATCCTGGTTTCATAAGGTATTACCGACAGATCTTCAGGCAAAAGATTTGGATGAGATACTCCCTGAGGTTGAACAATACACTTTGGATGTTGTGCTTCCGGCCATAGCTAGGGGAGGCTCCTTGGATTCTACAGAGAGAAAGGCTATTGCTGAAAGAATGTCTTATTATTCAGGAATCAAGGAAGAAGTTTTCATGCAACATGCCTTAGCAGTACCGACAAGCTACTACTGGAAAGAATTAATGCGGGATAAAGGTTTGACTATTGGCCGTTTGGACAGCCGCTACCGAGGTATTGACCAGACAGATGCGGGAGAAAGATATGACTATGATCCTGCTTTAACGGCCTGGAATCATGCTTTCTCACCTGCAATGAATTACTATGCGAAAAACATCCTTAAATATGACACCGATCTAACTTATTATTTATTCGGTCCGGTGCATCCCTGGGATAGAAGCGATGACAATACCGGAAGCCAATTGGCTCAGTCAATGCTACAAAACCCGTATTTGCATGTCATGACACAGTCAGGATATTTTGACGGGGGTACGGATTACTTCAATGCAAAATATAACATGTGGCAAATGGATCCCGCAGGTAAACTACAGGACCGATTGTCCTTCAAGGGTTACAGAAGTGGCCACATGATGTACCTGCGAGCAGAAGATTTGGCTAATGCCAATGACGATGTCAGAGAATTTATTCTTAATACCCTACCGGCAAAAGGTACCCCGGCCAAATACTGATAATTAAAAGGATAAATAACTGTTAATGAACACTAATAAACCGCTATTTTGCCAGTAGCGGATGTTTTGCTAGGAAAATCGATGGAAGACAGAAGACGGAAGTCGGATGAACCCAACATTCTAATGTCTAAAAATGGACCTGTTGGGTTTTGGGATTAACCGGTTTCATTGCAGATATGCATATAAAATTTTGAGGGAAAGTGAAATCCGGTTTTACTTTCCTTTTTTTTGATTTGACTTCACTGGGTCCGATAATCAATAAGCTCAGGAAAAAATTGTTCGTTAATGAAAAAAAGCTACCCCGTTAGGGATAGCCTTAAGTTCCTTTCAGACGACTTTACCATTTTAAAATTCGAATTACTGTAAAGTTTTTAAGCATTGTATAATACAATGATTGGATTTTGGGATGTATATCATTTCATATAAAGTAGATTATTCATTTTGTAAAGCATTATCATAAAACTCCCGAACATCAACGGCCATTTTATCCAAAGATGGCTTGTGTATATACACCATGTGACCTGATTCGTAATATTTCATGGTGATATTTTTCCTCAATTCCGGAGCCAACATCATATGATCAACCGTATATTCTGTAGCAAATAAAGGAGTAGCCAGATCATAATAACCATTTATAAACATGACTTTTAAATATGGGTTTTTATTGATAGCCATTCTAAGTGTTTCCGAATTGTTCAGATATTCATTTTGAACATTGCTATAATTCCAAGGCCTAACTCTTCCTGTAAGAACTTCATAGGCTTGATTGGTTTCGAAACCCAACTCTCTGTTGATATAATCATTAATGGCCATGCTATATGGACCATAGATGGCTTTACTATAACTTGGATCAAAATCATAACCTTCACCGGCATGGTCATAGTCCAAGCCCAATATACGTCCGTCAAGTCGGCCAACTGTTTGCTGCCTGTCTCTTAGGAGTTCTTTAACAAATCGATTGATTTGGATTCTGTAGTGTGTATCGTCCAAATATTCCTTGGAAAGACCGGTGTACTGATTTAATTTTTCTGCAAGTTTAGCTTTATCTTCATTTGTTAATTGATCGCCTTTCATCAGCATGCTTGCGTATTCTCCTTTTGCATATTGTCGCACCTCCTCAACAAAAGCATCAAGATCAGTTACTTTTTGGGGCAATGCGTCGTGATAGGCGGCAATGGCAGCATAGGTCGGCAAATACATGATATAAGGCAGGTCGTGACCCCTGCTAAAGTTCAAGGTGGCAAAATTGGTCACAGCGCTGATCATAATGATACCGTTCAGATACAAACCATACCTGTCCTGAAGATATCCTGCTAATCCCGCGGCCCTTGTAGTACCATAGCTCTCGCCTGATAGGAATTTGGGTGAATTCCAACGTTTGTATTCTGAAACATAAGCCCTGATAAAGTCTCCAACTGAGGATATATCTTCCACATATCCCAGGAATTGCTTTTTGTCTTCACCTTCCGCGGGCCGGCTATACCCGGTTTCAATGGGATCAATAAAAACGAGGTCAGATTTATCCAACCAGGAGTTGGGATTGTTGATGATTTCATATGGGGGAGGTGTGGCCTCGCCGTCATCGGTCATTTTGATCATTCTTGGACCGAGTCCTCCCATGTGTAACCACACAGAAGCAGAACCAGGACCACCATTGAATACAAAAGTGATCGGCCTTTCTTTTGGATCGGTTACATTGTTCAGCGTGTATGCAGTAAAATAGAATTTTGCTTTTTCTTTTTCATCTTCATTGGACATATGCATAAAACCGGCGGTCGTATTGTAATTCAATGTCCTGTTATTAATCAGCATCGAGTGGGTTTTTTCACTTACTTCCAATTTTGACAATATCAATTGGTTTGGGGAAGCTGCAGCTGAAATTCCTTGCCCTATGCTGAAAGTGATGCTGCAGCACGTCAAAATGAGTGCTGCAACAATTATTTTATAATATTTCATAATTTGATTATCGGTAAGCAGGGTTTTGGATCATATTTGAATTGGTGAGTATTTCAGAAGTTGGAATCGGAAATACATATTTATCAGTTGATTCAATTGAGTATAGGCTAGCTCCGGTTGTTCTAGGAAGGTTGGTAAAAACATTGACAGCCCTTCCTGTCCTTGTCATATCGAAGAATCTATGTCCTTCAATTGCGAATTCGAATTTTCTTTCTTCTAAGACCAGGTTTATTAATTCATCAGCGGTAGAAGCAGTAGCATCAGGAAGATCCGCTCTGTTTCTTACCATATTCAAGTCTTCAAGTCCTCCTGAAATGTTGTTTTGACGGACCCTGGCTTCTGCTCTGATCAAATACATTTCAGCGATTCTGATCACCGGTACATTACTCGCATTTTGCAAAAGGTCGAATTTTGTGGAGTAATATACACCTCCAAAGGCTGGGTTAAAGTCAATCAGGTTGCTTCTTGCATCCGTACCTTGTCTCTGTAACAATTCAGCTGCGAATGGCTCGTGAAATGAAAGTCCTCCGCGACCATTTAAGCTCGCAGGATAATACCATTGCCTGAATCCGCTGAAATCCACCACGTTATACTCCATTTCAAATACGGATTCACTTGAGAATTCGGTTCTGAAAATGTCCGAAAAAGGATTTGCTAAAGTGTAATCGCCTTGGGTGATTACCTGCGTTGCGTAGGTCTCCGCCTGAGCCCATTGATCAATATATAAGGAATATCTAGCCAACATTGCAGTGGCTGCAGCTTTTACCAATCTAGACCTGGTTAAGTAATTACTTGCTCTTGTAGCCGGTAACAGTCTTTCACCTTCTTCCAAATCACTCCTAATCTGGTCCCAAAGGGCTTCTAGAGAAGATCTGGATTTGTAGGAAGCCTCAGTAACACCAATCGAAGGCTCAGTTTCAATAACCATCCCAAGTTCACCGTACTTATTCGGAATACCACCAAAATATTTGGCAAGTTCAAAGTACATCATACCTCTAAAAGTGTAAGCCTGACCAACCATGTCATTGATCCGGGTCTCATCCAATCCCGGAACTGTTGGTGCAAAAGCTATTATATTGTTTGCCACATCGATAGTTCTGTAGAGTTGGGTGTACAAATCATCTACTTCTGTGTTATCAGGGGTCTGTCGAAATTCGTCTAGGACATTGAAGTTATCCCAAGTATCTATACTTTGCACCAAATCGGAAGCAAGTTCGCTTATAGTTTGTGCTCTCCAATTGTATATCAATTGGGCTTCGTTATATAGACCATTTAAAGTTGCTTCGGCATTGATCGGGTTGGAAAAAGCCTCACTTGTGGCAATCTGAAACTGAGGTTGTTGATCCAATACATTACATCCAAACCCTATCATAAGAGATAAGATCAGGGCCATTGAAATAGATTTATATCTTGAATTTTTCATGGATTTTTTAATTAGAATGACAAGTTAATTCCGGCAGTTAATGTTCTTGGTTGTGGCATTACAGCAATGTCAACACCTGAAACCAAATTGGATGGGCTGGTACTTACTTCGGGATCCAATCCTGTATAGTTAGTGAAAGTAAGCAGGTTTTGAGCCGCTACATAGATTCTTGTTCTTGAGGCTCCAATTTTTGAACCAATAGAAGAAGGGAGGGTATAGCCCAAACTGATGTTTTTCAGTCTCAGATAAGAACCATCCTCCACATGTCTGGAAGGTCTAAGATCAGCACTGTAGTTGATAGAAGCCATTCTTGGAATATCAGTGATATCACCGGGCTGCTGCCACCTGTTCAGTTGTTGTGCAGAATAACCGGTTGATCTTTCACCTCCATGTTCGAAGAAGAATCGGCCATAGTTCAAGATCTCGTTTCCCTCACTGAATTGGAAGAACACCATTAAATCAAAGTTCTTGTAGTTCACATTATTGGTAAAACCACCAACATACCTCGGTATAGCACTTCCGAAAATCTGTCTATGGGTATTTGGGTTGAATGTTTCCTCTCCCATAGTGTCCCAAACAATGTTTCCGGTCTGTGGGTCAACTCCATTTTGAACATGTACAAAAAAGGAGTTCATCGGGTATCCTTCTTCTACTCTGACATAATCCCTGGTAAAAGTAGTGAAGGGAAATGCCAGTTTTTTAATCAGATTATTGTTTCTGGAAATGTTGAAGCTTGCATTCCAAGCCAAATCTTCATTATCGATTATGATTCCATTTATACCCAATTCAAAACCCCTGTTTTCCATTTCTCCAAAGTTTTGAGTTAGGATACTGTATCCCAACGTTTTTGGAACAGGTACATCAAGCAGTAGATCTTTGGTTTGTTTATCATAGTAATCAAAGGTCATTGTCAATCTATCCTGCCAAAGGCCCAGATCAAATCCTATATTCAACTGGGCAGTTGTTTCCCACTTTAGATTAGGGTTAGCTAATTGATTAGGAGTAATGCCGGGCGCATCAACATAGGAAGATGCTCCGACAGGTTGGCCAATGCCTCCAAGATTCAGTCCGCCTCTCATACCTCCCCAAAGTCCCAATGCCTGAAAATCACCAATACCCCCTTGGTTACCGGTGATACCGTAACTGGCTCTGATTTTCATATCAGAGAATACATTAACGTCTTTCATAAAATCCTCATCTATCATTCTCCATGCACCGGCAATGGATGGGAAGTAACCCCATCTGTTGTCTTCACCAAATCTTGAAGATGCATCTGCTCTCATATTAACTGTAAAAAGGTATTTTTCTTTAAAGCCATAATTGACTCTGGTGAAGAATGAGGCTATCCCCCATGCACTTGAAGTACTGCTTGCGTTTTTGACGGCTGCGGAAGCAATTTCTTTAAATGAGTTGGAAGGAAATCCCTGTCCAAAAGCCTGAGTCCTGTTGAATTCGTTTTCTTGCAGAGTATTCCCCAGTAGGAAATTGAAATCATTGTTTCCCTTTATAATTTGGTAGGTAAGCACATTTTCATTTATCCAGTTGTTGCTGGTGGTTACAAAATCCTGCGCGGAACCTTTGATGGCCTGACCTGCTGCCAGAAATGTGTTGAAATACCTGTCTTCTTCAACAAGGTTGTTATCTATACTCCAAGTACTTTTAAATACCAATCCATCCGCAATTTCCCAATCTGCATAAACACTGGCAATGAACCTTGTGGTTTTCATCAGGTAATCCGTTTCATTTGAGATAGCAACCGGATTTTCCCAGAAAGGCCTGTAATAGGTGCCGTCAGGATTATATATAGGATAATTGGTCGGGTAGAAAAATCCGGTCGATAGACCTCCTTCAATCGCGTTACCGTTCAACGACCTATTTCTGGTACTTACCGAGTAAGTTGAACTCGTACCTATTTTCAATCTGGGAGCGACCATAAAATCGAGATTCAATCTGGCGCTGGTTCTATCAAATGAAGCCGGACGAATAAGTCCTTCTTGTGAAAAGTTATTCCCGGAAATGAAATATTTTATCTTTTCATCACCACCGGCAATTGAGGCATCCAAATTTCTTACACCTCCGGTCTGGAAAATCTCATCAAACCAGTTTGTGTCAAGGGCCTGATCAGGATTGGCGAAACGTGGGGTGTATGGGTCTCCGCTTGGAGTGAGTGCTGTCAATGATCCATATCTGTCAATCCAGTTGTTTTCGGCCGATTCATTTTGAAGTCTTTCAAATGTTGGCCCAATTACCCTTAAATCGTCAGGATTTTTCCATGGTTTGGAAATACCACCATACATGCTAACATTTACAGTTGGTTTTCCTAGTTTACCTCTTTTGGTAGTAATCAAAACCACCCCATTGGCAGCTCTGGCCCCATAAATTGCAGTAGCTGATGCATCTTTTAAAATATCAATTGATTCTATATCATTTGGATTCAGGTCTGAAAGTGGGTTAACAGGCTGACCGAATGTTGATGCTGCAATATTTGTGGATATTATAGGTACCCCGTCTATTACATAAAGTGGGTCTGAACTTCCCGTGATAGAAGTAGTTCCCCTGATTCGGATGTTCATACCGCCTCCCGGTTCACCGGATTCAGAACTTGCTACAACACCGGCTGCTCGTCCCTGTATCAGTTGGTCCGGAGAAATAATGGGTAAGTTTTCCGCGGTATTGCCACTGATGGATGAAATAGAACTTGTCAGGGTTTTTCTGTTTTGCTCACCATAGCCTACAACAACAACCTCCGAAAGATTTTTCGTATCACTTTCAAGGGTTACATCGATATTTGACATGTTTCCAACCTTGATTTCCTGAGTGAGATAACCAAGAAATGAAAAAACCAAAATGTCATCGGATGAATTTACATTAACCGAATAACCCCCATCCAAATCTGTAGCAGTACCAATTGCTGTGCCCTTAACCAGCACATTTACTCCCGGAATTCCATCCGGCTCATCCTGTGAAATCACACGACCTGTTATTGTCCGTGATTGGGCAAATATGGAGGCCGTATTGAGTAGCACCATAATAGCCAGTAGTAAACTTCTCTTCATAATTAATTTGGTTTGTTTTAAAATGTAAACTGTTTAAAGATGATATATGATTAATCGCAATGTTGACAGTTACCTAATTTCCTTTTCTTTTTGAGGGAAGAAGGATGACCGATGTTGGCCTGAATTTAATCTACCCAATTCTTATATTCATTTTCGAGCATCACTGGCAAGAAATCGGATTTTCAAAAACTTAAATTCAATTATTGATCAAAATAATAATGGGATTTTATCATATGAAAATATAAATAGTTTAAGAAGAAGTCAAGCAAGCAGCACCGATAAATGATCTTTTTTGGATTTATTGATGGTATAATTGTTTATTTTCTATTGTTTTTTAAGCCTAAACTGCAATTCTTTTGAAATCAAATATTGGTTGAACAAAGGGATTTCCTCATTGATCAGTTTTTTGTACTGTAGCTGGATATCGTCCAGCTGTTTTCTGAAGACATTATACACCTCTACCTGCTGATTGGTGGGTTTGAAATCAGCTCCAAAACCTCCCACATCACTTGCCAAGGCACTGATTCTTCCATAGAGTTTCATTGGACTCCTGAAGGCATCTTCACGTGCACCGGTCAGGTTGACATCAAAGAGTTCGCCTTCTACCTTAAGGATTTTTGCTTCCAACTCTCTGACTTTATTTTCCAGTTCCCTATCATCCTTCGTGTCAACCAGCCCCTCCAATTCCTTTCTGATTTCTTCAATTTCGTTGATTGTGGTTACCACCTCACTCATGGCCTGATTCAGTTCCAATGAAAAAGCAACCTGCTTTTCAATATCCTCAATGGTCCCCGCAGTGTTGGGATCTTTTAATACAGTGACATTTTGTTCTTCAATATTATCATTTACCGAGATGCGGACGTCATAGTCGCCGGGAACCACCCTAGGTCCAAATTGACCTCGGTAAAGGTCTAAATCCCAAGTTACCAAAGGTCTGAATTCTCTGCCCTCCAATTTTACCCAAGGTTTATCCGGAGGTGCAACCAAAAGTTTAGGCTGTAAGGTTGGTTCATGTCTCAAGTCCCACCAAACCCTGTTGACACCGGTGTCTTTATTACCGGGAACAGTTCTGACGATTGACCCGTCTTTACTGAGGATTTCTATTTTCACCTCTTCTGCCTGAGACTTCAGGTAATAGTTGATATCCATTCCGTATTGCGGATTACTGCCTGTCGTCATAGTTCTTCCTTCTGTTTTGATACCCTGTACCTCATGAAATCTATAAGCAGGTCTCTGGCTGAAAAGATGAAGATCCTTGGATAGCAATTCAGCGCTTAATTCTCTGATAGGAGTGATGTCATCCAGAATATAAAAACCTCTCCCATAAGTACCAATGACCATATCATTGAATTCTTCCTGAATAGTGAGCCAATAAATTGGTGCGGGAGGAAGGTTGTTTCTCAACCTAAACCAGGTTTTTCCATCGTCTTTTGAGATATAGAGTCCTTTGTCTGTACCTGTATAGAGTAATCCTTCCACTTCCGGATCTTCTCTGGTTACATGTACAAAGGAAGATTCTGATTTTTCAATGCCATCAGAAATTTTTGTCCAGGTTTGGCCGTGGTCAGGTGTTTTGTAAACATAAGGATCAAAATCACCTGATTGGTGAGCATCTACTGTCACATAGGCTACGCCTGGCTGATGCCTGGAAGGTTCTATACTGGATATGGTCCCAAGATCAGGTTTTCCGGGAATGTTTTCAGTGACATTCTTCCAGTTCATACCTCCATCCTGTGTAATGTGAACCAGCCCGTCATTGGAGCCAACCCATATCAAACCATCTTCCAGGTGCGATTCTGCGATGGCAAAGATTACCGATGCATCAAAAGTCATGAGGTTGTCTGTGGCAATACCGCCGGAGGATTGTTGATGGGATTTGTCATTTCTAGTTAGATCCGGACTGATAATCTCCCAACTTTGGCCATAATCCTCAGTCATGTGGACAAATTGGCTTCCTACGTAAACTCTCTTATGGTAATGAGGGCTGATAAAAATAGGGAAGGACCAATGCCATCTATATTTCAGATCAGCAGGGGCCCAACCATAGCCGGCTTCCGGCCATACTCTGACATCTCTGGCGTGACCTGTTCTCAGATCATATACCTGTAACCCTCCATCATAGCAACCGGACCAGACGATGTTATTGTCAACCGGATCCGGAATAGCCCAACCACTTTCGCACCCACCCACAGCATGCCAAAGCCCCAAAGGGATGCTACCTTGCCTACTGTTGCTCGGACCTCTATAGGAATAACCGTCCTGTCTGTTACCATACACATTATATGGGATTTGAGTGTCAGTCCATACGTGATACATCTGGGCATTCGGGAATACAAATTGTTTGTAAGTCTCCTGTTTGTTCCAAGTCATCCCCATACCGCCATCATGTGCCACCAGGATTCTATCGGCATTGAGTGGATCTACCCAGATATCGTGGTTGTCTCCTCCTGCTCTATAACCTGTCTGTGCAAGCGTTTCACCACCATCTTTCGATGTACTGAATCGAACGGAAGCAAAGTAAACTTCATCCGGGTCATCTGTAGATACTCTGAGTCTGGTGTAGTATGGAGCCCGTTCATTGATAGTATGATTGATCATCGTCAATTCCCAGGAATCACCACCGTCAATGGATTTCCAAAGTTGAGGACTATCCATTTCAAACAGCGCATAGACTACATCCGGGTTGCTGTAGGAAATTGCTACAGAAGATTTGCCTACCGGATTTTTTTCGCCTCCCGGTAGTCCATTATCTTTCATGGGCTCCCACGTTTTTCCACCGTCCTTACTCCTGTAAATCCCTCCTCCGGAGCCTCCGCTTGTGAGGCCCCAAGTTTTGATTTCAATTGACCAAAATGCCGCAAAAACAATATCAGGGTTTTTGGGATTCATCGCAAGATCAGCTGCTCCGGTACCTTCATCCACAAACAGGACATTTTCCCAGGTATTTCCCCCATCAATGGTTTTATACACACCCCTTTCTTTTTGGGGACCATAGGTATGGCCCAAACCTGCAGCATAGACTACATCCGGATTTCTGGGATCTACCTCAATTTGTCCGATTCTGGCTGTTTCTTTCAACCCTTTATACTCGAATGTTTTGCCCGCATCCCCGGATTTGTAAATACCGTTTCCCATAGCGTGGGCAGGCCTGATCAAAAAAGTTTCGCCGGTTCCAACCCATACATGATTTGGGTTGCTTGGAGCTAGAGCCAATGCAGATACCGAAGAAATATCCTGATCATCAAAAATTGGATTCCAGGTACCACCACCGTCTTCAGTTTTGAACAAACCTCCTGAAGCCATGCCCACATACATGACCAAATTATTTCCGGGTTCTCCACGAACAGCAATTGTACGGTTGCCGTCAGGGCCGATAAACCTAAAATCAAGTTGTTTAAAATAGGATTCATTGACGGCGTTTTGCCCCATAGTGTGTTGGGCCAACACGAATAGAAGGCATGAGAGCAGGTAAAGATATTTCATTTTGTAACGTTTTTTGGAAGGTAATCCGATAGGGAATAAGCTCTTAATTGATTAGAACCGCGTTTTGAAGACATTTTTAAAAGTTACTAAAGAAAAAATTTGAATTAGAGGGTTTATATGTAAACGGTCTCTATTTAGTTTGTGAGAAACAGAAATTCCCTCCGGTATTATTTATTTTCAAAACAATCTCTGGACAGAGCGACCTTTTAGAGGGATTAGAACACAGTATGTACCTCGTGTAGATGTTGCTGTCGGACCATTTAATATAGGTCCCGGCCCAAACATCAGACTTGAGTTTGATAGAATTATTGATACAATGTGGGTTCACGAACGTTTTTAAAAACTGCATTTACTTTACATAACCAGAATATGGAGGCTCTAAATCCAGAACCGGCTTTCAGAAATCTTGATCACCTATTGAGAATTGATGAAAACTCTGGATGTTTTCTGTTAATTGAAATCGAAAATAGAAACTCTAAGAAGCACATAATGGGAGATATAGTAAATGCGTGTTCTCTTGGCAGAGTTGGTATCGGAATCGCATTTACAGAAAGTACACAAAGAGCTTTTGCACGCATTATGAACTATCAAAATTTTCTGGAATCGGTTGGGAAGAATACGTATAGAACGACCAACTTTTTACTCTTATCAAAGGAACAACTCAATAGTTTACTTGAAAACGAGGGCTAACTTCATGTATGGGTAATAGCGGTTTCATAGTCAGGAAAGTTTAGTACTTTCTGTTACCTTTCTAAAATGGAAAGTGTTGTGGCATTTAGCCCGCTACATACCCATACAAACGTACGTTGTGGTGCATTATAAAAATGAAAAAAAGAAGAACCAATAGCGCGATTTGCTACTATGACAGCTGCAGATTCCCTGATTGCAAAATTTGGTTGCATTATAAGGATTGGATGCGGGATTTATTTTGAACCACTTTTGAATGATTCATAGGACATCCAATCCACCTCCAATTCGTAAGGCTGTAGAGGTTTTTCAATAGAATGAGCATTTGTTTCAACTGACCACTCATCGGTATGCCAAAAATTCATTCGTTAAAACGTACCATGTTGAGGTATTCCCCTTGAAGTTCCCTGATAATCCCACAACACTATTTTTTCACCACCGGTGGGATGAATCATCCACCAGCGGATGCGGTCCGGATACCAATCAAAACCATAGGTGTAAAAATTGGCTGAAGCAGCATAGTCTGCAATGGCCGCAATGGTTTCCGGCTGATTTTACATATCGGTTAAAGTCGTTCTAATGCCCGTATGATCCTCTCTGTATATAGTGTTATAGATAATTCCTTTGGCCAAATTGATGGTTCTGCCAACTCTTCTAAGCTCTCCGGGATGACCGGTCCATGTGCCTATATAAATGATGGTAGGATCGGCAAGGAGCCATTCAAAGTCAATTTCACTCAGCCCTGGTATGCTATCTACATGGTAGGTAAAATAACCTACTACTACACCTACGTTAGGCTGGATAGCTATTGTCTGAGGAACTTTCAGCCATGCAGCATAAGTGCCAAAATGGGTAAAGCTCTTCGATATAATTTCCGGTCCGCACCCCGCACCTGCACTATCCTGTGGATCTATCTTAAAGGAAAGAATTTCAGTACCTGCCTCTGTCAAAGAATTCACACCAAGCTTGTATTTAAATCCGGTTTTGGTTCAGGTAGACCCATACCTAAAAGTAGTTGGAGGTAGAATCTTCAAAATTCTCGACAAATGAACTATGATACTTGTCGGTGTGGGAAATCGCAAAAAAAGGTATAAAAAATAAAATTGCTGATAGAATTTGTTGTTTCATAGCGAGAAACTGTTGGACTTAGGAACAAATCTACAAAAAAGAAGGCACAGATATTAGTTGATGAGCCTCAAAAAACAAGCTTTACTCTTTCTACTACTGATTAGTAGGGATTAAAGAAGTTATTTTAAATCCTTCTAACTACTCAGGTTCTTTTAAGTTAACCGTTGGTTAAGTTTTTTTAAGCCCATCGCCCTTGCCTCTATACAGTGATGTGGTTTGTTTTAAATGTTCTGTAATCGGTTTTTCAGTTGTTTTTTCCACATTATTTTGTGGGTAAAAATAGTTCAAAATATTGGTTTTTATGGTCTTAACATCCAATATTCATCAAACGGTTAATGAATATTTTGGACAGCAGGGACAAACAGATACAGGATTTGGTCAACATGAACCTAAAGCTCATGGAAAGGATCGTCTTTCTTGAAGCCCGGGTTGTAGAGCTTGAAACCAGGCTTGCCAAATATGAAAATCCCAAAAACAGCCGCAACAGTTCGGTTCCTCCTTCCAAGGATGAGAACCGCCATAAAAAAACACGGAGCCTCAGAGAGAAGTCCGACAGAAAAAGCGGCGGTCAGCCCGGCCATAAAGGCCATACCCTTGAGATGACGGCAAATCCCGGTTTTGTAACCGAACACATTCCGGGTTTCTGCCGGTGCTGTGGGAATAATCTGTCCGGCATCCCTGCGGAACTGTCCTCCATTAGACAGGTAATTGATATCCCTGTCATCCGGCCTGAATGCAGAGAACACAGGAGTTATTTTAAAATCTGTCCATGTGGTGAAAAGACCAAAGCGGACCATCCTGTGGGAGTCAATGCCCCTGTCGGTTACCGAAGCGGCATCGAGTCACTGGTGGGCTACCTCCATTCCAGACAGTATCTTCCTTACAGACGGATGAAGGAATTTTTCAGAGACTGTTTGGGGATCGCTCTGAGTGAAGGCAGTATTGACAACATCATCCGGAGGTTCGCCTACAAGGCACTCCCCGTTTACGGGATGCTTGCAACGGCCATATCCAACAGCCCGGT
>JBGTDA010000041.1:0-3151 GCA_041748555.1 Rhodonellum sp.
ACCCACAAAATAATGTGGAAAAAACAACTGAAAAACCGATTACAGAACATTTAAAACAAACCACATCACTGTATAGAGGCAAGGGCGATGGGCTTAAAAAAACTTAACCAACGGTTAACTTAAAAGAACCTGAGTAGTTACAAGATTTTTTTTGGTAGATTATTTTTAGTAGAAAGTCCAATAATAACTACTGCAACACCTGCATTACTCTTAGCACTATTTTTCCACATGAAAGAGGAATAGGCAAAAATTATCTCAATTTCTTGCGAGAATATTAGTGGCCAAAGATTACCTACTTGCTCCCCTTGACATATGGAGTTAGTGGAAACAAAAGCCGATTTACATTTTACAGTGTGAGAACAATATTTTGCTCCTAAAAAAAACCATATTGAAATATAATCCAAGTTCTTATATCCTAAATCAGATTTGAACACCAATTGCATGTCTGACTTATGGGATTTAGATTGTTCTTTTTTCCCCAGATAAGGAGGATTTCCCAAAATATAAATTTCTTCCCCCTCCTTCTTCGGACATACGTCCTCCCAAACCAATCGGCATGCATTCCCACAGACGATTTTCCCCGCTTCTTTAAGGGGTAACGTTGGACTGGACTTGCCAAACTCCCGTCGAAATTCCAGGTTCATCTGGTGCTCTGCAAGCCAGAGCGATAGCTGTGCAATTTCATGTGCGAAATCATCAATCTCTATCCCAAAAAACTGGCTTAGCTGAATCCTGGAAAATAACTCCACCTGAAAAGAGGCTGCAAGACTAAGCTGAGCCTTTGGAATAAAGGAAAGCTGCTCGGATTTGCTATTAAATCCGGATGCAATCTTTTGAAGTTCCTGAAGGTGCCAGATGATTTCCATTTCCAGCCTTCTCATTTCTTTGTACGCAATGATCAGGAAGTTGCCGCTTCCACAGGCCGGATCGAAGATTTTTATTTTGCCCAGTCTCGCCAATAGTTCCTGCAACTTCTTCGGATTGCCCTTTGCTTTTTCAAACTCCTCCTTCAACTCATCTAAGAAAAGGGGCTCAATCACTTTCATAATATTAACGTCAGTTCGGGGTGACGTCTTTTAAAAGTACAATTTCTTTTCCGTAATGTCTGATCCGGGGTTTGTGGTCAAAGAAGCTGTAGGCTGCCAAAGCAGACAACATATTGTTGAAGGCATTGTCAACACTTCGGTGGCGGGTGTGCCATAGGTCACAAATGTTTTTCAAAAGGTCAATGACGGTTTCCACCAATGATCTTTTCTTTAGGTAAATCTTGTCCTGCATTGTCATCAACTTGTTTTTCATGTTCTTTCTGGTTTTTGTGAGCAGGGTAATTCCCCGGTGGTATAATATCTCAAAAAGCTTTTGGGAAATATACCCTGCATCACCAAATATTTTGCCCCAGTCCATATAAGAGCATAAGTGGCTTACCACTTCAGGGTTATTGTCCGAGACGTTGCCCGACGAGAACGCAAGCCCCAACAGCTCCCCATGCTCATTTATGAGCAAATGCAGTTTCAGTCCGTAGAACCAACCCGTGGAAGTTTTTCCCCTTTTTGCCAGGCCTTCAAATACTTTGTGGGAATGGATCCTGTGGTTGTCGCAGACCTCCAGCTTGGTGGAATCGATATAACCTACCCCGGTCACCTCTCCCAGGCATCTGCAGTGGATGAAGCAGAACAGGGCCATGCTGACCCTCTTCTTGATCTCGATGAAACGGTTGTAGGATACTGCTTGGGGAAAATAGCTTTTCAATTCCCCCAGGACGCAGTTCTTGTAGTAGTACTTAAAGCATTTGTACCCGCTGAAATGGTAGTAAATGCAGATTGCCATTACCTCGGAAGGACAAAGACCACATTCCATGGAGGCGAGTTTTTTTTTAACGGGTCTGTTACAGACCTTGCTGACAGGAATTTTTCGAATTCCCGGTGGAAATCATCGCATTTCACAAAGATTTCCACTAACTTATCGATATCTTTCATGGTTCAGGACATAAGGTTGTATTCTTGATTTTATACAATTTTAATCCTGAACCTTCTTTTTTCCAAAAAAATCTTTATTTAATTAATTATATATCAGCAGTTTATACCCCGAACTGACGTTAATATTAGGTACGGAAGTATAATGTGCACCCAAACTGCCTCTTTTCTCAGGATCAATCACCCCTTGGAACATCGAGCCGAAAATATCCGGGTTGATATCCTTCCAATTTAACTCCCCCGCATCGATGGTCAATTGTCGGGATTTTCTGCTGAATAGGGGTACAACGTGCCGGTGCCGGAATAACCCGCCATTGACATAGGGAAATGCATTCAGATAGGCGGGTAAATCGGTTCGGTTCTTTCCCGCAGTATCAAGTATATCGAATAGCTTTTCCAGATAGGTGTTCAGGTCGCTCCCATCCGCAGCGGTATGTGAACTGATTGCATTGGTGAACTGTCCATCTTGAAAAATATGGGTGTCTTCGGCAAAGAAACAAAACAACAGTCGGGTCAGAAACACATTGAGCGCATGGGATTCCGCTTCCGATTTTACGGGATTGTCCTTTTTAATTTCATCAAATAGCTTGGCCATCCGCTCAGCAGCTTTGACATCAGCAGGATTTTCATTGCGGTGTTGAGCTTTTTCCATTCCTGCCCAGGGCAAAAAGAAATCGAAATGTTTCGGCAATTCCTGAAGTTCAATATCAAGCTTCTCACCTGTTTTGGTATCTGCAGCTAGTAAAAGCTTGTAATCTGTCACAATCACAAATCGCTGTTCATGTTTGATCTGCTGGATCAGTTCAGATATGGTCAGGTGTAAATCGGCAGAACACTCCTCTTTAAATAAAAGCTTCTTTTTCCAGGATATCTCCCCATCTTTTTTTGATAGATTGAGGTTTCCTTTCTGCAATCGAGTAATGGAGGCTTTTGGCAAACCATAAGCCAAAAGAAATTCATAAATGAACGTTTCTTTTGAAAAGGACTTTATCAGATTTTGAAGGTTGGATTCAATCTGGGTAATGTTCATTGACTAAATAAATTTAAAACTCAATATTCCGACAAAAGTATACCACAATTCCGCTGCAAAGTATACCAGGCATTTAGCCTGACATTTTGATAATTAAAATTTCCCCCCCTGAAAGGGTGGGATAAATTTACATTAATAATTGTGTTTT
>JBGTDA010000042.1:0-21869 GCA_041748555.1 Rhodonellum sp.
AAAAAGCACTTATTCCAATTCTTATTCTTGTTGTCATCGGGATTTTTGTTTACACGAAATCTGTCGGAGTTTACAACCAGTTCGTCCAAACAGAAGAAACCATAAACGGCCAATGGGCTGAAGTTGAAACACAATACCAAAGAAGGGCAGATCTTATCCCAAATCTTGTGAACACAGTAAAAGGATATGCGGATTTTGAAAGAGAAACTTTGACTGAAGTCATCGAAGCGCGGTCGAGAGCCACTTCTATTAATTTAGATGGCGATAATCTTACTCCTGAAAATATTGCTGTTTTCGAACAGGCCCAACAACAATTAAGCGGAGCATTGAGCAGGTTATTGGTGACTGTGGAAAAATATCCTGACCTCAAAGCCAACCAGAATTTCCTGGAGCTTCAGGCACAGCTCGAAGGTACAGAAAACCGAATTGCTGTTGCCAGAAGGAATTTTAACCAATCTGTGCAGGCATATAATTCAAATTTGAGGACGTTCCCTAACAATATATTTGCAGGGTGGTACGGATTTGATACCAAGGGATATTTTGAATCGACACCCGGAACAGAAAACGCTCCAACTGTCCAATTTTAACTTACTCATGGCAGAAAAACTATTCAGTACAGCTGACAAAAAAGTCATCACAGATGCCATAAAAGCTGCAGAAAAAGAAACTTCAGGTGAAATTCAGGTTCATATCGAAAATCATTGTAAAATAGAAGTAATGGACCGTGCTGCAGAGGTTTTTGAAAAGCTTAAAATGCATAAAACTAAATATAGAAATGCTGTATTGTTTTACCTTGCGGTTTCAGATCACCGTTTTGCCATTTTGGGAGATGCAGGAATCAACCGTGTGGTACCGGAAGATTTTTGGGAAAAAATAAAAGAAGAAATGATGAAAAACTTTAAGCAAGGTCATTTCACCGAAGGTCTGAGAAAAGGAATCGAAATGTCCGGTCAGCAGCTTAAAGCCCATTTCCCATTCGATCAAAAAGGGGATACCAACGAACTTTCGGACGAAATCTCTTTTGGATAACTTTTGCCATGTCAAATAAAATTGCTCTTACCCTTTTATTCTGCTTCTTTCAATCCTGGATATTGTTTGCCCAAGGGGATTTTCCGCAGATTCCAAACCCACCGAGACTTGTCAATGATTTCACAGAGACACTAACTGAGGCTGAAGTCAGCCAGCTCGAAAACAAACTTGTGGCTTATAATGACAGTACATCCACCCAAGTCACAATCGTGATGATAAAATCCATCGGTCCTTATGATATCAGCGACTATGCTTTCCAGCTGGGAGATTTATGGGGGATCGGTCAAAAGGACAAAGAAAACGGCATTCTGATACTAGCCGCCATGGACGACAGAAAGGTATTTATCGCTACGGGTTATGGAATGGAGGGGGCTATTCCGGATATATTAGCCAAAAGAATCGTAGATCAGCTGATCGTACCCAATTTCCGGATGGAAGAATATTATTCAGGATTGGATAAAGCGACAGATATGATTTTCAAGTTGGCTTCAGGAGAATACGAAGCCGACAAAGCACTTTCGGAGGGAAATAACAGTGGAGCCCTCATCCTTTTTTTAATCTTCATATTTGTATTTGTTATCCTTCCTTTGCTCAAAAACCGAAAGGACAACGATAACCATATGGGCGGAAAAAGGGGAGGAGTAGACCTCTTCACTACCCTTATGTTGGCAAACCTTCTTGGAGGAGGTGGTAGGGGAAAATTTGGTGATTTCTCTTCAGGGAGAGGATCATTTGGCGGAGGCGGTGGTTTTGGGGGTTTTGGCGGTGGATCATTTGGGGGAGGCGGTGCCGGAGGAAGCTGGTGATCAAGCATATTTCATCAGCAATTTCAAATATTTCCGGTCAAGTTTTTCTCCATGCCAGTTTTCATAATCTACACCATCACGTTCTGAGTTAAGAATGCCGAAGGATCCTGAAAATTCCCAGATTCCGAATCCGATATCATTTTCATTCAGAACATCCAGTACATCCTCAAACCAGGATAGAAACACCCCATGAGGAATTTTATTATATGCCCCACACTCTCCGCAATGAACTCCCACTCCCATTTTAAGAAGGTTTACCCAAGGCTCATAATGTTTTTCTATCATTTCTCTTCCATAATATTGACCGTTCATTTCACCAGGCCATACCGGCGGGGGAAGGCTTTCCGGATCTTTATACACCCAAGGAGCCTTATAATGTGAAATGATCATCGGATTATAACCTCGGCAGCTTTGGGCTAAATCCAGATCTGCGAGCTCAGGAACCGCCATACTTCCTCCGCCATTACCATCCGCTATTACAAGTCTTTTACTGTTTACTCCTTTGATCGTTTTCAAGGCTGCCTGGGCAACTCTATGATAATCTTCAACAGGGACAGGCCCACCGGGTGAATGTTGGTCATTTACGTTCTCACGCATAAAGGGCTCATTTACCAGGTCAAAACTCAGTTTTTCCGAGGAGATATTCTTGTATCGGATAGACCACATCTTCCAATGTGCACAAAAAGCATCCAGAGCTTCCTGATCTTTCCAAAGATTGTAGGGTTCGATAAACCCCGCATTGATGCAGAATCCCGGAGCACGGTGCAGATTGAGACTGACATGTAATCCATATTTATGGGCATTATAAACCAGCTGATCAACCTCCTCAAGCCTTCTCTCATCAAACTGAAGTACCTCCTCCGGCAAAATCGGCTTTGATCTGTCAAAATCAAGATAGGAAGGGTAGGACATAGGAATCCGTACAAAATCAAAACCCCAATCTGCCATCCATTCCAGATATTGCCCTTTGTTTTTTCTTCCCTTCGCAGGATCAGGCGAGAAAAAATCCAATAGGTTAAATCCTCTCCACTGGGGTAATCTGTTTTTTATCTTTTGGGGAGAAACAGCAAATGCCTCAGGCAGACCAAAACCGATTGCAGCAGAAATAACCGCAGATCGTTTCAAAAAGTCTCTTCTTTCATTCATAAGAATCTTTGTCATAAGGATTTATTTTTCAATCAATCCTCAAATTACAAAAGAGAACTACATTTTCACAACAATTATTTAATTACCGGCAGCGATGACAGCCAAATCAACGGTATAAGCTTCACTTTTAAGTAGGAGGTTGGCGCAGGAGGTTAGGGTGGCACCTGTGGTCATTACATCATCCACTAAGAGTAGTTTACGCGACCTTATTTCTATTGATTTATTTACAATAAATACCTCAGAAACATTCTGGATCCTTTCCAACCTCGACTTGCTTGTTTGGGTCTCTGTAAATTGTACTCTATGTAGGGCTTGGGCTACAGGCACGTTCAAAATTTCACCAAGACCCATAGCAAATTGTTCGCTTTGATTATAACCTCTTCTTTTTTGCTTCAAAGGATGTAGGGGAACAGGAATGATAAAATCCCAGAAAGTTGAATAACCGTGTTCAATTAATATGTACCCATATAGTTTACCTAACTCCACGCCAATTTCAGGCTTATTCTTGTATTTGAGTTGATGCAATAACTTTTGACTTACTCCCTGTTTTGTAAATCTTAAAAAGGACATCACAAGGTTTGGCTGAGTCAGACCCATGATTTTGATAATAAGATCATTGTTTTGGGGCCTTAAATGATAATTGGTAACAGGAAGGGCAGCGATACAAACCTTACAGATTTGATTTTCAAAATCAAACAAGCTCCTGTTACAAACACAACAGATTTTGGGAAAAACCAAGGCCAAAAAATCTTCATAAAAAGTGAAACGCATCTCCAAAAAGGCTTGTTAAAACTGAATGGCAGAAAATACCTGCTATATTTGTAAGTTAAAATATTCTATCTACAAGATAATGAATTTAATAGAAGAATTCGATGATTACAGAAGCCGAATGAATGAGAAAATCCTGGCTGCTGATAATAAGGTCATTAAACGCTTCTTCAACCTGGATACCAACACCTATTCAGCAGGGGCAATTGATATAAAAACAAAAGAAATGCTGGGATTAGCTTGTTCCATGGTGTTGAGATGTGATGATTGTATCAGATACCATTTAGGAAAATCTTATGAAGCGGGATTAACCAAAGCGGAGGTTTTTGAGGTTTTTTCAGTTTCAACTATTATCGGGGGGTCCATTGTTATTCCACATTTGAGAAGGGCTGTTGAATATTGGGAGTTGTTGCAAAATCAGGATCAAAATGTTTAAAAAAGAACTAGACCTTGAAAAACGTTGGGGAAAGCTCCTCTTGGGAATTCATGAGCTAGTTGGCAAGAAGCCCGCAGATCTTAATGCCGTTCTTTTTCTTATTGGGGTTCAGGAACTAGGACAGGGACATAAAAACTTCTCTAAGGAGCAAAAACAGGATTTGATGCATATTGCCATCTGCAAAGTCCTCAGTCAAGCAGGATTTTACCAATTGGATTTTATTGATCAGGATGGTTGGCCTCACTGGAATTTAGTAAAAAAATTACCTCATTTTGATGTCCTTGAGCAGGAGAAATTCTTAAAAATCCAGGTTTTGGAATATTTTGAGAAAGAATTTGAAATTGAGATTAAATAAATTATTTTAATAATACCCATTCTGAATGAAATTCGTATCCTATAATGTGAATGGCATACGCGCCGCAATCAATAAGGGTTTTATAGATTGGATAAAGGGGGAAAATCCTGATATAATTGGTTTTCAAGAGATTAAATCCCTTGAAAACCAGATAGATACAAATATATTCAAAGATTTAGGGTATAATATCTATTGGCATCCCGCTGTAAAAAAGGGCTATAGTGGTGTGGCGTTTTTAAGTAAAATAAAGCCAAATCATGTTGAATATGGAATGGGGATAAATTTATATGATGATGAAGGAAGGATTATCCGGATGGATTTCGACAACGTTTCCTTCATAAGTGCATATTTCCCTTCAGGTACCACAGGAGATTTACGGCAAGCGTTTAAATATCAGTTTTTGGAAGATGTATATGGATACTCACGGGATTTGATTAAAAGTTTTCCAAATTTGATTATGAGTGGAGATTATAATATCTGTCATAAACCAATTGATATCCACAATCCGATTTCAAACAAGAATTCATCGGGTTTTTTACCGGAAGAAAGGGCTTGGATGGACAAATTCACACAATCCGGTTTTATTGACAGCTTTCGTCTTAAAAATTCAAACCCTGATCAATATACTTGGTGGAGCTATAGGGCAGGAGCTAGGTCAAAAAATTTGGGTTGGAGGATCGATTATCACATGGTTACAGAACCCATCAAGAACAAAATAATCGATTCGAAGATTTTACCTGAAATTCACCATTCAGACCATTGTCCAATTTTATTGGAATTGGATTTATCAATTTAATATAATTTATACCGCATGAAGTCTATAAAAATTTCCATTCCCTCTCTCATTGAGAATGTCAAAATCATCGAAAGCTTCATTGATAATGCTCGGGATAAATATCACATCAATGATGATATCTATGGAAATATTATGATTTCTGTCACGGAATGTGTCAGCAATGCCATCATTCATGGAAACAAAGAGGAGAGTCAAAAAACGGTCCAACTTGAATTACATTTCAGTGAAAATCATCTTCAGTTTATAATTATTGATGAAGGAGAAGGATTTGATTATGGACATCTCGCTGATCCTACCTCACCCGAAAATCTTGAAAAAACAGGAGGTAGGGGGATATTCATTATTAAGCATCTTTCCGATGAAGTGAAATTCGAAGACAACGGTAAAAAAATAATTCTTACATTCTATATTTCTTAGGAATGGCTATCAATTTCTTTAATGAAGACATATCTTATACCTTAAAAGAAAAAAACAAATATAAAAAATGGCTTAAGAAGATTATATCAATTCATAATTACAGCCCAGGAGAAATTACTTATATCCTATGTTCAGATTCCTTCCTATATGATATGAACGTGCAGTATTTGAATCACCATACTTACACTGACATAATCACGTTTGACAATTCAGAACAAGGCAGAACCATCGAAGGGGATATATTTATCAGTATAGACAGAGTTATGGATAACTCCCTGTCGAATGGAATTGTATTTGAAGATGAATTGAAAAGGGTCATGGTTCACGGAATTCTTCATCTTCTGGGATTCAAAGACAAAGAAGAAAAAGACAAAAAGCTAATGAGAGAAAAAGAGGACGAGTCTCTCTCTTTTTTCAAAGAGGTTTAACTGTTCCACGTGAAACAATTATTTTCTTACACCAAAAAAGATATGTTTCACGTGGAACATGCTTTCAATAAAACATTATGTTTACAGAATACGATGTCATAGTAGTTGGGGCGGGTCATGCAGGCTGCGAGGCGGCGCATGCAGCAGCTAAAATGGGTTCAAAAGTGCTACTGTGCACCATGAACATGAATACTATTGCGCAAATGTCCTGTAATCCAGCTATGGGGGGAGTCGCAAAAGGCCAAATTGTTCGTGAAATTGATGCTTTAGGCGGAATGTCGGGCATTGTCACTGATAAATCAATGATCCAATTTAGAATGCTAAACAGGTCAAAGGGTCCTGCAATGTGGTCTCCTCGTTCTCAAAATGACAGAATGAGGTTTGCTGAAGAATGGAGATTAAACCTCGAGCAAAATCAGAATATTGATTTCTGGCAAGAAATGGTGGCTGGATTACTTGTTAAAAACGGCAGAGTAGTGGGGGTTAGAACAGGAATAGGTATAGAAATTCCTTCAAAATCTGTCGTTTTAACCAATGGTACCTTCCTGAACGGAATCATCCACATCGGCGAAAAACAATTCGGCGGTGGCAGAACAGGTGAATCATCATCAAAAGGAATAACCGAACAACTGGTATCTCTTGGATTTGAGTCGGGAAGGATGAAGACAGGAACGCCACCGAGAGTGGATGGAAGGTCATTGGATTACAGCAAAATGGAAATCCAATACGGGGATGAAAATCCTGAAAAATTTTCATATTCATCTCAAACCACGCCTTTAAAAAAACAACACACCTGCTGGATAACCTATACAAATAAAGAAGTACACAAAGCTCTGGAAGCAGGATTTGATCGTTCTCCTATGTTTAATGGCAGGATCCAAGGTCTCGGACCGAGGTATTGTCCCTCTATTGAAGATAAGATAAACCGGTTTGCCGAACGGGACAGACATCAGATTTTCGTTGAACCCGAAGGATGGAATACGATAGAAATCTATGTAAACGGTTTTTCTACCTCTTTACCTGAAGATATCCAATACAAAGCATTGAGAAAAATCGATGGATTTGAGAATGCTAAAATGTTTCGTCCGGGATATGCTATCGAATATGATTATTTTCCACCGACACAACTCAAAATATCACTGGAGACACAATTAATTGATAATCTTTACTTTGCAGGGCAAATAAACGGTACAACCGGCTATGAAGAAGCTGCATCACAGGGTTTAATAGCAGGTGTCAATGCTTCGCTGAAAGTTCAAGAGAGAGATCCTTTGATTCTAAAAAGGTCGGATGCCTATATAGGGGTACTTATTGATGATCTTATCAATAAGGGTACAGAAGAACCCTATCGAATGTTTACCTCACGGGCTGAGTTCCGGTTGTTATTGAGACAAGACAATGCCGACCTAAGACTAACAGAAGTTGGACACAGTGTAGGTTTGGCTGAGGATGAAAGATTAGAAAAAATGCTCGAAAAGAAAACTGATACTTTTAAACTCATCAATGATCTCAAACAAAAAAAGTTGGATCCAATTGGAATCAATGAAGGATTGGAGGGTTATGATACAGCAGTGATAAAAGAGAAGATTTCTATAGAGAAACTCCTTAAAAGGCCTCAACTGGGATTAAAAGAGGTAATGGAGCTTGATAAAGATCTGAAAATCTATTTATCCAAATACAATAAAGAAGTCATCGAACAGGCCGAAATTCAAATTAAATATGCCAGCTATATAGAAAAAGAACAGCAGATGGTGGAAAAAATGAACAATATGGAAAATTATCGAATACCAATGAGTTTCGATTATTTATCCGTCACCGCATTATCTGCTGAAGGGAAACAGAAATTGAATAAAATAAAACCTGAAACAATGGGACAAGCCTCTCGTATAAGTGGCGTTACTCCCGCTGATTTATCTATTTTGACGGTTTATTTGGGAAGATAAAATGAACGAAAGGTTAACCAAATGCCCACTTTGCAAAAGTGGGCTTTTTCTTAATCATCAATTGGTGGAAGACCATTCTGTAAGCGGGGAAAAATTTATTTTATGCCAATGTAAAAATTGTTCCCTGATCTTTACTAATCCGCGACCGGATGAGAATTCAATCATGAAGTATTATGATTCGGAAGATTATATTTCACATCAGGATAATTCAAACACTTTAATCAATGTAATTTATAAAACTGTTAGAAAATATACCTTAAAGTCAAAGATTTCTTGGATTAACGAACACACAAATATTCCGGGAAGAATCCTCGATTATGGCTGCGGGACAGGATATTTTTTACAGGCTGCCAAAAAAAAAGGCTGGAGTTGTTTTGGCATAGAACCCAATCAAATTGCAAGACAAAAGGCCAGAGATTTTGGTTTAACAGTATTTGAAAATATCAATCAGATTAAAAAAGAAAAAAAGTTTGATGCTATCACTCTCTTTCATGTTCTGGAACACATCCATTCCCTCACAAAGACTCTGCAAAATATCATCAAGCAGCTTAAAAATTCAGGTACATTGTTCTTGGCAGTTCCTAATGTCGAAAGCTTTGATGCGACTTTTTATAAAGAAGAATGGGCTGGGTTGGATGTACCTAGACACCTATATCATTTTACCCAGACCAGTATGCACATTTTGGCTGAGGAAATGAGTTTGAAAATAATAGATCAAAAACCAATGGTATTTGACAGTTATTACGTTTCTATGCTGTCAGAAAAATATAAAAACAAGGAATCAAATAAGCTTATATCTTTATTATACGCTATTAGCACAGGATTAAAATCAAATAAATGGGCAAGAAACAACAAAAAAAATTATTCGAGTATCTTGTTTATTTTAAAGAAAAAATGAATTTATATAATAATATTATAATTATATTAATATTAATTATGTTTATATCGTGTGCAAAGCAAAGTACTCCGATGGGAGGACCTACGGATGAAGAACCTCCTGTTCTTATATCAACAACTCCCATAAATGAAGCAACCAACATTAGCCCCAATGAAATCGAGTTGGTTTTTAACGAATATATCAAACTCGAAAATGCCAATAACCAAATTCTCATTACCCCAAGGATAAATAAGGATGAGATGGAGATTTTAGCATTGAAAAATGCTGTAAGGATCAAGCTCAATCAAGAACTTGAGGACAGTACCACTTATGTCTTTAATTTTCAAAAAAGTATTACAGATATCACGGAAAACAATCCCGCTGAAAACCTAAAACTCGTTTTTTCCACAGGTTCTACCATTGACAGCTTGATATTTTCCGGAAGGGTTTCTTTTGTTTTTCCACAAAAAGCTAAGCTGATCGAAAATGTGTTGGTAGGTCTTTATCCTGTTGGAGATACCACGGATGTCTTCAGTGCACCTCCATATTATATAGGACAGGCAGATACATTAGGAAGATTTGAAATCACCAATATCAAAGTGGGTAATTATATCGCTTATGCATGGCAGGATGTTAACAATTCTTTAAAGGCAGAAGAAAAATCTGAACCATATGGTTTTCTTAATGACACCATTAATATGTCAGAGAACAGATCCGGTGCATTATTTTATTTATCCATTGCTGATTTATCTCCTCTCAAGGTAACCAGAAGTTCTACCACAGGGTCTAATTTTGATGTAATCCTCAGCAAATTTCCCACAGAGGTACAGGTAAAACATCCTGACATAAAAGAAGATTTATATTACAGAACCAGAGAAAAAACGATAAGATTTTATAGCACAGAGTCTATTGCAGATAGTACTGCTATTTCAATTACCCTTCGGGATTCGGTTGGTTTTCAATTGGATACACTTGTCTATGCAAAATTTGAAAAGTCCGACAGGGCAAAAGAAAAATTAGAAACCACTTTTCCAACAGGAAAAACCTTCATTAACAGAATTTCTACTGAAATATCCTTCAATAAACCTGTCAGCAAGGTGAATTTTGATTCTCTCTATATTAAATATGATACTGCATCAATTATCCCGATAGAAAGTAATATGGTCTATTTTAAAGATAGTGCGGAACTTACTAAAATGATACTTGAAATAGGAATTCCGGATTCTATTTCCAATGAAACTTTTGTTGTTTATGCATCAGATTCAACTTTTTTTGATGTAGAAGGGATGTTTAATGAAAAACCCGTGGAAGGAAGCTATAGAAGGTTAAAAAAAGAAGTTTTAACAGATGCGCTCAGAGTTACGATCAATACGGAGGTTACCCCTTTGATTTTACAGCTTTTAAACAAGCAAGGAGAGGTTGTGAGGGAACAGTTTCTTACATCCACAAATCTATACGTCTTCCGAAATCTTGAAGCCAACACCTACCAATTAAGAGTCATTGAAGACGAGAACAATAACAGGAAATGGGATCCATCAAATCTTTCGGAAGGAAGACAGGCCGAATCCGTTTATTATTTCACCAATCCTGAGAATGAAAATTCACGGGATATTGTATTAAAAGCAGGATGGGAAGTTGATCTAACTGTAGAACCATTGCCAAGATCAGGAATATCAGCTTCTCAAAACCTTGATAAAAGGGAAGAAGATTTGCCTCAAAAGGAAAATAATTCTCCAAACATCGAAAATATACGGTAGATAACCCTATAATCATGTGTGAATAAGTTGATCATATGATCATGCTTATCCCCATTTTCAAATCCAGGATTGTAAAAAGTATCAAACTCGGGGCATAACTCCCGAATGGTCCACAGCTATCAACATTTACAAACACAATTTATTAACCACATTCAGTAAATTACTCTTGTAAACATCTGGATATAATTTTTTCCGTAAGATATTATCCTTCAATAGATTAACATAAAGATAACATGTGGGTAACAAGTTCATAAACGGAGAGTTGACCTATTTGAACCTGTGGGTAAATAATTGACGTTTTCTTATCCACATATCCACCTCTTAATAACAACAATTGATTTCCTTATTAAATAATCTATAAATATACTAAGAGGTGCATAAGTTCTTGAAAGTCCCTCTTTTGATTGATCAGTTATTTTTAATAAATTAAAACTTCCTTTATAACCCACAATACCCATGGAAATAAAAAGACTCTTTGACATTATTCCTTACCAGATAGCTGAATTTGAACAGTCAGTTGCTTTAGCCAAGAAAGAAAACGGAAACTGGACAAACTATTCCTCGCGGGAACTTAAAAAAAATGTTGATGACCTAAGTCTTGCTTTTTTAGGTGGAGGTATTGGAAAAGGTGATAAAGTAGCCATCATCTCAGATAATCGGCCCGAATGGAACATTGTGGATCTTGCATTGCAGCAAATTGCAGCTATATCAGTTCCCATGTATCCCACCATCACAGCTGAGGATTACCGGTATATTTTTGAGCATGCAGGAGTCAAACAGGTTTTTGTGGGAAATAAAGAGATATTCGATAAGGCCAAAGAAGCGATAGGGGATAAGGACACCAAGATCTTCACCTTTGATAAAATCCAGGGAGCTGAATTCTGGGGAGACTTCATGGCTAATTCAGAAAACGGGAATTTAGCTGATATGGAAGGTCTAAAAGATGCTGTAAGGTCTGAAGACCTATTTACTATTATATACACTTCAGGGACTACTGGAAGACCTAAAGGAGTAATGCTGACACATGCCAATATCCTGCATAACGTGTTTGCGCTTCAGGATATAATGATAATTCCCAAAGGAACTTCAAGAGTGCTGAGTTTTTTACCACTTTGCCATATTTATGAAAGGACAAGCTTTTTCTTGATGTTGTATATAGGTGCCTCGATATATTATGCAGAAAGTATGGAAACCATTGGTGACAACCTGAAGGAAATCCAGCCCCATGCTTTTAATACGGTGCCAAGGCTGCTGGAAAAGGTTTATGATAAAATTGTAGCCAAAGGATATGAACTCAGCGGTTTAAAGAAAACCCTTTTCTTTTGGGCTCTGAATTTGGGTTTAAAATATGAACCCAATAGAGATCAAGGGTTATGGTACAATTATCAACTGAAACTGGCCAATAAAATCATCTTCAGCAAATGGAGAGAAGCTTTGGGAGGAAATATCATGCAGATCAATTCAGGTGCATCTGCCCTACAACCCCGATTGGCAAGGGTATTTTGGAGTGCAGGAATACCCGTATGTGAAGGATATGGCCTGACAGAAACATCACCTGTTGTTTCGGCCTCCATATGCAATCCGCAGGATATCAGAATCGGTTATGTCGGAAAAATATTGAAAGATGTAGAAGTGAAGATTGCGGGGGATGGTGAAATCCTGGTCAAGGGTCCCAATGTGATGCAGGGATATTATAAGCAACCCGATCTCACGGATGAGGCACTTCGGGACGGATGGTTTCATACAGGTGATATAGGAGAACTTAACGAGGAGAAACACCTGAAAATTACCGATAGAAAAAAAGAAATGTTCAAGACCTCCGGTGGAAAATACATTGCCCCTCAACCGATGGAAAACAAATTCAAGGAGTCGGTTTTAATTGATCAGCTGATCGTGGTTGGCGAAAACAAAAACTATGCTTCTGCCTTGATTGTACCAAGTTTTAATGGGTTAAAAGATTATTGCAAACACAAAGACATCCCTTATACCGGAGATGATGAAATGATCCAAAAACCTGAAATCATAGAAAAATATCAAAGAGAAATAGATGATCTGAACAAGTATTTTGGAAAATGGGAACAGCTGAAGCAATTTAAATTACTGGATAAAGCTTGGACAGTTGAGACAGGTGAACTTACCCCCACCATGAAACTAAAAAGAAGGGTTATCTATCAAAAATACACCCGTGAAATAGAGGAATTATACGCAGGATAAAATCAGAAACTTATTCTGCTTTGTTTATTTTTATTTAAATAAAATAGGTATATTGTTCACATAATTTAATTTTACAAAATATTATTTTGTAAAATTAAATTTATCGTTTTATAATTTCTTATGCATGCATAACTTTTTTACACTTTAGTATGCATGCATACTATATTTTTATTAACTTAGGCAGGTAATTAAAAGCCTATGAAACGTGAAGAAACAGTAGATCATCATATCAAGAGTTGCTGGCATGCGATTTCGAGAATGTATAATCAAAAAGCTGCAACTGAAGATTTTACCAGCTCCATCGGATTTGTATTGATCAACATTCATTCTAATCAAGGAACAGCTGCAACCAAAATTGCGCCCTTAATGGGATTGGAATCCAGGAGTCTTACCCGGATGCTAAAAAGCATGGAAGAAAAGGGATTGATTTATAAAAAACCTGATCCCGTTGACAAAAGGTCAGTCAGGATTTTTTTGACAGAAGAGGGTAAACGCAAAAAGGAAATTTCTATCCAAACCATTAAATATTTTAATACCCGGGTTCGGAAAGTGGTCAGTGATGAGGAGCTGGATGTTTTTTTCTCCGTAATCCTAAAGATCAACCAAGTCATAGAAAATATTCAAACTGAACCGACAAACCCAATAAGTACGCTTGACGTGTACGAAGTATAAAAAAAACCTTATGAAAAGAGCTATTAAAAAAGTTGCCATTTTAGGCTCAGGAGTGATGGGATCAAGGATTGCCTGTCATTTTGCCAATATCGGGGTTCAGATATTGCTCCTGGACATTGTACCCAAAGAGCCCACCGAAGAAGAAAAGAAAAAGGGCTTGACCCTTGAGGATAAGGCAGTCAGAAATAGATTAGTGGAATCTGCTCTCCACAATACCTTAAAATCAAAACCTGCATCTTTGTATGATCCGGACTTTGTTTCGCGGATCACTACGGGAAATTTTGAGGATGATCTGCCAAAAATCAAAGACTGTGATTGGGTAGTGGAAGTGGTGGTGGAAAGACTGGATATCAAGCAGGCACTTTTTGAAAAAGTAGAAAAACACCGCAAGCCGGGTACATTGATAACTTCCAACACTTCCGGGATTCCGATGCACCTGATGTGTGAAGGACGGAGTGAAGATTTTCAGGTAAATTTTGCAGGTACCCACTTTTTCAATCCGCCTAGATATTTAAGGCTTTTGGAAATCATTCCCGGACCAAACACAGATCCGGAAATCATCGACTTTTTGATGGATTATGGAGATAGGTTTTTAGGAAAGGAGACTGTTTTATGTAAAGATACTCCTGCTTTTATTGCCAATAGAATAGGCATATATGCCATTATTTCAGGAATGCATACCATTGAAAAAATGGGTTTGAGCGTATCAGAGGTTGATAAACTTACAGGGACCCTTATCGGAAGGGCAAAATCTGCGACCTTCCGGACAATGGATGTAGTAGGCTTGGACACCACGGTGAATGTTGCCAACAATCTATATAAAACCCTGACCCACGACGAATCCAGGGAGAAATTCAAGTTACCCAGAATTGTCAAGGAACTGTACGAACGGAAATGGTGGGGGGACAAAACCGGTCAGGGATATTTTAAAATGATCCGACATGAAGACGGAAGCAAAGAATTGAAGGAACTTGATCTCAATACCTATGAATATAAGGATGTAGAAAAGCCGAAATTCAAAGCGCTGGAAGCCTCCAAGGAGGTTGATGATCTCAAGAAGAGAATCAAGTTTTTAGTCAATTATGATGATAAAGCAGGTGAATTTTACAGAACCTCGTTTTATGATCTTTTCAAATATTGCTCCCATAGGATTCCTGAGATTTCCGATGAATTATACCGTATAGACCAAGCGGTTTCGGCAGGTTTCGGCTGGGAATATGGACCTTTTGAAACGTGGGATATTCTGGGCGTCAAAGAAACTGTGGATAAAATGGAAGCAGCCGGTGAAAAAGCTGCACAGTGGGTTTATGAAATACTCGATGCCGGAAATGACAGCTTTTATAAGGTTGAAAACGGGAAGAAAAAATATTACGATATCCGATCTAAATCTTATTTGCCGATTCCGGGAACTGATGAATTTATCAATTTGGACACACTCAAAGCTGCAAACAAAAAGATTTGGGGAAATGCGGGTTCCAGTATTTACGATTTGGGAGATGACGTGATCGGGCTGGAGTTTCATACCAAAATGAATTCGCTTGGGGCGGAAGTAGTAGAAGGAATCAATACAGCCATCAGCATGGCCGAGAAATCCTTCAAAGGCTTGGTAATCGGCAACGAAGGGGGAAACTTCTCAGCAGGAGCCAATTTGGCAATGTTGTTTATGTATGCAGGAGATCAGGAATTCGACGAGATAAATCTGATGATCACCCAATTTCAAAACACCATGATGCGGGCAAGATTTTCGTCTGTTCCGGTAGTGGTTGCACCGCATAATATGGCCTTGGGTGGCGGATGTGAATTGTCCCTGCACGCAGATGCTGTTCAGGCACATGCCGAGCTCTATATGGGATTGGTGGAAGTTGGCGTGGGATTGATTCCCGCCGGAGGAGGCACCAAAGAGATGACACTCCGGTTTTCAAACAGCATTATTGCAGGCGATGTGGAGCTCAATCAACTTCAGGAATATTTCATGAATATCGCCACGGCAAAGGTTTCGACCTCCGCTGAAGAAGCTAAAGGACTTGGCTATCTGCAATCCAAAGATGCCATTACCCTAAACAGAAAAAGACTTTTGGCAGATGCCAAGACAAAAGTGTTGGCACTGCATGAAGCGGGATATACCCAGCCTTTACAGCAGACGAACATCAAAGTACTTGGGAAAACATCTTTGGCACTTTTTGAAGCGGGTATTACAGGAATGCAATACGGAGCATATATATCTCCACACGATGCTAAAATCGCCAAAAAACTTGCCTGGATCATGTCCGGCGGGGATCTCTCAAACGCGACTGAAGTCAGTGAGCAATACCTATTGGATCTTGAAAGAGAAGCCTTCTTAAGTTTGACAGGAGAGAAAAAGACTTTGGAAAGGATTCATAGCATTTTGTTTAAAGGAAAACCTTTGAGGAATTAGGGTTAGTATCAAGATTCAAGTATATAGATCTGTAGACCATTAACAATAAAGGATATGCATAATTTCAAGGATTTAAAGGTTTGGCAAAAATCAGTAGACTTAGCAGTTAAGATATATAAATTAACTGTTGAATTTCCCAGTGAGGAAAAATTTGGTATGACCTCTCAAATGAGAAGAGCGGGTGTTTCAATTCCCTCCAATATAGCCGAGGGTTCTGCAAAATCATCAAAGAAATCCTTTTCAAATTCCCTCGAAACCAGCCTTGGTAAAAGTTTTGAATTGGAAACCCAAGTTGAAATTTCAAAGAGGGTGGGTTTGATGGCTGAGGATATATCCAAAGAAATGAACAATGATATTATCGAAATCCAGAAAATGATAATGGGACTTAACACATCTCTTGAAAGATAAACAATCGTGATACTTGCTACTTGATACTCTTCTAAATTATTATTTTATCATAAATACTCAATTAATCTAACATGGAAGCATACATAGTTAACGGATATAGATCAGCGGTTGGTAAGGCAAAAAAAGGAGGATTTCGGTTTTACCGTCCGGATGATTTGGCCTCGGATGTGATCAAACACCTGGTCGCAAAAACTCCCGGATTGGACCCAAAGCGGGTTGATGATCTGATTGTAGGTAATGCCGTACCTGAAGCGGAACAGGGCATGCAGATGGGCAGAATGATTGCCTTACTGGCATTGGGGAAAGAGATTCCCGGCTTTATTGTCAATCGTTATTGTGGATCGGGATTGGAGGCAATTGCTTTGGCAGTAGCCAAAATCAAAACCGGAATGGCCGATTGCATCATCGCAGGCGGTACAGAATCGATGTCCATGGTACCTATGATGGGTTATCGGACAGCCCTGAATTATAAAATAGCCACCGAAACCCCGGAATATTATCTCAGTATGGGATTGACAGCCGAGGAAGTGGCCAAAGAATACAATATCACCAGGGAAGACGCGGACCGGTTTTCGGTCATCTCCCACGAACGTTCCTTGGCGGCCATTGCTACCGGAAAATTCAAAGAGCAAATCGTACCTGTTGAGGTGGAGGAAAACTATCTGGATGAAAACGGAAAGATGAAGACCAGGAAGTTTACCGTGGATACGGATGAAGGACCACGGAAAGGCACGACAATGGAAGTTCTTTCAGGTTTGAAGCCGGCATTTAAACAAGGCGGACAGGTAACAGCGGGTAACTCCTCCCAGACTTCTGATGGAGCTGCATTTGTTGTTGTCATGTCAGAGCGAATGGTGAAAGAGTTGAATCTGGAGCCGATAGCAAGACTTTTATCCTATGCTGTTGCCGGAGTGGAGCCGCGGATTATGGGTATCGGTCCCGTTGAAGCTGTTCCGAAAGCCTTGAAGCAAGCCGGCCTTTCTATGAACGACATCACCCTGATTGAACTGAACGAAGCCTTTGCCGCACAGGGCCTGGCCGTGATCCGATCCCTGGATTTGGATCCCGAACTGGTGAACGTAAACGGAGGAGCTGTCTCCTTGGGACATCCCTTGGGTTGTACCGGAGCCAAACTTTCCGTCCAGCTCTTCAGCGAACTCCGCCGCCGCAATCAAAAGTACGGATTGGTTACCGCCTGTGTCGGGGGAGGTCAGGGAGTAGCGGGGGTGTATGAGTTGTTGAAATAGATTTGAGATGTGATAAATGAGAATCAAGATATTAGATATAAGATAAAAAAATGCACAACTATAAAGCATTGGAGGTGCGGAAAAAATCCATCAAATTAACCGTGGCCGTGTATAGGATAACACGTAGATATCCTGCTGATGAAAGATTTGGACTGACCTCACAAATGAGAAGAAGTGCGGTTTCGGTTCCTTCAAATATTGCCGAAAGAGCAGGAAGGCGGACTAATAAAGAATTCGCGGATTTTCTTGGGATTTCTCACGGATCAATATGCGAACTCGAATCTCAACTGTATGTAAGTTTGGATCTGGAATTCATTGATAAAGATGACTTTGAAAAAATCACATCAGAGTTAACTGAAATCCAAAAAATGCTATTCAGTTTGATAACCAAATTCGAAACGTAAATCTAAAGTCTTAAATCTTATGTCTTATTACTTAAATCTAAATTCAAAAAAATGTCAACAACAATAAAAAAATCAATCAACGGCGGTGAATTCCTGGTGCAGGAAACGGCTGCGGAGGACGTCTTTATATTTGAAGAGTTTTCGGAAGAGCAAAAAATGATGGCTCAGGCCTGTCAGGATTTTATAGATACGGAAATAATTCCTAATGTTGCGGAAATCGACAGTATGAAAAATCCCAACCTTGTTCCTTCCATATTCAGGAAAGCAGGTGAATTGGGTTTGTTGGGTATCTCTGTTCCCGAAGAATACGGGGGTATGGGAATGAGCTTCAATACCTCCATGCTGATTGCGGATATTATCGGTTCTGCCGGATCTTTTTCCACCACTTATGGAGCGCATACCGGTATCGGAACCTTGCCGATTCTCTATTACGGCAACGAAGCACAAAAGAAGAAATACCTTCCAAAACTGGCAACAGGTGAGTGGGCGGCATGTTATTGCCTCACAGAACCGGACGCCGGATCAGACGCCAACAGTGGTAAAACAAAGGCGGTGCTGTCTGAAGACGGGAGCCATTTCCTGATTACAGGACAGAAGATGTGGATCTCCAATGCGGGATTTGCCGACATCTTCATTGTCTTTGCCAAGATCGAAGATGACAGGAACCTCACTGCTTTTATTGTGGAAAAAGGTTTTGGCGGCATCACCATGAACGAGGAAGAAAAGAAAATGGGCATAAAAGGTTCTTCTACCCGACAGGTATTTTTCAATGACTGTCCGGTACCGGTGGAAAACATGCTTTCAGACCGCCAAAACGGCTTTAAGATCGCTGTTAATATCCTGAACATCGGCCGGATAAAGTTGGGTTCCGGTGTCTTGGGTGGCGTCCGAACCGTGATCAGCAATGCGATCAAATATTCCGAGGAGCGAAAGCAATTCGGGGTAAGTATCAATACTTTCGGAGCCATAAAATCAAAACTGGCAGAGATGGCCATCAAAACCTTTGTGTCCGAATCCATCTGCTACCGTGCGGGTCAAAATATCGAGGACCGTATCGATGTGCTGGTTGCCGGGGGAACCGAGATTAATGAAGCAAAGCTGAAAGGCGTGGAGCAATTTGCCATCGAATGTACTATCTCAAAAGTACATAGCTCCGAATCGATGGATTATGTGGTAGATCAGGGAGTACAGATTTACGGCGGGATGGGTTATTCCGCAGATGCTCCGATGGAGCGGGCTTATCGGGATGCCAGGATATCCAGGATCTATGAGGGTACCAATGAAATCAACCGCATGCTGATGGTCGGCATGCTGCTGAAGCGCGCAATGAAAGGAGAGGTCAATCTCTTCGAACCGGCGATGGCAGTTTCCGGAGAACTGAGAGCTGTCCCGAGTTTTGAGTCCAATGATGCTTTCGGTTTTTTTGCAGCTGAGAAAGAGGTTCTCAAAAAACTGAAGAAAGTATTCCTGATGGTCGGTGGCAAAGCCGCGATGGTCCTTCAGGATAAGATCGAAGAGGAGCAGGAAGTAATGATGAACCTTGCAGACGTGATGATCGAAATTTATGCTGCCGAATCTGCCATCCTCAGAACCGAAAAGCTGGTCAGCATGCGCGGGGAAGCAGCCTGTGCCCAGCAGATTGCGATGTCCCGGGTCTACTTATCGGAAGCAGCCGACAAGATCAGCCTGGCGGCCAAGGAAGCCATCGCCTCCTTCACCACGGGAGACGAGCAGAAGGTGATGTTGATGGGTCTGAAGCGCTTTACCAAGATGGACCTGATCGATACCAAGTCACTGAGAAGGCAGATTGCCGATTTTATGATCGAGAAGGGGAAATATCCTTTTTCTTAAGAAAAATATATAGTAATCCACAGATTTTCATTTCTAAATCTTTGTCATAAGAAATAGATGTAATTAAAAATACCTCTGATTAGTCAGGGGTTTTTTTATGGGCATAAATTTGCAAATTTATAAATTCATATTAGACTAATTTAACCGTTTAAATTGGACAATGATCTTTTACTTGGCGGGGATATGAGGTATTTTAGGATTTGAGTTACGTATTGTTTGTAGTTTTCTCCAATCCCGGCTACTATGGAATCAAGACCAATCACAATAGAAATTTTTGGAAGGAAAATCATTTTGAAAATTCCGAAAAACGAATCCGACATAAGGTTTATCCGAAGTATACAATATGCAAGATGGAACAAAGAAGGTTTTTTTTGGGAAATTCCTCACTATCCTGGAAATATTGAACGTCTCAAGGAATATTTGCGAGATCGATTGACACTAATTACAGAGCATGAACAAATTGAGGTTTCGAGCGGGTCAGAGGCTTATTCTATTCAAAAAAATCAGGTATTAATTATCAAAACAAGCAAAGGTAGATTGAGACTTATTTTTGGATTTCATGCCGGCATGATGAAAGTGATCAAAACCTTTCCTTACTATCAATGGGACAAAAGGAACAAATGGTGGACAATTCCATATACTGAACAATTTTTGGGAGAAATAAAGAGAAAGGCTTCTGAATATGAAATGGAGATAATATATCAAGAAGAAAATTCTGACAATAAAGTAGGTAAGATACCAGCCAAGGATATACCCAATTATCGAACATGTCCAGAAGAATATGTACATAAATTAGAGGAGAGAAGGTATAGTCCAAGTACCATAAGAGCATATGTACCTCTATTTGAAGAGTTTTTAAACTATTTTCCCCAAAAGGCTATCGATGAACTTGGAGAAAAGGAGGTGATGGTATTTTCGAGATATTTGGTAACTGAAAGAAAAGTATCAAGTTCCCATCAGAACCAAGCCATTAACGCTATTAAATTTTACTTTGAAAAGGTTAAGGGAGGAGAAAGGAAATATTATCATGTAGATAGACCGATAAGAGAAAAAGTTTTGCCAGAGGTATTGAGTGAAGAGGAAGTATCCGCAATCATAAAGGCAACTTATAACCTGAAGCATAAGGCAATCTTAATGACCATTTATTCTGCAGGCCTTAGGATTGGTGAGTTAATCAATCTAAGAATTAAAGATATAGATTCTAAGCGGATGCAGATCAGGGTAGAACAGGGAAAAGGTAAAAAAGATCGATATACTTTATTGTCATCAAAAGCTTTAGAAATTCTGCGTACATACATCAAGCAGGAACGGCCCCATTATTATTTATTTGAGGGACAGGGAAGTAAAGTCGATAAACCTCTCAAATACTCCGCAAGGAGTATTCAAAGTATCCTTAAGCAATCATTGCAAAGGACAGATATCAAGAAAAAGATTACAGTTCATACTTTACGGCATTCTTTTGCCACACATCTTCTGGAAAACGGTACTGACCTGAGGTATATTCAAAGTTTACTGGGTCATGAAAGCCCCAAAACGACCCAGATCTATACCCATATCACCACCAAGGGCTTTGACCAAATTAAAAGCCCCTTGGATGGATTGGATATTTAGTAATTAGTTTTAAGTTTAGATAATCTAGAAATAACCGCAACTGTTGCGCTATGTATGCCATATGGAACAAATAGCGCAACAGTTTCGTGAAGCAAACCGTTGAATGAAATTGTAAGAAAACGCGCCAAGCGGGGTCAGGAAAAGAAAAGGCAATGGAAATCTTTGCAGAAGGCAAAGCACTGCAATTCAGGGGAATTGGAAAAAACCATGGTTTTGTAAAAATGCCTGAAGCGGCAGGATTTTCAGGAAAGAGAAAATCATTTCCATTGCAAACGATCCTGACCTGAC
>JBGTDA010000043.1:0-67056 GCA_041748555.1 Rhodonellum sp.
ATTTTTTGTATTTCCTCATCAGAAGGTTCAGGAATCGATACATCAGGTTCGTTGAAAAAATTATATGGGTTATCTTCCCTGATACGGGGCATTCTCCAGGAGTTGATGGTTTCCATTGATGGTTTTTCTTCTATGCGCCATGAAAAGCCCTCCAGTTTCTTTTCTTCCTCATTTAGAAGATGTGGCGGTGTAAATGATCCCTCGGGTTTTACAAGGTGATTTATCCTGCTGATATCACCATCAGTAAAGTACATGAGTATTCTGGAGCAGAGAAGTTTGTTGACGCCACGTAAGGTACTGTCATTGAGTAAATCAAAATACAGGGATTCCCCGTTTCCCTCAACTTCAAGTTTACTCATGTCTCCATCAAGGAAAAAGCCCTCCATTTTCCTTCCCTTGATCTGATTGTAATTATCCAAGGTGTCTTTTGTGACTACAAAAGCCTTTTGTTTCAAAATGGCCCGGTCGATGTCCTCGTTGGCAATCAAAAAATTTATGCTGTCTGCTGTAATCTGGCTTTTGTCATTCCAGAGGACAGGGTCTCTGTAAAGGTGGATCGTTGAATCTGCATAGATATATGAGAGAGAATCGGATTTTCCTGAAAGATCTGATTTGATGAGCTTCACGTTGTGAAAAACCAACAGATGTCTCTCCTCAGCATCCTCACTGTCCTGCGAAATCAAGGTGTCGCCGATCATGTATAATGTATCTGATTCGAAATACTTTCTCACCAAGGCATTTCCGTAAACCTGGCTGTATTTTCTGTCTTCCCAATATTTTCCCTCTTCCCCGAATATTTCAACCTCTCTTTCTTTGTTGTAAATGCTTACATTTTCCCGCCCCTCATAATAATTTTGGTTTTCATCATAAAAAAGTGTTTCTGCATAGACCTTGCTGGTTTCTGTTTCGGCATCGCCATCATAAAAGCGAAAGATTTTGTTTTCAGTATCATAATAACTTCCTTTTTGGGCATTCAGCTTATTGCCTTCTTTGGATACTATATTGGTGATTCCTTCTGTTTCTGCAATCTTGCTCGGTGTGAGATAGATCAAAAAATTGGTTTTAAGAGTATAATCCGGATTGACCAAAATCACATTTTCAGTGAATGTTATTTTTTCAACCGCAGTTTCATAAATACCGTTTTGGCTGGTCAATACATTGACTGTGTCCACCACCCTTCCTTCGTTGAAGTAATTGGCAATTCCTGTTTCGCGGTTGTAATCCAGAAAGTCTGTGTACAATGTAGTGTTATCATTACGGAAAACCACATGGTTTCTCAACTTGGCCATTTTTGTGTTTCCGTCATATTCTGCATACCTACTGGTGGTGGTAATGGGATCTTCCTGATCAATGATCCGGACATTTCCAAATAGTTTGGCCATGTTTTCTGATCTGTAAAAATGTGCCGAGTCGCAGTAAATCAGGGAGCTCTGATGTTTCATCCGTACATTATTGATCAGTCGTTCGAATCCTCTTGCGCCCTGAAGTAGTTCGGCTTCCTGAATCTCCAGCATGTTTCCATTTTGGGTTTGGGCAAAAAGTCCGGGGCTACTTAACGAATAGAGCAATAAGAAAGTGAGGAGGGTGTTTTTGATCATTTGAGTATTCTTCAGTGGCAAAATTAACCAAAAATGGTATTTTTGGTTTATGGTTAACCACTTTATCGATCATATACGTTCAAAAAATATTTTGGATATCCAAAAACCTTACCTTCTCGCCATCAGCGGAGGAATGGACAGTGTATGCTTAGGACATTTGTTAAAAAAAGCCGGTTTTGATTTTTCTCTTGCCCATGTAAATTTCCAGCTGCGGGATGCGGAAAGTGATGGAGATGAAGCTTTTGTCAGAGATTTGGCGGATTTGTGGGAAGTGGCGGTTTTTGTGAATAAAACACATTTTGATCAATTCAAGGGAGATCAGCAATCGTTACAGATGTCTGCCCGGGATTTTAGATACAACTGGTTCGAAGATTTGATTTCTCAAAACAAATTTGAAGGAGTACTGGTTGCCCATCATTTTGAAGATCAGGTGGAGACAGTAATGCTAAACCTCATGCGGGGAACCGGAATAGAGGGTGTTTATGGAATGGCCGAAAGGAGAGGGAATATCATCCGCCCTTTACTTTCCTTTAGAAGAAGGGAGCTTCTGGACTTTATGGAGAAAAACAGTTTCTCATGGAGAAATGACAGCAGCAACAATAAGAGTGATTACAAAAGGAATTATATCCGCAACGAAGTAATTCCGGTTCTCGCTTATGCTTTCCCTGATCCGGGACTTTCGTTGCAATACAGTTTTCAAAGAATAAAGGATACAGGAAACGCATTTTTCCATTTTTTTCACCAATGGAAAAAGGAGAAAGTGCAGCAGGAAGGGGATTATCAATACCTGAAATTTGAAGATATCACTGCCATTCCCGGCAAAAAATCAATTCTTTATTATTGGCTAAGGGATTTTGGATTCAATTATGATGATGTGCTTTCGGTGATTTCAGCCATACAGAAAGGTGAAAGTGGTAAAACATTTTCATCTCGGAATAATGTGTTGATTATCGACAGAGACATATTAATTGTTGGAAAGCAGAATTTTGATTTCCCAAAGGTAGAATTATCGGCTACGGATATTGGATTAAAGCTGCAGGATGCTGAATACGAAATCCTAAAACTTTCCAACGAAGTGAAAATTGACCGGTCTCCCATCAATGCTATGATGGATATGGACAAACTAATATATCCTCTTTCGGTAAGAAAATGGGAGCATGGAGACAAATTTGTGCCCCTGGGAATGAAAAACGAAAAGAAAATCAGCGATTTATTGATAAATTTGAAAGTACCTTTGATTCACAAAAAAACTGTGGCAGTCCTTTGTTCAGGCAATGAGATCGCTTGGGTTATCGGTTATAGGATAAATGACCGTTTTAAATGTGATGCCAATACCAAAAATGTGTTATACTTCAAAAGAAAGAGCGATGACCAATCCATTTTCCAAAACTTTTAGTTCTGCGGAATTGGAAGTGTTTCAGTTTTTGTCACAAGTCCGGTTCTTCGAAAAATTAAAGAATGGGGAAATGGCTAGATTCATACCTGCCATCCATCATCGGAAGTATACAAAAGGAGAGGTGGTTTTTTTTCGAAATGATCCCAGTCAGGCCATTTATTTGATAAAATCCGGGTTCGTAAGCCTCACGGTTGATATCAAGGATAATTTCGAAGTGGTTTTGGAAGTGCGCAAAAGAGAAGCATTCGGTGAAAATTCTTTACTCGAAAACACCAAAAGAATTTATACAGCTATCGTGAGTTCCGAAGAGGCTGAGCTGATGGTAATTCCACATTTTGCCATTCAGGAGATTTTCGACACCAATCCCAGGATCAAGGCCAAAATGATGACGTCCCTCTCAGAGTTTTACAACCAAAACAACCAGAGGCTTTTTAAATCTTACCAAAGCTCTTTTGGTTTCTTCAACCTCGGTCAGATGTTTGAGAATGGCTAAAAAAAAACCTCGGATCGATCTGTGTGATATTTATTATTCATTCAAAATTTTTCGGACGAAATACGTTTGGTTACTTATAAATCACCCTCTTGGAAATCCCTTCTTCCGGTAATCCGCCGCAGGAAATGCCCTTCCATCAAGTTATCAAAGGATTGCTTCATTAAATGTGCTTTGTTTAATAACTTAGCGATCCTATTGGAAAACTTTAAAAATTTTTAACATTAATTCATAAATTATGACAAAAGTAACCGTAGTTGGAGCCGGTAATGTCGGCGCAACATGTGCTGATGTGTTGGCCTACAGAGAGATTGCAGAAGAAATAATATTGTTGGACATAAAAGAAGGTGTTGCAGAAGGCAAGGCTTTGGATATTTGGCAAAAAGCCCCAATCAACCAATATGACAGCAGAACCATCGGCAGTACAAATGATTACAGCAAAACTGCTGATTCTGATGTGGTGGTGATTACATCGGGACTTCCAAGAAAACCCGGGATGACCCGTGACGACTTGATCGAAACCAATGCAGGTATCGTAAAGTCGGTGACCGAAAATGTGGTGAAATATTCTCCCAATGCTATTATAATAGTCGTATCCAATCCCCTGGATGTAATGACTTACCAAGCTCATATCACATCAAAACTGCCTAGAGCTAAGGTTTTGGGAATGGCGGGAATTTTGGATACTGCCCGATACAGGGCTTTTATTGCAGATCATCTTAATGTTTCAAACAAAGAAATCCAAGCTATTCTGATGGGTGGTCATGGAGACACGATGGTACCTTTGCCAAGATATACAACCGTTGCAGGGATTCCTGTCACTGAGTTGATTGATAAAGCAACTTTGGATGCGATAATAGAAAGGACAAAATCCGGAGGTGGCGAGCTGGTAAAACTGATGGGTACCTCGGCTTGGTATGCACCGGGTTCCGCTGCAGCTCAGATGGTGGAAGCCATACTTAGAAATCAGAAAAGGGTATTTCCTGTTTGTATCAAACTTGAAGGTGAATATGGAATCGATGACTGCTATCTCGGAGTTCCGGTGATTCTGGGTAAAAACGGGATAGAAAAAGTCATTGAACTTGACCTGAATGAAGAAGAGAAGGCACTTTTGGAAGTCTCCAGAGGACATGTGAAAGAAGTGATGAAAGTTCTGGACAATCTGTCCAAAAAATAGTATTGATTCAAAACCGAATCCCGAAATTCATTTTCGGGATTTCGGTTTTTATTTACTTTTTAATCCTGAATACCTTATGTTTACCCATCCCATTCATTCAAAGTATTTGCCCGGTGAAAATAATAAAGCAGATTATAGCATTCTTAATCATTATCAGTTTGGGAATTGGTGCTTATTTTTTGATCCAAACACAATATTTAAACAAACAAATCAATGCCCTTGACCTGATTTCAGCTGATGCTGTTTTGGTTTTCGAAACAGAAGAACCCGTCACGGCATGGAACAACCTGGTCACGCAACCCATCTGGCAAAGACTTTCGGAATTGCCGTCTTTAAAAAACGCCGAGGAGCAATTGGTAGCATTGGATTCTTTGGTTGGTAGATCCGGGAATCTGGACCGATCGCTGAAAGGAAACCAAATGGTAATTTCCTTGCATACAGTGGGAAAAGACGAATTTGATTTTATGTTTGTTCTTGCGTTTAAGGATGGTGCCGACGAATCTTTCGTTCTTGACCTGGAAAAAAACCTTCCGGAATTGTCCCGGGTTGTGACCCGTAGCTATAGTGATGTTACGATTTATGAGCTTCAGAGTCCCAATTTGGAGCGGAACCTGACCTATTCCAAAATCGATAATATTCTTGTTGCCAGCTATACTTCATTTTTAGTGGAAGAAGCGATTAGGTTTTCAAAAAGCAGCACACAAAATACCTTTAAAGAACACTACAAAGAATTGTTTACTGCCTTACCTTCTCCAAAAGGAATGGGAGTTTTCAGAGTTACAAGTCAAGGTCTGGCAAAATTGGTCAATGGAATTTCCAGAGACAGCAATATTCCTATGGTCAGGAATTTTTCCCAAAACAAACTTGCAGCTAACCTTGAACTTAATTTTGCCGAAAACAAAATTCATCTGGCAGGATGGGCAGTATTTGTGGATGGAAACAGAATCGATTTTCAGGATTTAAAACCGGTGAAAAACAATGTTTTCAGAAACCATATTTCCAACCGTACAGCAGTTTTTTTTCAATATCAGAGCAGCGAAAACGAAGAACTGCAACAGATCAAAAATCTGAGTTTTCAACCTAGGAACACGCTCAAAGGAGATATTGAAAAAGACTTGTTCAAAAAAGGGTTTTTGGAAAACCTGAAAGGGGGGCTTGGTTTTTCTCTCTTCGAGACGGTAGTAAATGAACCTCAGGATAAAATTCTTCTCATTCATACAGATCGTCTGGAGGATCAGATACAACTTCTGAAGGAGTTTAATCTTGGCCTTGCAAAAATTGATTTGTCTCTAATCCCCGTAGATTATTACCAAAACCGGGAAATATTTATGGTGGCGGAAGAGGAGTTTCCGGCGCATTTGTTTGATGGGAAATTCTTGGGTTTTGACGATACTTTTATCACAGGCATGGGAGAAATGCTGGTTTTTGCCAATAGCAGCAAGGCAATGAAAATTTTTCTTGATGATGTGGCGAGCGACAATACCTGGGGAAAGTCACTTCAGCATAAGCAATTCATGGAAGGGGTTTCACAAAATGCCTGGTTTAATTTTGTTGTCAACGTACCTCGATTTTGGAACAGCGTGATAGAGATCAGCTCGCCTAACTGGCAGGCATTTTTTCAGAAATATGCGCCACAACTTAAATCGATTGATCTGTTGGCACTTCAGGTAACCGAAAAAAATAATGGACATGCGGTAAATGTACAGATGGGTTACAATCCTGGACCTATAAAAGCTGTCCGGGACATAGCTTTGTCTGAGAATAAATCTATAAGGTTCAACCACCAACTAATCTTTGGACCCAAATCCATTCAGAATTTTAATGATAAAAGTTATGAATATGTGGTTCAGGATGAATTATTTAACCTCCATCTTCTGACTTCTGAAGGGGAACGGGTCTTTTCCAAAATTCTGGATGGCCCGATTGTTTCAGATATTTTTCAGATTGATTATTATAAAAACGGAAAGCTTCAGCTGCTTTTTGCCACAGGGGAGATGGTTTATGTAATTGATCGATTCGGTTCCCCTATCCCGGGGTTTCCAACCAATCCTTCAAATGAAGTCATTACACATCTCAGCTTGGTGGATTACAGCAACACCCGGGATTACAGGTATTTTTTGGCCACAGAACCCGGCAATCTTTTCCTGCTGGATAGTGATGGAAAAGCTTTGGAAGGATGGAATCCGAATAAAATCAGTGGCTCACTTTCCGCCGCACCGGCCCATCACCGCATTGCCGGAGTGGGTGATCAGATGGTCGCATTCAGCAACAACGGAAATTTACATCTTTTCAACAGAAGGGGTGAGCCACAGATTGGCAGTCCGATCCGATTGGGAGGTGCTCTTGATTCTGAATACATCGTTATCGAGAGGGGAAGTGCAAAAGATACTAGGATTGTCACTGTCACCAAAGACGGGGAAGTGGTGCAGGTCAATTTCAAGGGGGAACTTGCCTATAGAAATCAGTTGCTCCGGCCTGACAGGGAAAGCAAATTCAGCTTGGTCAAGGATCAAACGGATAACAGATTTCTTTTTGTTGTTCAGGAGTTCAACAAAGTGACCGTGATGGATCCCGAATATAAGGTGCTGTTTACAAAAGAGATTTCAGCAGGGGATCTTGACTTTCAATATTTTTCCTTTGGTGCAGATAAAAATATTTTTGTCTTGATAGATAAGACCCAAGAATTTATCTATTTGTACAATATCAAAGGTGATTTACTCAATACACTTCCCATCAGTGGCAAAACCGAAATTGATCTGAAATATTCGGGAAGCCAAAATGAATACACGATCCATACTGTAAATCAGGATAAGTTTTCAGAATATAAACTTCCCACTTAATCAGGTCGCTTTAAATCGGTTGGAGAAGTGTCTGAAAAATCGAAAGCTAATTGAAAGGCATATTTTAATTTGATTTTGGCCTTAAGCATATTGAAATACTACCTTTGCGCCAGCAAAATAAAAACCCATGTACAAAACTGTCAAGTTTACCCTAGTCCTTATTTTTGTTTTCATTCAATATCAGATGCTTTATGGTCAGGTAATTCTGGATGATGATCAAATCCCTGTTGACCTGGAGGAATTTCAGAACCTTAATACTCCCTACAGTACTACGGTCACATTTTTTTACAATCTCCGTGAAGAAAATTATAATCCACAAGCTGCGGCAAAATCCTTGTCAACCCGAGGAGATCTTGAGGGAGAACCCGGCAGATTGGGCATCAAACTTAAACAGGTATTTGATGGAAATGGAGTTTATGTTCGGCTCAACAACGTGCCTAATGACCCTGATTATGTTGATTCCTTAAGCAACAACCAACAGCGATATTATTTTGATGCCAAAAGGTTGCCTGCAGTCTTTCTTGAGAAAAGGGGAAATTCATGGGTATTCAGTACCTACACCGTCTCTCAGATTGACCAGATGCATAGGGAAACTTATCCTTTTGGTACAGATAAATTATTGAATCTTCTACCAAAAATAGGTACCCAAGTCTATTTTGGACTTCACCTGTGGCAATTGGCAGGATTGTTTTTTCTGATATTATTGCTGTTTTTGTCTCATAAGATTATTACATTTTTGATAGATAAAGGCCTTCTTTATTTGTTGATTAAGTTTGATTATGGTGAGACAGGCGAGAAATACCTGCTGCCCGTTGCCAGGATAATCAGTATCTATTTTATCGTATTGCTACTTTCTCTTTTTATAAGATTGCTTCTGCTGCCTATAGAAGTGGTTTCATGGGTATTGCTGTTGCTGAATGCTGCCAAACCGTTTATACTGACTCTGGTCTTTTATAAAATCGTTGATTTAATAGCACTGTATTTTGAAAATGTAGCTGCAAAAACGAACTCCACGCTGGATGATCAGCTCGTGCCTTTGGTAAGAAAAACATTAAAGGCTTTTGTAGTGATCATAGGCACGCTTTATATTTTGAAAGATGGGCTGGATATTGATATTGTACCTTTTTTGACGGGGCTTTCGATTGGTGGACTTGCCTTTGCCTTGGCTGCCCAGGATACCATTAAAAACTTCTTCGGTTCGGTGATGATTTTCATAGACAAACCCTTTCAGGTCGGGGATTGGATTACAAGCGGTGATGTGGATGGTACCGTGGAGGAAGTAGGATTTCGCTCCACGCGTGTAAGGACTTTCCGTAATTCTGTCATGTATATTCCAAATGGTAAAATTGCTGACGCAACTATCGACAATCATGGATTGAGAGCTTATAGAAGGTTTTTCACCACACTCACGATAACCTATGATACGCCTCCGCAGCTGGTTGAGACATTTGTGTTGGGTTTAAGGCAAATCGTGGAAAGACATCCGGATACCCTAAAGACCAATTACCATGTTTATTTCAACAACCTTTCGGCCTATAGCCAGGATGTGATGTTCTATATATTTTTTGCAGTGCCCACTTGGGGAGAAGAGCTGCGCTGCAAACATGAAGTTCTCATCCGGATTGTAAAGCTAGCGAATAGTCTGGGGGTAAGATTTGCCTTTCCGACACAAACCATGCATATGGAAAGTTTCCCCGAAAAGAAAACTTTGGTTCCGGAATATTCAGCAGAGTCAGGAGCTTATCAGCTTAAACTTCAGGAATTTTTGAATAATGAACTCACCAAAAAGGATAAGCCTTCATAAAAATTATTCCTTAATCCGCAACTTGAAAGTAGTCCTTCACCATTACAAATTCACCGTTTTCATTGATATAACTAATTTTCAATTCATAATTCCCACTGATTTGGGAGGTGGTAATTTGGGTGGATTCTGGTTTACTATGTTCCTCGAATGACCAGTGTAAGGCTGTCCTAAAATCCGGATAATTGGGTTCGGAAAGATGGGGATTATAATTGGGAGACTGCAATATTTTTGGGACCTGAATAGTTGGGTAATTCAAATACAGAGCTGTGGTGGGTAATGGAAACCCGCCAAAGTCATTCTCATAGGAAGAAAAACTCATCACGCCGGAAAACCTGTCTTCGTTGAGATAAAATTCCCTGGCAAGTATTTCCAGTTTCTGAATTTTTTCCGGGTCAAAACCGGAAAGTATATCTGTATCAAATACAGGCATTGCATCTATAATCAGGAGTGGGTTTTCGTCAAAAATGGTTCCCAAAGGATTGTTCAATACTTTAAAGAGTGTCTTTTTGTTTTGCTTTCGGACGTGTACTTCAGGAACATACTCGCGCAGCACGGTCTCAATTTTTTCAAAGCGGTTGTAATCATCCAAATAATAAGTTTTGTCCGCAACAAATCCGGTGACTATTGGGTGAAAGGGTTCTTTTGCGGGAATATAAAAATAGGTATTCAGTTGGGCAGAAAGGATCACATTCATCAAAATGGATTTTTCATTCCCGCTTATCTGAAAAGGGGGAAAAGCAAATTGTTCTTTGAATTTAAGATCCCAAAATGGGGACTGAATGGAAAAATTCAGCTGTTCCTCCCAGTTTGAAGATTGGATGATAAAGTAATCATAGTCCTTCAAAGGACCCAAATCAAAAAAGAGGTCTCCGTTGGGTTTTGGTTTGGCGGTATTTAATACAGATTGACTTCCATGTGCCGAGAGATAGAAAGTCTCGGTGGTATCTACCTCCGTATCGAGATTTTTGCCATAGACGACATGACCGTATGGTTCGGGAATCCACTTGGAGTTTTCCGAAAGGGGTTTATAAATTCCCCCATTCATTCTTCCCTGAAAATTATCAGGCAAAATTTGATTTTGAATTGATGCCGAAAGTTGGATGTTCTCATCCCGGTATGCTGCAAGATTTAGGGATATCTCCTCCTTTTTTTCAATCGATCTTAACGAAATGATTTCACCATTCAATTGAGCTTGGTCAAGAGAGAAATTCGGAGTGGAAGATTTGGGATTATCTTCATTGGGATTAGGTCTTTTGGGATTGATAATGGTGATCAATTGGCTGTCAACACCCTCAGGCCCGATCAAGGGGCTAGTTCTGGTGTAAAACCGGAGCAGGTAATGATCAGAGACCAACTGATCGGGAATATCAAAAGTGCCTTGTAAAATCCCACTATCAACAGAAAAAATTGCCTGATGTACAGCTTTACCCTCCCTGTCGATCAGTTCTCCATAGGCAATTTTTGAATAGGGTTCGCCTACCGTATTCACTATCCTGAGTGAAAACCATAACGTTTCACCGGCTGCAGCCAATGTTTTGTTCAGATGGACAAATACCTTTTCTTCTTGAATGTTCCGGGCTTCTACCTTTGATCCGGGCAAAAGTAGAAGATAGCAAACCAGAATCTTTATCAAGTGTTCTTTCATTTTATTTTTGATTTACCTGTCCAACAACCGCCAATTCTCTTTTCTAATCTTCCCAAAAATCTGGTCTCACATTACTTCCTCTCAAGGTGCAATCAGTACAGGCAACAGGGGCTCCCAAATAGCCGATGGTGGTCGTTCCTGACATGATGGGCCTTGCAGGAATCAAATTGCCACTACTGAACTTCCTACTATATGCACTGATAAAAGTGGTGTCATTTTCGATCTGGCAAAATTCATATTCAGGAATGAAAAATGGCCATGGGAAAACATCTGCTACATTGATATAAATTCTTTTTTCCGCTGACTGCCCCATACTTACAAACCCGATTACGTTTTCTTCCGGATCGGTAAGGCTACTGATATTGCTTTGGATCAATGAAGGAAGTGGACTGAAAATTCCGCCGATATCGTCTGAATTTTTTCTGAGTATTTCCCAGAAATCATATGATTCACGATCAATCGCCCGCTGCCGAACTTTAATACTGTAGCGCTGCATCAGCTTTTCCGAACGGTTAGGAATATTGACGAGCTCCTTTTGGAAAATCCGTTTATCGGTATATTTACCCGCGGATTCTAAAATGATTCTGGGAAAAAGATTATTGTTCCAACAAAGATTGATGGCTTGATCAGGTCTACGGTAATCCACTTCATTTGTCTCCGGATTATAGATAAACACTGTCTGTATGCCCGGTTTGAATTGCCAATATTCCTCATAATCCCATAAGAAATATTGAGCTTGATCATTTCCCTGGGTACTGATAAATATATCCACTCCATTTTCATCTTTTTGAAACCCGACATCTCCGATTTCAGGAGTGATGATCGGAGTAAGATTATCAGATATATATCGGTTTCCGTTATTCAGGATGATTTCCAGTTGATAGGTGCTGAAGGCACTCAGAAAACCTGAAAAACTGTAGGTTCCCGGCTCCGACTCCTGAAGATCCCACTGATAACCAAATTCATCCCGCAGCATGACCGTAGCTCCCGATTCCATATTGGGATCTGTATCGCTGATCACGGGCCTAGTTCTGCTTAGCTTAATGCCGGATTCTTTCCCGTTGATTTCTATATATCCTTCCACCACCAGCTGGGCAAAATCTGTTTGTGTCAGTTCCGGCTCAAACGGATCCCTGCATCCTGTAAATGCCAAAATCAGCAACAGGAAAACAAGAAGACTATGGGACTTTCGAATCATCATCAAAATCTGAAATTATAGGTTATGAAAGGAATGGGTTGTGCAAATATCGAAAGCTGATATCCCTGTAAGGTGCCGTTAACAGGTGTGAAATAAACCGAGTATGGGTTTTTCCTTCCCAGAAGGTTATATACACCAATTGACCAGGAAGAATGGGCCAATTTTCTCACCTTATGGTTTCCTTCTATATTGATAGAAAAATCAATTCTGAAATAATCCGGAATTCTATAGGCATTTCTTTCTGAAAAATAAACCCTTTCCGAGCCGGCATATTGGAATTTCGAAACCGGATAAGTTACAGGACGGCCTGTGCTGTAATTGGCATTCAAAGAGGTGCTCAATCTTTTGCTGAGCTCGTAATTCCCGACAACAACTACATTATGCGGCTGGTCAAAATTACTGGGATAGTAATCCCCTTTATTGATTTTTTCGGCAGTCTCGTCCGAAGCTGTCCTCAACAAGGATCTGGAATAAGTGTAGCTGATCCAACCGTTTAATTTACCCGTATTCTTCTTCAGCATCACTTCAGCACCATAAGCGCGGCCATCGGTTTTAAGAATACTTTGTTCTATTTCGTTATTCAATATCAAAGAAGCACCTGACCGATAATCAATCAGGTTTCGCATATTTCTATGATAAAGCTCCAAAGAAAATTCATATTGATCGATCTTTAAGTTTCGATAATAGCCGATCGAAACCTGATCACCCCATTGAGGCCGGATATTGGGATCACTGAGCTTCCAGGTGTCTGTTGGTGAAATTGCCGAGGTATTGGTCAGCAGATGGGTAAATTGCCGCATGGTGTTGTATCCGGCTTTTATTGACGAGATGTTGTTTAAATTATACCTTCCCGAAACCCTGAATTCAGGTCCGTGATAGGTGTTGATGATATCCCCTTCACCATACGATTTTTCTCCGGTTATTGTGGAGGGAGAAATCGGCCCACCGGGTTGATATGAATTAACCGTATTCGGACCGAGATAATTATAGATCACATACCGCAAGCCAAAGTCGACCGCCAATTGATCATTGATTTCGAAAGCATCTCCTATATAAAAAGCGGTTTCAAGTGCTTTTTCGGGATTTACTTCTTCAGGTATGACTATGGATTCGGTCCCAAATGGATTAATATAACCCGGTCTGAAATTATACTGGATACTACTTGCTCCAAAGCTAAGGGTATGTTGCAGGTCCATTTCATAGGTGAAGTTTGCCCGGAGGTGATTCTGAAGAATCTCGAAACCAAAATCATATGCATTCAGAGGATTGTCTCTCCCTTCTATCCCAAACTGATACCGATCCTGACCCACGATAAATTCTGCTTCCAGCCGTTCACTGAAGTAATGCGTCCAGGCCAGGTTTATATTTTGGTTCTTGTAATTGAATGCAGTGTCAGGATCGAACCTGAATTGGTCCTGGCTCAAATAGCTGTTCAGCCGGATAATGTTTTTAGCGTTCAGCTTATGTTGGAAATTGAAATTAAAATCATAGAAGGAGGCTCGAGCATCATTGAAATCAGTTTTTTCCTCCAAAAGATCCAATATCCAATCTGAATAGGTTGACCTGCCTCCGACGACAAAAGTTGTGTTTTTCCCAATAGGTCCTTCTACAGTCAGCCGCCCTGTCATCAAGCCTATCCCGCCACTGACCTTGAATTTTTCTTTATCTCCATATTTTGCTTTAACATCCAATACCGAAGAAAGCCGCCCACCGTATTTGACCGGAATGCCACCTTTGTACAAGTCCACTTCCTCGACCATATCCGGGTTGAAGGCTGAGAACAAACCGAATAAATGGGAAGGATTGTAAATCGTGGCATTATTGAATAATATCAGATTTTGATCAGCTGCTCCACCTCTCACGTTGAAACCCACACTGGCTTCACCCACGGTTTTGACACCCGGAAGCGTAAGCAATCCTTTTAGGATGTCCACTTCACCCAAAATTGCCGGGATTTTTTTCATGGCTTTTATGGATAAACTCTGCACACCCATCTGTGGACGGGAAATATTGGTCATCTTTTCCGAACTGACCACTATTTCCTTTAAGGAAATAATGTTTTCTTCTATGGAAATATCAAGTATTCCGTCTCCCTGAAGGCTTATTTGTCTTTGCTCCACAAATCCGCCCAGATTTTGGATGAAAATCGTATGTCTTCCTTTTGGAAGGTCTATAGAAAAAAATCCTTCTTCATTAGCAATTGCCCTTGTATAGTTGACTTTTTCAAAGACAACTGCACCATACACCGGATTTCCGGTTTCCAATCCGGTGATCTTTCCGCTTAATGATGCCGTGGAAGAGGAATTTTCTGACTGACTGCTGCCGAGGACATGTAGTTTGTTTCTTGAAAAGGCGCGTTCCGTGTCACTGATTCTACTGATGCTGTCCTCCTCATCCAGGGAATTTACTGATTCGAAAAAATCCTTTGCCAATGACAATTCCAAAGGTTTACCCTTGGTGATAAAAACCCGATTTTGCTCATCAATGGTGTACTTGAGGTCGGTATTTTTAAATATACCTTCCAATATCTGGCTGATCGAATTGTCTTTGGCACTGATATTTACCTGAATGGAATCTACATCTGTTTTTTTGAAATAAAACCGGTAATCAGTGGAAGATTCTATTTGGCTTGAAAATCTTGAAAAGCTTATTCCCGGAAATAAACCGCTGATCTTTTCCTCCTCCGGGATTTGTTGGGCAAAAACATTTCCGGAACCTATAGTCAAGGCCAAAAGCACCACACAAAATAATTTTCTGATCATTGGTTCTCTTCTTGATTATATTCCTGTATCAAAAATCCCAGATATGATTCGGGGTCATTTCTAAAATTCAAGCTATTTTTCCTTATACGAGACTTAATAGCCTTTTTGTCCAGATCCAAAAATTTAAAAGCTTGCCTAGGCTTGTTTATCACTTCCAGTTTACCTCCATTTTGGATCAAAAAATCTGATTTTCCATAAAATTCGGCGGTGTAATTTCCTACTTCCCGTTTGGCTTTGGTCAGTTTGTAATGTTTGCGCAGGAGCTTGGCCTCCCCGGTTTCCAGAAGTTCGTATATCCCGTTTTTATGCTGTGTATAGCTAGGATTATCCTTTACTAAAACAAATTGTCGGTTATCCTTCAGGTTGATTTCAAAGGAATTTATTTTATCAGACCGAATGAGGATTTTTTGATTGTGCACCGGCTGGAAAGTTATCAACTCATCCGTAAAAATATTGTAAGAAAGCGGAACCCCGTTATAAGTGATCCCATTGATGGTAAGTTTGCCGGTTTCCAGGTTTCTGCTTTCCAGATGGGGATGACCTTCTATTTCTTTAGGTGGATCCACATAATATCCGCCACTGACAATATCCTGAAACAAGGGGATATTTTTTAAATATAGATCTTCATAGTTCAGGCCTGATTGTGCAAGAGAGACAATTGAAAACTGAAAAATAAATATTAAAAGCAACAATCCAATTTTCATAGAAGAGGTATTGGTATTTGTAAATTGAGCAAACAATATATCAATAAAATAAGGGTACAGACATAAAAGTTTAGGTATTTTATTTCAATGGTTCATAAATGTTTTCTACATGTTGTAAGTTTGGATCATCATAAATGCAAAAGGACCGCATTTTACATATCGGTTCAATCTCAAAAAATATATCCTAACACAAACATATTATCCGGATGAGCAGCAGAAGAAACATGATAAAGACCATGGGCTTGGGAGCAGGATTGCTCGTGACCGCCGACTTGAAGGCCAAACCCTTCCCGCGCCAAGGCCGGTTCAGCTATTGTCTCAACACCAGTACCATCAGTGGTCAAAAACCAGGAGTTTGGAAATATATAGAAATTGCAGGAAATGCTGGGTATGATGGGATAGAATTGTGGATTGGAGATATTCAAGCTTATATTCAGGAAGGAAAATCGCTTTCAGACCTGAGAAAACATCTTTCTGATTCCGGGCTGAAGGTTGAAAATGCTATCGGATTTGCACCATGGATGGTCGATGACGAAGCCCAGCGCAAAGCAGGTTTTGAGCAGATGAAAAAGGAAATGGAGCTTTTGGCTGAGTTAGGTTGCGAAAGGGTGGCCGCCCCGGCGGCGGGAGTAAAAGCACCGTTGGATTTATTCAAAGCCGGCGAAAGATTCAAGGCTTTGTTGGATTTGGGCAGAAGTACAGGAGTGATGCCTCAGCTGGAATTTTGGGGAGCTTTTCCGTTTTTTCATCACCTTGGTCAGGTGCTGATGGTGGCAGCAGTGGCCGATGATCCCGATGCCAGGATTTTGCCCGATGTGTATCACCTTTATCGGGGAGATTCCGGGTATAACGGGCTTAAAATGTTGGACGGTAATCTGATCGAAATTTTTCACATGAATGATTTTGTTTCCGACATACCCCGGGAAAAACAAGAGGACAAAGACCGTGTATATCCAGGTGATGGTGCGGCTCCAATGAAACAGATTCTGACCGACCTCAAAAAAATGGGTGGGGACAAAGTGCTTTCTTTAGAACTTTTCAACAAGGATCTATGGGAGCAAGATCCACTTGAAATAGCAAAAACAGGTTTGGAAAAAATGAAATCCGCAGTGGCAGCCATCTGATAGGATTTGTTTTGTTTATTTTATGAAAAAAGCCCACAGAGATAAAATCAATGTGGGCTTTTCCCGTCTTTCCATTAGAAAAACAAAAGCTACCGGCAGAAATGTAGATTAACATTTATATCAGTTCATCCTTTTCAAATATCTGAAGAATTCACTGTCAGTAGTAAGAATCAGGCTGGTGTTTTCATCCAGTGATTTTTCAAAACTTTCCATTGTCCTCAGGAATTTGTAAAGGTCAATGGATTGTCGGTTCCTGTTGTAAGCTCCGGCATAGATGGAAGTAGCCTGTGCGTCTGCGCGGCCACGGATTTCTTCTGCTGTCCGGACAGCTTCGGATTTGATCTTTGCAAGATCCCGTTCTTTGTCACCCTGGATTTTCAAAGCTTCCCCCTGACCTTCCGATCTGAACTGGTCAGCTATTCGGTTTCTCTCACTTATCATCCGGTCATAAACCCGGTCCCTTACTTCGTCCACATAATTCATTTTCTTAAACCGGAAGTCAAGAATCCTCACTCCAAGATCAGAGGTCCTTTCATTGGCTTTTTGCAAAATGATGTTTTCAATGGCCTCCCGACCAACAGCAATATCCTCCAATACCTCAATTTCCTCCATAAAATCCTCAGTGATTTCAGGTTCTCTGTTGGTGGATCTTACGATATCCAAAAGCTCATGGCTAGCGATTGCATTTCTGGTTTCACCATCCAATATGTCATCCAACCTGGATTGAGCTGATCGCTCGTCATTCAGACGGATAAAGAACTGAAGCGGATTGGTGATTTCCCAACGGGCATACGTATCCACGAAAATAAATTTCTTGTCTTTCGTCGGAACCTGGTTTCTGTCGCCGTCCCACTCGAGATATCTTTTATCGAAAAACTGTACCCGCTGAATGAACGGAATCTTAAACTGTAGCCCCGGTTCGGTTATGGGTTCACCTACCGGCTTTCCAAATTGGGTTACAATCGCCTGTTGGGTTTCATCCATTACATAAAAGCTGGTCCAACTCAAAATCACAAGGAGGGAGATGACAATTATTATTGCTGTTTTATTCTTTCTCATGGTTTGATCTGCTTGTCAATGTTCAATAATGGGAGCACATTGTTTCCTTTTTCATCTACGATGATTTTATTTCCCAATTTGGGAAGAATCCGCTCAATCGTTTCCAGATAGAGCCTTTGCTTGGTGACTTCAGGGGCTTTGATATATTCATCAAATACAGAAGTAAACCTGGCGGAATCTCCCTTCGCACCATTTACACGGGTAAGGGAGTAGGCTTCTGCCAATTGTATTGTTTCATCGGCCTCACCTCTTGCTCTTGGAATGATCCTGTTGTAGTCTGCTTCTGCCTGATTGATAAGGGTTTCTCTTTCCTGTTGGGCTTCATTGACGGCGTTAAATGATGGTTTAACAGGTTCGGGAGGATTTACATCCTGAAGCACCACCTGATCGATACGGATCCCGTTTTCATATTCATCGCAAAGTTTCTGTAGCAGCACTTCCACACTGGTGGATATTTCCTGTCTGCCCACAGTAAGCACTTCATTGACAGTTCTGTCACCGACTATCTTTCTCATTGCGGATTCGGACATGTCGCGAAGGGTTTTTTCAGGGTTTCTTACCTTGAACAGATATTTGTAAGAATCAACGATCCTATACTGGACCACCCATTCCACATCTGTCAGGTTTAGGTCTCCGGTCAGCATCATGGATTCATCTCCAAACCCTGTTTTGGTATATTCCGTCCTTTGGCCTGCGGAAACAGTCCTAAAACCGAATTCCCGTTTCAGCTGTCTCTGCACAGGGATTTTATACATCTTTTCAATCCCGAAAGGTGCGATGAAATTCAAACCGGGTTGGAGAGTTCTGCTGTATTCTCCCAGCTGAACGACCACGCCTTCCTCCTCGGGACCCACCGTCTTCACAGCTGTGACTATCCCGAAAAGCAGGACAAAGCCCCAAATGATCCTGTTGAGGTATTTTTTGAGCCAATCCGGATCTATGTTGATTTTGTACTCGTTATCTGACATTTATCTGTTATTTATTTTATCTGCCTAAAGATGATTATAAAAATAGGTTGAATTTATGGATGACAAATGGGTAGCGATGTTAAATTAAGCCATTGTAAATGGATTTCCCTCGGAAAATTGAAAGAAAAACATTGCATCAAATTCAGATTCCCTAAAGAAACAGATGATTTAACAAGAGGATATATCAAAAGGTTTTCATAAAGAGGGGTGAATTAATAGGGATTTTGTTTGAAAATAGAAGGTTTTATAGAGGGTTTTTCCTATCCTCTGAATTCCCGGAAGAAAATAATTTTATACTTCTGATTAAAGATAGTGATCGTAATATCCGGAGTGTTATCCAATACTATCCAAAAAAACAAACCCTTCGAATGCATATCCAAAGGGTTTTTTGTCCTAATAAGTAAGGAGTATTAGTTAAAGATTTTAGAAATCGGAACCGATATCTCCTTGGGCTACAATGGTAGCTAGATCATCAGGACTTAAATGAACTTTGACATGCCCATCGATGGTTAGAATCCCTTAAGATTATTAATTAAGGCATGATTTTGGTTTGAGTTTCGGAAACCCAAAAGAATATGTCTTCCAACTTTACTTTTTTGAAAGGAACATCCCCCATTGTTTGTACGGCCATCCACGACGGACACGGTACACGAGATGAACTGAAGAATTTATTTAATCTCAGTGACTCAGAAAGATTGCGGGAAGAAGACCCGTTTACCTCAAAATGGGTCAATGTATCGGACAACCATATCATTGTTCACAGATCCCGATTTGAAACCGATTTAAACCGGCCTCGGGAGAAGGCCGTATACAAAAAACCTGAGGATGCCTGGGGATTGCAAGTTTGGAAAGGCGAGCTAAACGAGGAAGTTGTTAAGGAGTCACTGAATTTATACGACGATTTTTATAGTAGATGCAAATCATTCTTTGACAATTTGTTTATCTTAAATGAGAGAATCATTGTTTATGATATCCACACATATAACTATAGGCGAGAGGGAGTCGAAAAAGAAGCCGACCCAGCGAAAAACCCTGAAATAAATATCGGCACAAAAAATATGGACAGGGACCTATGGACTCCCATTATAAAGACGGTTATAGATCATTTTTCAAATTTTAATTATAATGGGCGGCACCTGGATACCCGGGAAAACATAAAATTTACAGGTGGTCATTTTGGGCAATGGCTTTATGAGCAGTATGGCAATAAGATATGTCCGATAAGCATCGAATTTAAAAAATTCTTTATGGATGAACACACAGGTCAAGGTTTTGACCAGGACATTCAACTTATCAATAAAATGCTCAATTCATCCAAACAACCTGTATTGAAGGCATTAAATGAAATAATTCTATAAACATCAATATGATTGATCCAAAACTGGTCAAATCAATAAGTAGATCCTTCAAAAACGGGAAGAGGATCCGGCGCAATCTTCCTATGAACGGCAAATTGGTAATGGACCAAAAACTGCCCTATATCTGTGTTTACCGATTCAAAGAAACTCAGGATTTTTATCTTTCTTCGTTATTAAAAACCCAGGGAGCCTATCTTATTGCAAATGAGGAGTTGGATGTAAGCGAATTGTTAAGGGAATTGATTGCTGCTGCCATCAAGGATTTTAAATCCTATATGGTGGTTGAGATTTGGAATAATTTACACTTACCGGAAGAAAAAAACATAGAAATTTGGCATCCCGGAGAAAAAATAGCGACAACGATTGAGGTTTTGGCAAAAGGTTTTCAAGGATTCAATAATTTATTGTCAGGTATATCGGTAACGTTAATAAATTCAAATAAGAGGCACCCGGATAATCTGGGCCCCCTGATCCCCCTGGACGAACTAAAAAAAACAGGGACGCTTTTGGTGGGAATTGCTATCCCATCCTTATTTAACGATCTAGAGGGTCTTCAGGAATACCCCATGTTTTTCAGGAGGATAAGAAGAAGTTTTGCAAGGGTAATCAAGCAGGCGGCTTATGAGTTTGTGAGGGTGCAGTCGGACAATAAATTTGAGCATTACCTTATGCTTGGCAAGACGCAGCTGGACAATCTTGCGCGATCTGCAGATAGAAGAATTTCGGCCATCAGCGAAAACATGGATTTCATCCTCAGGGTAACGCCGGTAAACAGTACAGAGGAATGGGAAAAATTCCAGCGAAACAGATTTTTAAAGCTTCCTGATTTTACCTACCGCTTAATTTCACTGGACCCTGAAATTGAAAAAAGAAAGCTTTTCAATATCCCTATTGAAAATGTTGAACATCCCACGCTTGCTTTTTTATTGAGAGATAAAAGGATGGAACTGGAAAAACAGCTGATTATGCTGGAAGAAAGAGGCACCGGCAAATTCACGCACACAAGCGGCAGCGTTTACGGATATGTGGAGGATGATGTAAAAAAAACCGCAATCTCACTTTTGAGCGATGAGGTACCCAATGAACAGGAAGAGTATGAAACCATAAATGCGGTGGGATTTGCCCGCGCAGCAGAAGCAGAGTTGGACAAATACCGGCCTTTTTTCCCAAATTTGTGTCTGACGGTAAAAATTAAAGACAACGTCAATGGATTAATAGTTTCAGGTCCGGAGCTGTCCGTCGGAAAGCATCTTCAAATCAGCGAATCCAGATTGAATGCCCTGATTCAACATGAAGTAAGTACCCACATGTTGACGTATTGCAATGGGCACATGCAGCCACTTGAACTTATGTACGCTGGTTTTGCAGGGTATGAACAGACGCAGGAAGGCATTGCGGTGTTATCAGAATATTTGGTAGGGGGATTGGATATCAATCGACTCAAACTACTTGCTGCAAGGGTGATAGCCGTTGATGCCCTGATAAAAGGTGCTGATTTTATTGAAACTTTCAACCTGCTTCATAAAGATTTTGGTTTCAAGGGTAAAACGGCCTTCACTATCAGTATGCGGGTACATCGGGGAGGAGGCTATACCAAAGACGCAATTTACCTTAAGGGCTTGATGGAAGTGATGCGGTTTATAGAGAAAGGCGGTGATCTTTCAAGATTATATGGAGGGAAATTTGCTTTGAAACATCTCCCTCTCATAGAAGAACTTACTCATCTAAGAATATTGCAACAACCAAAACTTCCTGCCTATCTCCTGACTGAGGAGGCAGAGGAAAAGATAAAGAGAATAAAAAACGGAATGCAGTTAAAGGATCTTGTCAACTAACACTTAAACCAAAAGCACATGAAAATAGCGTTTATCATCAATGACATCAAAACAGAAAGGGCCAACTTCACCACCATCTATCTGGCATTGGCTGCCCACAAAAGAGGGCATAAAGTATATATTTTGGGAGTAGGCGACCTCGGCTATTCTTCTGACGGCCACATGATAGCTCAGGCCAAAACAGTTGGTGATCAAACCTATAAAACCAAAGAAACATATTTCAAAGCTATTTCCAGTTCAAAGCCCATCAGCATAAGTTCAAGTGATCTTGATGTGCTTTTTTTGCGCAATGATCCTTCAGAAGACATCAACAGTCGCAACTGGGCTCAAAATGCTCCTTATATATTTGGGCAGATAGCCATGCGGGATGGTGTCATCGTGTTGAATCACCCCGGTAGTCTTTCCAATGCCATCAACAAAATGTATTTCCAGCATTTTCCGGAAATTCTCCGGCCCCAAACCATCATCACCCGTGATCAAAAAGAAATAGAGGAATTTTTTGAGGTTCAAAAACAAAGAATAATCCTGAAACCACTTCAGGGTTCGGGAGGTAAAAATGTCTTTATCGTTGATAAAAATTCAAAAGGTAATTTAAACCAGATTATTGAAGCCATCTCCACAGACGGTTTTATCATAGCGCAGGAGTATCTGCCAAAAGCAAAAGACGGGGATACCCGGTTTTTTATCATGAATGGCCTTCCATTACAAATCAAAGGTAAATATGCGGCTATGAAAAGAGTGAATAAAGAAGGGGATATCCGTAGTAATATTCACGCAGGGGGCAAGGGAGTCAAAGCCGATGTAGATCAGGAAATGCTGGATCTGGTCCAGATCCTGAAACCAAAACTTGTTCAGGATGGGATGTTTTTGGTAGGAGTTGATATCGTTGGAGATAAGCTGATGGAGATAAATGTATTCAGCCCCGGTGCCCTGAATATGATCTCCACCATGTATGACCTTGATTTTGGCCAGGAGGTAATCAAAGCGATTGAGAACAAGGTGCTATACAAGAAAACGTATGGACAATATGTGGATAATATCACATTGGCGACGTTGTAGGAATTTGACCGGAGTCCGATAACGGATGACGGAAGAACCAGCCACATTAGATTTGGAATAGATTTTGGCATTTTCTGGGAAGCTTGGCAATATCCAAATTCCGTTAACTTTAAAAACCTCCAAATAAGAAACTGGAGGTTTTTTTGAATTTAGTAGCCTCTGATAAACTGCTTCTTCTCTCGTTCCTACCATTTGAGCGTAAGGTTTAGTGGTTTTGTTTAACCCTCGATTATGCTGGTACAACTTCCTGTCTGGATTATCGCTAAGTGCTACTTAAATGTAATTTTGGGAAAGGCTACTGAATGCGTAAAAGTAAAAAGTGTTCATTATTCAAAAGTAGATAAAAAAAGCCTGCTTTTCAGCGAGCTCCTGACTTCCGCTTAAAAATAGCCCCATTATATAACTGGAATGTAAGAGTTGCAAATGTGTTTTGGGGCATGGTTTAAATGCAAATGGGTTATTCTTTTACCTAATTTCATTTACGAATAAAAAAGAAGCTTTTTACCAACCAACCAATCTATTTTAATGCTCCTGAGGATGGGTTTTTGAATATCACCAATAATCCTGGGCCGATTGAAATGGTGAAAGGGGAAAAAATAGCTTTTAAAATCAGGCATTCTTCGAATCGGAAGGAGTCGGAATAAGTCAGTACCGAGTGAGATTAAATTGTTGTAAGTTACCCGAAAATGAAAAAAACCCAGCCGGTCAGATGGGGTTTTTTCTTCCGCATCTTTTCGACTAAGTTTTATAATCTTTCAATGCAAATTCGTACATATAATATGCTAATTCCGTAAATTTTTCCTTTTCTTCAAGATTGTTTAATCCCTTCCTTATTTCTTCAAGACTTGGATTTTTAGATTTAATCCGGACCTTATTTAAAGTCAGTACACTATTAATTAAGTTTAAGGATTTTAAATTATTTTTTCCAATCAATTTTTTTCTATCAAGGCTGTAGTGGAAAAATGTAGGCGCTTGAAAACCCACAATTTTATCAGGAAATACTTTTAAAACCGAGAGGGCAGTATTATTTTCCTTTAATTCAAAAAATATAGAAAGATCATCGAATTGACACCTTTGAATAATACTTATTAACATTAAAAAATATTTTTCAGGAATGTTTTTTCTAGCATAAGCTACTCCGATTTTTCCACAGATTCGGGCCTTCCTTTTGTCGTTTAGTTGGGTAATGTAGTAAAATAGCCTTTCAGCAAAGTCCTTCTCATTTGCTTGAATCATCAAAGAAAAGTCAATTCGCTCACTTTGGGTCAAGTTTTCAAATTCTTTCAAAAAATAGGCTAGTTGCTTTAATTCCACCCTCGTTTTCCAATCTTTAAGTCCTTCCATAAATGGCTTTAATAAGGAATAAGAAGGTAACCCCAAAAAAGTTGAAGTAACCAAATCGGATCCTGCTCCCATTATTTCTTCAGTTTTTTTAATTAAAGAATTTGATGATTCTTTAAAATTATTAGTTGAGATAAATTCTCCAAGCTCTTTATTATTCATTTATATGTTTGAATCAGATAATTAATCAATTTTTTATAATTTCGCGTCGAAATAAATTTCCCTGAAATCATTAAGCATTATATTGTATAAACTTATAATGTTTACGCTTTGAGTAATTTTTGAATCAAAAATAGTGTGGGATAAAGTCGAAAAATGCAGGTAAAAAGATTCGGAATTAGGATCTCTTGGTATTCCAAAAATATAATTTTGTTCAGAAAACAAATAAAATCTACTTTCATAATCCCAATATCTTTCCTCAATTTTCTTGATATTATTTTCAATTCCTTTCCATCTTTCGTCAAGTTTAGAACTATCTATTAGAAGCAAATTCACATCCATTCTTTTTTTTAAATGAAACAGCCTGCTTTCAAATGATTTGATTTTCCTTTTCCTTTCAATAATCAATTCCTTAACTTTTTCAATTGTTCTTGTATTTTCGTTCCAAATCTCTCTTAATTTATTAGGTGGAATTGTTACCGATTCATTGTATACTTGGATATATTCTGTGAGTAAAGAAATAGTATCATAAATTATTACGAGTTTTTTCTCCAAAAGAACTTTCTCTTTATGTTGCTCAAGATACCTGCTACCAAACCAAAAAGTAAACCCAATAAAAATCACTTGAATTATCATCATTCCAGCCATAATTATCCCGGAGACATTATCTACAGTAAAAATCCATTCTTGAAAAGTCATATTTATTTTTATTTAAGTTTGATCTAAGATATAATTCTTTTTTGTTTGTAGGCCTTCTATGGGGCTTTTCAAAAGAATTCTTCACTCACCCAGGTAAGTATCTAACCTTTCCTGTCCTATTCCCACCCCATTTCCCGACCTAAAGATCTGGACAAGATCCGGGAGTGCTACGAAAAGCTTAGTGACAGGCTTACGTAACTCATCCTTTGCAAGATTCAGATAAGTATTTACATCCTTCATGTGGGTCCAGACGGTGGATCTTTTAAGCTCCAGTTTCTTGCGAAGGTGAATTTCAAACTCCCTACACCACTTCACATTTACCGCGGAAAATGGAAGTAATTTGGGATTGAAAAATTTGATCTTTTTAAGGGTATTGGTATGGTTCTTTTTGGTGATTTCAGAAATATCTTTTTTCCGATATCGCTTATCAATATTGGCTTCCATATAACTGATAAAATCCTTTTTTAGGTTGAATTGATAATACTCCTCCAAAAAAAATTCCATGGAAATTTCCTGATCACGAAGCCGATACTGAACAAAAATCTCATTACAGATACCAATGCCCTGAGTGATAATTAGCATATTATCAGAATATTCCTTATCCCTTGGCGATCTCTTATTGATTTGTTGCTTTTCAAAATCATAATGAGATGCAGGCCAATATATTATTAAAGGTAGATATTTGGTCCTCCGATTAAAAGTCACTGCTATATAAAAAGCCCTGTTAGGCCTTCTTTGGTAATATTTTTTTGATAAGCATAGAGTTTAGCTATTTGCTTTTTTGCCTTCATTTCTGCCGAACAATGTGTTGTTTTAAGAAATAATATAATTGAAAAAGTGCGTTTCCTGCTTCCTGGTGAATTAATGATGCCGAACATTTTAAGGACAAAAAAGGGCCATACAGTTAAGTAAAGCCCTTTTTTCATCAATTTTGTACCCTGGGCCGGAGTCGAACCGGCACGAGTGTTACCTCATTGGTGTTTGAGACCAACGCGTCTACCAATTCCGCCACCAGGGCATTCCTGTAGTCTTTTTATGCCTACTCCCCGTTCCTTGCCGAACGGGTTGCAAATATGATTAAAGATTTCAATCCATGCAAGAATCTCAAGGCAGTTCCATGATTTTTTTTGAGCTAAAAGCCATTGGCTTGTCGGTGAAAAGCGGTTTGGTGACCGCCCAGACAGTTTTAAAAAGCTCGGAATCACGGTATTGATCCAGCGCGCTTTCATCTTCCCAATAACTGTAGGTGCTGAAAATATTTCCCTCGTTTTCGTCCTGCCAAAGCTCAAGATGGGTGCATCCGGGAAAGCTTCGGATTTTTGCTTTGTTGGTTTCAAAATCCTCTAGAAACCTTTCCACTGCATCTTCTCTGAAAGTCATCCGTACTATCCTGATCAACATATCATTCTGCCACCTGTTCAAAATTGATAAAGATGGGGCTGTCATGTCTCAGTCCCAAAAGATCGGCTCCATGTCCATGGTTGATGCCGATTTCCAAAAGGTCCAGACTGTTAAAGAAAGCAAAACAATCGCCCGGCTCTACATTGTCATAGGACTTATTAAGCGAATCAAGGGATTCACGGCTGAATTCTATTGAGAATTTTCCCGGATTCAGTTTTTCGAAAACATCTTTTCGGATATTGGTGATCAGGTTGCCGTAATTGTCCACTCGGATGACGTGACAGATGATCTGCTTTTTGGTCGCCTTGAACTGCCGTGGGATCATTTTTTTCATCTGCATCAGCGGGCCACCAAAATCATGAATGGCTGCTCCTGATGCTACTTTTGCGGCAATCGGAGCCAAAATATCCTTAGCTGGAAAGGTACTGTCTTTGATATGTATATCGGTAAACTTTACTATAATCCCCGGTTCATAATCTGTCAATAAACTGAGCACACCGTTGTTGGGGCCGATAAAAATATGTTCTTCCAATTTAATCCCGATAAATCCATCTGTCATGGCGCTCGTCCCGTTTATAGCCACTAAGTGGACTGTTCCTTTGGGGAAATCCTTATAAACTGCTTTGAGTATAAAAGCGGCATGGGCTATATCATAGGTGTCGATTTTATGGGAAATGTCAACGATATTCAGCTGAGGATTAATGGCTAACATCTTAGCTTTTACAGCCGGGACATAATAATCCCGGTCTCCATAGTCCGATGTGAATGTTATGAGTGCCATATAAGCAAGTCAATTAAAATTTTGTATTTTTGTGATAGGTTTGAACAAAAATAGGAATTTTATTCCTTAACCGTAGCTTCAAACTTTTAAATCAAAAAGAAATAGATTGGTAGAAAAAGTAATCACATTAGAAAATATTCCCTTACTCGACTTTCTAGGTTCCGAGAATGAGAATATCCGCCAGATTGCCGCCGCTTTTCCACAAAGTAAGATTGTTTCCAGGGGAAACGAGATCAGGATACAAGGCCGTGCACCCGAGATTTTAAGAATCAACGATGTCATCAATATGCTTTTGGAGCATTTCAACAGGTTTGGCAACATCACCCCCGATCAGGTCAAAGAATACATCAATCTGGAAGGTGTTCCCTTTGAGGAAAGCTATAGAAATGATGTCATTCTTTATGGAAACAAAGGTCTAGTCGTCAAACCCAAATCGGAAAATCAGCGCAAACTGGTTGCTTCAGCCTTCAAAAATGATCTGGTGTTTGCATTGGGTCCCGCAGGAACGGGCAAAACCTATATAGCTGTGGCACTGGCTGTCAGAGCACTCAAAAACAGAGAAGTTAAACGCATCATCATCACCCGTCCGGCTGTGGAAGCAGGAGAAAACCTGGGGTTCCTACCCGGTGATTTGCAGGAAAAACTTGATCCATATTTAAGACCGATTTACGATGCGCTCGGGGATATGGTGCCTTCCGAAAAACTCAAATTCTATCAGGAAACAAGAGTAATCGAAATTGCGCCTTTGGCTTATATGCGGGGAAGGACGCTGCATGATGCCTTTGTGCTTTTGGATGAAGCACAGAATACCACAAATGAGCAGATCAAGATGTTTCTGACCAGGATGGGTCCCAATTCAAAGGTTATTATTACGGGTGATCAAACGCAGGTTGATTTACCCACCAGACAAAAATCCGGTTTGAGAGAGGCACTCCACGTGCTGAGGGATGTCAAAGGAATCGGAGTGGTGACTTTAAGTGGTAAAGATGTCATCCGGCACCGATTGGTGAAATCCATAGTTGAAGCATATGAATCAGATGATGCCGATAAAGAACAGCGAAAAAAAGAATATGACAGTAGAAAAGGTAGAGACGGAGGAACAGCTTGAAGCCATTTTTAAGATCAGGGAAGAGGTTTTTGTGATAGAGCAAGAAGTGGATCCGGCTGAAGAATATGATGAATATGAAAACACTTCCACCCATTTTTTAGTAAGGTTAGGAGGAAAGCCTGCCGGAACAGCCCGGTGGAGATATACTGCTAATGGAATAAAGCTGGAAAGATTTGCGGTTTTAAAAGAAATGCGCTGTAAAGGTGTAGGACAACTTTTGGTGAAATCTGTTTTGGAAGATATTTCATCAAAGAATGAGGCGGAAGGAAAAACCCTTTACATGCATGCTCAATTGGCAGCAATTTCTTTATATGAGAAGTTCGGTTTTAAGAAAGTAGGAGAGATGTTTGAGGAATGCAATATCCGGCATTATAAACTGGAACTGAATTTGTTTAATAACTAAGAGTATTTTGGCTTATTTTAATTTTAATATCATGAAAAAAACAATACTGGCCATGTGTGCCGTTATCATTATCAATTTTTCGGGATTTGCACAGATTGATCCCGATGAGAGGGATTTCCCAATCGGAGAGGTAAAAGTAAATTTTCTAAATACCATTTTGTTGGGATCCATTGAAATGGGGTACGAACAGTTTTTGGCGGAAGATCAAAGTATCGGAGTAGAATTCCATATCAATGATCGTTTTGGGTATAGAAGCCAAAACGACAGTAAAAGCTTTAATGCCAGTGCAATCTTAGCTTCATACAATTTTTATTTTGAACAAGTAGGACAGGGAAGGTTATACGTTTTTCCTTTTTTCAAATATAGATTTGGTGAATTCACAGAGAACATTGATGGTGCAATAGCACGGACTGATCTGAATGGCGCATATCTGGGACTTGGAGCTGGTTATAAATGGATTTTCGGAGATAAATTCGTAATGGGACCCTTTGCAAACGTTTCGCGAGGATTCAGCGAGGAAGTCAATGACAGGTTTTCAGCTGTAGAATTCAAAGCAGGGTTTACAATTGGCTATCGTTTTTGATTTAGTCGTTTAAAATAGTATAAAAGGAGCTCCAAAGGCTCCTTTTTTTATTTAAATGCTTAAATTAAATTCAAATTTTTAGGTCTATGCAGTTTGGTGAATTTCCATTTTTAAGGTATGTCCTGTTTTTTATATTAGGGATTTTGATTTATCCATATCTCGGATTTATGTCCAAAGAGAGCTATCATTCCATTTTACTTTTGCTTTTCTTGGGATATTCATTACTCATTGGCCTTAACTTATATTTCAAAAGATATAATTTTAAGGTTCTGGTTCCACTGCTTGCATATATGCTGCTTTTAGTATTGGGAAGCTATTTTATGTTTTCAAAAGATATTCAAAATAATGCGGATCATATTTCTCAGCAAAAAGTTATTATTAAAGGATATCTGGCTGTTGTCTTAGGTGCTGATGAACAAAAACCAAATTCGATAGCCAACAGAGTTTCTTTAATATCAGGAAATGATGGGGAAAAAAGTATCCCGCTCCAGGGAGAGATACTTATTTATCATAGGTCAGAAACCGGCTTACAACCCGGAGAGATACTTTGGATCAGCGGAACCCCGCAAATAATCACACCCCCATCAAATCCCGGTGAGTTTAATTATCAGAGGTTTATGATCCGCCAACAGATTTCTCACCAACATTTCATCAATGAAAAATTCCTGAGGTTGGGAAAGGTGAATCAACAGCCTATAGAAAACTTTTTCCTAAAAGTCCGTGCTTCAATATTGCAGGGAATGGACCAACAAATAGAGGATCCCAAAGCCAATCAGGTGGCCAAAGCATTGCTTCTTGGACAAAAAAAGAACATGGATAAGGATTTGAGCAATGCTTATGCAGCGACAGGCGCCATGCACATATTAGCCGTATCGGGACTTCATGTTGGTATTGTTTACGGGTTCTTTTTCCTGTTTATCAAACCCTATCGGCTTCCTGTCAAAAAGAGAATAATTTACCTCAGCTTTATCATTCTGCTTATCTGGGGCTATGCTTTCCTGACGGGAATGTCTCCTTCTGTCATGCGGGCAGCCACCATGTTTTCTTTGATGGCTTTGGCGCAAATGAAATCCCGAAATCCCTCTGTTTTCAATGCCATTGCACTTTCGGCACTCTTGATTCTTTTGTTTGATCCCTTTCTGATTTATGCTGTTGGATTTCAGCTTTCATATGTTGCACTGCTAGGAATTCTTCTTTTCCAACCGCTTGTGGTAAACCTTTGGCATCCAAAAAACAAATTAATTGAATATGCCTGGCAGATTTCCTCTGTGGGGATTGCCGCCCAGTTGACCACCTTTCCGGTTTCTGTTTATTACTTTCATATTTTCCCAACCTATTTCATTTTCTCCAATCTTGTCGCCATTCCCGGAGCTTTCCTTATTATGTCCTTTGGAGTGCCATTTATGCTTTTAGTCAATGTACCCTTAGTTGCCGGAGTTCTGGGTTGGGTTGTTGAAAATCTAATCTTAATCCTGAACAAGTTGATATTCTTCATTAATCAGCTACCCAATGCTCAGCTATCAGGTTTACAACTGGATGAACTCGCCATTTTGATTTATGCGGTGGTTATTGCTTTGACATACCTTCTGATAACAGTGCCTAAAAAATGGCAGCTTTATTCCATCATGACATGTATCTTAATGTTTGGCGTTTATCGATTTGTTCTTTTATTGCCTTCAATGGAACGTAAGGAACTGATTATTTACGGTGCGGGAGAGGGAATCGCTGTAGATTATATTCCAATAAATGTGGCGTATTATTGGCAAAATGGGGTAAATGATTCCAATTTCTCATACAAGGTCCTTCCCAACAGAAAAGAAAAGGTTCCTGAAAAGGTATTTGGTTTAATGGCTTTTGGGCACAAGGACAGCATCAGGATTTATTTGCCTGAACGGATTGGTGAACTGTCTTTTGTGTCCAATCAGCTCACTGCTTCACAAAATCTGGACATTAAATTCATTCAGCGGTGGGAACAAGGAGGTTGGATTGAGTATCATTCTCAAGACTCGATTGTAGTTGGAGCCGCTGCAATTAAAATCACCCTAAATTAACAGGCATGTTTTGCAAGAGCCGAACTTGTGTCTATATTTCATTTTGACATCCCATATGTAAAAAGTGAAAGCATTAAAAATATCATGAGTCAAAACATCAACATAAGCTTCAAAAACAGGATCGGTTACATCGAGTTGAACCGTCCTGAAAAGAGGAATGCCTTGAATGAAAAAATGGTGGAGGATCTAAATACCGCTATTTCTGAAATGGAAAACAATGCCGAAGTCAAAGTTATTGTGATCAAAGCAGCAGGGAAGGTTTTTTGTTCGGGAGCAGATTTGGCACATTTAAAAAAACTGCAGACATATACATTTGAAGAAAATCTTCAGGACAGCAGAAAATTAAAGGAGTTGTTTTATCAGATATATAGTTCTCCAAAAATAATAATTGCCCAGATACAGGGTCATGCCTTGGCAGGTGGTTGCGGTTTGGCCACAGTCTGTGATTTTTCTTTTTCGGATCCCGAAGCAAAATTCGGTTATACAGAAGTCAAGATCGGGTTTATTCCAGCTATCGTCATGTTTTTTCTGCTGCGGAAAATCGGAGAAGGAAAATCCAGAAAGCTGCTCTTGGATGCAGACCCCATATCGGCTGAAGAGGCTCAGCATTTGGGACTTATTAATAGTGTTGTAAAACAAGACGATCTCGAACAGCATGTTTATGAGTTTGCCAGGAAACTGATACGTCAAAATTCCGGAACTGCCATGAAACTGACAAAGGAAATGATCTCCAAAATCCAAGATCGGACAATAGAAGAAGGGTTGGAGTATGCAGCTTATATGAATGCGAAAGCTAGAGGGAGTGAAGACTGCCAAAAAGGAATTGAAGCTTTTTTGAACAAAAAAAATATTGAATGGTAATTTGAAAACCAAGGCTCTCCATATTTTACAGACTGTATTTGGATTTCAGGATTTTCGTCCTACCCAAATGGATATTGTCCTGACGGCACTCGAAGGCAAGGATTGTCTGGCATTATTACCAACCGGAGGTGGTAAGTCTATCTGTTTTCAGGTGCCTGCACTGGTGCAGGATGGTATTTGTGTGGTTATCAGTCCGCTTATTGCTTTGATGAAAGATCAGGTGGACAACCTCAAGAAACGGGGCGTTTTGGCTGTGGCCATTTATTCGGGAATGAATAAAAGAGAAATAGACACAGTGCTGGACAATTGTATTTATGGAAATTATAAGTTTCTATATGTTTCTCCCGAGCGGCTGAAGACTGAGATTTTTATCGAACGCTTCAAAAAGATGAAGGTTAATCTCATCGCTGTTGATGAAGCGCACTGCATCTCCCAGTGGGGATATGATTTCAGACCTCCTTATCTAGATATTGTTGATATCAGGGAGTTTCACCCCAAGGTACCCTGCATGGCCCTGACTGCCTCTGCCACAGAGGTGGTCAAAAAGGACATCATTGAAAAGCTGGCCCTTCAGAACGTCTCTGTATATGTCCGCTCTTTCAGTAGGCCGAATCTCAGTTATTCGGTAAGAATAGTGGAAAACAAATTGGAAAAGGCCATAGATATTTTGAAGCAAGTTTCCGGTTCCTCCATTATTTATATCAGAAACCGAAAGGGTACAAAGGATATTTCCAAAGCACTCAATCAACTCGGTTTGTCCTCCACTTTTTATCACGCCGGTTTGGATTCCCCGACCAGAGATAGCCGGCAACAGGAATGGAGGTCTAACAAAGTCAGGGTGATGGTCGCCACAAATGCCTTTGGGATGGGTATAGATAAACCGGATGTCAGAACAGTGATCCATATGGATCTTCCCGAAAACCTGGAATACTACTACCAGGAAGCAGGAAGGGCTGGCAGGGATGAAAATAAAGCCTATGCGGTTTTGCTTACACACGAACAGGATCTTATCGCCTTGAAGGAAAGGGCTGCAATCGCCTACCCTCCGATAGAATTAGTCAAAAAAGTATATCAGAGTCTGGCAAATCAATTTAGAATAGCTGTTGGAAGCAGTCAATTTGCCAGTTATGATTTTGAGCTGAGGGATTTCACGGCTACCTATAACCTTGATTTGTTGTCGACCTATAATGCCTTAAAGGTCCTTCAGGAGGAAGGGTTGATAGCACTTAATGAGAGCTTTTATGCCCCATCCACAGTCCATTTTTTGGCTGATCCCGGAAAGCTGTATGAGGTTCAGATTGCATATGCCAAACTCGATCCCCTTATAAAAGTGATGTTGAGAACATTTGGTGGAGAGCTTTTTGTGGAATATTTAAAAATTCAGGAATCAAGGCTGGCAAAAATCCTGGAAATTCCAGAATCAGAGACAATCCGGCAGCTGGAGCAGCTGGATCAAATGGGGGTTTTAGCATATAATAAGCGAAAAGACAAACCGCAGATTACCTTTTTGACACCAAGGTTTGATGCAGGCAAATTGCCGTTGAATACAAAAAGAATATCACAACGGCGGGAGACAACGATTTCCAAAGCGGAGGCAATGAGCGTGTATGTTAAGAATCAGACATTGTGCAGATCCAATCAGATCTCTCAGTACTTTGGAGAACAAAACGATACAACCTGTGGAATCTGCGATGTTTGTCTTTCAAAAAAAAAAGACAAAATCAATTGACGCTGGAGTCCTCCCTCAGAAAAAAAATTATTCAAACTTTAGCCGATAGCAATTCGTTTTCCATTCAGACACCGCAAAAGTATTTCAAGTTTGATGATTTTACAATGAGTATTCTGAGAGAAATGGAAGAGGAAGGATTGATTGTTTCTGATTTTGCAGGCATTTATAAAATAAAAAGTTAATGGCTTCATTTATTGATGACATATTTGATAAACTGTTTTCTTCTAAAAAAGCACCATTGAAGTTAAAGGAGAATTTCAGTCAATCCGAATCAGAAAAATCTGATTCAAAGAGGTGGATGGAATCCGATGAATTTGTGGAATACATGGATTTGATCCATAAGAATTTTCAGCTTAAAAAAGCGGGAGTAAATGAAGTCCCGGAAGTTCATATTCTCAATTCCCCCTATGCTAACGGATTTGCTGTTAAGTTTGAGCCACCTTTCACCGAGAAAATTTTCTCACAGCTTTTTTTTGCTTTTGGAGAACGCGTTTTAGATTTAGGGTATGTTAAAGTAAGTCTGGACCGCAAAACAGAAGAAACCGGTGAAGATGTCAAAACCACCGAAAAGCTATATCTCAAACCTCCATTAAGAAGTGAGGATTTAAATAAAAAAATTGACCAGCTTTACGGCAATGTGAGTATAGAAAAAGTCAGTATCAACAATATTTCCAGCTACCTGAAGGTGCTGGCCACAGTTTACTCCGATCACTTATATCAAAAGGCACGACCATTTGATCAATTTATAGAAAATATACTCCAAAGATAAAGTTTATGGATAGAGCAAAACTGAGGGAAAACCTCGAAAATTATCGCACACCGTTTGAAGAGGAGGCAGCATTTGTTTCCGAATTTTTAAATCTGACCTATGATGAAAATGCTTTTAAAAGAGAGAGATTGGAGGGTCATTTTACAGCTTCTGCCTGGATTGTCAACAAGCGGCGGACACATTCCCTTCTCACCCTACATAAAAACCTGAACCGATGGCTGCAACTTGGTGGTCATGCCGATGGGAATGAAAACCTTCTGGAGGTGGCCATGATCGAGGCTAAAGAAGAAAGCGGACTTGAAACGCTGCAGATGGTTGATATTGGGATCTTCGATATTGACAAACATATCATTCCTGAAAGAGGTGAGGTTCCTGAGCATTTTCACTATGATGTACGGTTCTTGCTGGAAGCCGAACTCATCGAACCATTGGTGATCAGTGCGGAAGGTAAAGACCTTGCCTGGATCAATTTCTATGATGTGGAGGATATGACAGGATTCAATACATCTATCGTAAGAATGCTGGAAAAAACCAGTAAGTCTGAGATTGTAATGTAAATATGATCAGATATACACCCGCTGAAATCAAATCCGGATTTACTTTTTCGGTGCCAATCCAGGTAAAATATTCTGATATTGATGGCTATATGCATGTCAATAACGGGATTTATTTCAATTATTTCGAACATGCAAGAGCTTTGTATCTCTTTAAGGTTTGTGAATGGGATATTCTCGAAACCGGCACCGTAGTCGCGAATATCATCCTGGATTATTTCAAGCCGCTCCATGTTTTAGATAAGCCGGATGCATATGTGAGGTGCATTAGGATCGGTAAAAGTTCATTTGTACTGGAGCAGGTTCTGATGGGAAAAGATGCTTCGGGAGAAGAACAGCTTTTTGCCACCTCGACAACAACCATGGTCTCGGTGGATATGAAAACAATGAAGCCTACACCTGTACCTGAAAAGCATGCATCAAAAATGAAGGTGATTCCCCAAAACCAGGCATAAATAATTATCTTTGCTGAAAATTCAGCAACGTGAGAAGAATAATGATATGGCTCTGTGCCATAGTTTTGGTGTCCTGCGCTCCCACCGAACAGGAGCTGTTTGATGAAGGAATCAAAATGATGGAATCAGAGCAACCTGAAAAATCCATTGAATTTTTTGATAGGGTAATCGAGAAAAACGAGGAAAACACAGCAGCATATAATGCAAAAGGGGTGGCACTTTTTCAACAAAAAAAATATGACGAAGCCATTGAGGCGTTTACTTCCTCAATAAAACTGGATTCTGCTTCCTATAAACCTTTTTTCAACAGAGGAAATGCATATCTGGAAAAAAAAGCTTTTAAGGAAGCTATTGTGGATTACAATTATGCAAATGCACTTGATCCCAACCAAACCGATATCTATTACAACAGGGGTCTTGCGCTACTGGGATTAGAGAAATATGAAGATGCTGTTTTTGATTTTGATATGGCCTTACAACAAAACCGGGATCAACCTTTGGTCCATTTCAATAAAGCTAAAGCACAGCTTGGCAACAACAATCCCCTTGCCGCCATGGAGTCATTGATCAACACAGTGAATCTTGATAACAGAAATGCGTACGCTTATTACTTGCTTGGAGTGACTCAGATGAGTGCGTTGAGTCAAAAAGAAGAAGGTTGCGCCAATCTAAAGATGGCGCTCAGTTTAGGTTACGCCGAATCGAAAACCTGGATAGACGATTTTTGTGGGGAATAATGGCCGAACTGGGAACAGATATCGAAAAAGCCAAAGCTTTGTTGCAAAAAGGCGAACTGGTAGCGATACCAACGGAAACGGTCTATGGACTGGCCGCAAACGCTTTAAACCCCGATGCAGTAGCCAAAATTTTTGAAGTCAAACAAAGGCCGAGTTTTGATCCGCTTATCGTGCATGTTGGTTCGATTGAGCAGATTTCACGTTTCACAACAGGAATTCCAAGTCCACTGCGGAAACTTGCCGAAGCATTTTGGCCCGGGCCGCTTACACTCATTTTACCAAGAAAATCCAATATTCCGGACTTGGTTACCAGTGGATTGGAAACAGTTGCAGTGAGAATCCCAGACCATAGCATGACTAAGGCTCTGCTCAACATTCTGGATTTCCCACTTGCAGCACCCAGTGCGAATCCTTTTGGATATATCAGCCCAACAAAAGCGGGTCATGTCAATGACCAACTGGGCAATAAAATCGATTATATATTAGACGGGGGGATTTGTGAGGTGGGATTGGAAAGCACCATTGTGGGAATGGAAGATGGTCAGGTCACAGTCCTAAGACTTGGTGGATTGGATATTTCTGAGATTGAAAAAGTAGTTGGGAGAGTTTCTGTTTCGATCCATTCCAGTAGCAATCCCAGATCTCCGGGAATGTTAAAAAACCACTATGCTCCTACCAAACCTTTTGTGCTGGGAAAATTGGACGATCTGATTAATAGGTATGACCAGAAAGAGATTGATTTTGCTGTTCTTTCTTATGATAAAAAGTATCCAAACATTCCCGAATCCCGGCAATTTATTTTAAGTCCCTCAAGGGATTTGGCTGAAGCGGCAAAAAATCTGTTTGAAGGTATGCGAATTTTGGATAAACTAGATGTTTCCGTAATTTTAGCAGAGCTTTTGCCTGAAGAGGGATTGGGAACCGCAATCAACGACAGGCTTAGGAGAGCAGCAGCAGACCATTAATTTTGCAAATAGCATTTTCGCAAGTCGAACTTTTGCGTCAGAGTCCAAGCCTTAAACTCTTCGGGATATAAATTTTAAACTCATAACCTTTTAAACGATTTAGAAATGAACAAAAAAATAAAAAGTGTAGATAACCTCAATTTTGAAGGCAAAAAGGCCTTGGTTCGGGTAGATTTTAATGTCCCCTTGGATGATAAGCAGAATATTTCAGATGACAGCCGGATAAGAGCCGCTCTGCCAACTATTCATAAAATATTGGAAGATGGAGGAGCAGTCATTCTCATGTCCCATTTAGGACGGCCAAAAGGAGGACCTGAAGAAAAATATTCATTAAAACATGTTACCGAAAGTCTTCAAAACCTGATAGGAAAACCTGTTAAATTCGCCTCGGATTGTATTGGAGAGGAGGCGACAAAGTTGGCTTCTGAATTGAAATCCGGAGAAGTGTTGCTTCTTGAGAACCTGAGGTTTCATAAAGAAGAAGAAAAAGGTGATGAGGTATTTGCTAAAAAACTCTCAAAATTAGGTGATATTTATGTGAATGATGCCTTTGGAACGGCCCACAGAGCACATGCATCGACTTCTGTTATTGCTCAGTTTTTTGATACAAAAGCCAGTGGTTATCTCATGCAGGCCGAGTTGGAAAATGCCGATAAGGTGCTGGAGAATCCCGAAAGGCCTTACACTGCAATCATGGGAGGCGCAAAGGTTTCGGATAAAATCATGATAATCGAAATGCTGCTGGAGAAAGTGGACAACCTGATCATAGGTGGCGGAATGTCCTACACTTTTGCAAAAGCACAGGGAGGAACCATCGGTGATTCGCTTTGCGAAGAAGACAAACTTGATTTCGTGCTTGGTCTTATTGATAAAGCCAAAGCCAAAGGAGTTAATCTGCTGCTGCCGGAAGATTCTATTATCTCTAAAGCATTCGCAAATGATGCGGAGCAAGGTGTCGCCAATAAAGGTGAGATTCCTGAAGGATGGATGGGTCTGGATATCGGACCTGAAAGCCGTAAGAGATTTGCTGAAGTTATTAAGTCTTCTAAAACAATCCTTTGGAACGGCCCTATGGGAGTATTCGAAATGGATAGTTTTGATAAAGGAACCAAAGCAGTGGCGGAAGCAGTGGTGGAGGCTACTAAAAACGGTGCATTTTCCCTTATCGGTGGTGGGGATTCAGCTTCGGCGGTAAATCAATTCGGTTTTGGAGATCAGGTTTCGTATGTGTCCACCGGCGGAGGTGCATTGCTGGAGCACATGGAAGGAAAAGAACTTCCTGGTGTAAAGGCGCTTCAACCTTGATTTTCAATCAAAATCAATTCGATAGAAAAAATAAGATCGGTTTAGCCGGTCTTTTTTTGTTCAAGCATTAAAAAAGTAACATTTTGTAAGTAACATTTTGTTAGTAACAAAATGTTACTTATTTTTATTAAAATGAAAGCTGAAACACCATTTCCAACAACAGGATATACCGGTCCTGAAAACTTTTGTGACAGACTTGATGAGACAAAAAAAATCATTGGCTTATTGGAGGGCGGACAATCCATTACCTTGATTTCAATTCGAAGATTAGGTAAAACAGCCTTGATCCGCCATGTTCAGCATCAGTTGAAGGGAAAATGGCTGACAGTTTATTTAGACATTTTAAACACGGAGAATTTCAATGATTTACTGAATGAATTGGCAACGGCTGTAGTTCAGGCGGTGCAGGAATCAACTTCCTTTGGTAAAAAAGCATGGAATTTTTTCCGATCCATACGACCAACCATTCAGTTCAACGATCTTTCAGGACTGCCAAGTTTAAGTTTTGAAGTTCAACCGGAAATAGCTAAACAAAATATCCAAGCAATATTTCATTTGCTTGAGGAGCAAAAGCTTCCGGTAGTGATTGCCATTGATGAATTTCAGCAGATTACAAACTATCCCGAGCAGCATGTGGATGCTTGGTTAAGGACTGTGATTCAGCAGCTGAACAATGTCAGTTTTATATTTTCGGGAAGTCAGCACCACATCATGACTGAATTGTTCAATAATCCTAAACGGCCTTTTTTCAGCAGCACGGGACTGCTGAGGCTTTCCAAGATTGAGCAGGAGGATTATATTCGGTTTATTCAGGAGAAGTTTGACCTTTCCTCCAAAACCATATCAGGTCCAATTATAGAAGGGATGTTGAAATGGGCAGATTCGCATACTTATTATGTGCAGGTGTTATGTAACAGAGTTTACCATAACGGGATAAAGAAAATAACAGAACTTGTTTGGAAAGCTGAGGCATACCGGATTCTTCAAGAGCAGGAACTTGCCTATTTTAATTTTCGAAATCTCCTTACAAAAAGTCAATGGGAATTATTGAAGGCAGTAGCACTGGAAGAGGTAGTCACTGCACCGACTGCAAAAGAGTTTTTGAATACTTACAGTCTTGGCAGTTCCGCAGCAATCCTGCGTTCGATGGATTCGCTCATTCAAAAAGAAATGATATATTTTGATTACAATGAAGAAGGTAAGAAATTCTATAAAGTTGTGGATGTTTTTCTGATCCGTTGGTTTCAAAACAATGCCTGACCTATAAATTTTTTCTCAAACGACATAGCTAATCTCAGCTTAAGTTCTATTTTTGATTCATATTTATAAAATGGTATACATGAAAAAACCTGTTTTTCTCTGTTTGATATTACTTGGTATGTTGGGTTGTCTTGAGGTTGAAAAGATAAAGCAAACCTGCACAGTTTTCCTAAAAGACGGGACAAAACTCGAAATCAAGGAGGATGTCCGCAAAAACAGGAAATCAGGAACAATCACCTACCGTGACGAAGAGGGAAGATTATGGTCGTTATACCAAACGGCCTATGATAGTTTAATCTGTCCACAGTAGATGATTGTTGAATTTATTTTTTGAGATATTTAAATGTCCGCCCGTCCGAAATTCTCCCTGCCAGATTAGCCCAAAGCCAAAATCATAGCTGTTTCCCATTTCATCAATATGGCTTTTCATGTCATGATCTTCCTACTGAGACTTTTAAGAAAATTTTTTAATTAAGCCGGGTTAGGTATCCGGAGAGGAATTCAGTTCCGACTTATTGGCATGCATGATATTCAGGTTAAATTTATCCGATTTAAGGCTAAATGTAAAAAGTACATATTGAATTTTATTAAATGGTAAAATTTATTTGTAGATTTCACGTCCTTAATTTGAGTTTGAGCTTTAAAGTCAGATTATTCCGGTATTAATGGACATTCCCCATTTATAATTGCTAAGTATTTTAAAATAACAATATTGTATATATTTCCCCAAAATCACAAAGTATGACCTCCCAAACCTATCTGAGAAAAAGTCTTTTCTTTTTCGCTTGCCTTCTATTGCTTTTTTCTTCCTGCAACAAAAGATCAGGAGATCCTAAAGTGCTGGTGTTTTCCAAAACCGCAGGCTTTTACCATGAGTCCATCCCACAGGGTATTGCGGCCATTCAAAAATTGGGTGCTGAAAACGGTTTTGATGTGGACACCACTTCAAACGCAACTGATTTCAACGAAGAAAATCTTGCCCAATATTCCGCTGTTATCTGGCTGAGTACCACAGGTGATGTGCTTGACCACTATCAGGAAGCGGATTTTGAGCGCTATATCCAAGCCGGTGGAGGCTATGTGGGTGTTCATGCCGCCGCTGATACCGAGTATCACTGGGGTTGGTACAACAGACTTGCAGGCGCCTACTTTGCCCATCACCCGGGCATCAATGATCCTCATCCCAATGTGCAGGATGCCAAAATCAATGTGACCGACAGGAATCATTCAACAACCAGTTTCTTGCCCGAATCCTGGGATCGAAAAGATGAGTGGTACAGTTTCAAGAAGTTGAATCCGGATGTGAATGTACTGATGGAGCTTGATGAAGAAAGCTACCTCTCTAGTGTGAAAATGGGAGAACATCCAGCCGCTTGGTACCATGAATATGATGGTGGAAGGGCATTCTACACAGCCGGAGGACATACCGCCGAATCCTACACTGAGGAACTCTTTCTCCGACATTTACTTGAAGGCATCAAATATGCCATCGGTGACAACAAAGAATTGGACTTCTCAAAAGCTAGGACCCAAAGATTACCGGAGGAAAACAGGTTCGAGAAGATATCGCTTGCTCTAGGAGGCTTAACAGAGCCAACAGAAATGACCATTCTCCCAAACCTGGATATATTGGTTGCGCAGCGGAGAGGAGAGGTGATGTTGTACAAAAACGGTGATTCTGCCGTAAGCGAGATAGCCAAACTCGATGTATACTGGAAAACAGAAGTTAAAGGCGTAAATGCAGAAGAGGGTTTGATGGGTATCCAGAAGGATCCGAATTTTGCTGAAAACGGTTATATCTATGCATTCTATAGTCCGGTAGGAAAAGAAGTGAACAGGCTGTCCCGCTTCAAATTTGCCAATGATCAATGGGATATGAATTCGGAGCAAATCATATTGGAGCTTTATTCCCAAAGGGATATCTGCTGCCATACAGGGGGATCCATTGCTTTTGATAAAGATGGCTTGTTGTATTTATCTACAGGCGATAATTCCACACCTTTCAACCAATCCGATTCCAAATATATAAACAGCGGATTCGCCCCATTGGATCAAAGAGAAGGCAATCAACAATTTGATGCCAGAAGAAGCTCGGGTAATGCCAATGATCTCAGAGGTAAAATCCTGAGGATAAAAGTCAATGAAGATGGCAGCTACGACATACCCGACGGAAATCTTTATCCTGAAGGAACTGCTGATACACGACCTGAAATATATGTTCAGGGAAACAGGAATCCATATAGAATTGCTGTGGATCAAAAGACAGGATTTCTGTATTGGGGAGAGGTCGGACCTGATGCCAATGCCGACAGCTTGCAAACCCGTGGACCGAGAGGTTATGATGAGGTGAATCAGGCAAGACAGGCGGGTAATTTCGGCTGGCCTTATTTTGTGGGAAACAATTTTCCTTATATGGAATATAATTATGAAACCGGAGAATCCGGAAAACCATTTGATCCTGCGGAACCAATTAATACTTCGGTGAACAACACAGGGGTTCAGAATTTGCCCCCCGCCCAACCTGCTTTCGTGTGGTATGATTATGCTAATTCCGAAAACTTTCCACAATTGGGAAGTGGTGGAAGGAATGCCATGGCGGGTCCGGTTTATTATACCGACATGTTTCCTATAGAGACGCGTATGCCGGATTATTATGACGGTAAATTTTTCATGTATGACTGGGTAAGAGATTGGATCAAAGTGGTGACCATGAAACCAAACGGTGATTATGATAAAATGGAGCCTTTCATGTCCACCACAAATTTCAACGCCATTATGGATATGGAAGTCGGTCCTGACGGAAAACTCTATATTTTGGAATATGGAAAAGGCTGGTTTACCAAAAATCCTGATGCAGGTCTTTCAAGAATTGATTTTAATGACGGAAACAGGACACCTGTAGTAGCAAACCTTCAAGTGGAAAATACCTCAGGCGCATTGCCTTTAACAACTGTTTTCACAGTGGAAGCTACAGATCCAGAAAATGACCCCTTGACATACAACTGGGATCTGGGAAACGGTGAAACCAAAACCACACAAGAACCAAAATTGGAACATACTTTCAATGCAGTTGGCGATTATGATATTCATGTAACTGTCAGTGATCCTGACAAACTGAGTGCGAAAAGCGGTATAGTTTCCATCTATGCAGGCAATGTAGCTCCTGAGGTGAAGATTGAGATTCAGGGAAACCAAACATTTTATTTTCCTGATGTACCGGTTTCTTATGCTGTTTCTGTTTCGGATCCTGATGATGAAGCCGCTGCCCAAGACCTTTCCACATTATTCGTTTCGGCAGATTATATCTCAGGAGTGGATCAAGCTGAAGCCTCTCAAGGTCACCTGATCATGACGGAATCCATGATGGGGAAAAGTCTGATCAGTACTTTAACATGTAAAACCTGTCATAAGGAAGATGAAGTTTCTATAGGACCATCCTTTACAGAGGTGGCCAGAAAATACCGTAGAGATCCGAATGTGTCGGATTATCTGATCAATAAAATCCAGAAAGGGGGAGGCGGAATCTGGGGAGAAACCGTCATGCCGGCCAACCCGGAACTCAAACACGGTGACGCTCGTAAAGTGGTAGCTTATATACTGTCCTTTGGAAGAAGAAATCAGGACCAACAGGCTAGTTTACCGGCAAAAGGAACCGTAGAACCAACTTTGGATAAAGCTCCAACTGACGATGGGGTCCTGGTACTTTCAGCCAGCTTCACGGATAGAGGTGGTGAAAACATCAAACCTTTAACCGGTAATTCCTCTTTAGCTTTAAGAAGTCCCAAAATCGGAATGGATAAAGCCAGGAATCTGGAGGGACTTTCGCTTATGAACTATGGTGGTCAAAGTCTTCTGCTTTTACCGGCTGAAGAGGCAAGTTTCAATCTTCCTGCAATGGATCTTACCGGTGTCAAATCCATTCAGCTTATGGGAGGTGGACAGGAAGCTACTCAATATGGATTTGTAGTGGAAATAAAGTTGGATGCTCCGGATGGAAAGAAATTAGGCGAGTCGGTTTTCAAGATTTCCGGTGAAGCAACAGGAGGCCCTGTAATGGGAATGTCCGTTCTTCCTATTGAGCCGGTTACAGACGGCAAGATGCACGAATTATTTGTGATTACCAGACCTGCCGATGAGCGGGAACAAGGAGTGGCCGCTTTGATGATGATGGAGCTGAAATCCAAATAAATCGAAATAAGTCTCTGTTCTCAAGCCAATACTCTTATTGGAAAAGGATGTGAAGGTTTATTAACTGAAAATCATAAAAAAGACCGCAACATACAAATGTTTCGGTCTTTTTTATGTCCAATGATATTGTCTCAACGGAATCCAGGTTCGACTTTCCGAAGGACTATTTCAAGTTGTTATATTTTCTTATCTGATCTTGATTATCGAAGCGGGGAAAAATCCAAAGCTTCTGCTGATACCGTTTTTTTCAAACAGACGAAGCGTATGGTCCTCAAATCTCTTGATCAAATCAGTCCTTTTCCCTTCATGGGCATGGTAGGTCCTCATCTCAAAATATTCTGAAGAATTGTTCTGACTATTGGCATTGAACGTCAAAAACAGGGTAATCAATAGGCACGATAGTTTTCTCATAATGGATTTTATAACAGTGGATTGTTCAAATTATTAATTTGATAAGTGTTGCTGCGGTGTTGGTCTGCTGGATTTATAACCACAATATGCAGAATAGGATAATACTGCAGCAATGATCAGGAGACCAAGGGATTCTCTGGCTGTCTCCATTTCAGGCGTTTTCATGGTAAGGTCTTTTTGTTCCAATTCCTGAAAAATCCAGGAGGAAACGGATGCTGGAAAAAAATATACAGCTCCTGCCAAGCAGGCAATAATGACAACAGCTAAAGGAATCAAAGGATGTTTTCCCTTCACGGCAAGACCGCAGAATATCCCCGCTCCGATATATATGCTGGCCCAAACTTCAGGGTCCGGATCATTGAATTGGGCGAATGCAAAAACAAGGAACACCAGACTCCAGAATATGAAGAAGTATTTGGGAAATGATTTCATTAGGTAGGGTTTATCTGTTTCGTTAAAGATAATAGAAGAACCGGAAAATATTCAAGAATATTTAGATGATGGGTTATCGAAAACCGATAATTGAAAAAGGATGGATACGGATTTTTCTCCTAGTCATAACTTTGTACATTAAGTCCACCAAAATTATTTCACATGATAAAACTATCACCTAAATTGTTTTTAATATGAAAACACAAGGCTTCAATGTTAACTTTTCTGCGGTTTTTATATGGCTTCCGATTCTGTTGATTTTTATCACCTCATGCTCTTTGCAGGGAACCGAAACCAATCAGAGTGAATATTTTGAAGCAGACATCATTGTATACGGCGGAACGTCAGCTGGCATTACAGCAGCTGTGCAAGCGCTCAGGATGGATAAAAGCGTAATTGTAGTTGGCCCTGATGTACATTTGGGAGGCCTTTCTTCCAGTGGGTTGGGTTTTACCGACACTGGTAATAAATCTGTCATCGGTGGATTGGCAAGGGATTTTTACCATCGGGTTTTCCTGCATTATGATAAGGAAGCTGCATGGAAGTGGCAGGCAAAGCATGAATATGGCAACAAGGGTCAAGGCACTCCGGCTATAGATGGGGGATCGAGAACCATGTGGATTTTTGAACCTCATGTTGCCGAAAACATTTTTGAGGATTGGGTAAGTGAAAACAAGGTTGAAGTACATAGAGATGAATGGCTGGAAAGGGAAAAAGGCGTCGTAATGGAGGATGGAAAAATTCAGGCCATCACCATGTTGAGTGGAAAGACATTTAAAGGGAAAGTTTTTATAGATGCAACTTATGAAGGTGATTTAATGGCCGCCGCAGGGGTAAGTTATCATGTTGGCCGGGAATCCAATGATACCTATGGCGAAAAATGGAACGGTGTCCAGCAGGGAGTTTTTCAGCATGGGCACTATTTCAAGGAAAAAATCAGTCCCTATAAAATTCCCGGTGATTCTACCAGTGGCTTGTTGCCTAAAATTTTCGGGGAAAAAATCGGAGAAAGCGGGGAAGGGGATGATAAAGTGCAGGCTTACTGTTTCAGGATGTGTTTGAGCAACCATCCGGAAAACAGTGTTCCTTTCGAAAAGCCCGAAGGATATAATCGGGAGGATTATGAATTGCTGGCAAGGGTTTATGCAGCAGGTTGGACGGAAACCTTCGATAAATATGATCCCGTTCCCAACAGAAAAACGGATACCAACAACCATGGACCTTTCAGCACAGATAACATCGGGATGAATTATGATTATCCGGAAGCGGATTATGAACGGAGAAAGGAAATTATCCGGGAACATGAGGCGTATCAAAAAGGGCTGATGTATTTCATGAGCCATGATGAAGCCGTTCCCCAAAATGTCAGAACCGAGATGATCCGATGGGGATTGGCCAAAGATGAGTTTGTGGACAACGGCCACTGGCCGCATCAAATCTATGTGCGTGAGGCAAGGAGAATGATCAGCGATTTTGTGATGACCGAACATGAAGTTCTCTCCAAAAAGGATACTCCTCAGCCTGTTGGTATGGGTTCGTATTCTTTGGATTCCCACAATATCCAGCGGTTTGTCACAGACGAGGGTTATGTGCAAAATGAAGGTGATATAGGTGTGCATGCTCCTCAGCCGTACAGTATTTCCTATTTGGCCCTTGTGCCAAAAAAAGAAGAATGCAAGAATTTGCTGGTTCCGGTCTGTATCTCCAGCTCCCATACCGCTTTCGGATCCATCCGGATGGAACCTGTATTTATGATCCTGGGCCAGTCCGCCGCTGCGGCTGCTTCTTTAGCCATCGACAACCATTCCGGAATTGTGCAGGATGTTGAGTATGCGACCTTGGCTGAGGTTCTGAAAAATGAAAAGCAGATCATGAAGCTAGATGAAGCTATAGGTAACCTCGAGGTACATTAACTAACCCAACTTTGAAAATATCTCTCTTTTTTAAAAAAAACTGATCAAAAAAATTTGGTTTATAATATAAACTACTTTAATTTTATAACTGTTTGTTCAACATTAACCTTTGTCCTAAAAAAAGTCTTTGGCATCATTAACTCAAATCAAAAAATGGAAAATTTAGTCGGAGATGGCTACGGCTTGACCCACCTGATTTCATCAATCGCTGCTTTGGTAATCGGAACTATGGTCTTGATTATGGACAAAGGAACAATCAGACATAAGCAACTTGGATACGCTTATGTAGTAAGCATGGTGATACTGTTACTGACAGCTTTAATGATTTATAGGCTATTCAATGCCTGGGGAATTTTTCACTATACGACTATTGCCAGTCTTTTTACGATTGGTTTAGGAATGATACCTATATGGATGAAAAAGCCAACCCAAAATTGGAAATACATGCATTTTTCATTTATGTATTGGTCGGTTATAGGGTTGTACTCGGCTTTTGTTGCGGAAGTTTTAACCAGGATACCGGAAGCCCATTTTTTCGGAATGGTGGGAATTTCATTTTTAATGATAATGCTTGTAGGCGGTATATTCTTCGGGTCAAATAAATCAAAATGGATAAGGCTGTTTGGAGTCATAAACAAAAAAGAAAATGCAAACCATCTATATTAATCATCGAACCTATTCCGGCCATACGTTTCAATTGCTGACAATTGCCCTGATGTTTCCTGCCTCCTTAGGTATTGTGGAAGATAACTTCACAGGAAGCCATGAAAAAACTGGAGTTCCTTACCGGCAACTGGCAAGTTCAGGCAAAAGTCTCAACAGGTCCAAATCAAACCCTGGTTATGGATCAACACGAAGAAGTTGAATATCGGATGGAAGGAAATATGTTGATCATTAAGGGTAATGGGTATCAAGAAAACAATCTTACCTTCAATGCCGTGGCAGTAATTACTTTTAATGAAGCCAAGCCGACAGTGGTAGGAAACCGGGCATTATTCTCCTGATGGGAATAATTGGTATCCAAGTTTTAATATGGTTTTGGATAAAAAATAAAAACAATGGAAAACACCAAAAAATGGGACGAGGCTGAAAGTATTCAGCTGATCCGATCCATGATCGAGACAACGAGATATAAGGTTTATGCCGATAGGTTTATTTATTTTATGTGGGGCTATGCCACTTTTATCTGTGCCTCTTTACATTACCTGCTGGCTTATGTCCTAAATTATCCCTATGCCTATGTTGTGTGGTTGGCGATGCCCGTGTTGGCAGTAGTTCATTTTGTTATGATTGGGAAGAGGAAAAAATCTTCCCCCGTTTCTACCTTTACAGGTAGGGTGATGGAAGGTGTGTGGGGTGGTATGTTTATGGGGATATTTGCCTTGATTATCGCCTCATTTCATGTGGGATGGGAGGCTATTTATCCGGTTTTCATGCTTCTATATGGTACTGCCTGTTTTGCAACAGGTAAAGCAATCCAATTTAAATATCTGGTGTGGGGCGGTATGGCAAGTGTGGTATGTGGGACCGTGGCATTCTATCAACCTTTCCAGTATCAGTTGTTGCTTCTGATGTTGGCTATTTTGGTAAGTTATATTTTGCCTGCGCATTTGATGCAGAAAAGCGAAAACTAGTATGTTCAAGGATTTGGATCCCCTGCTCCACAGCCAGCTGAGGCTGGCCATTGTATCTTTAATGATGAATGTGGATGAGGCGGAGTTTAATTTTATCAAGAAAAAAACAGGTGCTACTTCCGGCAATCTCAGTGTGCAGCTAACCAAACTGAAAGATGCGGGATATATTGCGGTGGAAAAATCTTTTCGAGATAATTTCCCGCTTACTACCTGTAAGATTACTTTAAAAGGAAAGGATGCATTTGAAGAATATGTGAAGGCTTTGGTGGGGTATATCCAAGTTAAAAAGTAGGTGAAAACGCAATAAATTGAAATTGTAATCTCACATCTCACATCTCAAGTCTCCCATCAAAAATTTACTCCAAAACCACCCTCAAACTCTTTGCTCCATGTGCTCCGATCACAAGCGATTGCTCAATATCTGCAGTTTTGGATGGGCCGGCTATAAATAACCCAAACCCTGAACGATCCTGACCAATTCGATTATATACTAGATGCATATTGGCCACCAGATCTTTGGAATCCAAAACAACCACCAAATGCTCGGTGATAAATGGCAGCGCTCTATGCCCCAAATCCTCATCCTCAAACCAGATCGCACCGTTTTCGGCTACACCAAAACGGCCCTTGACGATGGCTAGATTCAGTTCCGATAGGTGATGTGGATCCTCGGGAAGGTCCATGTTGGAATAGGTCAGAAAACCTTCCACTCGAGAATAAACCTTCAAAAAAGTTTGGGCTGCCAGCAACCCCTTGAATTCCTCTCTGGAAATCACCTCTCCTTTATTGAGTTTTATTGACTGGATAAAAAGACTTTTCAAGTCAGCATCAATGTCAAAACCCGGAATTTCAGGCAATGGCTTGACCTCCCTTTGTATAGACTTAATCTTGGATAAAATATGATCTTTTGAGCTGTTCATTTTTGATTTTTTTTATACCAATCCTTAAAGCTTTCTTTAGGAACTTCAGGAAGGTCCCGCTCCTTTCCCCAGGTATTGAGATTGCTGTAGGTAAGACTGTCCGGCAAAAACTTCAAAGCACCACGCATCATGTTTCCGCCCACGTTGTATGCAAAAGGCACCGAGAATATCCCGTTCGCAATCTTCATGGAGATGCTTTTGGCGTTGAGGGAGGATTGGGCTTTTGTGATTTCCTGACGCCATTCGTAAAGCTGTTCATGGATGTTGATTTTCACAGGGCATACGTCAGAACAGGAACCGCATAGGGTAGAGGCAAAAGGCAATGAGCTGTGTTTTTTCAGATCCATTCCCGGTGATAAAATGGAACCTATCGGTCCGGGAACGGTGCTTCCATAGCTGAAGCCTCCGCTTCTTCGATATATCGGACAGGTATTCATGCATGCACCGCAGCGGATGCATTTCAGAGAGCTTCTGAATTTTTCCCTAGCCAGCTGCTCTGTCCGGCCATTGTCTACCAAGATGATATGGATTTCTTTCCCCGGCGCAGGGCTTCTAAAATGGGAATTGTAATTGGTGATGCTCTGTCCTGTGGCAGATCGTGCCAAAAGTCTCAAGAATACGCCAAGATGCTCACGTTTGGGAATGATTTTCTCAATACCCATGCTTGCAATGTGAACATCTGCCAGATGAACGCCCATATCGGCATTGCCTTCATTGGTGCAGACTACAAATTCCCCCGTTTCGGCCACTCCAAAGTTTACTCCTGTCAATGCAACTCCCGCTTTTAAAAACTTTTCTCTCAGATGGATTCTTGCTGCCTGTGTAAGATAATAGGGATCGTCATTTCCCTTTTCAGTATGTAGCTTTTCATGAAAAATATCCGAAATCTGACCTTTTTTCAGATGAATCGCCGGCAAGACAATGTGACTCGGAGGTTGGTTGAGAAACTGGACGATCCTTTCCCCCAAATCAGTATCCACCACTTCGATGCCGTTTTTTTCAAGAAATGGATTCAGATGACATTCCTCGGTCAGGATGGATTTGCTCTTGACTATTGCTTTACATTTTTTCTTCTCCAAAATGCCCAAGACAATTTGGTTGTGTTCTTCGGCATCTTTGGCCCAATGAACCTGTATACCATTGGCCAATGCGTTTGTCTCAAAATCAACCAGATAAATTTCCAACTTGGAAAGCACATCGTCCTTGATCTTGGAAGCAAGTTCCCGTAATTCTTCCCACTCAGGAACGGTTTTGCTTACGGCATCTCTTTTATCCCTTACAAACCAAAGGGTTTCATCATGCCATTTTGCATTTGCCTTGTCCTTCAAAAATTCTTCAGCTTGCTCGGGATGGCTCATGACATGGCTTCGTTTAGGATTTCTGCAATGTGTTTGAATTGAATCGGAGTACCGTTTCTTCTGGCAATACCTTCCATATGCATCAGGCAGGACATATCTCCTCCTGCCATTATTTCTACATCATGGATGATATGATCTGCCAGACGGTCTTTGCCCATCTGAACTGAAAGTGCCTCTTCAGTAACTGCGAAGGTTCCACCAAAGCCGCAGCATTCATCAGAACGGTCCAGCTCCACCCATTCCAAACCATCGAGGTTTTCCAAAAGTTGTTTTGCTTTGCTGAAAGGTTTTTCATTCAGCTCGGAGGATGAGGAAAGCCTCAACCCACGCTGTCCGTGGCAGCTGGAATGATACCCGACTTTATGTGGATAAACGCCTTTAATGGAATTTACTTTTAAAACATCTACCAGAAATTCAGTAAGCTCAAAAATCTTGTGATGCAGTTCTTGCTGCTCTTTTTCCAGTCCCGGAACCTGAGGTGAATGATCCTTTATATGCAAAACGCAACTTCCTGTCGGGGCTACGATAAAATCATAGTTTTTAAAAATATTGATGAAGTGTCTGGTTGTTCCCAAAGTATCCCTTTCGTAACCCGCATTGGACATAGGTTGCCCACAGCAGGTCTGATCCATCGGGTACGTGACCTCACAGCCCAGTTTCTCCAGCAATTGTAGGGTAGCTATTCCTACTTTAGGATAAAACTGATCCACATAACAGGGAAGGAATAAGGCTACGTGTATATTATTTTCAGACATGCTATGCAAAACTATTTATGGATGATTGTTGTGACTTTGATTTAAATTCGATCCTGATATTGTATACAATATCCCTATTTATTCAACTTGTTTATGCTCAATGGTGAGTAAATGCCAAAATCCTTCAGATCTTTGGACTTAATCCAGATTGGTCATGGGTTACTTCCGTCTTCCGACTTCGGTCAATTTTCCTAACCCTGTTCCTCTTTTACTTATTTCAAACACAATTTGTAAACTAAAATTGAGCTGTATATCCTGTACTGTCGGTATATTAGAAGCAGGCTAATTTGTGTGTTGCCCCAATAATACGCTCATCATTTCTGCTCATCCAGGTCGGGTCTCGGTTAATTTACCATTGATTTATCCATCAACCACCTCGATCAATCTTATCCTGCCTGCAAAATTTCCCGCTTTGAAGGAATACAAATAACATGCACAAAATCAAAAACCATCACCTCCTACTTTTCCAAATCCCCGGATCTCTATGGGTATTCAATACTGCCCGGATGACAATCCATTGATTCTCCTCATCAACAGTGTAATGGATCATAAAGGGAAATCTTTTCAGAGGCAGACATCTGTTTTCATCATAGCGGATTTGGAAAAAATAAAATGATGTCAATTTTTTTAAATATTCTTTCACTTCTAAATGAAACTCTCTTCCGAGTCCCTTTTTTTTACTGTTATAATAACTTATTCCTTCCTGAATATCACTATAGGCTTCAGATTCAATTTTAAGTTTGAACGAACTCATTCCAAATTGAAATTATCCTTAACATCATCCCAGTTTAATAATAATCCAGGATTTTCATTGGATTTTCTAATCCGCTCTCTGACGATTTCCTTATGTTCATCGGGAATATCAAATTCTTCCTGTATTTCCAAACCAAGCTTTTCGAACAGTTCCATATAGAAATCGAACTTTTCTTCAGGTATTATTAAGGTAACTTCTCTCATGGCTTTGATAGATTAATGACAAAGACAATTTAAACAATATTCTTTCAAAAAGGATTTTCGCAGTAAACTAAAACTATCCTGAGGCGTGGCTAGACGAAAAAGAACCTCATCTACATTTGATTGTACCTATAAGAGCAAAGAATAGCAAAAAGCCGGTGGATGTTTGAGAATGATTGATTTTAAAGAAATGGTTATGAATGAGATTACCCGTCTGATAACTTTTCCAGGAGGATTTTAATAAATGCATTTGTGAGGCTTTCGATTAAGGCAGAAATTTCCAATGGAAGGGTAGGAAGCTAATAAGTTGGGATGGTTTAGGAACAGGTTCAAAGAGGCGATTTGCAGTTCAGTCAGTTCGTGGATAAAGCTGTGGTAGGCTTCCTCCTGTGTAGGCTTCCTCGAAACCGGCGAATTCCCGCAGGTCCGTTTCTGAAGCCCCATACAAACCAAATACTTCCGGTTTCAGAAATTTAAACCTGAACAGTTTTTGGATGGTTTTTCTGTTTACAGACCAACAAATCCCTCAAAATTATTCCTGCTGATTAGCAGGGTTTCATTATTGGGATAAGTTTCTAGAAATGAAGCCGGGAACCTTACTTTTTGCTCTTTCCACTTGAATTCATAGGCATGAAGGATGCCGTCCTCCTCTTCAATATAGTCTATCTCAGCCTTGTCATGGGTTCTCCAAAAATAGGTATTGACAAATCTTCCGTTGTATTGATTATGCTTCATTCTTTCTGAAATCAAAAAATTCTCCCATAAAGCACCTTTGTCCTGACGCATTTCAGGAAGGGAGAAATTACTGATGAGTACATTCCGAATGCCGTTATCATAAAAATAGTACTTTTTGCCCTTTTTAATTTCATTTCTCAGATTACGGTTGAAAGCAGGGAGTTTGAAAATAACAAAGGCCTTTTCCAACAAATCAAGGTATTTTTCAACTGTCAGGGTATCTATATTGCCGATTGTTTGGGCCAATTCATGGTAACTGACTTCACTTCCAACCTGAAATGCCAAAGCCTGCAATAGTTTGTCAATATGTCTTGGTTTTCGGATGCTGTCCAATTGCAAAACATCCTTGTAAAGGTAACTTTGTGCGATTTCTACCAAAATTTCCTTTTCACTCCCCGGATTGTTTACTACTTCAGGATAAAATCCATAAACTAACCTTGTATCCAACAGTCTTTTGGCTTCCATCAAAGAAGTATGGTTTACTGTTTCCTTGAAACTAATAGGGAAAAGATGAAAGGTTTTTTTTCTGCCGGTCAGTGGTTCAGCAGTTTGGTTTTGAAGGTCAAAAGCGGAAGAACCTGTGGCGATGATCTGTATGTCAGGCCTGTTGTCAAAAATAAGTTTGAGCTTTTTACCGACATCGGGAATCTGTTGCGCTTCATCAATGATAACCAATTTGTTGTTTTTACCGATAAGCTGGATCAGTTGGGTACTGGTGGATGCAGAAGAAAAGGCCTCCAAAATATCCGCTTCATCGGCATTGAACCAATCCGAAGGTAAATTCAATTGTTTGACCGTTTCTTTGAGGAGTGTGGTTTTCCCTACCTGTCTGGGACCCAATAACAATAAGATTTTGCCTTTGAAGCAAGAAGAAACGAGCTTTTTGAGAAGAGTTCTTTGAATCATCTTTGCTTTATTTTGGCTCGAATATACTGAATATTCAGATTATAATCTAAAAAATAGGCCTAATTCTTAGATTACGATCTAAATATTAGGCCTAAAATTTAGAATATAAACGGAAAAGTTTGCCTAATTGATAGATTGGTATCTAATCCCATCCCTTGGCTGATAACGGCTAAAGTGGTGAAGGTATCATCTCCTTCCAAAAAATAAACGATGATATTGGTGTCCAGAAACAATGTATTCCCATTCATCCCTCACTCGTTTTTGAAATGCCAGCCCGTCTTCGTTGAATTGTACTCTTCCCGCATATTTGGAAGCATCAAGGCCTTTTTTGGATTTTCCAGTCCTGAATTTTTTCAGGATGTTTTTAATGGTGGTTTTATCTGACCCTCTTTTCAAAATTGTTGCCATGGCCTACACTTTTTTATATCAATCTAATATATTTTCCGGTGAATTTGTTTCATTTCAACTACAATTTTTCTTTAAATCAAAATTGCACTAAAATTTTTTTCCTAAAACTATAAAAAAAGTTTTTAATTCCGAAAATTCTCAATTTACTTATTAATTAGTTTGTATGGGGGGGGGGGGGGTAAACTAATATTTTAGAATATTATTTGGTTTACATGTCTTGGAAATATTATATTCATTGTAAAACCGCAGGTTGGTGGGTTAATGGGTTTGGATTTTAAAAATTTAATTTTTAGGTTCCATAGTTCTTATAAATTATAAATTTTTACTAAAAAATCATGAATTATGTCAAACATTAAAAAAAAGATGGTCTACGGCCTATTAGGGATTTTCACCCTAACCTTATCTGTTGCATTTAATGCAACAAGTCAAGAATTAGAAACGAGGAGTAAATATCAAGGTGAAGGAACGGGTAACTGCTATTGTAATATAAAAGGAGTTGACTGTGCATGTGTAGGATGAGGAGGATAAAATCCAATGTAGAGACCTTAAGAAGGTCTATACACTTTATTAAATAAAATGAAAAAATCCAATCACAATCTAATTTTGACAATTACTATCTTACTTTGGTGCTGTAATACCAGCAGCTCGACTTCTGATTCAGAATTAGGGTTGGAAACTGCCCCTCTATTGAAATCTCATAGATTATCCTCCATTAGCATTCCACTGAATAATAAAGCTCAATATGTTTTTCAATCCGGGGCAGTTTTGATTAATGAAAACGGGGAAGAAGAATACTGGGGTTTAGATCCTGCAAATAATTCAATAAGCGTATTCAACCTTTCTAAAAAGGAAGTATCAAATAGAATTCAAATCCCCAAAACCGGTCCCGAAGCGATAAACGACATACTTAACTTCTACGTCCATACAGCTGATTCTATCTTCATTGTCCCAGTAAATACTGGTAGAATATTTTTAATTGATTCTAAAGCAAAAATTATCAACAAATGGAACTATCAAAACCTAACTCTTCCGACCGGCGAAAGTCTCTCCGAAAACTTTCCTTTTCCTATAGCTGAGATGGGAACTCATTTCTTCTATCAAAAGGACAAAGCGCTTCTGACCCTACCTCTTTGGCTAAGAGGTCCAGGTAGTTTTTATAAGGTTCCTCCGCTGATCAATTTAGACCTAAAAAACAATAAAGTAGTTCATAGTTTTGGAGAATATCCTGAAAATTACAAGGGAAATAAGATATCGATCAGAGATCATCCCAATTTAGTCCAAATGAAAAATGGTGAAATTTTAGTTTCATTTGAAGAGTCTCATTATATTCAAAAATACTCACCAAATGGTGAGTTCCTAGAGCAGTTTGTTGCAAAAAGCAATTTTGTTGATAACTTCACTCTATTTGAAAGCTACCCAGACTATGAAACAAGACAGAACTACTGGGTAGAAAACGGATTGTATATAGGACTTTTGTATGATCCATATCGGGATCTCATTTACAGAATCGTCTGTCATGGACAGCCCATAAAAGACATCAATGGCCGACTTAATAAACTATTAATGGCAACATGGTCTATTATCATATTATCACCAAATGGTGAATTGATTGGAGAAATCCAATTTGACGGTTCAAAACATAGATTTAATGATGGTATTTATGTTTCGAAAGAAGGTATTCTGGCTAGCCTTGAAAACATTTACAATGAAAACGATATCGAGGAAAGGTTAGAGTTTGAACTTATTCAGTTTAATATAAAATAATTACCCGATCACATAATGAAACAAACTAGTATATCCTTTTCTTTATTAATATTGTTGAGTTCTTGCTATAATTTATCCGGAAAAGAAAAGGATTTCTCTAATGAATTTTCTTTGTACCTTAAAAATACTTTCGATTTTCAAATACAACAGAATAAGACTCATTTATTAGTATTGAATGTTGATTGTTTCTCTTGTAATGAACAATTCGTTGTTGATTTTTCTAAACAAAAAACTATTCCCGATTTGGTGCCAATAATTTGCGGGATTGAAGGATCCGAAATCATTGAGCAAAGTTTACTGAAAATAAAAAGAAATTATCCAAATTATTTGATAGATAGGCATAGGAAAGTTGATAGATATAGAATATCTGAATCAGGTAAAAATATTCTCGTTGAATACTATAAATCCGAACCATCAAGGTATTGGGATTTAGGCTCTGGGAAGTATACAAATCCGACAAATGGCAAAATCCTATTATCGTCAATAATTAGCGGTGAATAAATAGTATTATGTAAATCCGCATTGAGAACAGAAGTTATCAAAACCCCATTTGGATTGAAGTTAAAGAACAGCATTAAATAGTTGAAATTTTTACTATCCCTGCTCCGGCATCCTTGATACATTCTATCCCGCCTTTAGCATATAAAAACGAGGTAGAAACCACGTCTAAGGCCTATATCTTTGATCCAAGCCTGCCTGTAGCAGACAGGCCTGAAGACTTGAACCAACACAGTTTCACTTCACCAATATCGCCGCCCCCAACGCAGTTCCCAAGGCAAAATCCGTGGTTTCGATGGCTATGGGTGCCAGCTTTTCCTTCAGCATTTCCACAAAAATCTCGTTAGCATTGAAGCCTCCGTCGATAAAGATTTTGGGAACAGGTGAGCCTGAAAGGACCAGCCGGGTGGAATTTACCTGCAGATCCGTCAGATCATGTAGAAAGCAGTAATATGCGGCTTCGAAATTTTCAAATGCATCCAGATCGGTTTCGCCTGCTTCCGCTATGCCATAATTGGCAGGCTTCAGGTATTCGAATTTAAATCTTTTATCCGGATGGGATTTGGCTTTTTGATACAGCGTTTTGTCAAACTTCAGCTTTTTATAATACCCTGTTTCCAGGGAAAAATGGTCGTAAAGTTTATCAATCTGAAACTTATGTTCCTCACCGATGAATAGCCGGCTGATCTTGATGGGTTTTCCATTGATCCCGATAAAATGCAAACAGTCCCGCTCCAGTTCCTGCATGGTCAAGGGGGATGAATTAAAAGGATTGATGGTAATGGCCCAGGTGCCCGTGGACAGCAGTGCAAAGGGTTCGTCATTGGTTTCCAGATAGGGCAGTAGGGCAGCGGAAGAATCGTGAACGCCAATACCCACTGTAATTGTTCTTTCACCAAATTGTATGGGAAATGTTTTGGAAGTGTCTGTCACCTCGGGCAGCAAAGGTAAAATCCCTTCCTGCTTCAGCCAAACATGATAGTCATTATTGGTAAAATCCCAAAGCCCCGTATGACAACCAATACTCGTGTAATCCGAAACCAGCTTTCCGGTAAAAAGGTAACTGATAAACTGCGGAAGATGCAGCGAGTGGCTGATGTTTTTGAACACCTCAGTTTTTTCATACTTGAGCCAATAAAGCTGTAGCCCTGAATTCAGCATCCCCAAAGTAGGGGAGGAGGTTTTTTGGCAGAATGTTTCCCGGCCGCCGTATTGTTGATAAAACTTTTCCAAGAGCGGACCAGGAAAATCCTTGATATAGTTGAAAAGTGGAGTTGCAGGGTTTCCGTGTTTATCCAGATGTACCAGCGTAGCTCCGTAGGTAGTAAAGTTGAGTTTTTCGATCGCAAAATCGGGTAAAGTCAGGGCATAGGCAAATGTTTTTTTGACCCATTGAACCAATTCTGCCAAAGGCTCAGTAGGATCGCCATCCTCATCCTCGATATATTCCAGCCGGTGATAAACCCTATATACTTCCTTAAGGTCCTTGTCGAAAAGAAAGAACTTCTTGTTGGTCTTGCCGATATCGAATATTGCCGTTACGGGTATCATCTTATAATCCTGTTGCTTTACTGTCTGTCCCTCTTTCCTTTACTAGGTTTTCCCTTACTTGCAGTGATTTGAAAGCAGAAACCGGAGCAAGGGCTCCTCCGGATATCCGACGTGCCTCCGCCAAAATTGGTCTCAGATCAGTTCGGAAAGCTTCCTGCAGGATTTCCTGAGCACCTGCTACATCATGGTTTTTTTGAGCTTCCTCCAATGCATTTTGATCCACCAGCAATGCCTGTGCATAGGCCAGTTTGATGGCTTCCACAGACTGCAATAAATCTTCCATGGGGTCTTTCAAATTATGACTTGCATCAATCATCCAAGAAAGTGGTGGATTGTAGGTTTCCTGAAAACCTCTTACAAGTTCATGAAAAATGAGGAAAAGCTGATAGGGTTTGATGCTTCCAACGGTCAGGTCATCATCTCCGTATTTTGAATCATTAAAATGAAAACCTCCCAGTTTGCCTTCCGTCATCAAAGTAGATACGATCTGCTCTATGTTGGTATTGGGTAAATGATGGCCGAGATCCACCAGAGTAAAAGCCTTTTTGCCCAATTTATTTGCGAGTAAAAATGATGTACCCCAATCGGGAATCACTGTACTGTAGAAATGGGGCTCATACGGTTTGTATTCGATCAGCATTTTCCAGTCTTCAGGTAAATCCTGATAGATTTCGTTCAATGAATCAAAAGTATTTTCCAGGGATTTTCGGATGCTGTGCTGACCGGGAAAGCCGGATCCATCTGCCAGCCATACAGTCAGCGCTTTGGAACCCAATTTTTTTCCGATTGAAATCACCTCCTTGTTATGCTGGACCGCCAGATCACTGATGTTCTTTTCTGAATTGGCCAAAGACCCGAATTTATAAGATTTGGATTGTCCCGGTTGATCCTGAAATGTATTTGAATTCACTGCATCAAAACCGATTTCGACTTCCCGGGCAATTTGCCTGATAGCTTCATAATCCTGTGGAATATCCCATGGGATATGCAGGGATACCGCATTGCTGGATTTGTTCAAAGCATGAATGATTCCAACATCCTGAATTTTTTGGATCAGCGAGGAAGGCTCCCCCCCACCTGAAAATCTCCCGAATCTTGTCCCACCTGTGCCCAAAGCCCAGCTGGGAATGGCTATTTGAAGTGCATTTATCTTTTCAGTCAAATCAGATACAGCTATGCCTTTTCGATCCAGGGTATCAATCAAAAAATCGTTTTTTCGGGAATGCTCCTTTTCAAGAGCCGAATTAGCTTGTTGTATTTGGTCAGTGGTTATATTCATATAGAAGAGTAAAGAAAAACAAAAACCTTCCAGGTTAAGATATGAATTTAGCATATCTATTTTAGAAAAAACCCGGAAGGTTTAAGGTATAGGAATAGGTTTGAAATGATTACCTCACAAATGCGGCAGCGACACCACCATCCACATTCAGGATATTTCCAGTGGATTTGGAAAGCGATCCCCCGACGAAGGCAAACACTCCGTTTGCAATGTCTTCTGAGGAGATTATTTCATTAAGAAGTGTTCTTTTAGCATAATGAGCAGGCAATTCTTCAACGGTAATGCCATAAGCTTTTGCCCGGCCCTCTGCCCATGTGCCTTCCCAGATTTTGGATCCTTCGATGACCGCATCGGGATTTACTATATTCACACGGATTTTATCAGGTCCAAGTTCGGCAGCCAAAAGTCTGGACATGTGTACCTGAGCCGCTTTTGCAGTTCCGTAGCCCACATTGTTCGGTCCGGAAACCAATGCGTTTTTGCTGGCAATATTGATGATGTCACCGCCCAGGTTTTGGGCCCGGAGTATTTTCACACCCTCTTTAGAGACCATAAACTGACCTTTCACCAAGACATCATTGAGTAAATCCCAATCCGCTTCCGTGGTTTCTGTCAATGGTTTGCTGATGGCCAAACCTGCACAGTTGATCACGATATCAACTCCGCCAAAAGCAATATTGGCGGCTTTGAATGCATCCTGAATGGATTCGCTTTTCAACACATTCAGGGGAACCTGGATTCCCGTGTCTTTTCCAAAATCCGTGATGGATTCTTTCAACCGGTCCGCATCGAGATCAGTCAATACTATACAGGCACCTTCTTGGGCAAGTTTATCGGCGATTGCCTTTCCGATACCCCCGGCACTTCCGGTGATCAAAGCCACTTTTCTGGAAAGCGGTTGCTCCTTGGGCATACGCTGAAGCTTTGCTTCTTCAAGCAGCCAATACTCAATGTCAAATGCTTCTTGAAGCGGTAAAGAAACGTATTCAGAAACGGCTTCCGCACCCCGCATCACATTGATGGCGTTGATATAAAATTCACTTGCCACTCTGGAAGTCTGCTTGTTTTTTGCGTAAGCAAATAATCCCACACCTGGCCAAAGAATGATTACAGGATTCGCATCGCGTATGCCTGGGCTGTTGGATCTTTTGTGGGTTTCATAATAATCCTTGTAGGAATCCCTGTATTCGGAAAACAAAATGGAAATATGATCTTTGATAGTTGCCAAATCCGATATATCCTGATCTGCCGGAATGTCCAATACCAGAGGTCGGATCTTTGTTCTTAAAAAATGATCGGGGCAAGATGTTCCCAAAGGCGCAAGTTTGTCGAGGTCGTTAGAATTGATAAACTGTAAAACGGTATCAGAATCGGTGAATGTTCCGATCATCCTGTCATAACTTGAAGCAAGACCTCTTAATAGCGGTGCAATGGCTGCAGCTTGTTCTTTTCTTTTTTCAGATGCCAAAGCTTTGATTTTTTCGCCTCCGAAAACAGGCCTTGTCTTACCATAATTGTCCTCCAGAAACTGTGAAGCTTTGTCAATAACTTCAAGGCTGTTGATATAGCATTCATATGCAGTGTCACCCCATGTAAACAGGCCGTGACCGCCTAGCATAATCCCTCTGATACCGGGATTTTCTTCCAGTGCTTTTTTCAGTTGTAGTCCCAGATCAAAACCGGGTCTCTGCCATGGAACCCAGGCGATCTGTCCCTCAAATAATTCTTCTGTAATTTTTTCTCCTTCTTTGGAAGCTGCGATGGCAATGGCGGCGTCGGGATGGAGATGATCTATGTGTTTGAAAGGTAAAAAAGCATGTAAAGGAGTATCGATGGAAGGTGCTTTGGAATCCAGATCATAAATGCAGTGGTTGAACAATCCCACCATCTCGTCTTCATGGTCAATTCCACGGTAGATTCCTTCCAAAGCTCTCAGTTTGTCAACATATAAACCTGCCAAACCGGCTTTTGTAAGGGTGCCGATATCTCCGCCTGAACCTTTGATCCACATGATTTCGACATCTTTGCCACTCAAGGGGTCTTTTTCAAAAGTTTTACAGCTGGTGTTTCCACCGCCATAGTTGGTGATCCTGAGGTCTTGCCCCAGAATATTGGATCGGTATATTAAAAGTGCAACTTCATCGTTGCCTAATGCTTTCGCTTTTTCTTCGTCCCAGAGGTATGATACGTGGTTAAATTGTTTTTCTAATATGGCCATGTTGTAACAAGGTTTAAGTTTAATACTAAAGTATTTTGAATTGATCTATTTACTGTCCTGTTGTGTACTGATTTCAGATAATCAATATGGAGCGGCAGCTTCCAAAATCCAATAGGACAAAATTTATGTGCAATAAAAAGCTTTTCACAGGATGATTTGAGTGGAGAATCTAATCTTTTCCAATCACCAGTATGCCAGAATCCTCCATCTTGTTCAATACACAGCCTGTAGTTTGATACCAAATTGGCCTGATGGAAAAGCCGGCTTTTTTAATTGCCCTAGCTGCCCAGACGTTTGAGTTGTTGGGGAAATAATAGGATGAGCTGCCTTTATAAAAATGGCTACCGGAGTAAATTCCGGGTGCTGCCGGAATGATTTTGCCATTTTCATCCAGAGCAAATTCCTTCACCAAAAAGAGGCAGAGGTTGTGAAGTTGTTCATCATTGATTTCCATCCTGACCACGTTGGTATCAACATAATATTCCTCGATTTTCCGGTTGATGGGATTGACATGGAGGACGGAAGAAGTTGGCCAAAAGGCCGCTTTTAAAGCGATCCGGAGATTGAAACCGTCGTGGGGATAAAAATCCGCATCTCCCCATCCGATTTCAAGATATGGAGCATCCCTATAATCATGGCCTTCAGACCAAATACTGTCCGGTAAGCTGTATGCAGGAACCAATATGCCTGTATGCCAGCTGATACTGCTTACATAGATGATATGTTTGTTTTTGGGCTCTTGAAGGTGATGTTCCAAATGGGGAAGAAACAAGACCACATAAAAATAAATGTAATTGAGCGGATTTACCATATTGTAGTTTACGGAGGCGCAAACAAGGGAGTTAGGAAATCAAAAACTTATAGTTAATTTTTTTTGTATTTGTGTCCCCTTAAGACGCCAAGAAAAAGAGGTTTAAAATCATTTAGTAATTTTTCTCTGCGATTTGGTGGCTTGGCGGGGAGGTTATTCAGGATTTGTGTCTTCATGGGATTTATTGAGCCATCTTGGAGCTGTCAGAAACCATAATATTGTTCCGATAAACATCAGGGTTTTGGATAATGTCGGTTCTATGATTCCCTGGAAAACCAAAAATGAAGGAATCAAGGTCATGGCTAATGCGAAAAAAGAGAGTATTTTATAGAGCGTTTTCATGATGCTTGGGTCAGGATAGGGTGACGGGGTTTTGTTTTCTGGTAGAAAACGAAACAGAAAGTTGTTTTTGTGTGAGTTTACTGCTGATGATATAAATGATTACAGCAATGAACCATCCCGGAAGTCCAAGGAAGAAAATTTCGATGCCTGCAAATATATTGAGTAAAATGCATATGCTTAAAGTTATGAACCAAGTAATGGCCACAGCCGGGTTTAATTTGCTTTTTCTAAGCTCAGCATAGTTGCTTTTCAGTCCCAATTTCTCCAAAACATACACATCTATAAAAATCACTGCCCCTAAAGGCATTAGGATAAGACCGTATAGTGCTACAAATTCCAACAGACGCATCACCAGAGCAGGGAAACAAGCGGCGATAGTTGTGATCAGTCCTACAAATAAAGTCACTTTCCAGGTCTTCCAATTTGGGTTGATGGATTGAATGGCTAGGCCTGCTCGATAAAGCGTAGGATTTGCCGTTGTCCAGCCGGCGATGACAACACAGATGGCACCGGCTATTCCGGCTGCTTCATAGGCAATCGGTCCTGGGGCAAAAGTCAGGCTGTTATTGGATTCGATCAGGAAAAGAGAATAAAGTATTCCCGAGGCTATCCAGGCGATGTAATGTCCCAAGAATACTCCTGAGGCTGAAGTAAACCCATATTGCCATTTCTTGGCATACCTTAATAGAGACATATCTGCCATACCGATGTGCATGGCCATATTGGCAAACCAGGAAAAGAACATCACATGCCAAAAGGTGAATTTACTTTGGCCTTCCAAAGGAATTCCTGTCCATATGGTGCTTTCGGCAACCGGCCAGAAATCAGCCAGTGAATTGATACCCAATCTTGGAAGGACGCCCACTGCCGCGGCAATGAAAATCATGATCATCCACGGAGCCGCTACATTGGAAAATTTTGACACCTGATTAAAACCGAACATGGCCACCACAGTGGTGATGGCGCCGATGGCAAAAACCGTAATCACCCAACCGATACTGTTGGGCAAAACATCCGTCAAGGTCGGCATGGCAATGTTGAAGGGGATACCCACAGCAGTAGCTGAAACTGCAATCATTGCTCCCGCGAGAAAACAGAAAAGTCCTGCATTTACCAGATTATAGACCAAAGTAAATTTACTGCCCGCAATTTTTTCAAGTTGATAGTAAAGTGTCAGTCTGGTTTTAACTGCTATTTTACCTGTAAAAAATGCCCAGCTCAATACTGCAAGAATATTTCCAACCAATAAACCGGTGACCAAATCCATGGCACTGGCTCCATGGACTACAAAAAGTGGTCCCAGGACAAATTCTGTCCCTGCTGTATGTTCACCTGCATAAATGCCTACAAAACTGCCCCAGCTTTTAAGTTTGTTTTTAGGAATGGGTTGACGCTCATATTCATTGATGGCATCCAATTGTTCCTTTAGGCCTTGTTTTTTTTGCATGGTGTTTTTCCGGGTTTTATTGAGGAACAAATTATAAGGAAGGATTAAGCTGAGTATCCTGCACCGACCTGTAATATCGAAAAATAAACCTTTTATATAGACCCTCTGTCCAGAAAGTTGAACACGTTTTTAACAACTTCGATCTTATGCTTTTTGATCATATAGGCTGCGGTTTCCCCCATTACTTTAAAATCGGTGGACACTACCGTAATACCTAAAAGTTCCTTTAAAGGAGTGTCGTTATAAGAGATGATGCCTATATCCTCCCCAATCTGAAAGTCTTTATCCCGCATCTGCTTGATCAGGCACACCAAGTCATTTTCTTCTATAATAATATAGGCATCCCGTGGCATAAGATCCATGTCGGGAAAAATGGTAGAAATAACCTCAAAGTCAAAGTTGTGATTGATGCAAAATTTTTGAAATCCTGTTTTGATGTCATTCGGGTAAGGATAAAGAACTGCTTCCGGGAAAACCAATATCAGTTTCTCGTATTTTTTTAGCCTGGCAATACCTTCTTTCAAAGCTTGATATATGTCAGACTTAAAATCCTGATGGATGGAAGCGACATCATCACCCAAGGAAGGAAGTTGGTTGTCCATGATGATTAATTTATCATTTGGTATTTTTCGCAAAGCCTCAATTACATTATAAGTTTCCGACTGATGCTTTTGGGCTTCATCCTTGAAATGTGGCATGACCACATAATAATCGTAGGCGCCCATATTGTCATTCAAGATTTTCAGAAAGATTTTAGGGTCACAATGATAGATATGGAGGTCAACTTTGGCACTGCTGCCTAGGCTGTTCAGGAACGAATTGTACGATTTGAGCTTGTAATTACTCAGCTTGTTGAGTAAAAAAAGTACCTTGGTTTGATTTTGTGATACAGACCGAGCAACGTAATAACCCTTTCCCTTTACCGATAGAATTATCTTTTGCTGTTTCAACTTATTATAAGCTTTCTCCACAGTATCCCTCGACAAGTAAAACTGCTCACTGATTTCATTGATGGAAGGGATTTTTTCTCCAACTGACAGGTATCCCCGTTCGATGTTTTCTAATATTGAAAGGACAATCTGCTGGTATTTGGGTACACGGGAATCGGTTTCGATACGAATAATGTTTTCAATAGTGGTCATGTGGGTTTTTGTTTTGTGCAATTGATTACAATATACTGTAATTACTTTTTTTTGTGGATGATATTCTCAGGTAATTTACATATTTATAGGATTATCCGCTACTTTGCCATCCCTGTTCGGTAGCACTCATAAAAGTGATTGCCATCAACTAATTTTTTAGCGAAAGATTGCTGTTTTCCATCACAGTGCCACTTTTGAGGCTAGTTCGGAAGTCACAATACTTACACTGAAACATATTCTTCGAATAGCCAATAATACTCCTTACCTTTGCAGTTTTTACCAATTACCCCTTCTCTAATCCTTTTCTCCTTGAAATATTCAACACAAGAATCTTCATCATGGAACCGTTCATTGAAATGTAATATATTCATAGTCATAACCATTGGTAATGACCAATTAATGAATTTGAAATAACCTCACCAATTTAATGTCACTACCTGTCCCGAAGAATTTCGGGAAGCTATCCAACTTAAATTTGGCCAATGGCAGAACTTCGTGTATTCATATTGCAAAAAATGCATTTAACAGTATTTACGATCTAAGGCAAAAATAATAGAATTAAATGTAGGTAGCTGGAGACCTTCTGCGCTCGGGCTTGGTCAGTTTGTCCACTGCGTTACAGAACCAACTCATGTAGATGTTTTTACAATCGCCCTTCAAACTTAAGAAAGCAGGAACACTAACAAGCACATCGAAAGGATCACATCCCTCAATGCTCTCAGGTAGCGCTCGGTTATTATAATTTTCATCTTAATTCCTTCTATTTTTAAATTTCAAATAGCGCCCCTAAAAGTTCAGAGATACCCTTTCTTTTAAATCTAATATAGAAAGTTTTTCAAAATTTATTTTTTATGGACTATTCATTATGGCGATATCTGCCCAACGTTAATGGCTGACTTTGTTCTACCAAGAATTCCATCGGTATTTTAAATCCTGCAAGCTCGTTTTTGGAATTGCACAGGCGAACTGTAGATAGTCTAAAAATTATTTTTTTAGTTTTTTATAAAACCCATAAAAAAAACCTCCAGTTTTTATTCTGGAGGTTTTTTTAGTGGAGCTGGCGAGATTCGAACTCGCGTCCAGATAGGGAAACACCGTACCGTCTACATGTTTAGTCACCTGTTGGGTTTTCGACATTACACTGCTGGGTGACACACCTATGTAATGCTTATCTGCTTGATTTCGCACCTGCGCCGCAGCTTCACAGGCACT
>JBGTDA010000044.1:0-12873 GCA_041748555.1 Rhodonellum sp.
ATCCTGATGTCATCCAGGTCACCGGTCCACCTCTTGCTGCCGCTCCTTGTGGCACCGATTACCAGATTGGATACCTCTGTTCCTATCAGGAACGGTGAATAACTGGCCTGTTTCTCCTGAACACCGTTGATGTAGATCTTCGAAGTGCTGCCGTCAAAAGTGGCCGCAACATGGGTCCAGGTGCTGCCGTTTGTAGGTGCCACTGTGGTCGAGGTAAGGCTCAGACCCGCATTTGCGTTCAACCGGAACTCCAGGACTCCGACAGGGTTGACAAACAGTTCATAGCCGCTGCTGATTCCCTTATCAACGATCCACCTGTCCGCTAATCCCGGCCTGATCCAGGCGGCGATGGTGACCGCCTGGCTTATGTTCAGTGACTGGCTATGGGCAGCCTGTCCGTATCTGCTCGTTGTTCCGGGCAGTTTCAGTGCGAGGTTTTGGACGCCGTCCCCCCAGGTGACATTACTGCTGTTCTGGAGGGTGGCATGGTTGCCCAACCCCGAATCATCTATCATCGTATTGCCGCTTCCTTCGTCCAGTTTGTAATAGCCAACCAAACCTGACCCGGTATTGCCACCCTTGAAAACCGGGATGGTCAAAACCGATCCGGCATTATAGGCAATCACCAGATTTGTCCGGGCATCGCCGGCATTACCTAAGTAAGATAAACTGATATTAAGAGAAGAATTTTGACCCAATAATGAATTGTATACACGTCCTTCATTGATTTTAAATTGCCTGGCATCAGCTGACTGAATATAAACCGAATCCACGAAAACGCCCTGATTTCCCCCCATGGTTTGGACAGAAGTGCTCACGCTGTTTTCTGAACTGATTTGAAGATGACTTTCCCCTGTCAGCTGACTGGCTATAATTTTCACGCCTACGGGATTATTGGCTCCCAGATATTCCATGTTTTTTTGTCGGCCTCCACCTCGTTTAGGTGATCCGCCTGCCACAAATATCCCGTTACCTGAAACAATTGCCTGAGTTCCGTGTCTGGCGAAATTTAAATTTTGCCCGGTAGACCATGACTGGGATTTGGGATCAAAAATTTCGGTTACCGATAAGGCGTCAGTATTATCCGGTATTTCCCCTCCTGAAATGACAAGCTTACCATCAAATCTGGCAACAATCGCCGCAGCTCTGGCAGTAGGAATATTGAGTGCGCTGGGCAAAGTGGACCAAGCCTGATTTTCAAAATCAAAAACATCAACTTCCTTAATGACAGGGCCAAAGACACCAGCTCCACCGGTCCTCCTTCCTGAGGCCACATAAATTTTACTGCCGATCAATGCGGCGTGAAAATGATCTCTTGCCCTGGGGGCATTCGGTAATATGGTCCACACACCTGTGGCAGGATCATATTCATCAAAGAAGTTTACAAACCCATCTTTATGTCCGCTTTTATTGCCTCCTATGACGTAGAATTTATTTTGATGCCGTACCAATCCTGCTGACCCCCTTCTTCTGCTTACCGGGATTTCGGGTCCCTTCCTCCACGTTTTTTTCACCGGGTCAAAGATCCAAATATGGGTTGCAGGAATTTCATCGGGAAAATTATTGGTTTGGAATGCCCCAATTACCCAGATCAATCCCTGGTATTCCAAGGCTTGAAAGTGATTGAATTCAAAAGGTGAGATGTTATTCAAAGCGGTCCAGGCATCCGAATTATAATCGTATACATCGATGGTTTTGGAATTTTCCCGGCCTCCCATCATGTAGAAATTTTCCCCCGCCTGAACAAAGGAATTTTCATGCCGGGCTGTATAATTCTGATTTTCATTCTTTAGCTTCCATGTTTCATTTTCTGTCGATGTTCTAATGAACCAGGTGAAATTGAAAAACACTTCCTGAGGAACCGGAACATTGGAATCTTTTACAGTGACGGTTACCTGATAGGGACTGTTTGCCAAAGCCTCTTCATTGATGTTTCCATAGATAGTGCCATTGGTAGGCTCGATTTCCACGCCCGGAGGAAGATTAACGGCACTATATTCCAAAGTGCCGTTGCCTCCATCTGCAATGACCAACAAACTGCCATCCAAACTCTCTCCAACGAAACTGGTCTGATCTGTGACAGCTTTGGAAATGATAATAGGAACGGGTATTGGCCTCCCTATTATTTCTATGGCGTTGATTAAGGGATTTTCTGTTTTCTTAATAAATGCGATATTCAACACACCATCCGAAACCTCTGTGGTAAACTGCTCCAGACCACCGACTTTATGTCCGTATTTAGCAACCAGGTCAAGATTTGAAACAACTGTCGTTCCTTCAATCGCTATATCAAAAACTCTTGTGCCGATTTGTGAAGTGCCTGAAAAATTATTGCCCATATAGAGATTCACCTGATATTTACCGTCAGGTAAAGGAATATTATAAACCATATTCGAACTACCGGAATTAAATCTCTCGGTTTTAAAAATCTCTTCAAAAGTAGTTTTGTTGATATAGCCGGGGATAGAGGAATGTCTGTTTTCATACAGCAGTGAAGATGAAGTAGTGGTTCCTGCATTGACTGAAAATCCCACTCCTTGCATTTGACCATTGATATTGTTGGCTTCCCATCTCAGATCCCCTTCGTTGCCTTGAAACAAAACACCTCCGGCGTTGATCCTAAGCAATATTTCTTTAGGTTCGACCACCTTTACCTCAAATTGCTGCTCAATAAAGAACCCATCTTTATCCGTGGCCCTTACGGTAATGACTCCCGTTGCTTCGTTTAAGGGAAACGAAAGAACCATTAAATTCCCTGAAATACTTGCCCCGATCGAAGGATTGGAATTATTGCGTATTGAAAACACCAGGTTTTCAACACCGCCATTGTCATCAAAATATTCACTTAAAATAAATTCCTGTTTTGCCGATCCAATGATTTTTTCCAGATTTTTGAATTCTCTGAGTTTAAAAGGTTGGTTTCCTGAAACCCTGAAATGGCTGTAGGTTACCAAAAATTCTTTTCCCTGTTGGCCGGATGTTCCTATTATCCCTATAGCCAAGGGCTTTTCTACCTGCTGAATCGCCTCCAAAACTTTTCCTGTAATCGTTTTAACGCCAAGACTAATGGTTGGATCCTCCCCGATTTTAATCATGGGCTCAACTGTCTTGTTTTGGGGAGAAACTTTAAAATACAGCTCAACACCTTCAGAATCCCCGGGTCGGTCCCCAACAGGAAGTGATAATGTGAGTGGGTTATTATCGGGAACATCATTGATTTCCAATCCTGCCACTACCTGGGTTTTTGTGAAAACAAGCTTAAGAAAATTACTCTGGGTTCCATCTCCCATCTGAATGCCGATTTCACCCTGGCCTTCAAATCCATAAAATTGTTCAGACGAACCGGATAAACTTAAGATGCCGGCTGAAATCAAGAAATCCCCCGTGGTCAATCCAACGTTCACACCGAACTGAAATCCTTTATGTTGGTTATTGGTCGCTCCGTTGGCTGTGCCACCTGTAACAGCCAACTGAACCGCTCCCGCTGCACCACCATAAATATCATTTGGCAGCGGGCCTGTATCTAAAACGTCAAGCCAGTTAAGCCAATTCGGGTTAGGGTTTCCATTGTTCATGAGACCTGTCAGGCCTGTTCCCAGATATCCAAACTGTCTTCCTTTTTTATCAGTTTGATTTGAAAACAGTTCATTGTCAATCGGGAGATCGGTTGGATCGCCAATCTGAAACGGGTCAAGTGCATCGGAAATACCATCTCCATCATCATCCAGATCATTGAGGTCAGACACGAAATCACCGTCATAATCATTGGGGATTGATCCACCGGAACAATAATCGGAACCATTATCAATTTCATCCCGATTGGTGTATCCATCATTATCATAATCTGCCTCAGGATCAAAATTCGGGCTGTTGGGAGCAATGCATAAAAAGCCGTCTACCGGAGACAATATCATTATTCTGTTATCAAACGTGGTTACCCAGATGGTACCCGGAAAAATCTGGTTGTCTCCATTGCAGGTAATCCCTAAAGAATTGCCTCCATTCAGATTAAATTTGTCCTCCTCCAATGTCTTTTTGGATCCGTCGGGATTCAGGGTGAGTAAATGAAGGTATCCTGAGTTTCTTCCTGCAACCAATGAACCCTTTAAGGCATTGTTGAAATTTGAAGCGGTATATTCGTCAATACCATTAGAATTTATTTTCCAAACCGTAGTAATCTCAGGCTGGGGACCGTTGGGATTAAAAAGGTCCGGTGCAATGAAATCAGCCTCAGCAGGATTGGCCAGACTCAATGGTACAGGCGGCCAGTTTACAGGGAGTGAATTGGCAGCATAATTTTGAAATCCCGGCTGTCCCGGTGCGATCGGTTCCAAAATCTGCGTCCTGAAAATTTCGTTTGGAGGATAGGGGGAGGTAAGGTTAGTATTATCCCCTGTGAATTTGGTGTATAACCCGGCTCCGCCCGGCGAAAACGGAAAAGCAGCGCCTAACGGATAAGGCGTGCCCGGGTTGGCTCTGACCGGTGTGGGGTGACCTCCATAAAAAGCTCCGGATTTATACTGATCCAAGTTGCCGGTAATTTTCATCAAATGATCCTTGTTGTTTACATATTCCCCGCTGGCGGAAGGATTGGATTCGCTGTTACCCGGTTCATTGGACAGGTATTTATTGTTGACCATAAGGGCATCTCCTTCATTGTCGGGTAAACCTCCCCATAATGAATTTGGCCCATTATCAGTCACATAGACTTTTTTATCCTGCGTCACGACCAAGTCAAAGGCATTTCGGTATCCGGCTGAAAAAATCTGTACGGGGCCTCCTTTGACGAGCATGGCCATGTTCAGTCCATCATTGCCCCCAAACGGATCATTCACATCGACCCCATTATACTGTGGATTGTTGGGATTATAAATCCCGTTTACATTCGGCCTTGTAGGATCGTCCAAAGTTGGGATGTCATATTTGTATTGTCTGCCTGACTTCTGATCTGTTTTCGTTGGAAGGGCATCCAAGGCACCGAGGTCTACACTTAAAATGGCCGCAGAAAGTGCATATTCGGTAATGAAGGCAAAATTGTTGGAAGGTGCACCGGCGTTGGTAAAACCGCCACTGGCCACCAACAAATAATTTTTTCCATTGATTGCCGTGAATTCCAGTCCGTTGATAGAATGGTTTTCTTCAGATCTGGGAAGACCCCTCACAAGATCGACTACTTCCCAATCGGATCCTGTCCATTTTAACCGGGTGATGATCCCGGAGTTGGTATCCAATCCTTTGTCTCCGCTGGGACCGCCCCATTTGGGGTCACTGGAGCCTACATAAATGACAGGCTGTTGCGCAGTTCCCCGCACAGTAATACCTGTTGATTGCCTGTTGCTTCTGTTGTCATAGGCCGGCATTCCATTGTCATCATAATTGGGGATATTCTGGACTGCCAATATGGTTTCGCTTGAAATGACTTCATAGTCATTGGGACCGTTTTGCTGAATGGTGTATATTTTGATTTGACCGTTAAGCTGGACCGCATACAATCTTCCATCCGGACCGAATTCCAAAGAAGTACCTTTGGAGATTTCACCGTTGCCATTGAATTTCAATGATGTTTGGTCAAAGGATATTGTCTGGGCAGACAGTTGATCCATAAAAAACAAAAAGCATGATATAATTAACCCAATTCGTGACCATTTTATGGCCGTTTTTGTAAGAGAACCCATTTTCTAAAAATTTAAATTAATCCTAAATAATATTCAATTTGGACCTCTGTCTGGACAACCTTGAAATCAAACGTTCTGAGATTTTGACTTTTTCCTTTTTAAATTCCTATATTTGAATAAACAAATATAAATACAATAAAATGAATTACAAATAATTTATTTTGATTTACAAATAATTTAACTCGCTCCTGTTTTCGAATTTTATATAACCAAACAGCTTTAAACCTATTTTATTAATTAAAAAATGTTTATATATTTGATATTTTATATTAAATATGCTTTTGTTAATAAATTTTTTTATTTACTGTTGAATTTAAAATTTGTAAAACTTATAATAAACTAAGTTTGTTATGACTCTCATGGTTGGTTTGAAAACATTTGAAAAAAAAATAAAAAAAATCCCGGAAAATATACCATAAGAACTTAGGATTCTTCTTACAACGAAAACCAAAAAAACCCGCTCAAATGGACATCAATTTATTAAAATCAACTCTTTTTTTAACTCCCTGTTATTTGGGATTCTGTTTGTTATTTTGGGATGGGCCGGAAGATAACCGGATGGCTTTGAATCTAGAAAACCCCCAGGCACGAACCGGAAAATCTTCAATTATTGATACGCTAGGTTCAGAATCCCTTGCCGGATTGATTGTAAAACATAATCTGATATTTGAAGAAACTTTTGAAGGCAATAATCCATTGGATCTTGTCCGCAGACAATTTGCTGAGAAACACTCCTTCCAAACAGTCACAGCACCTGTTTTTAATGGTGAAAAATCGGGGAAATTTGAACTTAGGTATGGAGATAAGCGGGCGACAAAAAACGGACTGAGGTCTGAAATACTTTTTCCAACTCAGGATCATAATGAAAGGTGGTATTCTTTTGCCGTATATTTTCCATCAGAGGGCTATCAAAAAGATACCGATAGTTCAACCGAACTTGTCTCACAATGGCATCAACCGGGATTGGGAACTCCAAGTGCCAGTCTCAGAATCAGAAACGATAAATTATATTTCAGGGTAGGAAACGATAACCGGAAAGGACCGAGTCATTTGGATCATTTTCATCTTGGAAACGTGCCTAAAGATTGCTGGCAGGAATTTGTATTTCATTTTGTACATTCCAACGGCCCTGATGGCCTTATTGAAATCTGGCAGAATGGCAAACAGGTTGTGAATAGAAAAGGTGGAAATATGTATTCGGGAGCTTCACCGAGCTGGAAGATCGGCATTTATAAAGCTGTGTGGGCAAATCGCGCAACTGAAGTGGCTTTGAGGATTGTTTATTTCGACAATATTAGGATGGGAAATGAAAATGCTTCGTTTGGAGAGATGGTTACGGAATTCCAGAATTGATATATCGTGCTCCAATCCTTTGCTGAAATGCAGATTGTTTATTCAAATTTTATTATCATACTTTTTCCCGTATGAAATTTGTTATAATATTGCATTGATTTATGGTTTAATTATATACCTAAAATCCACAAATCATGGCACCAATGGTAGGAATTCAGTAAGTTATAAAGTTTGTTCAGATCAGCCATGCGATGACTAAGATTTTGGAGGAAAGTGATTACCCGAGTTTTACAAAAGCACCAGTAAAATAAGCTATGTGTCTCCTATCGTTATGGTTTTTTTGAAACACATAGCCACATAGACCTCTAAAATAAACCTTTGGTTACCCAAAGATCAAGGAAATTGAATACCTGAGTAGGTACAAAATTTTAATTCAGAAAAGTTTCTTTTTGCTTTAATTTTAATTTAAAAATCCTTTTCACATTATTCAATTATATCAAAGTTTTTCCCGTTACCACCCATTTATGAATATTATAATTGATATTAAACACCCAGCTCAACTCAATCTGTTTAAGGGACTTGCCGAACTATTGAAACTTTCAGGATGGAACATCATTGTTTGTTACCTGGATAGAGGAAAATTGTCTAAGATCATTGAAAAAGAATACCGTGGGTACACGCTGATAAGGGTTGGTAGCAGTAGGGGAACGAAATGGTCCATATTTTGGAGCGGGAATGTCTTAAGGACGCTGGATTTTATAAAACTGATCAGAAAAGATAACATCAATATCTGTGTGTCAGCCAGCAGTGCGCCCTTGGCATTGGCTGGCAGGCTTACAGGTACTCCGGTTATCCAGTTTTATGATGATCCGGAGCGGAAACGTATCAATAAAATCAATGAAATCCTCTCCGAAAAGATATTTTTTCCTCCCATAGTAAAAGAAAGCCATAAAGTAGGGATTTTTAACTGCCTTAAAGAATGGAGTTATCTAAGTCCCAATTATTTTAAGCCAAAAGTAAAGGCTCTGGAAAAATATAAAGTGGAGCCTTACCAATTCGTATTTGTCCGGGAAGTCAGCAATAAATCTTTTAATTATTACGATCAGGAGGATGCGATCATTTGCGGTTTTTCAGAAAAAATCCCTTTAAACATTCCAATATTACTTTCACTGGAGGATAAAAGCATTAAAAATAAATACCCTTCGAATTGGATCGTATTGGAAGAACCTATAGAAGATATCCATTCTTTGATGTACTACTCCAAACTGGTATTCTCCTCCGGAGACAGTATGGCAAGGGAAGGGGCAATGTTGGGAGTGCCCAGTATTTATTGTGGTATCAGAGAAATGAAGGCCAACCGTTTACTAATGGATAAAGGGATATTATTCCATTATCCGGGAGAATTGGCACTACCGGCAATCGGCAATTTTATTTCAGGGAAGTTTGACCAGAACCAACAATCGGAAACCAGAAAAAAACTCTTGGATGAATGGGATGACATGCTTGAATTTATGAAAAAACAAATTTTAAAATATAAAAAATAATCATTATGAATATTTCGGTTTTTGGACTGGGTTATGTGGGCTGCGTCAGCTTAGGCTGTCTGGCCAAAAATGGCCATCAAGTCATCGGTGTGGATATCAATCAATTAAAGGTTGATTTAATCAATACCGGATTACCCACAATAGTAGAAAAGGATATCGATATCATTATAAAAGAAGAATTTCAAAAGGGGAAAATCTCAGCTACAACTTCCCCGGAATTGGCTGTAATGAATACTGAAATCAGTATTGTTTGTGTAGGCACTCCTTCTTCTCCCCATGGTCACCTTAATCTTAATTATATTTACAAAACCGCTGAACAGATCGGGGCTGCATTAAAACAGAAAGATGAGTTCCATGTAGTTGTGATAAGGAGTACCGTGCTGCCGGGTACTAACCGTAAGTTAGGAGAGATCATAGAAGAATATTCAGGGAAAAAAAGAGGTGAAGCCTTTTCTATCGTATCCAATCCCGAGTTTTTGAGGGAGGGGTCGGCAGTCAGGGATTATTATAATCCTGCCATCACCATTCTGGGGGGTGATCATAGGCAGTCATTGGAAAAAGTAGCGGGTCTATACAGTGAACTGGATAGCCCTATTGAACAAACCGATATTGAAGTGGCCGAGATCATTAAATATGTCAACAATTCCTTCCATGCATTAAAAATTTCATTTGCGAACGAAATCGGGAATATTTGTAAATCACTTCAAATAGATTCCCATAAGGTCATGGATATTTTTTGTAAGGATACACATCTCAATATTTCGCCTGTTTATTTCAAGCCCGGATTTGCTTATGGGGGTTCTTGCCTGCCTAAAGATCTCAAAGGGATGGTCACTCTGGCGCATGATCATTATATTTCCACACCGGTTTTAAATGGTGTTCATGAATCAAATGAAAACCAAAAAAGGATAGCGTTCGAACTGATACAGCGGGCAGGAAAGAAAAATGTTGCTTTGATGGGTCTGTCTTTTAAAGAAGGGACGGATGATCTTCGGTATAGCCCTTCTGTGGACATTGCCGAAAAGTTGATCGGAAAAGGCTTTCAACTTTCCATTTATGACAAAAATGTACATATGTCAAAATTAGTGGGTGCAAATAAACTTTTTATTGATGAACATCTTCCCCATCTTTCCAACCTCATCACCAATGATCCTGCCGAAGCTTTGAAAAATGCCGATGTGGTCTTACTCAACCACAAGAATTTTAATCCGACTCCTTATTTGGAATTGCTCTCCCAAAAAGAGGTGTTGATAGATTTAGTACGCATTCCGGAATTGGAACAGATGCCCAATTATTTGGGATTATGTTGGTAGTTTCTTGGATTAGTAGTGGAGCTGTTGATTCAATAACTTCAGAAACCTGATCAACCCCCAATTCTCTGACAATCCCGCTAAACAGTTAGTTTAGCGGGATTTTTTTTAAACAAGAACAGCACTACTGTTGTGTCACATATATTTTGACGTATTCCTGTCGCGGTTTGTCATTTGTGAGGACACAAACAACGGCTGGACGAAAATGAAACGCCCTTTCATGATTGATACAACACTACCCGGTTATTCATAAAAATAGATTACTCTTCATTAATGTTCAATGCATGCTTGCTTTTCAATTGCGCTTCATTGAGCATGGCAAAATCAATTATTTCCAACCCACAAAAAACGCTTTACCTTCTTTCAGCTTTTTTCAGCTTGTAATACCGGCTCTTCAGACCTTTGGAATTTAGATTCAAATCTTTTGATATCAGTTTCTACTTTTTCCTGTATACTAAATTATTTCTCTAAAAACTGCACCAAAAATTAAAAATAATACACAGCGTTTAATTTTGATTTACAAAATTTTTACTCTTTTATTAATGAACCAATGATAATATTCAGAATATTATTATAGTGTATTTAAAAAACAAAAAATTATGTTCTATTATACGTCACCCATAATTATTAATTTAAAATACAAAATATAAAACATCAAAGTGTTTCCTACTTCATTAAAATCTAAATATTCCACTGTTCATTGCTTAGAAAAATGAAACACAAAACCATTGAGTTACCAAATAATTAAGTCAGGTCCTAAACAAAAACCAAATTATGAAACACATCTAATCAGATCTCAAAAAAATAAAAATTGTTCTGTAGAGTCTGGATTTAAAATCAAAAAATAAACCATATAGCTCACATAAAAGATTAAGCGCTTAATCACCCGATTATCCCTTAATCTTCACTGCTCATTTAAACCCGTCAAACACTGGTACTGGAATTACTATGCTTAAAAAATCACAAATAAAAACCTAAACTATCTTTAATTATGAATGTTACTAACAAATTTAAATCACCCTTTGGAAGGATAATGACCCTTCTCCTACTTTGTATCCTCTTTTCCTGTGAGATGGAAGAAATGACTCCGGTGTTTCCTGAAGAACAGCTGCAATCAGTAGACGAAGAAAACGGATTTGAACTGATCGAAATGTTTGATTCCAAAATGAATATGCGTCTGGGTCCCTGGAATATGATTTTTGAAGAAACTTTTGAAGGAGAGGAGCCTTTTTATGCCTATGCAGACAAACAACTGGCTGCAGAACATTCCTTTACCGTTTCCACCAATCCATCTTTAAGAGGGGAAAAATCAGGAAGGTTTGAGTTGAGAAAAGATGATCCGCAAGCAACGGAAAACGGTAAGCGGGCAGAAATCATGTTCCCAAGGCCTGATCAACAAAATTTATGGTATTCCTTTGGCTTACATCTTCCTTCTAATGGGTTTGCCAAAGACAGGGATAATGATGTCCTCAGCCAATGGCATCAAGCCGGGCAGGGTTCCCCTCCAACTTCATTTAGGATCATGAATGACAGATTCATTTTTAGAATTGTCAAAAGTGATAATGACCGGGAGGATATAGACCTCGGGCCGGCCACCAAGGACACCTGGAACAATTTCGTTTTCCATATCATTCATTCATATGATAGCGACGGGTTAATAGAGATATGGAACAATGATAAAAAATTATTTTCCAGAAACGGAAGAAATATTTATAAAGCCGAGCTCCCAAATTGGAAAATCGGAATATATAAACCTTCCTGGGAGAAAAGTTACACCGATTCAAAACTCAGAATCGCCTATTTCGATAATGTAAGAATCGGAAATGAGAAATCGGTTTATGAGGAGATGTTGCCTTCAAATGATAATACAATAGGCTGGGGTCCTGATGTTCCGGACATAAACAGCCTTACCCTTATCAATGGATCAACGAACAAAGCCGTAAAAGAAATTTTTGATGGGGAAATTATCAACCGCAATTTATTAAATACCGAAAGGGTAAGCATCAGGGCTGAAATTGCTGAAGGATTCGGTGGAAGTGTCCAATTTGATCTAAAAGGTCCCCTGACCAATTTATATTGGGACAATGGAGCACCGTTTGCTCTTTTCGGAGATGACAGCCAAGGTAAATATTATCACCTCGGAGGGCTTCCGTTGGGAGATTATACCCTGACGGTGACACCTTTTGATGAAAGAGCGGCAAAGGGAAAGGCAGGTAACCCCAAAACCATCCGTTTCAAGGTAATCAACGAGAAAGTAACGGATGTATCCGTACCAACCATAACGGGTTTCACACTTATCAAGGCCAATATCAACCAAAAATTTGGCTCACTTTCGGATGGAGATGTATTGAGTTTAGCTGAAATCGGCACACATAAACTAACCGTAGAAGCTAATCTTTCAGGTACATTGAAAGGGGAAGTCAGGTTTGAACTCAGTGGCCAAGTCAATAGGGTCTATTCCGCAAATGCAGCACCTTATACCATCTACGGTTATAAGGATGGTGATTACAAGTTTGGAAGTACGGGGCTTCCTGCCGGAAATTATCAACTGAAAGCAACCCCTGTGCTTATTGAAAATGGCACAATAGTCTATGGGGTTTCAGAGACGATTCAATTCAGGGTAGTTAAAGACGTTGTAGAGGAAGTTGTCGAAAATCTTGTAGATTTTACGCAGAGTACTTCCTTAGTAGAGGGTTTTACGTTGATCAAAGCCAATACAAACACAGAGTGGGGCAAAATCTCGGATGGTTCAAAGTTTTATGCCAACGAACTTGGCACCTACAAGTTAACGATACGGGCAGACTTAATTTCTTCTTTTCAGGGGCGGGTATTGTTTGAACTCAGTGGATCAGCTGAAAGGACTTCATTTTCAGGCTCGGCACCGTATACTTTAAATAATTATAAAGATGGAAACTATAGCTTCGGTAACGGTCTTTATCCGGGAAATTATACTTTAAAGGTAACACCCTATTATCAAGAAAGTGGCGGCGAGGTTTCCGGCATCCCTAGGACCGTCAAATTTCAAATACTATAATTGGAAAAGGTTTTCAG
>JBGTDA010000045.1:0-4713 GCA_041748555.1 Rhodonellum sp.
TAGGGCCTGCTGAAAAACTCAGACGCTACGGATTTCTAAACCCAGTCCAGAGGGCAATCTGGACTGGTTTTTTGATTCTAGGGTTGCAAGAATTCGGTTTATGGTGTTCGTGAATGCGATTTCCAGCTCCTCCCGCGCTGAAAAACTCAGGCACAAGAGTGCTTGCCCGGCCAATTTGACCAGGTTGAGCACTAGGATGATGGAGGCGATCCACGACTGACTTGTGTTTTTGAGTCTTGCCCTGATCCGGTTCATGCCGTATCCGTTTTTTGCCTGCCCAAACTTTCCTTCTATCGGGTTCCTCTCTCCTGGACTTACGTGGTTTTCCACTGCCTTCGCCGATGGCCTGCCTAATGGTTTGGCCGCCAGTTTTATGCTCCTATCCTGCAGCCATTTCCTGTTTTCCCTCGTGCAGTAGATCTTGTCTGCCAGAACTTTTGCGGGATAAAAACCAAACCTTGCCCGGTATTTTTCCACGTATTCGGTCATATGCCTGCCTTCATTGAACGCGTCCCAGGACAAGGTGTCCAAAAATGAAAAACCGTCAACCAGACTCAGGTGGATCTTGGCCCCAAATTCCGTCTTTGCCCTTGACTTCCCCCTCACTATTGGCCGTACATGGGGTTCGTGGATGCTTACGATTCGGTCCTGCATTTGGTGGCTTCTGCCCTCAAACATCTTCAGCTGTTGCTCTTTAAGGGTTTTGATGATCCAGTAGGTTCGTTGCAACCGGTAACTCAGAGGAAAGGCCCCGAAGCCGTCCAACTGTTTTTCAATTGTCTTGATATTTCTATTTAGATATTGAAGCTGGGATCTGATCCCTTTTCGGATCACCTTTTTTGAGGGATTTTTGTTCTGTGCCACCTTCAGATAGGCTTTTCGGGCTATTTTTCGATAGGTCCGGGGTTTCTTTCCCTGATGGTTTTTGAAGTGGAGCTCATCGATGATGTCTTCCGTGATTTCCCTGGCTTTGTTGAGCAACCCATGATCTGTCGGATAGGCGATATCCTGCGGACAGGCCGTCGCATCATAGATCACTTCCCCTTTGTTTTTGCCTTCCTCTTCGTTTTTGCCTTCCTCTTTGGGAGGTTCCTCCTTGTTTTTTTTGGTTTTTTTCTTTTTCTTAACGCTTCTTTCCATGGAAAACTCAAGGATTCTTTGGTTCATTTCCCCGATCAGATCCTGTCCCAGCCTCTTTCGGATGTCCACAAAAAGCGATGCATCGAAGGGAGCTTCCTTGATATATGAGCTGTATCCGAGAAAGTATTGAAGATACATGTTTTCTGTAATCTGGGCTACGGTTTCCCGGTCATCCAGATTCAATATATGCTTAATTACCACCGCACCGATCAGGACTCTGGGGTTCAATGCAGGTCTTCCGGTCTGTTTGGGAGGGTTGCGTTTGTTGAGGATATTGACCAGATCATCCCAAGGGATCTGGGCGCTGAGCACCACCCAACGGTTGGTTGGATCCAGCTGGTTGTAAAAAGGAGTCTCAAATCCGAAGAAAGCCAGCTGGCTTGTGCTGGTATATTGGCTGCGCGGTGCACGCCTTTTGGAGGTCTTTCGCATAGTTCCTTGCACTTGTCTTCACTTAAATTGCAGAAAAACCCTCTTAAAACCAATAGAACCTCATAAATTTACTTTATCAGCAGACCCTTCTTTAATGCGAACAATAAAAATCGGGCTCGTGGAGGACAATACCCGGCTGGGACAGGACATCCGGGAAAAGCTGGCCCTCAGCGATGGGGTGACTGTGCTATGGGAGGAACGTAACGGCGAAAGCGCACTGAAAGCCTTGGCCGCCGGGCATTTGCCCGATGTGGTGTTGATGGATATTGCCATGCCGGAAATGGACGGCATCGAGGCCACCAGGCAGGCCAAGCAAAACCATCCCGACCTGAAAATCCTGATGCTGACAGTGATGGATGATGAGCAAAAGCTCTTTGAGGCCCTGAAGGCCGGGGCATCGGGGTACCTGCTCAAGGAAGTAAAGCCCCACCAACTGCTCAATGCCATTGACGAAGTACTGGAAGGTGGCCTACCGCTTTCCCCCACCCTGGCCAGCCGGGTGCTGGGTTACCTAAAAGGCGAAAAGGCACTGCCAACTGCCCAAATCCCGGGAACGGAAAGTCTGAGCAGGCGGGAGCAGCAAGTGCTTGAATGGCTGAAAAAGGGGATAACGGTACGACAGATCGGGGAGCAACTGTTTATCTCCGACAAAACCGTGAGGAAGCATTTGGAGCATATCTACGGAAAGCTGCAGGTGCATTCCGGGAAGGAGGCGATCGTGAAGGGGCTGGGGAGGAGGTGAGAGAGATTATTGAATGGTCAAAAGCAGTACAAGCGGACGCTCGAGCTAGGAGGATTATAAAAACATAAAAAAAATATGGAAAAGGAACTAACAACAACCAGGAAAACAATATCAGTTGATAAATTAATAGAGGGTGTTAATGTTATTACTGATGTAAATTATATCACTCCTAAGCAGCACAATCATTCCCCTAAAACGGGAACAGGAAGTTGCACGCTTTGTGACTGCCCGGGGTTCAGTCCAAGTACAGGAGGTCGGACATGCATCAATCGTAACTCAGCCGGCGGGACATGCAATCATTACGAAAGCGAGCATAATTGAGCAAAGACCCCCTTACAATGCGAAAATTGAAAACACTGCTTGCAACGTGGCATTGCCCATAACGAGGCATGATTCAGAATATAATAAGGGCAATGCTCCGGTGTTAAAACGACTTTCGGAGGCAACGATTGACGAACTTATGAACATTGCAATAACCGCGGATGACGGAAAAAGACATAGATTAGAATAGGTACGAGAGAAACCCCCAAAAAGGGCTCAACTAATTTTACACAAAAATGCATTTATGAAAAAAATGTCCACTTTGCTTATAGCAATTATAATTTTCGCAGTATCCTTTAGTGCAAAACCTATTGATGATGACTCCATCAAGTATGTAAGGCTTGGAAATATTCATCTACCTCACCAGTTTTGTAATAGAGGTTGGGCTGTAATGATTAATTCTAGTGGTCACGGGGGAGGACCGAATAAGAATATTCGTGTTTACTATACTTATAATAGCAGACCGATGGTTTGTGAAACACGCCCACTGCCGGAAATTCCTGACCCTGATCAAATTTATACACTTTTGGGCTGTTGGGGTGAAAAATACGTCATCACCCGGTCTGAGTATATATTGAATGAACTATCAGCAGTTATTTAACAAATCTTGACATAACAAACCCTCTGCCGCAAGTTTAACGAAGCGTGACTTGTGGTTTTCAAAGCTGGAAGGATTATAACAAATGCTTTTAATCATCAATGGTGGGAAATATAAATGCAGGAATTAGGAAAAATGGAATTACTACCGCCCTCAGTCCCCGGGAATAGGGAAAGCCTTAGCAAGCGGGAGCAGGAAGTGCTGGAATGGCTGAGGAAGGGGATGACGGTACGGCAGATCGGGGAACAACTGTTTATCTCCGACAAAACCGTGAGGAAGCATTTGGAGCATATTTACGGGAAGCTGCAGGTGCATTCGGGGAAGCAGGCGATAGTGAAAGGGTTGGGGAGGGGGTGAGAATTAGGATTGGTTCGTAATAGCAGCACGAGCGGACGCTCACGCTAGGAGGAGGAGCGTGCAAGCAATAGAAATTTCCTTAAAGTCAGTTGAGTAGAATAGTCACATAAATCTTATCCTTCCACCCAAATAAACACTTAATATATGAAACGATGTATAGTATTCTTTTTTGTTGGCTTAATTTGTTTTTCCTGTGGGATCCCGGACGAAGCCAAACGCGCTGTTGATTCTTTTGACCGAGCAATTGCATCGGCAAACAAGAGAGGGGCAGACTTAACTAGTATTCTCAACCAACTTCGGGCAGAACTTCCTGCAGAGTTTCATCAAATCATTAGCAATGATCTAGAGATTTTGGCTAGGGATGTACAGGGAATGACCATAGAAACCATTTTCTGTTCACTTGATTTTGCAAGGGCAAGGGTGGTAGAATCTCTTGATCAAATGAAAAAAAAAATACAGCGATTATACGATAAAGACATTCACTTTTCAATGCCACCCCCTGTTTTCTGCAATTCAAATATAAAGTCAATAGACTTAGCTAGTAATTTGAATTCGATTAATACACTAAACTTTTATGGATATAATTTTTTTTCTAAAGACACGGGATCGAACCTTTTGAAAGTGGCTCTATTAGGAGATAAGAAAAAGGCTTGGGTAGAAGAAAAATACATTGGAAGAAATAGTAATTATGCTTTTTCTGTAAATATAAGTGCTTTGCTTCCAGACTTGGTTAATAATGATTATAATAAAATCAAAATCTATTGGAATGAAGATTCTACTAATCTTTCTGAAGTTTTACTTCAACCTTATGTTCCACACACTAAATATGTTACAAGTACGCAGTACCCTTATACCTGGGCCCCACCTCACACAGGGGGCGATAGAGATTTTAATACATCAGATGGTAATTGGACAGTTTTTGAAGTTTTTGTTGAAACAGAAATTTTTCCTACACAAATAGAAGCACGCGTTTTTATGGGTGCTATGGAATTCGGGGGTGATAATACAGCAGTAGGTTGGAGGTGGGATACGAATGAACTAGGTTATAGCGATTGGTTTCCAATTTACAGTTTGGATGATCCGAATTATACTATAATAGGAATTTCACCAAATAGTGAGGGAT
>JBGTDA010000046.1:0-6183 GCA_041748555.1 Rhodonellum sp.
GATGGCTTTAGGTTCTCAAAACTATTTGTTTTTATTCCCAATAATTTCTGACCATCTGTGCCAAGCCCCAATTCCGCAACGTAAAACTGGGCTAACTCAGAAGTCAGTCCAGAATAATCCTCGTTGTCCTGATACTTTACCGCTCGATTTTCAAATAAGTTGAATAAATCACCAAAAGTTAGGTGCTTCCCATTTTCCTGTTCCGATGGATACCAAATATCCAAATCAACTGGTCGGAAATGTAAACTGTCGGAAATCGCTGTTTCGGGTTTATAAACCCTGTCTTTGTCCACTAGAGATATAGAAGTAAATCCAGCGTATTTTTTATCATTTTGATTTTGTTGACCAAGCAAAAACAAAGGAAGTAGTACAAAGAGATAAAGAAGTTTTTTCATAATCACTATATTCTCCTGAATTGGCGACTAATCCAATAGACGCCATTTTTTATGAAAAAGTTGCTTTGACAGAAAAAATATTCATTAAAATGGATCATAAGGTATGGGTAGTGTATACTTTGGTAATATCTACTATGTTTATACCCCATAATTTCCCTCGAAGGATTCATATCTTCATGTTGTGGTATATCACCACGCGAATGCTTAGTTATTTCCCATAGTTTTTAATCCTTTTCGTAATTTCCGTTTGCCCATTTTATGGTCGGTTCAATCCATTCTTTTAATGGTTTGAACAAAAACCCGTGTCCCATTCCCGTATTTAGTTCAATTTCCTCAAAATGTTGGATTTTGCAAGTCGACGTTTTTTTTCGTTCCAATGCAGAAACTCCAAATGGATCGGATTTTTCGTAAATTGTTAAAATGTTTCCGCAATAGTTTATTTCTGGGATATTCTCCATGTCACTATTCGTAAAACTTGCAATAAAAACAAAATTCAAGTCCGGATTATTGGCTAAAGTCGAAACGTATTGGGCTATATAACCGCCTTTTGAGGTTCCGACTATTGTTATTTTTTTAGGTTCAATTCCGCTTTTTATTAAGCTGTCGATTTCATCTACAAGTCCGACTGCGTATGCTCTTGCATTTATATTACCGTTTCTTTTTTCACTGATAACCTTAAACCCACTCTTTTCAAATTCCAATAAAATTTCTTTGTATTCGGTTCGTCCAAATTCTGGATGGGATTCATTCAATTCGTGAGTTTCTAAAAATCGGTTGTGGAGGAAGAAAATAAATCGGTCGTCATTTTTCGTTTTGCAAGCAAGCAAAGTCGAACATAATAGCATTGCAATTAATAGACTTATTTTCATGGCCTTTTAAGGTTTCTTAAAAATGGGCAACGCTTTTATTCCTTCCGAGTTGGGAATCCTCTTCCATAAGCTTGCTCAAATATGATTTTCCTTTTCTATTTTTAATGTTTTTGTTTCCTTTCTGTAAAGAAGCAGAGCTAATCCAGATGCAAATACGACGCAGCTAATTAACATTAAAATTCCATTATTCCAGATAAAATATGAGAGTCCAACAAATGGACCGCCTACTATAACCATTAAAGAACTTAGAGGATTCGTTTTAATAAAATTCAAAGCGTGTGCAGCAAGACCAACGAAAAGCAAAGATGGTCCAATCATAACAAAAGGATATAAAATCAATGGTGTATTACTTATTTGCTCGCTTAATTCATTTCTTCCAATATCATTATTTCCAAAACTCCACATAATAAAATCGATAGTACAAAGTCCAATATGCGCAATTACCCCTAGTGCTGTTAAAATTGATGCTATTGAATTGAGCCTATTTTTAGGAAATACAAAATTGAAAGAAAAAAGTAGTACTGCTCCTATTAAATTAAACCAATGTGCTAAATCGATATGTTTTTGGGCGCTCAAAGAACCTTGAGAAAATAAAACATAACTTACCACAAAAAAGATTAATCCTATTAGGCAAATGGTTTTCAGTTTAGTCACTGTTGTCTATTTATGATAAATATTGCATTACAAATGGATATAATCACCAATGTCCACATATCCACCTTGTCTGCTCCCACTAATCTAAGAAATTTAATTTGTAAAAAGATTTAGAATTATTCGCTCTGCGAAGTTTATATAATCTTCTTTGGCATTAAAAAATGCTTAAAAATAGACGTATTCCATTTTTTGTGGGTAGGGAGAAAAAGGTCAAGCGGCGAAAAAGCCGCTTGTTCTTTTGCGCGGCCCCGAGGGTGTCGGGAAACCGGAGCGGAAAGTCTCTCCAAGCGGACCGGCGTAGCGTGTCCGCTTGGAGAGGGTTGGAGCGGAAGGGTTTCACGACTTCCGCAGGGTTTGGCTACCTTAGAAGGCTCTAACTGACTAATTGTTTAAAATATATTTTTTCAATATTTATAAACTTGAATCAATGCAGACTATCTGCATAAGTTTTCCTATTTTTAGGATCCAACCATAACCAAACCAAATGGCCATTACTAAAAATGCATTTATCCGATATCACGCATTAGATAGATGCTTCCGAAATCCCGGTAAAAGGTTTTATATAGAAGATCTCCTGGAGATTTGTAATGATGCTATTATCGAACTTGATCCGAAATCGTCTGGAATTCAAAAACGTCAACTTTATGACGATATTACTTTTATGGAATCTTCCCAAGGCTGGAGCATACCTTTGGAAAGAATAAAAGAGGGTAGAAAAACATATTTCCGCTATAGCGACCAATCCTATTCCATAGATAACCAACCTATAAATGAATTGGAAGCGGAGCAATTAAAGTCCGCCATGATGGTGTTAAGACGCTTTAAGGGAATGCCTCAATTTGAATGGATCAATGAATTACTACCCAAGCTTGACGATACTTTCAAATTATCAAACCATTCCGATAACATCATCAGTTTTGACCGTAATGAATTTTTAAAGGGTACCGAACATTTAACTCCTTTGTTCAACGCTATCCTTTATAAACAAACGCTACAAATAACCTATCAAGCGTTCAAAAGTGATACTGAACAAGAAATCATCTTTCATCCCTTCCACCTAAAAAGCTATAACAACCGATGGTTTCTATTTGGAAAAAGCGCTTATTATGAAACACTAACAAATCTAGCACTCGACAGAATCAATCACATAAACAATTCGGATACAAAATATCTAGAAAATGATACTTGGGATTTTGAAGAGTATTTTGAGGATATTATCGGCGTAACTAAACCGGTCGAAGAAAAGCTTATAAAAATAGAATTACTAGCCACAAAACACCTTGCCCCCTATATTAAAACAAAACCTTTGCACGGTTCACAAAAAACAATAAAGGATTCAGTAGATGGGTTTGGCTTTTCAATAGAGGTGGTGCCCAACTATGAATTGGAACAATTGCTATTGTCGTATGGAGAGGCAATAATTATTTTAGGTCCTTCTGATTTTAAGCTAAAGATGAAACAAAGAGTCATAAATTTACTGGCCAATTTTGACTAATGCAGTTGTACTGCAAATATTGATGTTAAATTTGACATCCAATCCTGCTTGCATTCATGACAGATAGTAAATTATGATGAGAGAAGACAAATACGAAAATATAGAAGAAGTCAAGTTCATGACTAAAAAGATATGGAAGTCCATGAATATTCTACGAGGGGTTATTGCTGCAGAACACTATCATGTTTATTTATTCTTACTTTCTGCATATTATGATGGAATTATATCTAAGCGCCATACAGATTTCACTAACAATTTGTATAACTATATTAATCATTCCGTCGAGGGAAAAGAAAAGTATGCCCAAATTATCGATGTATATTCTCCAATAATTAAAAGTATTCCCAAACATATTTTAGACGAATTATTACATCAATTCTCTTTTTTCAACATAGATATTCTAGAGGATAATTTCGAGGAAATTTTTGAGGACCTGCTTTTCCGTTTGGCGGATTCACAAGGTAAATTTTCAGGCGAATTTTTGTTGCCCTATGAAATTAGCAAGGTTTCAATGGAAATTGCAAACCTTCCCAGCAGAGCAAATGTTTATAATCCATTCGCGGGCCTTGCCTCTTTTGCCACGCACTTAGAAAACAATCAATTTTATTATGGCCAGGAAATAGTTCGATCTACCTGGGCTTTGGGAAAATTGCGCTTGTCGAGGCAGAAGAAAACCATTGATTTGAATTATGTGGTAGAAGACTCAATAAATAATTGGCCTCTGAATGAGAAATTTGATTTGGTAGTTTCGAATCCCCCTTTTGGACTAAAGATTGATTCTCATCTTTCATCTGGTTTTTACAAATACCCAAAAATGAATGCCGAGCAATATGTCCTCGAAAGAGGACTAGACAGCATTAAACAGGAGGGTAAAGTCATCTGTATTTGTTCACAAGGTATTCTCTATCGCGGTGGTTCTGAAGCTATAATGAGAGAAAGATTGGTAGAAAATGGTCGCGTAGATACGATAATTGCTCTGCCAGGAGGACTATTGAAACATACCGGAATACCAATTTGTATTCTCATTTTAAAGAATGAGAGATACCGGGAATCTGAAATTAAATTAGTGGATGGTACAAGTTTTGTGGAAACACTAGGACGCAAGGAGAAACGGCTCAATGCGAATAAGCTACTTAATTATTTAACATCAAATAACAATCGAGATTATCTGCGCTATATTCCGTTAGAAAAAGTTAGGGCTAACAAATATAACCTAAGTGTTCAAAGATACTTTGCAGAAGAATATGAGGGAACTCCCTTAAAGAGACTTGTCAAGTCTATTTCAGGAACCAGAGTAGGCAAAGACACTTTTGGAAAATTTATTAGAACGGGTAATCTAAAAAATGACGATGTTGATTATTCACTGGACATCGACAAAATTGAAAAAAGGAAGCTGCCAGTGCACTCAAGAAAGATTGAAGAATCTTGTATTCTGGTTTCTACGAGATGGAAGTCTGTTAAACCAACATTATTTCAATATACGGGCGAACCAATTTTTATTGGAATTGACATTTTAGCACTTGAAATCAGAAATCCTAATTTGGATAGCCATTACTTAATAAGCGAATTAAATTCTAAAAAGATAATCGAACAAGTAACCGCTTTCCAAAACCCAGGAGCAATCCAAGCTATTAACAGGGAGGATTTTTTTCGGATTAAAATTAATGTACCATCAATAGAAGAACAGAAGGCGAAGATAAGAGGTATACTCGAATTATCTCAAAAATTAAGAACTCTTCAGCAAGAACGCAATGCTTTGATACATGGTCAACAATTAAAGAATTTTGATGAGTTTGCCTCATTAAAACATTCTTTAGGCGCACCACGACAGAATATACTATCAAATGCAAAAAGCTTAATCCGATTTTTTGAAAGTAATGAGGCTAAAGTATTCGAAAAGGTTAAAGAACTTTATAGCAATCATTATGGTACTGACCTAATATCGGATTTGGTTCAAATTAGAGAGGATATTAATCATATAAGCGTTATACTTGAAAAAGGTGAAAACGGATTAACGTTGGAAAGTTATGAACTGGAAACGATATCTATTCAAAACATCAATAAGCTCTTAAAAGGATTAAAAAGACCGAATGAAAAATTTGTGCTGCGGTTTGACTCTCTATCTGCCACCGAAATGTCTGGAAAAGCGATTATAACAAATTTGACACTTTTGCAGATACTTATTAATAACATTCTTGAGAATGCTTCAAAGTATGCTTTTAAAGAAAAAACAACTTCAAATGAGGTGGTAATGGAAATGAAAGCTACCCCTGATCTTCTATATCTGGAGATAAAGAATAATGGAAAGCCTTTTCCAAAAAACTATGATAAAGAGAAATTCACCGCTAAATTCTCAACAGCGAACCCTGAAAAAGGAAGCGGACTAGGAGGGTATGATATTAACAGAATTGCAGAATATTTTAAAAATCCAGATTGGGAACTCTTTCTTGATGAGAATGATGTTTTTCCCGTCGTATTTAAGTTCAATTTTCCCATAACACCAATATTAAGTGAGCAATAAATATAACGTTCTTTGGATTGATGACCAGTATGAGTCATTACCCGCTATACACAAAACAGCAACAGATTTTGATATAAAACTATGGCCCTATAAGTCTATGAACGGCGGAGGTGTTGACCTTGAAGCCAATCCAACGAAATATGATGCAGTATTATTAGATGCCAAATTTTTTGAAAATGAGGAAGACGGGTGAAATGTATAGCTTCTGACCTATGTTTCTGGGAAGGGGGACAACGGGATTACGGATTC
>JBGTDA010000047.1:0-2113 GCA_041748555.1 Rhodonellum sp.
AACGGGATAAGCCCCTCCAGTGCCGGTATCCTGGATGATCCTTCCATTTTTTACCTTTTTTCGTAGGCTAGTTTTAGAAACTTCCGGGTTTAAAAAGGCCAGAGAAAGCAGGATACTGTAGCTGATATCCCTTGTCCATACCCCTTCCCATAGGGCACCTGTTCGGAAGGTGCCGTCAGCTTCGGTATTCAGCACCAGTTCTTCCAATGACATCGTGTAAAGTGCGTCAATAAGAAGCTGATTGCTCGAATAGCTGGGATAAGCGGAAATTTCCTGCGTCAAATTCCAAATTTTTGGCTCCTTGGACCCGTGGGTATTCTTATCTGATAGATAGGTTGAAGAAATTGTTGTCGGGGAGGTGGCTTTTGCCGTAAAAGGACCTTGGACCACACTATCCGGTAAAATTTCAAACTTGTTATTATCTTCCATAATGTGTTGAACAAATGTTAGGTGTTGCTTTTTAAAAAATAAGCATACCGGTAGTTGGTCCGGCATGCTGAATTTGACATATAAGCGAGATAGGATAAAGCTAGTTGATTTTTCTAAACATCTTTTTGACAAAACTTATCAATAATAATACCGGAACGGTGAAGAAGTCAACCTGAAATCCCAGATTGCCACTTGCGCCAAGGAAGATACCTACTTGATTTTGAAAGGGATTGTCGTTGACCACATAGGTCCAGGTGGATGATGGTTTTTTAATGTCCAAATCACGGGGATTGGATAAATCAGCCGCCATTTTATTCAAGTTGGCATCAATGGAGGCCATTAACTCTTTAAAATGAATATCCGCCTTTTCAAAAAACATCCTCAATGGATCCTGTCCTCCGATGCGTTCCCAATAAATCCCTTGGCGAACCTGCATGACAAAATCCAGATGCAGGGCCCAATGGACGTCATATTGGTTCAGTAAATATTCCCGATGGACAGATTGCCATTCCTTTGTATCATTATCTTTCTCTGTAAGCTGTTTGTGAAATGCTTCTTTTCGGAGGTTTAGCAAGATTTTTCGTTGAATCTCAATAAAGGATGAATAGTTGTAAAGTGTATGTCGGATCTCATACATCTGCGCCGATATAATCCGCTGTGCCTGTGCAATGGTGCTGTTAACGGACGAGTGGGCCAAGGCGGTATTTTGATTAACTTTCCTGTATTTTTTTGGCAGGAGTTCCTTGAGTTTGTATTTCACCATCAAATCGTCTTCCAAGCTTATGATAAATTGCGAAGATCCAGGATCTCCCTGTCTGCCCGCCCGACCACGTAACTGATTGTCTATCCGGATGCTCTCATGGCGGTTGGTTCCGATGACATGCAGTCCTCCCAAACGGATTACCTGTGCACGCTCATCTATATCCTTTCCCCCAAGCAGGATATCCGTACCCCGCCCGGCTAAATTCGTCGAAATAGTAATGGCATCCAATTTTCCCGCATTTGCGATTAGACCAGCCTCCGCAGCATCATTTTTCGCATTCAGTACGACACTATGTATGTGATGCTTGGACAACTCCCCATGAAGCTCCTCCGATTCCTTCACCGTAAAAGTACCGATCAAAATCGGTCTTCTGAGTTTGTGGATTGTCTTAATTTCCGCAATCAAGGCGTGGAGTTTTGCGGCCTTTGATGAAAATACCAGGTCCTCCATATCCTTTCGGATACAGGGTTTGTTGGGTGGGACCACGACAACGCCCAGGTTATAGAAATCCGAGAATTCCGCAATGGCATCCTGGGCAGTACCTGTCATCCCTGCCAACTTTGGATATTGCTTCATCAGGTTTTGGATGGTCATCGAACCCAAAATATTACCTTCTGATTGGATGGGAAGTTGTTCCTTGGCCTCTACGGCGGTTTGAAGGCCGTTTTGCCATTTCCTGTCTTCGATAGTCCTTCCGGTAAGTTCATCCACAAGCAAAACCCGTGATTCGGCAACGATGTAATCCACATCTCGATGAAGCAAGAAATGAGCCTGCAAGGCGAGGTTGATGGCAGCATGGATCAAGATATTGGCATTTTCAAACAGGTTTTCAAGCCCGTAATGTTCTTCGGACTTTTCTATTCCCAGTTTGGTTAAGAAAACGTTTCGGCTGTATTCATCCAAGGAGAAATCTTTTTCCGC
>JBGTDA010000048.1:0-125638 GCA_041748555.1 Rhodonellum sp.
GAGGCTTTAATAAAATGAAGCATTTTACATGAAACCAACTATGATTAAAAATATATTGATTTCGGGAGGATCAGGTCTGATCGGAGGAGAATTGACCAAACAATTGGAAGAGATTGGGTATCAGGTGGCTTGGCTCAGTAGATCCCCGGATAAGTATCAGCAGAAATCCTTTAGTTGGGATCTGGAAAAAATGACAATGGATGAAGAGGCACTTGAATGGGCGGATGCGGTAATCCATTTGGCAGGAGAAGGCGTGGCTGATAAGAGATGGACTGCCACCCGTAAAAAGAAGATCATGGAAAGCAGAACACTTTCCACCGAGCTGATTTGTAAAGGTATTTCCAAAAGCAAAAACAAAGCAAAGGTGTTCCTTTGCGCAAGTGGCATAAACTATTATGGTTCGGATGCCGGGGATACCTGGTTGGATGAACGGACTGCACCCGGGGATGATTTTTTGGCAAATGTCGTGATTGCCTGGGAAGGGGAAGCAAAGAAGATTGGAGAGTTGGGAGTCAGAACAGTAATGTTCAGAACCGGAATTGTATTGGATAAATCCGGAGGCGCTTTAAAAGAATTGCTCAAACCTCCTGTTGCGGCGCCTCTGGATGATGGCGAGCAATGGATGAGCTGGATACAGATAGAAGATCTGGCCGGCATGTACATTTTCGGAATCGAGAATGAAAATATTAACGGAGTTTATAATGCTGTTGCGCCAAATCCGGAAAGAAACCGTGACCTCACCAAACTTGCGGCTAAAAAATCAGGAAAAATTTATGTCGGCCTCGGAGTTCCGGGTTTTGCTCTTAGACTTGCCCTTGGTGCATTGGCCGAAATTGTTTTGGGAGGTCTCCGCGTTTCATCAAATAAAATAGAAAAAGCGGGTTTTAAATTCAAATACAAAACGCTTGGAGAAGCTTTGGAAAAAACCTTCAGCAAAAAATCGAATTAAGTTTCATATAGATTGTATTAGGACGTGGTTTTACCCTTTCCAATTAAAAACCAAAGTATAGTGCCTAGAAAAGGCAGAAAAAGAACCACTAACATCCAAATGATTTGGTTGTTCTTGTCAGCGAACTGGCTTCTAAAAACATCATAAATTGTAAAACCATAAATTGCAAGACCTATAATACCTAATCCGAACATAATATAAATTAAATTTTTGAGTTATATTTTTTGACCCTTTGAAATCAACCAGTAGACAATCGGGCCGATGAGTTGTGCAAAGAAAACGACTACGATCCAGATGATTTTCATGCTGGGATCATTAAATTGGCTGTTGATAATATCAACTAAGGTATAAACCCAAAATACCAGATAGGCCAATCCCAGCATGAAAAATATAATACCCACTACTCCTACATCCGCAATAAAGAAATTTATCATCCTGACTACTTTTGATCAATGCTTGGAATTTTAAAAAAATGGTCAAGTTTTTTGACCATTCAAACGAATTTAGTGAAATTTTATAATTAATTAAAGGCAATTTTAGTCCAAGTTTGATTGAATACACACGAAATGTCCATGAGGAAAATTTATTTTACCCTTTTATTAAGTGCAATTACTTTTTTTAGCCAGGCACAGGTTGATCTGAATTATTACCTGCCCGATGGCTATACCTATAATCCCGAAGTCCCCACTCCAGATTCGATTCTTGGTTTTCAAGTCGGTGAATGGCACGCTTCCCATGATCAGGTTGTCATGTATATGAGAGCAGTGGCTGCAGCTTCGGACCGCGTCACTTTAGAGGAATTTGGGAGAACCTATGAGCAAAGACCACAATTGCTTTTGACTATCACTTCACCGTCAAACCATGGCAGGATTGAAGAAATCAAATCCGAAAGAAAAAAACTGCGAAGACCAACAAGTACTCCTGATATTGAAAAGATGCCCGTTGTTGTTTATGCGGGATATTCTGTCCATGGCAATGAAGCCAGTGCAGTTAATGCATCATTGCTGGCCGCGTATCACCTTGCTGCTGCCAATGAAATTGGTGATGATCTTGAGAACATGGTATTTTTGTTGGATCCTGCATTGAATCCCGATGGCGTCAACCGTTTTGCTTCCTGGGTAAATTCCCATAAAAGCTATAATATGAACGGAGACCCGAACAGCCGGGAGTTCAATGAGGCCTGGCCAAGAGGGAGAACAAACCATTACTGGTTTGACCTTAACCGGGACTGGTTGCCTGTACAGCATCCTGAATCCCGAAACCGGGTTCGGAAAGTGCAGGAATGGTTGCCTAATATTCAACTGGACTTTCATGAAATGGGTACCAACAGCACTTTTTTCTTTCAGCCAGGTATTCCCAGTAGAAATCATCCCCTTACACCGGACAAAAATTTTGAGCTGACAGAAAAAATTGGCCGCTATCATGCCAAATACCTGGATCAAATCGGATCACTATATTATTCACAGGAAAGTTTTGATGATTTTTATTTTGGAAAAGGCTCAACCTATCCGGATATACAAGGTGCTGTGGGAATACTTTTTGAACAAGCATCTTCCAGAGGACATCTTCAAGAGAGCATTTATGGCCCTTTATCTTTCCCTTTTACAATCAAAAATCAGTTTACAACAACATTATCCTCCTTTGAAGCCGCTAAAGATATGCGGGTGGAAATGAACCGGTACATGAGTGACTTCTACAAAGAAGCTAAGGCCGATTCGGAGGCTGATCCACATAAAGCCTTTATTTTTGGATCAAAAGAAGATGCGGGAAGGACTTTTCACCTGGCGGATATTATTCTTCAGCATGACATTGATTTATTTATCCTGAAAGAGGATATTACCATAAACGGTGTGGAGTTCAATAAAGAAAAATCTTATATAGTTCCCCTGAATCAGCCTCAATACCGTCTGATCAATAGCTTGTTTGAAACTAGAACCACTTTTCAGGACAGTCTTTTTTATGATGTATCAGCCTGGACGATGCCAATGGCTTTTAATCTGAACTTCATGGAATTGAGCAGCAAAATTTTGAACCTGGCCAGTGTGGAGCAGGTGGATAAATCACTTGCTTTACAAAAAGGAGAAGTAATCGGGGAGCCCGGCGCATACAGTTATGTTTTTGATTGGAGTGAATATTATGCTCCCAAAGCCGCATATTCATTGATGGATAAAGGTTATCTGATAAGAGTTAGCCATGAAGAGGTAACCCTTGCGGAAGGAAACACAATGGGTCGCGGAAGTATTTTTGTGGATAAAGGCCAAGCAAAAGTTTCTGATCAGGAATTTTATGATGATTTGGTCTCAGCAGCAGAGTGCTCAGGAATCCGGATATTTGCGATCGGTTCCGGTTATACCGAAGGCGTTAATGTCGGTTCCCCAAACATGGATGTTTTGCATAAACCCACAATTGCAATTTTGGTAGAGGGAGGAGTATCAGGATATGAGGCAGGAGAAATCTGGCATCTTTTTGACCAGCGATTCGATATGCCGGCTACGCTATTGCCAGTAGATATGTTTAATGATGTCGATTTGGAACGTTACAATGTGATTGTTATGGCCAACGGAAACTACAACTCTCTTGGCGAAGACGGATCGGAAAAACTGAAATCCTGGATAAGGTCTGGCGGAACTGTTATTGCCAGAGCAAATGCTCTGAACTGGCTGGCTCAAAATGAAATAGGCTCCTTTAAATTTAAAAATGAAACCGAAATCGATGAAGAGGTTCAGAGAAATTATGCCGAATATTCCAATGCAACAGGAGCTAAAGGTACAGGCGGAGCAATATTCAATGTAAAACTGGATATCACACATCCTATTGGTTACGGATATGAAAGCCCTGAATTATTCTCCTTCAAAAGCGGAAACCGGTTTTTACTGCCTGCTGAGAATCCTTATGCTAACCCGATGGTGTATACAGACAGCCCATTGGCCAGCGGTTATGTTTATCCTTATAATCTGGAGCAAATAAGAAATACGGGTGTTATTCAGGTGGCATCTATTGGAAGGGGAAAAGTGATCGGTTTTGTAGACAATCCAAATTTCAGGGGATTTTGGTTTGGTACAAACAAGCTATTTTTGAATGCCGTTTTCTTTGGACAGACAATTACTTCGGGTACAGGCCGTTAATGAAATCAGCAATTAGCATTTGGAAAATCTTCCTTTTGTCAATTTCAAACTAAAAACCATTAATAATTGAAAGTAAAGGCTTAATTTGCACATGAATATGCAATCAAGATGATCCAAAAACTTTTCCCTTTAGACAAGAACTATATTCTGAGACAGGCACAGTCTGTTTTGGAAGAAAGCCTTTTGGATTTAATGGTTTTTGAGTTAAAAAGATCCTATACCTACCTCTATAATCCCTTGGGCCTGATGGATGATACCTATGGACAGATCCTGGACAGCTATCATTATCCAAAGGACAGAATAAAAGTGATTTATTATCAGCTATGTGGCATATATAGATTGAAATACGGCGATAACCAATTGGAGCTTTTGTTTGACGGAAGAACCCATTTTGAAAAATTCCAGGAAGACTGGTCCAAACAGCTGATTGGATGGACCAGGGAATTGGGACAGCACGAGCAATATGTAAAGACATTATTAAGAATGACTATACTTTTTGATACTGACACCCGAGCCGAATGGTCCGAAAATCATTGTAAAGCCTTTATCAATGAATACTTTGAGTTGAAGATAATTAAAAGAAAGGGAGAGCTCAAATTAAAAACAGCATAAAAAAACCACTGATTTCTCAGTGGTTTTTTTAATGGATTTTATTCAACTGTTACAGATTTTGCAAGATTCCTGGGTTGGTCTACATTACATCCTCTCATCACAGCAATGTGATAGGAAAGCAATTGAAGTGGAATGACAGAAATCAAAGGCACAAAAGCTTCAGGTGTTTCGGGAATTTCGATCACGTGGTCAGCTAGTCTCCGGACGACAGTGTCGCCTTCAGTCACCACAGCAATGATTTTTCCTTTGCGGGCTTTTACTTCCTGAATGTTGCTCACCACCTTTTCGTATGAACTGTCCTTAGTAGCTATAAAGACAACGGGCATTTCTTCGTCAATCAAGGCAATCGGACCATGTTTCATCTCCGCTGCAGGATATCCTTCTGCATGTATGTAGGATATTTCCTTCAATTTCAAAGCTCCTTCCAAAGCTACAGGAAAGTTATACCCTCTTCCCAGATAAAGGAAGTTCCGAGAATCTTTATATTCTGCTGCAATATTTTCGATTTGATCGTTCAGTTTCAATGCTCTTTCCACTTTTCCAGGGATGGCTTCCAGTTCGTTCAAAAGTTCGATATATTTACTTTCGGGAAGGGTTCCTCTTTGGTATCCCAGTTTCAATGCCATCATGGTCAATACAGAAATCTGAGCTGTAAAAGCTTTGGTGGAAGCTACTCCTATTTCCGGGCCTGCGTGGGTATAAGAACCCGCATGAGTTGCCCTTGCGATAGAAGATCCAACTACATTACAAACCCCAAAAATCGTTGCGCCCTTTGATTTGGCAAGCTCAATTGCCGCCAATGTATCGGCGGTCTCCCCTGATTGGGATATGGCAATTACAAAATCCCTTTCGTTAATGACAGGATTCCGGTATCTGAATTCGGAAGCATATTCCACTTCAACCGGAATTCTCGCAAATTCCTCAAAAAGATATTCCGCTACCAAGCCGGCGTGCCAGGATGTACCACATGCTGTAATCAATATCCGTTCTGCATTTTGGAACTTGTTCATATAGTCCCTCAATCCCCCCAAAACCAATCTTCCGTTTTTGGCATCCAATCTTCCCCGCATACAATCTGCAATGGATTTTGGCTGCTCGTTGATTTCCTTAAGCATAAAATGCTCGTAACCACCTTTCTCGATAGTCTCCAGTTCCATTTCCAACTGATTGATATAGGGATTGGTTTCTACGTTTTCGATGGTTTTGATCTGGAGTTTATTGTTGCGGATGAGGGCGATTTCATAATCATCCAGATAAATGACCTGATTTGTATATTCGATAATGGGTGTTGCGTCCGAAGCAAGAAAATATTCGTCTTTACCAACACCAATCACAAGTGGAGATCCTTTTCTTGCTGCAATCAAAGTGTCAGGTTCTTCCAGATTGATCAACACAATGGCATATGCACCGACCACTTTATGTAAGGCCAACCTTACTGCTTCTTCCAAGCTACAGTGATTATTGATATAAATATCTTCGATGAACTTGATAAAAACCTCAGAGTCTGTTTCACTCTGGAATTCGTATCCTTTGTTCATCAGATCAGTTTTGAGAACCTCATAATTTTCAATGATGCCATTGTGGATCATTGCAAACTTTTCGTTGGAGGAATAATGGGGATGGGCATTAACATCATTGGGTTCTCCGTGGGTGGCCCAGCGGGTATGTCCGATGCCTATTTTAGAATGAAGATTGGCCAAACTTGCCAGATGGTTTTCCAGTTCGGAAACTTTTCCCTTTTTCTTGTAAATACTCAGACCTTCTTCAGGATTAAGAAGTGCAACACCCGCACTGTCATATCCTCGGTATTCCAACCGTTTTAGACCTTTTATAATAATGGGTAATGCATCCTGCTGCCCAACATAAGCTACTATTCCGCACATATGTAAAATTTTTAGAATTCAAAGGTATCTTTTTGAAATTACGAACCCAAATTACCAGCCATTTTCCGCACTTAATTAAAAATTTTTTTATAAGGAAAGATGATTGGGCTTATTTTGTGATACTTTAAAATGCTCTGATCTTGGAGTAATAGATTTTTAATTTGATATTGTTCTTGTTGACTATGAGTTCCCTCAATGACTTTTTAAAATTATCATCCAAATTTTGCTCTCCGGATAAATTATTTTTCTGCCCGGGATATAATAGCCAATCATTTTGCTGAAGATCAGATCTATATAAAGCGTTTAGGTAGGAGGTAATTCGTTGTAGATAAATTTTAGATTCCGGATTATAAGCTAAAATGGCAGGGGCACTTGTATTCGGCACAATGTTTCCATTCGAATCTCTAGCTAGTTGAGGTTGATCATTAGCCTGGACAGCCAATGGATCCCCATCTGATCGATAAAGAAAGGTATTTTGATCATTGGTAAAATACATTCTTATAAAATTTGGGGGCAAGTTTTGTGCTTGTGTACTTTCCAGTGGGCCTATCTCAAAAATCACTTCATTAAAAGTAACATTGGTGAGTGTATCTAGAAATGAAATAATAGGTGCAGTGTCTATTTTTAAGACAACCCCTAATATAGATTTTGAGCCCACAGTTGGGTGATTGATGTCAAAAGCTGTTCCCGGAGTATTAATAGGGGCTATGGGAGTACCCGATCTGTTATTATTAACATAATTAAAATGTCTGGATTGGGCAGTAGTCATGGGGTAAACCTGAGAAACTGTATCGCCTTCATTGTGATAAAACACCAAAAGTCCGGTTCCGTTTCCTCTTCTCAAACTAAAAGAAGCCTCTTGTTGGATATCACCTGTAATTGCGATCCCCGGAATAAAATCTCTAAATGCAAAAATATCACCAAAGCGATTACCATTTTTCATTTCCTGAAAAATCATCTGCCCAAAGGTTTCTGCCATGTGTACTGAAACAATCGTATCTTGTTGTGCTGAAAAATTAAAATTACCGTTTGCTATAGTTTCAGGTTTGAAAGGAATTTTATTGAAATTGAAATATGGAATATCCTTAATAGGATCATCCAAAAGATGAACATTTAAAGATTTAGGAGTACCTAAATCTTTTCCTATAACGGATTGAACCTGAAAATTAAATTTTACTGAGTCCAAAATAGCATCTTCATCAGGAAGGGGGGAGTCCAAGTTGATGGCCAGTCTACTAAAGCCGATCGCCTCTGTTTTACCAAAGAACTCGCTGGTCCCTCCTCCTACAACCAAAACTTCAGTATTGGTTGTATTGAAGGAATCAAGTAATACCATAGAAGCAGAAAGGGGTATTTCTGCATAGAAAACCCCTATCTGATTGTTGTTTGGATCAAGCTGCAATCCGATATTGGAAGGATCACTGCAAGAACTTGTAATAATTATTGAAACTATTAAACCTGCCGCCAGCTTAGCCGGCAAGTTCTGTATAGATGTTGAAATAACTTTCAAAAAGCTGTTCGTCTTCTTCACTGCTGTTAATCTCACACTTTTTATCTTTAGAGCACTCTTCAATTAATTGAGTAAGTTTTTCTGAAATGTCCTCGTTTTTGATGACCACATCGGCATATTCCATACCTATTTTCAGAAATCCCTCATAGTCCTTTGATTTTAAAGGTGCGAGTATGGCATCATCAATATCCACCATTCTCACCTTGTCAAACAAATCGTCGCCAAATTTATGGGTAAATCCGGTATTATAAATAGCAAACACCGATTTTGTATCCTTAAATAAAGGCTCGTTTTTATAGGTAGTCTTGAGGTACATCGGGATCAGGCTGGTCATCCAGTCGTTGCAATGTACCACATCGGGTGCCCAGCCAAGTTTTTTGACAGTTTCTATGACTCCTTTGCAGAAGAAAATGGCTCTTTCGTCATTGTCTTCATAGAATTTTTCCTGCTTGTCAAAGAAAACACTTTTCCTTTGGAAATAGTCTTCATTGTCAATAAAGTAAACCTGCAATTTTGCATTTGGAATGGAGGCCACCTTAATGATCAAAGGTTTTTCTTCATCGCCGACAGAAATGTTGATCCCTGAAAGTCTGACAACCTCATGGAGTCTGTTCTTTCTTTCGTTGATCAAACCGAATCTTGGGACAAGGATACGAATTTCCATTCCTTTTTCCTGCATTGCCTGAGGCAAAGCCCTTACGAAATTTGCAACTTCTGAAGTTTGAAGGAATGGATTGATTTCACTGGCTACGTAAAGGATACGAAGTTTGGACATATCTTGAGTTTTTTTGTTTAGGGATATTACGGGACTACAAACTTACAAAAAAAATCCAATAAAGCCATTGTTTTTAAAAGGAATAACATAGTTTTGCTACTATTTTACAATTTCAAAAATATAATTTGGTGAGTATCCTTAGGACAAAAGAAGCCGTAAAAGCAGCCCTGTTTTCCGCAAGACATAAGAATCAAACCATTGGTTTTGTTCCCACTATGGGAGCTTTACACAAAGGACATTTGGCTTTGATTAAAGAAGCAAAATTAAATTCCGAAATAATCATTGTTTCCATTTTTGTAAATTTAACTCAGTTTAACAATAAAGCCGATTTTGTCAACTATCCAAAGACCTTGGAAAAGGACCTGTCATTGTTGGAGAATGAAGGGGTAACATTTGTATTTGTGCCGCAGCATGAGGAGGTATATTCCACACCAACAGGACTGATTTTGAATTTTGGGGAGCTGGAAAAAACACTCGAGGGAGCCTATCGGCCGGGGCATTTTAATGGTGTTGGGATAGTGGTTGCTAAATTGTTAAACATTGTTAAACCAGATAAAATCTACTTAGGTCAGAAGGATTTGCAGCAAGTGGCGGTGATAAAGATGCTGGTTCATGACCTTTCGTTTGACGTGGAGATCAGGGTCGTTCATACGATCCGGGAGGTGGATGGATTGGCGATGTCTTCCCGAAATCTGAGATTGGACCAGGAAAACAGGATGGTTGCCACCATTATATATAAATGTTTGGTGTATGCAAAAGAGGAACTTTTGGCAGGAGTTGATTGGTTTGAGGTCAGGGAAAAGGTTACGAAACGTTTTCATGACGAACCTTTGGCAAGATTGGAGTATTTTGAACTGGTGGAAACAGACACTATGGTCAAGGTAAACAGTATTGAATCCATAAAAGAATCTTCTATCTGTGCCGCCGCAATTATTGGAGAGGTAAGATTGATAGATAACCTGACAATAAATAATTAATTTTGATCGAACTTTCCGAATAATGCACATTCAAGTATTAAAATCAAAAATTCATAGAGTAAAAATCACTCAGGCAGAGCTGCATTATGTAGGAAGCATCACAATTGATGAGGATCTGATGGATGCGGCGAATCTGATTGAAAATGAAAAAGTCCAGATAGTGAACGTCAATAACGGGGAGCGGCTGGAAACTTATGTCATAAAAGGAAGTAGAGGAAGCGGAATGGTTTGCCTCAATGGTCCGGCAGCCAGAAAAGCTCAGGTTGGAGATGTTGTTATCATTATATCATATGCTTCTATGGATTTTGAAGAAGCAAAAACCCATAAACCGGTACTGATTTTTCCCGATGATCAAAATAAAATAATTTAAAATGAGATTTTCCTTCAAAAAGTGGCTTCAGGTGTTGCTTTCGCTTGCGGTGGCCATTTGGATTTTTTGGTATTTGTATAAGGATATTAAAATGGAAGCCTTATGGCAGGCGCTTTCAGAAACTTCTTTTTTCTGGATTGGTGTTTCCGTATTGATCTCCATAGTTGGTTTTTGGTTGAGGGCATGGAGGTGGAAACTGCTGATCGGGGCCGTTAATGAAATTACCCCACCGACTAAAAGGGTTTTCTGGGCTTTGATGATCGGTTATCTTGCCAACCTCTTGGTGCCAAGGGCAGGTGAAGTGGCAAGATGTGGGGTTTTAAAAAAATCGGAGGATATTCAAATGGGCAATCTCTTTGGGACTGTAATATTAGAAAGAACCATCGACTTGATATTTATGTTTTTGACCGTCGTTTTGGCATTTTTTATAGAGCGGGAATTATTTGCATCACTATTTTCTCAGCTTGTTTCGACTGATTTGCTTTTGGAAAAAATTATGACGGTCCTACCGATTTTTATAGGATTGGTGATAGTCTTCTTGATCATTATCTATGTACTTTTTCGCGTTTACAAAGAAAGAAACTTGGTTAAGAAAATCAGACATTTTTTTAGAGACCTTATAAAAGGTTTAATAAGTTTGAGAAAAGTCCGGAATCAGAGTGGGTTTTGGTTTTCATCTATAGCCATATGGGTGACTTATTACCTGACCATGTTTTTTGTAGCCATGGCAATACCCTCTACTGCCAGTTTGTCACCTAGTGCTGTCCTGATGGTCATGGTGATGGGAAGTATTGGCATGGTTGCGCCCGTCCAAGGCGGTATTGGCACCTTTCATGCCCTCGTGGCCTTTATTTTGATGGCTTATGGATTGACGAATGAAGAAGGAAAAATTTTCGCAGTCATTATTCATGGAAGCCAGGTATTGATCATCATTGTATTAGGTCTTGTAGCCCTGTTGTTGTTCTTAAAATATACTGCAACGAAAAGAACAAAAATTCCATTAAATTCGTATTCAGAAAGCAAACAAATCTAAATCTATGATCATCTTAATCTTAATTGTTGTTGTATTTGCAGGTCTTGGATTTGTGGTAAGCCGCAAATTAAAGAGCAAATTTCAAAAGTATTCCCAAACTACCCTGAAGGCAAATCTGTCCGGAAAGGAAGTTGCCGAGCTGATGCTCACAGATAATAAAATATATGACGTCTCCGTAAATGTTGGCGAAGGCCAACTTAGTGACCATTACAACCCTGCCAACAAAACGGTAAATCTTAGCCCGGATGTTTATTATGGCCGTAATGCGGCAGCCACTGCAGTAGCTGCCCACGAATGTGGTCACGCGGTGCAGCATGCGACTGCTTACACTTGGCTGCAATTGAGATCCGCCATGGTTCCTATTCAGAATGCAAGTGGTAAAATCCTGAACATTGTTCTTATTGCTTCATTGTTGGGTGGATTTCTTATAGGTTTGCCTTATGAGTTTATAGGCGTAATAGTAGTTGGAGCATATGGGATAATGACCTTATTCACCTTGGTTACCCTTCCTGTAGAATTTGATGCCAGCAATAGGGCATTGGCTTGGGTTAAACAAAGAAATGTGGTGACTCCAACGGAGTACGCCATGTCAAAGGATGCATTGAAATGGGCGGCAATGACTTATGTAGTCGCTGCTCTGGCGTCATTGGCAACATTGGCTTATTACATTTTTATTTTCTTTGGAAACAGAAACTGATCAGAAACTCGAAAGAATATTTTGAGTTTACTTTAAAGGGACAAGAGATTGTCCCTTTTATTTTTTTCACCTATATTCCTGCTTTTATTCGTCAAGAAAAAACCCAAATAATATTATGAATTTCGAATATACCGAGGAGCAACTGGCTGTAAGAGATGCAGCTAGAGAGTTTGCACGTTCAGAACTTTTGGAAGGAGTTATCGAACGGGATACGGAAGCCAGATTTCCTTATGAGCAGGTAAAAAAATTGGGGGAGTTGGGATTTATGGGAATGATGGTGGACCCAAAGTACAACGGTGGAGGGATGGACGCTGTTTCCTATGTTCTGGCAATAGAAGAAATTTCCAAAATCGATGCGTCGGCTTCTGTATGCATGTCAGTTAATAATTCCCTCGTCTGTTGGGGGCTTGAAAAATTCGGAAATGAAGAACAAAAGGAAAAGTATCTGAAGAAGTTGGCCACAGGGGAGGAATTGGGCGCTTTTTGCCTTTCTGAACCGGAAGCAGGCTCTGATGCCACATCCCAGAGAACAAAAGCCGAACTTCGGGGAAATCATTATATTCTGAACGGCACAAAGAATTGGATCACCAATGGCAGTACAGCTAGCATATATTTAGTATTTGCGCAAACGGACTCCTCAAAAGGGTATAAAGGAATTTCCGCATTTATAGTAGAAAAAGGAGCTGAAGGATTTGTTGTTGGAAGGAAGGAAGACAAATTAGGAATCAGAGGATCGGATACGCATTCCTTGATGTTTACAGATGTTAAAGTTCCTGTTGTAAATAGGATAGGTGATGAAGGCTTTGGGTTTTCCTTTGCCATGGAAACGTTGAACGGAGGCCGTATGGGCATAGCGGCTCAAGCGCTTGGTATCGCCTCAGGAGCTTATGAACTTGCCCTTGCATACTCCAAGGAGAGAAAAACATTTGGGAAATTAATCAGCGAACATCAGGCCATCCAATTTAAACTAGCCTATATGGCTACCGAAATCGAGGCGGCCCGCTTGTTGGTTTTGAAGGCGGCATGGCAAAAAGATCAGGGATTGGATTATTCTCAGGCGAGTGCCATGGCAAAATTGTATGCTTCAAAGGTTGCCATGGATGTTACCGTTGAGGCAGTCCAGGTCCATGGCGGATATGGATTTGTAAAAGAATATCATGTGGAAAGGTTGATGCGTGACGCAAAGATTACACAGATCTATGAAGGAACGAGTGAAATTCAAAAAATAGTTATATCGCGAGGTATTTTAAGATAATCAAATTTTAATTGGTTGAGAGGGTACAAAATTTAGATTTGGTACATTTTTTTATTTCTTTTTAAATTTTTATTGAATTATTGCTGCGTATTTCAAAAATTATTATAGTTTTACAGAAAAACTATAATCGGCGTTAGTCATGGAATATTACAATAAAGTCATAGAATCTGTAGGAGTTCGCTTTTTGAAAGGTAATAATTACAAAGTGGAGAAGGCAGTCTCTGTGATGGACTACCAGGATATGGAAAATATTGTGATTTTACTTCATAAAGGATCTTTAAAATTTTCAGAAGAACAAGAGAGTGTCAATGAAGGAGAAATTCTTTTTCTACCGGCAGGTAGGTCTTCAAGTGTATCTTTTGGCAACGTCAGTAAAAAGACTGAGATCACCAATGAAAATTTCCTGGAGAACAAACGTAAATTCCTTCAGACAATCAGCTTTAAAGATATCAAGAATGAAGATGAGGATTGCTTGTCTATAGTGACTTTCGAAGCCAAGGTTTTTGATGTTGTTAACTTTTTCAATTCACTGGGGATCCCCCCCTTTGTAATAAGATTCAACGATAAAATTGCTTCCATTGTGGAAGATATTGTAAAAGAATCCGAGCAGAACACGCCCGGAAAAGAAAGAGTTATCAAGCTTCACACCGAATTATTGGTGGTGGAAATCGTAAGACATATTCTCAAAAACAGGTTGTTTGTAGAAGAACTTTCTACTAACAGTACTTATTTCAAAGATCCACGATTGATAGATATGTTTACTTATATCAAAAAGAATATCGGCGGCGACCTTTCGAATAAAGTACTGGCTAAAGTGGCAAACGTTTCGGAAGATTATGTTGGGCAATATTTCAAAATGCTTACAAGTATCAATCCTCAGGATTACATAGAATATCAAAGGATGGAAGCAGCAGTGGAACTTCTCAGGACTTCAAAGAAAAGCATCAGGGACATTGGGAAAGAAGTAGGATATAAAGACACTGCATATTTCTGCCGCAGATTTAAAATGATGTATGGATTACCTGCCGGAAAAATGAGAAGAAGAGAATCCTTAATTAACGTTCAGGGATAAATTAAATAGGTTTGAGTATTCAAGAACCTCGGCTAAAAGTCCGGGGGTTTTTTCTGCCCCATTCCCGAGTACCACCATATCTGCACCTGATTGAAATGCTTGTTTTACTTTTTCTAAGCTGTCCAGTCCACCGCCAACAATCAAAGGTGCAGGGATTTTTTTCTTGACAGCTTTAATGATAGCCATTTGGACAGGTTTTTTTGCGCCGCTTCCCGCGTCGAGATAGAAATATTGAAGGCCTAAAAGATGTCCTGCCTGAGCTGTTGCTACCGCAAGATCAGGTTTTGAATTTGGAAGTGGGATTGTTTGGCTGATATAGTTGACACTTGTTAAAATGCCTCCATCAATAAGAAGATAACCGGTGGGTAAGACTTCCAAAGAACTGTTTGCTAAAAACGGTGCAATTGCAACATGCTGTCCGATAAGGTATTCCGGATTTCGGCCTGAGATAAGGGAGAGAAATAGAATACCATCTGCAGCCGGAGAAAATTGAATCACATTACCGGGGAAAATTATGACCGGGATCTGAGTTGTAAGTTCTTTGATCACACTAATGATATTCTCCAGGTTGTTTTTTAAAAAAAGGCTTCCTCCGATAAAAAAAAAGTCGAGATTAAGGCTGTGCGCTTCCCGGATCTGACTTCGAAACTTCCCCAAATCCACAACTTTGTCAGGATCTACTAACCAGGCTACAGCTTTGCGTCCAGTGGCATTTAAGGCTTTTAGCTTTGTTTCTATGCCATTAGGCTTCATTACTTTTATTCTTGGATTGTTCCAATCTTTGTAGGAACATACTCTTACCATAATTTACAGCCATAGGCATTAAAACAGCACTGAGTCTTCCGAATAATCCTGAAGATTTTTTCCGGGTTAGCCTGGCTTTAATTTCATCATCCAATAGCCCTTGTCGTTGCAAAGCTTCCATAACCACATCAGTTTTTCTTCTTTTCTTCTTCTTAAACATTCTGATCAGGGTATAGGTGATGAGTCCACCAACAAGCACGGTTCCTCCTACTTTTACTATTTCCCCTGATTCATGTTTGACCATATTAAGCTGCATTTTTAGAGTTTGTTCCAACTCCTCAGCTCTTTTTTCCAAATTATCCTTCATCTTGATGTTATTTTGATTTTGTTGCGACAAAAGCACCGAAAAAACCTTTTATTTTAGATGATACATCTATGGAATTTCGAATAAAGAAAAGTATTATCAGAATTACCAAATAGATCAATGTGACATATAAAAATCCCATGTAGGTGGAGTAAGTCAATTCGCTGAGATAAAAAGCCAGTGAAATACTTCCAAACAAAAGCACGAACAAACCTGCGAGGGCCATTAATAGCAGTACAATGAGTTTATTGATTATCGCTGAAAACGTTTCTTTAAGTCTATCTAAAACCAATTGAATTCTCACATCAATCAGTTGTTTGATTGTTTGAAATATTTCGGAAACCTTCATAATATAAAATAAAATTAAAAGCTTAAAATTGATAAAATAATACAATATACATGCTGGCACACAAAAACCTTGCTATAAAAAACTTCCTTTTATTACACTTCTTGGTTTTCCTGATAAAACATAAATCTTAAAACAGCCTCCAAAGATTTTTTTATGGCCACATTTATAGGAAATTGGTCCTCTGTCAGTTGTGAATCAATGTTGTTTAACCTATAATAAAAATCAGTTCCCGAAGGAATTTCCAAATCAATTTTTATAGAATTCGATACAGCAAGAAACTGTTCATTTTTACCGGTCTTAATTTTTTTGCAGGTAACAATTTCTTTCTCTCCGTTTTTGTTTTTCCGCGAAGAATTTCCAAAAAGCCGGCAAATCAATCCTCTGTTGTTATAATCTGAGCAACTACCGGCCCGATTGTCTTGGCCGGTGGATTTATATAAAATGCAGTATTCATCACTAATTTTCTCGTTGGAAAGCAGTTCCAGCACTTCCTCAGCCTTTCCCTTTTTGTATAGGTCAAAAGCAAGCGGTAAAAATTCCAATACGGATGCATTGATTTTGGGATTGGCACAACATTGACCGCATCCTGTAAAACAGGTGAGGTTACTATTGGATATATATTTCCCCGCTTCCACATCCAATTCATCAAATACGGTTTTAACTTCCAGAGTCTTTTGTTGTAAATTCATCAGGTGATTTTAATTGTCAACGAAGGTAAAGACAGATAGGTACAAAACAATACGGAATCTGCTGATGCAACTTTTTTAGGGCCTATACGATTATATTGCTGGATTCTTTTCATAATTACTAGAGAAAACCCAACTTTAGCATCCATCACCCTGAAAAGATGTTTTTTTTATTGTAGATTAATAATTATGAGTGAACAATTAGAAAGTTTTGAAAAAAGACAGCAAGACAAGATTCTGAAAGCCTTTCAGGAAAGAGATTGGAATGAAATAAAAAGTGCGGATTCCTGGGCTATTTTTAAAGTTATGTCTGAATTTGTGGAAGGTTTTGAAAAGCTGGCCAAGATCGGACCTTGTGTTTCTATTTTTGGTTCTGCCCGAACTCCCCGAGAGAACCAATATTATAAAATAGCTGAAGAAATTGCAGCCAAACTGGTTAGGCATGGTTACGGTGTAATTACAGGAGGAGGACCGGGAATTATGGAAGCAGGTAACAAAGGCGCACATTCCCAAAATGGTAAATCCGTAGGATTGAATATTGTGTTGCCTTTTGAGCAATTCAACAATGTTTATATTGATCAGGACAAGCTGATTACTTTTGATTATTTCTTTGTCAGAAAAGTGATGTTCACCAAATATGCCCAGGGCTTTGTCGTTCTTCCGGGAGGATTTGGAACTTTGGATGAGCTGTTTGAGGCTCTTACCCTTATTCAAACCAACAAAATAGGGAGATTCCCGATTGTTCTGGTTGGTAAGGAATATTGGGGTGGTTTGATAGAATGGATTAAAACGACCATGTTGGAAAATAACAATAACATTAACAGCAGTGATCTGGAGCTTTTTTCTTTGGTGGACAATGCGACAGATGCAGTGAAAGTAATCGATGATTTTTACAGTAAGTATTTACTTTCTCCGAATTTTTAAACTTGAGACAGTATCACATATATATTATTTATGGACTGATCATCCTGTTGTTTGGGATTGTTTTCTTTCAAAGAAGCAATTCAGAAGATCCGGATATAGCCTATGAAGAAATTCAATATAAACAAGGGAATGGAGAAGAGGTAACATTGTTGATTCCCGAGCCAAAGATCAGGATTTTTGAGCTTCCTGTGGAAATCAATTTTGCACAGGAGCCTGTTCCTTTGGAGCAGGATGAGATAAAAGAACGATTTGAGAGAGAGATTTATGTCAATGCCTATTGGCAGTCAAACATGATTCTTTTGATGAAAAGAGCCAATAAATTTTTACCGGTAATAGATGAAATATTGAGGGAGAATGACATCCCAGAGGATTTTAAATATTTGGTCATGGCCGAATCAGGTCTTCTTAATGTTGTTTCCTCCGCAGGAGCCCGTGGATTTTGGCAGTTTATGCCTGCAACAGCCAAAGAATATCAGCTGGAAATAAGTGATGACGTGGATGAGCGGTACCATTTGGAGAAATCCACCTCAGCAGCAAGTAGGTATCTAAAAAAATCTTTTGCCCGATTTGGAAGCTGGACCTCTGTGGCGGCAAGTTACAATATGGGTATTTCGGGATACAACAGAAGTAGAAATGATCAAAAGTTGAATGATTATTATGATCTATTTCTTAATGAAGAAACCAGTCGATACATATTCAGGGTTCTTGCATTTAAGGAAATTTTTGAGAAGCCCCATCATTATGGATTTCATATCAATCAGAAGGATCTGTATCGGTTGCCTTTATATAGAACCTTAAAAGTAAATCAATCCATTCCCGATTTGGCCGATTGGGCGCTTAAGCATAAAAGCAATTACAAAGAGCTAAAAATAAATAACCCCTGGCTTAGGTCTAAAAAATTGACAATAGTAAAGGGAAAGGAATATATAATCAAATTACCGGTTTGATCTTTAGGCGAGAAAAATTATCCCTGAATCTATTTTTTTATTCTTAATTTACAGTGCTTATTTCTAAGACTTAAATCGGTTATATGATCAGGATATGAAAAAATTATTGTTTTGGTCGGCAGGTTTAATCTTTGTCATATTTATTATTTACCGCGCAATTCCGTTTTTGGTCAATCTTTATCTGAATGACAATGCTGAAAGGATAGTCAGTAACATGATAACCCGAACCAGCGGCTTTGCCGAGCATCAAGTGGAATTTGGCAATATTAAGCTTGATTACAATTACCAGGGTACTTTTTTGGAGATTGAGAATATTCAGATTACTCCTTTGGATTCCACTGATAAATTGAACCTCAGGATGGTCCTAACGGCTAGGAAGGCAAGTATTACAGGGTTTACTTGGGGGAGTTTCATATTCTACAATTCGATTTCCATAGATTCGGCTATGCTGAGTGAGCTCAATATCACCAGCATTTCTCCTCCTTTGGATTCAATGAAAATCATGGATTCAGAATCTTCCAAGGTTAAAAACAGGGATTATGAATCCATCCGCATAAAGCATTTTGAACTGAACCGGCTGGCATTGGAAAACCGGGACAGCCACACTGACTCAGCCAGGCTTCATATATTGGATTTAACTGTTCATGCCGAAAATTTCGAATTGACCAAAGAAGATATTCAATCTTCTGAAAGTTTGTTCGGTGTGGAAACCATCAAGGGCAGTATCGCTGAAGCCAGAATTCACTTTGATGATTACCGTCAATATGTTTCTGTCGAAAAGCTTTCTCTTGATACTGAAAACAAAAACATGGAAATTGAAAATTTTTCCCTGATTCACAAGCTGGATAGATACGCCTATACCGGGCTTTTTGATTCCCGGAAATCCTGGATCGAAATCCTGGACAGTAAATTGAAAGTCAATGGGATGAACTTCAATTCCTATTTCAGAGAAGGCCTGTTAGAAATAGATTCTTTAGTGGCGGATGGATTGAAACTGACTGTTTTTTTAGATAAGAGAAAGACCGAAGATCTGACCAAAAGACCACCGATGATTCATGAAATGCTGAACAATTTAAACCAGGTGATCCATATTCAGAATGCTGTAGTTTCTAATGGCTATATCAAAATTGAGGAGCGTCCTGACAATGGGTCTCCAAAATCAGGTTATGTTGATTTTTCTGATCTGGAAGCTCAAATAAGTAACATCTCCAATAATACTGAAAAATTGGGCGATAACAGCCATCTGAAAATGGATGCTAAGGCAAAATTAATGGGTAAAGGTGATGTGGATTTTCACCTGGATTATTCTCTGGCGAGTGGCGACGGGAGGTTCAACATTTCGGGTACTCTTGGCAAAATGGATATCCGTGCCGTAAATCCGATGGTTGAATCCGAAGCAAAGGTTAGTTTGAAGTCGGGTGTGATCAACAGAATGGACATTAACATCACCGGGAACGACCATTATGGGAGTGGTGAGGTGATAGTCAGATATGACAATCTGGAGATAGAATTGCTTGATGATGAATTTAAGAAGGATCGAAACATTTTAAGAAAAATCGGCGGTTTTATTGCCAATAATTTTGTGATCAAATCCAATAATCCCACCAATGCAGGTGAGCTCAAGAAAGGCAATGTTTATTTTTTAAGGGAACCGCATAAACCCGTTTTTAACTATTGGTGGAAGTTGATCTTGAGCGGGCTGCAATCAACAATCACTGGTGAAAGCATGGAGGAAATGAAAAACAAAGAGCTGCAAAAAGATCTGGTTTCAAAAAAAGATCTCCGAAAGGAAGAAAGGAGCAAAAAGCGCTTAGCACGAAACGCAAACCAATAATGGAAAAAATAAACCAACTCGGCTTCAACCCTGTCAACAGGGAATGTGTTCTACTCGGAATCCATATTAATAATCCCTAATTTTGCACTTTCGAAAATAAAGGTTTATCCCTCCATGACAGAAAAGATAGCTGAGAAAGAAGAGTTGATTGAAATTTTTGGTGCCCGCGAACACAATCTCAAAAACATAGACGTCAATATTCCCAGAAATAAATTAGTTGTTGTTACAGGGTTAAGTGGCAGCGGAAAAAGCTCTTTGGCTTTTGATACGATATACGCAGAAGGTCAGCGGCGGTATATGGAAAGCTTCTCTGCTTATGCCCGTAGTTTTTTGGGCGGAATGGAGCGACCTGATGTCGACAAGATCAATGGTCTTTCTCCCGTCATCTCAATTGAGCAAAAAACCACTTCCAAAAATCCCAGATCGACTGTAGGAACTGTTACAGAAATTTATGATTTCATGCGCTTGCTGTATGCCAGGGCAGGTGAAGCATATTCATATCTTTCAGGATTGAAAATGATCCGACAGACAGAAGATCAGATTGTCGAACAGCTTTTCGAAAATTTTGGTGGAAAAAAGCTTAATATCCTATCTCCGGTTGTGAAAGGAAGAAAAGGGCATTATCGGGAGCTTTTTGAGCAGATCCGGAAAATGGGATTCACAAAGGTGAGAGTCGATGGGGTTGTGATGGATATTGAACCCAAAATGCAGGTTGATCGGTACAAAATCCACGATATAGAAATTATAGTGGATCGAATAGTAGCCGATGAGCAAGACAGATTCAGAATCAGTCAATCACTAAAAACTGCATTGCAGCACGGGAAAGGCATCATCATGTTGAGAGACGAGGAGGGTAACATCCATCATTTTTCAAAATACCTCATGGATCCTACAACAGGACTTTCCTATGACGAACCAGCTCCAAACAGTTTTTCATTTAACAGCCCATATGGAGCCTGCCAAACCTGTAATGGTCTTGGAGTCATTGAGGAAATCACCAGGGAAAACATAATTCCTGATACGAAGCTGAGTATCTCCCGCGGTGGAATAGCTCCTTTGGGAGAATTCAGGGATATCTGGATTTTCAAAAAAATTGATGCTATTCTCAAACATTACAAACACAGCATTTCCACATCTATAGAAAAGCTGCCTGAAGAAGTAATACAGATATTGCTTTACGGAGACAAAATCGAAGTGGCCGTAGAATCGATAAAATATCCCGGCACCCAATGGAATACCACATTCGAAGGAATCATGAATTTTCTTCAAAAGTATCAGGAAGGAAGTTCAGATAAAATCCAGCAGTGGATCAGTGAATTCACCAATATTACCACCTGCCCGGATTGTCAGGGATACAGGTTGAAGCAAGAGTCACTTCATATTAAAATTGCTGAAAAACATATCGGGGAACTGTCCATGATGGACATCACCACCTTGGGAGAGTGGTTTACAAATATCGAAAGCAGGATGAGTGAAAGACAACTTCTGATAGGTAAGGAAGTCCTGAAGGAGATAAGGAAGCGCATCGGGTTTTTATTGGATATAGGATTGGATTACCTTTCGCTGAACAGGCCACTCAGAACTTTGAGTGGAGGAGAAGCACAAAGAATTCGATTGGCAACCCAGATCGGTACTCAGTTGGTGGGCGTGTTGTATATCCTGGATGAACCCAGTATCGGCCTTCATCAAAGGGATAACGTAAAACTGATCAAAGCTTTACAAGACCTGAGAGATTTGGGCAATTCGGTGATTGTTGTGGAGCACGACAAGGACATGATGTTGGAAGCGGATTATGTTATTGATATAGGGCCGGGAGCCGGCAGACATGGAGGCCATATTGTTGCAGCTGGAAGTCCGACAGAATTTTTAGCCCAGAAGAGTGTTACCGCCAGATACCTTACAGGTGAAATCAGCATAGAAGTGCCCAAAAAAAGGAGAAAAGGTAGTGGAAATTTTCTAACATTGACCGGGGCCAGCGGGAATAATCTGAAGAATACGAGTATTAAACTTCCTTTGGGTACCATGATCTGTGTCACAGGAGTTTCGGGAAGCGGGAAAAGTTCATTGATACATGATACCCTATATCCTTTGCTCAATCAATATTTTTACAAATCCAAAAAAGAGCCTTTGCCTTACGAGAAATTTGATGGTATCAAACATCTTGACAAAGTGATCGAAGTTGATCAGTCTCCCATCGGAAGAACGCCTAGGTCAAATCCTGCCACTTATACAGGCGTATTTTCAGATATTAGGACTTTATTTACAGAACTGCCGGAATCAAAGATCAGGGGCTATAAACCCGGTAGATTCAGCTTCAATGTTAAAGGAGGAAGGTGTGAAGATTGCGAAGGTGCGGGAATGAAGCTGATTGAGATGGACTTTCTTCCGGATGTCCACGTACTCTGTGAGACGTGTAAAGGCAAGAGATATAACAGGGAGACTCTGGAAGTGAGATTTAAGGGAAAATCTATTTCCGATGTATTGGACATGACTGTGGAACAAGCTGTGGATTATTTTGAAAATCAGCCTAAAATTCTTAGAAAGATAAATACTTTGAATGAGGTAGGACTCGGATATATTACATTGGGACAACATGCCACTACACTTTCGGGCGGAGAAGCCCAAAGGGTGAAACTCGCTACGGAACTGTCCAAAAAAGATACCGGCAAAACATTCTACATTCTGGATGAACCCACTACCGGGCTGCATTTTCAGGATATTGAACATCTTTTGAGAGTTTTGGATAAGCTGGTGGACAAAGGGAATACAGTCCTGATCATCGAACACAACATGGATGTAATCAAAGTGGCGGATTATATCATTGATCTTGGTCCTGAAGGTGGAGAAAAAGGCGGCCTGATCGTAGTGGAAGGCAGTCCCGAAAAAGTGGCCAGACATCCAACCAGCTACACCGCAAAGTTTTTGAAACCAGAATTAGGCTAGTTCCCGAGTTTTGCGGATTATTTTCATTATAGTACCCCTTATATAAATTCTGATTTTCCAACCCCGGCCTTGACTATCTTTACATTGGTAGTATGAACAGGATAAGATTATATTGGATACTTCAGATATTGGGATGGTCAAGCTTTGGGTTGATCAACCTTTTTTTTGTATCCATAGAAAGGGGCATTACCGCGGTGCAGATCGGAGCATTTATGTCTTTGGCTTGTTTTTATTTGCTCTCCACTCATGCATTCAGATATGTAATCAAAAGATACGGATGGTTTAACCGCAATTTTGCTCAGTTGGTCGCCAACACTTTGATTTCTTTGGCTATACTGAGTGTTTTGAATCCCATTGTTCAAATACTCATCAACCTTATTTTTAATACACTCGATCCTGAAGTTGATTTCAGGCCCATTGTTTTTCTGGTGAGTATATTTGTCAGTTTTCTCTTTTATGCCCTTTGGTCAATGCTTTACTTTTTGTTTCACTTTTTGGACAATTACAACCAATCTCTGAAATATCAAGCCAAAATAAACGAGATCCAGTTAAATCACCTGAAGAGTCAGCTGAATCCTCACTTTATTTTCAATGCCCTAAACAGTGTCAGGGCTCTTGTAGATGAGGATCCCGGCAAGGCAAAAGTTGCAATCACGCAGCTTTCAAACATACTGAGGTTTTCGCTGATGATGGACAAAAAGCGAACTATTGACTTTGAATATGAATTCAACACAGTGAAAGATTACCTGAACCTGGAATCAATCCGTTTTGAAGAAAGGCTTCAGGTGCTATACGAAATCGAGCCGGCCGCCTATGATTATAAAATTCCACCCATGATGCTTCAGACGATTGTGGAAAATGCCGTCAAGCATGGAATATCCAACAGAGTCAAAGGCGGAAAGATTATCATCAAATGTGGAGAAGGAATTACTGATGATCTGTACATTCAGGTGAAAAACAGCGGCCAGTTAAAAGCCAGTTCTTTGATCAAAAGAAATGTAGGGGAAGGTCATGGAATTACAAACACGATTCAGCGGTTAAAACTGATTTATGGCAACCGGGCTTCTTTCAAAATATTTAATTCCGGAAACGAATTTGTTATTACAGAAATAAAAATTCCAAAACAAAACCTTACATTAGGTTAAAAATTACGATAAAATGCGTGCACTAGTAATCGATGACGAAAGATTGGCCAGAAAAGAGCTGATCACCTTATTATCTCAATTTGATCATGTAGAAGTAATCGGGGAAGCCAATAATGTAGATGATGCCAAAGAAAAAATCGATACATTACTGCCCGATGTTGTTTTTTTGGACATTCAGATGCCTGAAAAAACCGGGTTTGATCTTCTTGAAGAGCTGGACAACGTTCCGCATGTTATTTTTACAACTGCTTATGACGAATATGCTCTCAAAGCCTTTCAGGTAAATGCTTTGGATTATTTGTTGAAGCCTATCGAACCAAAGAGATTGGGTGAAGCGATAGAAAGGCTGCAAAAGAAATTAAATGATTCAGGCAACCAATCTGAAGAGGGTGATTTTCCTTCCAACTCCAAAAAACTTACACTTGATGATCAGGTTTTTGTTAAAGACGGAGACCGTTGTTGGTTTGTGAAACTCATAAATGTCAGGTTGTTTGAATCTGACGGGAATTATATAAAAGTATATTTTGAAAATTTCAAACCGATGATTCACAAGTCTTTGAATGCTTTGGATGAACGGTTGGATGAAAAATCTTTTTTTAGGGCTAGCAGGAAGCATATCATAAATCTGAGCTGGGTTGAAGGGATCGAACCTTGGTTTAATGGAGGATTAGTGGTAACGCTCAAAGGGGGTGACCGGATTGAAGTTAGCAGAAGGCAGGCTGCCAGATTCAAAGATATGATGAGTCTTTGAGTTGACATTTCAGATAAAATCTAAGAAAAATCATAATTTTATTGATTCTACAACAAAAAATATGTAAATAGAGTCTGAGATTGTTTTACACCCACTATTATCTATTTGTTCAACGCATTAACTCAGTATTTCCCAAATATAACTTATGAAAGAAGAAAGAATACTTATTGTTGAGGATGATATCAACATTGCAGAAAACATTGAAGAAATATTAGAACTTTTAGGCTACGTCAATATTGATATAGCGAATTCAGCCAACCAAGCTATTAAAATTGTTAAGAAGTACCGTCCGGATCTTGTGTTTATGGATATTAAACTAAAAGGCGACAAAGATGGTATTGAACTGGGAGAGATCATCAAACAAATGGTTGATGCTCCTTTGGTTTATGTAACCTCTTATAGTGATCCGACTATCATTGAACGAGCAAAACGGATCAATCCGGCAGGTTTTATTGTAAAACCTTTCAACACCAATGATATTCATGCAATTGTTGAAATTGTTCTTTATAATAAAAGAACCAAACCGACTTCAGAATCTGCAACTTCGAAGAGTAAAGATGAAAGTCCCTATCTTGTAGTAGATGCAGTTTATATCAAAGCTGATAATTCTTTTGAAAGGGTTCCTTATGAACACATATATTATGTGGAGGCCAATGGCAATATGGTGACCATCTATACCAAAAACAGAAACTTCACGATCAGGAAATCGATGAAGGATATGGAAGAAAAGCTTCCGGCCAATCTTTTCCTTAGGGTCCAAAAGTCATTCATTGTTCAGCTTGCCCAAATAGATAACTTCAATACAAAAGAAATCAATCTTCAAATGGGTGCAGTTGTGCAGGTAGGAAGGCAATATTATAATAGTTTCTTAGCTAAACTGAACACCATTACAGAAAGTTAAAAAAAAGGGTGAGCACCGCTCACCCTTTTTTATTGCTAAAGAACCAAACAATCAACTGAACTATCTTGTAAGGTAGAACTCCTGATTCCCTGAAGCGGTGATGAATTCACCTTTCTTCATCAGGTCCTCGAATTTTTTTGAGATTTCGGATTTGTCGCCATAAAATTCTGCGACCACCTCTGCATATTTGTTGATGAAAGTAATTGAAGGAACTGCCATGATTTTTGAAAGGTCAATCTCCATCGGTAATATTATCTCATCTTTTACTGCATCCGTTCCTTCCTTCAATTCCATTGCTGATGCATTGTAGAAATATGGAGCAGCATTAGAACTTGCACTGAATACGATTGTAAGGGCCATAATTAATCCTAAAAAGGCACATACATTTTTTTGGGTTAAAACCAGCGTTTTCATATCTATATATTTTTAAATTGTTTTTCCTTCGGGCATTTGTTGTTCTCCGGAGACATTAGGCATATGCCAAAATCCAGACCTTATTTTTAAAGTGCTGAATATCAATATATTAAATAAAATATATGGATTGATTGTGTTCAAATTTGAACAGCATTGTTTTCAATTTGATACAAGAGGAAATAGGCTGTACAGTTCAACCATGGTTGTATCCCCCACCCTAAAAAGTAATAATAATAAAGCAGAAGTTGAAATTGTCTACGAAACAGTCAATTCTAAGGATTTACAGAAGATCGTTTGCAAGGTTTGCCAGCTCCGATCTTTCTCCTTTTTCCAATTTGATGTGTGCATATAATGGATGGTCTTTGACCCTGTCTATCAAATAGGATAAGCCGTTACTTTGGCTATCAAGATAGGGCGTGTCTATCTGAAATACATCGCCGGTAAAGACAATCTTTGTGTTTTCACCCGCCCGGCTTATGATGGTTTTGATTTCATGTGGTGTGAGATTCTGGGCTTCATCCACGATAAAAAATATGTTGGACAGGGATCTCCCTCTAATATAAGCCAGGGGCTGGATGACAAGTTTTTCCTGGGTGATCAATTCATTGATTTTTTGATATTCCTTGTCCGATTCTTTGAATTGATTCTGAATAAATTTCAGGTTATCCCAAAGAGGTTCCATGTAAGGATTCAGCTTGGACTTGATATCTCCCGGCAAATATCCGATGTCCTTATTACTCAATGGAACAATAGGCCGCGCCAAAAAAATCTGCTTATAATCTCTTCTTTGTTCCAATGCTCCGGCCAGCGCCAAAAGGGTTTTACCCGTGCCGGCAACTCCCTGGATGGATACCAGTTTGATTCTTGGATTAAGAATGGCATGGAGTGCAAAAGTTTGTTCAGCATTCTTAGGCTTGATGTTATATGCCAGTGTTTTGTCTACACGCTCAAGATTATTATCTTCAGAATTATAATAAGCCAAAACGGAATTCTTTTCGCTTTTGAGAATATAAAAGGCGTTGGACTTTCTTTCCAGGGTTCCCAAAATTGATTTTGAATTTATCGTATGATTTTCATATAATTGGTTAATGGCTTCTGTATCCACGTTATCCAATTGATAGAGCCCGGTATTTTCCAGCTCACCTATGTTTTTGATCTTTCCGGTTTCATAATCCTCGGCAAAAATATCCAGAGATTTTGCCTTTAATCTGAGATTGATGTCTTTGCTTACAAGAATAACTTTTCTGCCTATTTCTGACTGTTTTAATGACAATGCTGCATTCAGGATCTTGTGATCGTTTTTCTCTTCCCCAAAAATTTCATTGGCATTCATTGCATTGACGGGATTCATCAAAACCTTGAAATTACCTTTTGTCTTGCCGTTTAATGGAGTCCAATGTTGGATCATGTGATCCATGGAAATTTTATCCAACAACCTGATGAATTCTCTGGCCTCAAAATTCTTTGTATCATTTCCTTTTTTGAATTGATCGAGCTCTTCCAACACGGTAATCGGAATGACAACATCATGCTCTTCAAAATTCATAATGCAATTATGGGCAAACAGGATTACCGAAGTATCCAATACAAATATTTTACGGTCTTTCTCAGATTTGGCTTTAGGCATATAAAAGGGGTTGTTAGCTAAGAATAAGTTAGAGAAATAAAACAAGATTACGATTATTTCGAGCCGGATTTCATAGGATTAAGCTTATCCTATTGAATATCAAATTGATAAAATTCAGATATTTTTTGTTCCGGTGTTCAAATTAAAACTATGCTATAAAACGCTTTGGTATCCAGCATCAAAAATGAAAATACTGCCGGGATATTAATCTCCGGCAGTATTAAATTTACTTCATCAGGACCTTTTTGATAAGCTTTTTAACAGGTTGGGCAATATTTCCTTTGTCCGGTCTGAAATAATGGACAGCCAATGGAGACAATCCAACTGAGATGGATTGGTCTTTTGTGTGCATAGGTTCCGGGTCTGATTCTATAGCTTCGGAATTTCTGAGGTCGCCACCTCCGAATTCTTTTAAGTCGCTGTTGAAAATTTCACGCCACTTCCCCGAAACAGGAACACCTATTTTATAATTTTCCCGATGTACAGGTGTAAAATTACAGGCTACTAAAATAACATCATCCGGATTTTCTCCTTTTCTGATAAAAGAAATGACACTGCTTGCCGTATCCTGAGTATCAATCCATTCAAAACCTTTTTCCTCAAAATTGAAATCATAAAATGCAGGTTCGGATTTAAAAACAGCGTTGAGAGATTTGATGGTTTCTGAAACTCCTTTATGGAAATGTTGGTCGGTAAGATGCCAATCCAAGCTGCTGTCGTGATTCCATTCGGAGGTTTGTCCGAATTCCGCTCCCATAAAGAGCAGCTTATTACCGGGATGGGCATACATATAGGCATACATAGCTCTCAGGTTTGCAAACCGCTGCCACTCATCTCCGGGCATTTTTAATACCATTGGTTTTTTACCATACACAACTTCGTCATGTGAAAAAGGCAACATGAAGTTTTCGGTGAAAGCGTAATAAAGACTGAATGTGAGGGTTCCCTGATGGAATTGCCGATGTATGGGCGTAAGTTCGAAATACTTAATGGTATCGTGCATCCAACCCATCATCCACTTCATCCCAAAGCCAAGCCCACCTTCCGATGTCGGCTTTGATACCATAGGATAAGCAGTGGATTCTTCCGCAATGGTAACAATATCAGGATATTCCCGGTATACATTTTCATTGAATTCCTTTAAAAACCGGATGGCTTCAAGGTTTTCCTGACCTCCATGCACATTGGGTTCCCATTCACCTTCCTCCCTCGAATAATTCAGATAAAGCATTGAAGCCACTGCATCCACTCTCAAACCATCAATATGGTATCTATCCAGCCAATACAATGCATTACTGATCAAAAAAGATTTCACTTCATTTCTGTCATAATTGAAAATGTAGCTTTTCCAATCCGGATGATATCCCTTTCTTGGATCTTCGTGTTCATACAAATATGTACCATCAAAATAATGAAGCCCATGCATATCGGAAGGAAAATGTGAAGGAACCCAATCAAGGATTACCCCTATACCTTCCTGATGAAGGACATCAATGAGGTGCATGAATTCCTCCGGAGTGCCGAATCGGCTGGACGGTGCGAAATATCCTGTAACCTGATATCCCCAGGAACCAAAAAACGGATGCTCCATTACCGGCATAAATTCCACATGTGTAAAACCCATTTCGTTGATGTATCCCGGTAAATCCTTGGCTAGTTGATTATAAGATAATGATCTATTTTCCTCCTCCGGAACACGTTTCCAAGATCCTATATGCATTTCATAAACGGAATAAGGTTGGGCTTTTCCCGCCAGTTTGCTACGGTTGCTCATCCACTTTTTATCCTTCCACTTGTAATCCACTTCCCAGACAACAGATGCGGTTTTTGGAGGGGTTTCCCACATCAGTGCATATGGATCTCCTTTTTCAACCTCATAACCGTTATGGGATTTAATAAAGTATTTATAGATACTGCCCTTACCTATATCCGGAATAAAAACTTCCCAAATCCCTGATTCATCATGTCGGACTTTCATGGGATGGCTTCCTTTGTTCCAATGGTTGAAATCCCCAACGACCGATACATACTGGGCATTCGGTGCCCAAATGGCAAAGTAAGTACCCTTTTTACCCTCATGTTTTACGAGATGAGAACCTAGCTTTTTATATAGGTGAAAGTGTTTCCCCTCCTTAAACAGGTAAATATCATAATCTTCCAACAACGAAAAATATGATGTGTTCTCTGCGGTATTTTTATTTTCTAGTTCGTTCATTTTTGCAATCTGTTTAATATGGTTTTAATGCCCCTCAGCGGGATAAGTACCCAATCAGGACGGCTATTAAGCTCATAATGCAGTTCATATACTGCCTTCTCCAGTAAGAATGTCTCCAACAAAATCTTGAAATCCCCATCGTCTTCCGGCATCAGGTCCGTATCCTTTACTTGCTCCCAATATCCGTGAAGATAAATTCTGGTGACATTTTGGAACCAAACCTCTGCCCAACCCCTCAAATCATCATCCTTACGCGCGTTTTTAAATTCATCCTGAAGGACAGTGGAATATGCCGCATAATGAAGTGACCGGATCATACCCGCCACATCCCTGATGGGAGACCTTTTTAATCTTCTTTCGCTATAAGCACGTGCAGGCTCCCCTTCAAAATCGATGATGACAAAATCACGACCTGTCCAAAGCACCTGACCAAGATGGTAATCTCCATGAAGCCGAATTTTCTGAGTAGTGATTTTATGGTCAAAAATCCGCTTGAATGATTTGAGAACCTGATCTTTCAGCTGCAATACCTCTTCTCCTTCTTTCCGGATATGCTCAGGAAGATTTTTCAGGTTTTCCTTCAATGCCTGAAACGAGCCTCTTGTCAATGACTGTAAAGAGGAATATAAAGACCGCTGATAGTGTAAAGAGAATGCCTCCGGTTCAAAATCCTTGTCTTCAGCAAATGAAACCAGGGATTTGTGCATGTCTCCGGTCCTCTGTCCAAGTAATAAAATCCGCTCTGAGAAGATTCCCCCTATCAGCTCCTGTAAAGATGGAGTCAATTCTGAAAATGGCATCGGAGATGAAATATCCACTAAGTTTTCCGGAGCTTTTTCTGTTTTGGGAAGTATCAAAACCCGCTCAAAATAATTCTGAAGTGAATCTTTTGTATATTCCCAAGCATCTCCCTGATTCGGAACCGCCTCCTGCATCATCGCCAATACAGTCTGGGAATTGTCCTTATGGTAAAGAGAAATATCCCCCAAGTAAGCAGGAACATTTTTAAACTGTGCTTTTTCTGTTAAATACCGGGTAATTTCCAGATCAGAGTTTATCGTATTATCTACTTTTCGATAAAGCTTCATAAAGAATTTACCATTATAGATTACGGAGGTATTACTTTGTTCAGCACTTAGGATTTTGGAATATACATCTTCATCAGTCTTTAGATCACCTTTGGCAGACGTCTGAAATACCATACTGTCCGATCGACCTTTGAGCTTACGTCCTTTTTTGAGATTGTCAAAAAGAGCATTCCTGAAATCCTCATCATAAATGGCATCTATCAAAATTCCTTCATCTTCTCCTACTATCAATCTTCCTACAATTCCTTTTTTGTCAATGTGCCGGATTTCTTCCTCGGAATGATATTTTAAATAGGAAAGTGGCAGCTGATATGTTTCAGCTAAGCCTTCTGTATACTGCACATCCAGAATCAACCATTTTGCGTCAAGACGTTTATCCTTGATATCGATGGATTCCTTGATCCGGATCGTTTTAATGATCCTGGATTTGCTGCCAAACCACCTACAGTCTTTGATGTAGGTTGGCAGGATTTTGCTTTCCAGCTTTTGTAATGCTTTATCCTCAAACAACTTCTGCCAGTGAGCTACTGTCAATTGAGGCTGACTGCCTTTGTCATCTGAATAATCCTTTTCTTTTTCTAAAATAAACCAATAATATCCATGGGGCCCCATGGTGAACAAATAAGGATTGTCTGTAATTCTCGGGAATTTGTTATGGCTGAACATTTCCACCGGAACATAATCCTCATAATTTTCTAGATCCAACTCAGCGGCTTGGGAAAAACGGGATAAATTGGCTAATACTAAAATGGTTTCGTCCTCATAACTTCTGGTAAATGCCAGGATTTTTGGATTGGCAGGTGAAAGAAAATTAATGTCTCCTCTTCCAAAAGCTTTGTGCTGCTTTCTCATATTAATAATCCTTTTCATCCACCACAACAGCGAGGAAGTATTCATCTGCTGAGATTCCACGTTGATGGACTCATATCTGTATTCGGGATCAATGATCACCGGGAGATATAATTTGTGAGGATTTGCATCCGAAAAGCCTGCATTTTTGTTGGCATTCCACTGCATAGGGGTGCGGACACCATCCCTGTCCCCGAGGTAAAAATTGTCACCCATTCCGATTTCATCACCATAATAAATGACGGGAGTACCGGGCAATGAAAACAACAACAGATTCATTAATTCAATTTTTGTCCTGCTGTTTTCCAATAATGGAGCAAGTCTGTGTCGGATACCTACATTTATTTTTGCCTGGGTGTCCTTTGTATACATTTTGTACATATAATCCCGCTCTTCGTCAGTGACCATTTCCAGCGTTAGCTCATCATGGTTTCTCAGAAAAATGGCCCATTGGCAGGATTCGTGGATCGCAGGTGTCTGATCTATAATATCCGTAATGGGATATCGGTCTTCCATTTTCACAGCCATAAACATCCTGGGCATGATAGGGAAATGATAGTTCATTTGACACTCGTCTCCATCTCCGAAATATGCAGCAGAGTCTTCCGGCCACATATTGGCTTCGGCCAACAAAAGTTTGTTTTCAAATTTTTCATCCACCTTTGCCCTCAGGTCTTTCAGGAACTTGTGGGTTTCCGGAAGATTTTCGCAGTTGGTGCCTTCCCGCTCAAAAAGATACGGTACTGCGTCCAGTCTAAAACCATCCACTCCCATCTTCAGCCAATATTCCATAATCTTAAAAACCTCCTTCTGAACCTGAGGATTGTCAAAGTTCAGGTCAGGCTGATGGGAGAAAAAGCGATGCCAAAAATAGGATTTAGCCACCGGATCGTAAGTCCAGTTGGAAGGCTCCGTATCCGTGAAAATGATTCTTACATCCCTGTATTTTTTCGGATCATCACTCCACACATAATAATCCCGATAAGCGGATCCGGGTTTGGCTTTACGTGCCCGTTGAAACCACGGATGCTGATCTGAAGTATGGTTGATGACCAACTCAGTAATAACTTTCAAGTCTCTTCTGTGGGCTTCCTTGATGAATTGCTTGAAAATAGGAATATCTCCATAAGTTTTGTTGATGGTATAATAATCACCGATATCATAACCATCGTCACGGAGTGGTGAAGGATAGAACGGAAGAAGCCATATAGCTGTCACGCCTAGATCTTCCAGATAATCCAGTTTTTCTAAAAGACCTCTAAAATCCCCAATGCCATCGCCGTTGCTGTCATAAAAGGCTTTTATATGGAGTTCATAGATGATGGCGTCTTTGTACCAATGAATATTTTCGTTGATCTCGGATTTTTCAGTCATAGTATTTTGATAAAATTTTAGAGTTAAAATAATTTTGATTTAAAACTTGCTGCTTTCTATTCGAAACAGGTGCGCCGGCATATCATGTGGATTTAATTCAATGTAATTCCACTCTCTGTTCCACGTGTATTTTTGACCGCTGAGTAGATCATTGACAATAAAAGATTCATGATCGGATAGCCCCATTGAAGCCAATGGAACCTGCACCCAGCCTGATTGGGTTTGGTTTGGATCCATATTGATGACACACAGGATTTTGTTTTTCTTATCCTGATCTGTCTTTAAGTAGCAAAATAATTGAGGATTGTTTATATCGCAGAATTCAATGTGCCAAGTGGTTTGAAATGCCTCGTTTTCTTTTCTGATCTGATTGATTTTAGTGATCAGGGTTTTGGTTTTGGTAGGTTTTTCCCAATCCCAATATTTGATCTCGTATTTTTCGGAGTCGATGTATTCTTCTTTACCGGGGTATGCTTTGTTTAAACCAAACTCAAATACAGGCCCATAGATACCATAATTGGAGGATAGTGTTGCTGCCAAAATCAGGCGAATCAGGAAAGAAGGTTCACTTTTTTCCTCCAGCGATATGGGAAGAATGTCGGGAGTGTTGGGCCAAAAGTTTGGGCGAAAATATTCTCTTTTGTCTGTTCTCGTCAGTTCTAAAAGGTATTCCTGCATTTCTTCCTTGGTATTTCTCCAGGTAAAATAAGTGTAGGACTGATTAAAACCTACTTTCGCCAATTTTTCCATGATTCTTGGTCTCGTAAAGGCTTCTGCCAAAAAGATGATTTCAGGATTTTTTGCATGTACCTCTTTGATCAGCCATTCCCAAAACTTAAAGGGCTTGGTATGTGGATTATCCACCCTAAAAATTCTCACTCCTTTTGAAATCCAGAAATCCACAATGCTTTTCAGTTCCTGCCACAGATTTTCCCAATCTTCCGTTTCAAAATTCACAGGAAGTACATCCTGATATTTTTTAGGTGGATTTTCGGCATACTGCACCGTGCCGTCGGGACGCCAGGTAAACCAATCCGGATGGTCCTTCACATAAGGGTGATCGGGAGCACATTGAATGGCAAAATCCAAGGCAATTTTGATGTTGGATTCTTCTGCTTTTTTCACCAGACTTTGAAAATCCTTCATGGTTCCCAGTCCGGGATGAATGGCTTTGTGTCCTCCTTCCTTTGAGCCTATTGCCCAAGGGGAGCCCGGATCACCTTCTTTTGCGGCAGTAGCATTGTTGAGGCCCTTTCTATTACTCTCTCCAATCGGGTGAATAGGTGGAAAATAAATAACATCAAATCCCATCTTGGCGACTTCCGGAATAACTCTTTCACAGTCTTTAAAAGTACCGTGCTTTCCTTCCACTGAAGAAGTTGATCGAGGGAAAAACTCATACCACGCACTGAATAAAGCCTGTTTAGCTTCAACCTTTAAAGGTAATAAAGGGGTATATCGGGTTATCTTTCCTTTGTCATTCAGTCTTTGCATCAATTCCGACGCCTCATCACTCAGCGCAAAAGAAACGGTTTTTGGCTCATCTTTATTGGATTTAAGCATTTCAATCCCTGCTTGCAGTTTCTTTTTCTGTGCGGCTGAGGCATTATGGACTGCTTTTTCCATTTGTTCTGCTCCAATGAGCAATTCCAAAGAAATATCCTGTTTGTCTTCGTACTTTTTCTTCAATCCATATTGCCACGTGGAAAATTGATCTACCCAACCTTCCAGAGTAAATTCGAAATTCCCGATGCTGTCTGGCGCAAAATATCCTTCCCAATGGTCATTGGCAATGAATTTCATCGGTACCTCTTGCCAATTATTTTCTTTTCCTGATTTAATTTTCCGATAGAGAAGAGAGCCTTTTACATGATCATGGCCATCCACAAAAATATCCGCATTGACTTTAACACGTTCGTTAACTGCTCTTTTTATGGGGTATTTGCCGCCATCCAGTTGGGGTGAAACATTGTCAATTACTACTCTTTTTTTTCCTTCTAAATCTTTCATGTTTAATATTTCAATGTTGGAAAATACCTTCTTTATTCATATAAGGATTATGCCATTTTGCTTTTGTTAAATGATTCTTCATAAAAAAAGCAAGACCAAAATGAATTGGAAATATAAATAATAGAAGATGATTATTAATAATTATACCTGGAAAAGGCGATTTGGGTTTTATTCATATCAAGCAACTGCTTTTATTCTCCATAAGTAATAAACTTTTGTCCGACAATCCTTTTCCTAAAAAGGCAGAAACTTCTAACCGAAAAGGTAATAACAAATAGTATTATTACCTTTATCTATAATATTATAATTATTTGTTTCATTTTTGTTCAGCTGCCTTTTGGCATTATTCTGAATGTGTAGGATCAGAAGTTACAGGTAAGCCGTGCATTTTGAAAGGCTAAAATTCACCTAAATTCAACAATCGTTAAACCTCATGGTTAATAATATAACAAAAAACATTGGAATAATAAAAAGACCATCCCAATCTTATGGTGCAACAGTCTGGGCACCTAAATCAAAAAAGGTCGAATTAGTTATAAATGGAGAAGAAAATCCTTTGGAGCTGAAACAGGATGAATATGGATATTGGGAAGCCGAAATTAAGAATCTTAAGGCAGGTTCAAAGTATATGTTTCTTTTGGACGGTGAGTTAAAAAGACCGGATCCTGCATCTTTAAGTCAACCTGAAGGGGTTCACGGCTGGTCTGCTGCAGTAGATCAATCTGACTTTTCCTGGACTGATCACAACCGGACCCCGCACCAATTATCAGAAATGATTATTTATGAGCTTCATGTAGGCACTTTTACTCCTGAAGGCACTTTTGAAGCAATCATTGATAAACTTGATCACCTTCTTGATCTTGGTATCAATACCATTGAGCTGATGCCGATCGCACAGTTTCCGGGAGAAAGAAACTGGGGTTATGACGGTGTTTTCCCATTTGCTGTTCAGCATAGCTATGGGGGTGTAGCTAAATTGAAACAATTGGTAGACAAATGTCATCAAAGTGGCATCAACATCATTTTGGATGTGGTTTACAATCATATGGGCCCGGAGGGGAATTACTTGAATGATTTTGGTCCCTATTTTACCGATAAATACCATACACCTTGGGGAAGCGCCCTGAATTTTGATGAAGGGTATAGCGATCATATCCGAAATTTCTTTCTTCAAAATGCCATGATGTGGCTGAAGGATTTTCATTTTGATGGTCTCAGGCTGGATGCTGTCCATGCAATCATGGACAACGGTCCCACGCATTTGCTAAAAGAACTTAGGCAAAGCGCAGACGATCTTGAAAAAGAAACAGGAAAACCCTATGTCCTGATTGCTGAAAGCGACATGAACGATGTAAAAATTATTTCCGGATATGAAACGGGCGGTTATGGGCTTCAGGCACAATGGACAGATGATTTTCACCATGCTGTTCACACCCTGATTACAGGTGAAACTGATGGTTATTATGCTGATTACGGTCATTTAAAGCACTTGGCAAAATCCTTTAAACAAGGGTTTGTTTATGATGGAATCTATTCTGAATACCGAAAGAAAAAGGTGGGCACAGAACCCGGAGAGATGAACAAACATCAGTTTATCGTCTGCATCCAAAATCATGATCAGGTGGGCAACAGGATGCTGGGAGACAGGCTTTCTACAATTGTTTCGTTAGAAAAATTAAAACTGGCTGCCGGTATTATACTGATCTCGCCATTTGTTCCGATGCTTTTTATGGGAGAAGAATACGGTGAAGACCAACCATTCCGGTATTTTGTCCATCATAGTGATCCGGATTTGATAAGAGCCGTACAGGAAGGAAGAAGCCGGGAATTTGATTCCTTTAAATGGCAGGGTGAAGTTCCGGATCCACAGTCCGAAACAACCTTCAATAATTCCAAACTCAATTGGGATTTCAAACAAGAGGAACAAAAAATTTCGGTTTTTAATTATTACAAGCAACTGATCAGCTTGAGAAAGCAGGGAGTCTTTTCTGCTTTCGGATCAGAAAACATTCAAACTGAAATACAAGAAAAGGACAATCTGATGATTATCACAGCCGGAACCGGAAGTGACTCGGTGATGGCGGTTTTGAATTTCAGCTCAAAAGAACATCCCGTAACAATGCCTGGAAAAGAGGGTAACTGGGATAAGAAATTCGCTTCATCTGATGTTCAATGGCTTGGGCCCAATAACACTTCAGACCAGGCAGGCGTAGGAACCGAAGTCTTTTTTCCGGCCAGCTCAATTACGGTTTACCAAACAAATCAATCTTAAGTTTTAAATTATAATTAATATGATTAATAAATACATATGTCTTCACGGCCATTTTTATCAACCGCCCCGGGAAAATCCATGGCTTAATATTGTTGAAATTCAGGATTCAGCTTATCCCTATCACGATTGGAACCATAGAATCAATGCAGAATGCTATGCAAGAAACAGTGCCTCCAGAATTTTAGATAATAAAGGAAAAATCAAACGCATTATCAACAATTATTCCTGGATGAGCTTTAACATGGGGCCTACTCTTTTGGCCTGGATGGAAAATGATGCCCCTGAAACTTATAAAGATATCTTGCAGGCTGATAAAGACAGTCAGGAAAGATTTTCGGGTCATGGATCAGCAATCGCCCAGGCATATAACCACATGATCATGCCATTGGCTAATGCACGGGACCAAGAGACCCAGGTAATCTGGGGAATTGAAGATTTTAAATCCAGATTCGGAAGAATGCCTGAGGGGATGTGGTGTGGTGAAACTGCCATGAACACAGATACCCTTGAGGTAATGGCCAAACACGGCATTAAATTCACAATTCTCTCACCCTATCAAGCCCTGTACACCAGGAAAATCGGCCAGGAAGAATGGGGGGATGCTACTGGTGCCAAAGTGGATCCTAAGAGAGTTTACCTTTGTAATCTTCCTTCAGGAAATACAATCAATCTTTTTTTCTATGATGGTCCGGCCTCCCAAGGCGTTGCTTTTGAGAGATTGTTGGACAATGGAGAGAAATTTGCCAATCGCCTTACCGAACTTTTTACGGATAAAGATGATGTTCAATTGTCCAACATCGCAACTGATGGAGAAAGTTATGGCCATCATCATAAACATGGTGAGATGGCCCTATCCTATTGTCTCAACTCACTTGAAAAAAACGAAGACATTCAACTGACGGTTTATGGTGAGTTTCTGGAGAAATTCCCACCAACCCATGAGGCTCAGATTATTGAAAACACTTCTTGGAGCTGCGCGCATGGCGTGGAAAGGTGGAGAAGCAATTGTGGATGTAATACCGGCGGCAATCTGGGATGGACTCAGGAATGGCGGGGACCCTTACGTGAGGCCTTTGATTGGGTAAGAGAAAAGTTTATTTTTCTCTATGAAAACGAACTCAAGGAATTTACGGATGATCCATGGGACCTCAGGGATAAATATATCGATGTCATCCTGGAGAGAACCGAGGACAATCTCAACAGATTTCTCAACAATCACATCAAGAAAAACCTTTCTGATGATGAGAAAATCAAGGTTTTGAGGCTTTTGGAAATGCAATACCACACCATGTTGATGTACACCAGCTGCGGTTGGTTTTTTGATGAGGTCAGTGGAATTGAATCTATGCAGGATGTATTTTATGCAGCACGTGCCATCCAACTGGCAGAAATGGTTTCAGGTGAAAATTTTGAGGATGAATTTATTCGATTACTGGAAAAGGCTCCCAGCAACCTGAACCAATTCGGAAATGCGGCCGTGGCTTATAATCAGATCGTAAAGCCAATGATGGTGGACATGATTAGGGTTGGTGCCCACTATGCCGTTGCCTCGCTTTTCAAGGATTTTCCGGAGGAATATGATTTGTTTAATTTTCAGGCCAAGACCAAATCCAAAACTTATTATGAAGCCGGTAAACATAAACTGATTATCGGTCATACGATGTTTCAGTCTGACATCACGATGGAAAAAGTGGAGATTTCCTATGCAGTAATGCATCTTGGGGAACATCAGCTGTATGGAGGTGTCCGGGAATATATCGGAGCAAAGGAATTGGAGCAGCTTCAGGAAAAGATGGTTTCGTGTTTCTACAAAAGCGATATTTATGAAATCTTCAACATGATGGACCATTATTTTGGCTCCCATAAATATTCTTTTTGGCATCTTTTCAAGGATGAAAAAAGGGCTGTCATGGAGATAGTCATGGATACTACCCTTAAAACTACCGAAGGGATGATTCAAAAAATGTATGAGGACAACTATCATTTGATGCAGGTCTTCAAGGAAATCAACATGAAGTTTCCGCAGCAACTGAAATTACCGGTGGACCTGGCCATCAACTCCCGCCTTAGTAATTTACTGAAGGCCGACGAATTGGACATCAATGCCATGAGTCAGATAATCGAGTCAGCAAACAGAATAGATGCTGATTTGGATTTTGTATCTATCAATTATCTGACAGATGAAAAAATTGGAAATATGTTCAAGGCTTTAAAAGATAATCCCCGAAACAATCCACTGATGAAATCCCTTCTTGACTTTATCAGGTTAATTCAATCCTGTGACCTCACTCCTGAATTCTGGGAGGCACAAAACATAGCTTATTTCATAAAATCCGAACAATATTATCTCCAAAAATCATTGAGTGAAGAGGGAAACCCTGCCGCTGTTGATTGGATCAGGGTTTTTGATGAAATAACCGATCGCCTTAACCTGACCTCTTGAGCTATGCATATACCGGCTTCAACTTATCGCCTTCAAATGTCACCTGAATTCACCTTCAGTGATCTGAACCATGCGCTTGATTACCTGGAAAAACTTGAAATAAGTACGCTTTATTCAGCACCGTTTTTTCAGTCTATGGAAGGAAGCACGCATGGTTATGACGTCACCAGCCCTTTTGTGATCAACACATCAATCGGTGATCTGGAAGAATTCAGGAAGATCAACGCCCTTCTTCAACTGAAAGGGATGACCTGGTTGCAGGATATTGTCCCAAACCACATGGCCGGCAGCACTGCAAATCCCTGGATTTATAGCATCTTGGAACATGGTCCTGATTCTGAATTTTATCGGTTCTTTGATATCAATTGGGATTATAAAGAATGGAAAGGCAAAATCATGGCCCCATTCCTGGGGAATTTTTTGGAAAATGTTCTTGAAAAGGGAGAACTGAAACTGATCTTTGATGCTGATGGGTTTTCGTTTCAATATTATGATAATCGTTATCCTGCCAGCGCCCTTTCATATGGATATATCCTGTCAGGAGGATCTGAAACATCGGATAAAGATGAGTGGACTGGAAAATTCTCCAATCTTTCAAGAAATCAAGATGATTGGAAGGAGCTGAAGGACAACTTTTATCAGGCAAACCGTCAGCTTCCACTTCTTGATGAAAAACTGAATGATTTGCTCAAGAAGTTTAACAGCTCAGTGAAATTGTTTAAAAAGCTGCTTGACCTTCAGTATTTCCAACCTGTCTTTTGGAAGGAGTCAGAGAGAAAAATTAATTTCAGAAGGTTTTTTACCATCAATGATTTAATCTGTCTACGGATGGAAGATCAGGAGGTGTTTCAAACCTACCATAAGTTCATCCTGCAACTTTGTGATGAAGGTCTCTTCCAAGGTTTAAGAATTGACCATATAGATGGCTTATTTGATCCAAAAGGTTACCTGAATAAGCTCGCAGAACTTTTGGGAGATGATTTCTATGTAATCGTAGAGAAAATCCTTGAGGCAGATGAGCAACTTCCGTCTGACTGGAAAACCCAGGGCACCAGTGGCTATGATTTCTTGGCTATGGTCAATAATCTGTATACCGATTCGAGGAAAAAGGAAAAATTCAAGTTTTACTATAAGCAAATAAAGCCCGTGTTTTCTGATTACGAACAGCTTGTTTATGATAAAAAGCAATTCATTTTGCATGAGCGGATGGGCGGTGAACTGAACAATCTCTGGGAGTTATTGGAAGAACTCGATCTTTTGCCTAAAACAAATCCCATGAAGAGGGAATCAGGCAAAACTGCCTTAAGTGCATTCTTGGCCGGATTTCCTGTTTACAGGATTTATCCGGAAAAATTTCCCTTGACGGATTATCAAAAGTCGGTCATAGATGAAGCTCATGAAACTGCCATTATGCAGGAACCGGATCTGAAACTGGCGTTGGATTACTTCAGGTCATTGTTTTCGGGAGAAGGTGAGGGAAGTGACGGCAATATGCTGTATTTTCTGAAAAGGTGTCAACAGTTTACGGGTCCTCTTGCTGCTAAAGGGGTTGAGGATACCACTTTTTATCTCTATAATTTATTGGTTTCTCATAATGAAGTCGGGGATTCCCCTCAGGTTTTTGGGATCACCGATCAGGAATTCCATAATCTTATGATCAAAAGGCAAAGGGAGTTTCCGCATACTGTAAACACCACAGCGACCCACGATACAAAGCGCGGAGAAGATGCCAGGATGAGGATAAATGTCCTGAGTGAAATTCCTGAAGAGTGGTTTGAGAAGGTGGAAAAATGGCATCAGATCAATCTGAAAGTCAGGAAGAATGCTCAGGTACCTGATAAAAACGAAGAATATTTTATATATCAATCCCTGATCGGAGCGATGTCCTTTGAGGATAAACAGGAGGATGGTTTTTTACAACGTACGAATGATTTTCTCCAAAAAGTGCTCAGGGAAGCAAAGGAACATTCCACTTGGGCGGATCCTGACACCAAATATGAAGAAGATGTTTTTGAATTCGTAGCAGCTATACTTGATCATGAAGCCTTCCGATCATCATATGATTCATTCAGAAAAAGGATAGCATTTCATGGGGTAATCAATTCTTTGGGACAATGTCTTATCAAAATTACAGCACCGGGGATTCCCGATGTTTATCAGGGAACTGAGCTTTGGGATCTGAGTTATGTGGATCCGGATAACAGGCGACCTGTGGATTATGAACTGAGGAAAAGGTATCTGAATGAGTTTCTGACTTATTCAGAGAAAACAGGTCCGGAGAACCTTCAAGCTATGACAGCAGAATATCAGAACGGAAAAATCAAAATGTTTACAATGTTCAGAGCTTTGAAAGAAAGGAAATCAAACCGGGAGTTTTTTGAAAAGGCAGAATATATACCGCTTAAAGTATCACCTGATTTTGCGGACAAGATTGTAAGCTATGCCCGACATTATCAGGATAAATGGTATTTAGTTGCCGTCCCACTCAATTCTACAGCTGTTTGTAAGCAGGATGTTTTCCCACTGAATCATCTTTGGGAAGAAGGATGCATAGAATTGCCGCACGTAGCTCCAAAGGAATGGGTAAATATTTACAGCGGAGATAAAGTTTCTGCCGAAGGGAAAATCCCAATGAGGGATCTGTTTACGGCCTTTCCTGTTGCCCTGCTTAGGTCGGCGGGTTTTGATCACCATTGATAAAAATCAAATAAACCTATGCAATTAAAAAGAAGCAGTGCCATCCTACTTCACATCACGTCCCTACCCTCAGCATATGGGATTGGGGATATTGGCGATGAAGCTTATAAATTTGTGGACTTCTTACAGGAAAGCGGGCACAGGTACTGGCAGATTCTCCCCTTGAACCCTACAGATGCGGCATTCAGCCATTCCCCATACAGCAGTTATTCGGCGTTTGCAGGAAACCCACTGTTAATAAGTCCTGACCTATTAATGAAAGAGGGGTTTTTGTCAAAAGATGATTTATCTATTCCCCAAAAGTTTGATGAAAAGAAGGTGGATTTCGAAAAAGTCAGCAGTTTTAAATACAACTTGTTGGACATCGCGTTCAAAAATTTCAAGAAAAATGAAAAGTTATATCAGGGAGCTTATGACAGATTTTGCGAAGCAAACAAAGATTGGCTGGAAGACTATGCACTTTATCTGACCTTCAAAAAACATTTTAAATCAGGTTGGACTGAGTGGCCGGAAAAGATTCGGGATCGGGATTCGGAAACGTTAGCTTCATTCAGTGCCAAAATGGCTGAGGAAATCAAAAAAGAAAAATTTTTCCAACTGCTTTTTTTTACGCAATGGCAGCTTTTAGAAGATTACACCCACGCCAGAAACATCAGTTTCTTTGGCGATATTCCGTTTTACATCAATCATGACAGTGCCGATTGTTGGGCACATCCGCAGTACTTCAAACTTGATAGCAGGAGAAATCCCACTCATATTTCCGGAGTACCTCCGGATTATTTCAGTAACACCGGACAACTTTGGGGAACTCCTGTCTTCGATTGGAAGGAGTTGAAGAAAAACGGATTCGATTGGTGGATAGATCGATTGCGTCAGAATCTTCGGCTTTTTGATCTTGTTAGACTGGACCACTTCAGGGCTTTTTCTGCTTATTGGGAAGTTCCTGAGGGCGATCAAACAGCCATAAACGGCAAGTGGGCTGTGGTCCCGGGAAAAGCTTTTTTTAATGAGGTCAAAAAAGCCTTTCCTGATATGCCTTTCATTGCTGAAGATCTTGGTGAAATGGATGAACAAGTATTTGAGCTTTTGGAAAAATTCAACTTTCCGGGCATGAAAGTACTTCAGTTTGCATTTGGGGAAGAAATCGGAAACAACCCCTACATCATGCACAACCATAACCGGAACAGTGTGGTATTCACGGGAACTCACGACAACAATACCACTGTCGGATGGTTCAATAGCATGTCAAAGAAGGATCTGAAGAGGTTTACCAAGTATGTGGGGATAGCTCCCGATACTAAAAATATTCATAAGATTATGCACAGGTTGGCACTGATGTCGGTGGCGGATATCGCCATTGTTCCTATCCAGGATATTTTGGGATTGGATGAAAAGGCCATCATGAACAGACCAGGTACAAGTAAAGGGAATTGGACCTGGAGACTTAAGCCTAACCAGCTACCGGTAAAGAAAACAAAAGAACTATGCGGAATGAACGTGATGTATGGAAGAATGGAAGAGGAGAAAAAACCGGTGGAACCGAAAAAAAGTAATAATAAAAAGTAGCGGTTTAAAGATGAATTGATTTATGTCTTTAAAATCAAATGGGAGTCTTTGACTTTTTAGTTTAAGATTCCTTTATATTTGATCAAAACAAAAACGACAGATAGATATGAATTACAGAAGATTTGGACGTACAGATTGGAAAGTGGGTGAAATCGGATACGGCATGTGGGGCATGGCAGGATGGACAAAGTCCGACGATAAACAATCCGATCAATCATTGGACATCGCAGTAGAAGGTGGTTGTAATTTTTTTGATACCGCATGGGGTTACGGTGCCGGCAAAAGTGAGGAGATTCTAGGTCGGCTTGTGAAGCGCCACCCCGGGAAAAAACTTTATATGGCCTCCAAAATTCCACCTAAAAATATGACGTGGCCCTCCAGAAGCGAGTTTAAGCTGGATGACTGTTTTCCTGCCGGTCATATAATTGAATATACCGAAAAGAGCTTGAAAAACCTCGGTGTGGAAACAATTGACCTGATGCAGTTTCACGTTTGGGAGGACAGTTGGGCAACCAATGAAGAATGGCAAAGAGCCATAGAAAACCTAAAATCAGAAGGCAAGATCCGGCATATGGGTGTAAGTGTAAACCGCTGGGAACCAGAAAATGTGTTGGAAACGCTCAGAACGGGACATATCAGTGCAGTGCAGGTGATCTATAATATATTTGATCAGGCTCCTGAAGACAAATTGCTTCCACTTTGTGAAAAACTGGATATCGGTGTGATTGCAAGAGTTCCATTCGACGAAGGTACACTCACCGGCACTTTTACCAAGGAAACTACCTTTCCGGAGGAGGACTGGCGCAGCACTTATTTTGTGCCCGAAAACCTCAATTCCAGTGTGGAACATGCTGACAGATTAAAACCGTTGGTCCCTAGAGATATGACTATGCCTGAAATGGCATTGCGGTTTATCCTCAGCAATCCTCAAATTCACACCACCATTCCGGGAATGCGAAAAGCCTATCACGTAAAAAGCAACTTGGGTGCGGGCGATGGAAAAGGTCTTCCACAGGATTTGATGAAAAAATTGAAAAAACATCGATGGGACCGGGAACCTACCGAATGGTCTCAATGAGATAAAATCTTTTATATCGAAAACTCAGATTTTATAAAGATTAAAATTTGATTTGCAGAAAACCGAAGGAGTCGATCTTCTTCGGTTTTTTGCTTTTTTCACTCTGTTTTTTTTATTTTAAATTTCCGGAATTGCTCAGATAATAGATTTTCGGGAAAGCTTCAAACCCTTTTCATTTATTTCAGAATCTCAATGGCAGGAAGTTTGATATTTTTTAGGTGAAAGGTTTTAAGAAATGGAGTAAATAATATTTAATGCAACTCATTTTCTTAACTATAATAGCTCTTCCAAAACTTTGCAACCAAAGATAAAATATGATCTTTGGTTATTTCAGATAAGCTGGAGCACGGATTTTCGGATTTTTAATGAATGACCAATTGAAAATTATCTAACCATAAATAAGAAATCATGGCAGAAATCAAAATTGAAAAAAAGAAGCCCGTATGGCCTTGGGTTTTATTGGTCCTAATCGTATTAGGATTGATTATTTACTTCCTTGCCTTCAATGAATCGGAAGAGGAATCCACCATAATTCCAACCGACACTGAGGTATCAGAAAGTACCCAGGTAAATCCGGACAATTCCACCGTAAATGATTATGTGGAGTTTATAAATAATGATCCGGATCAAATGGGTCTTGATCATGAATATACCAATGAAGCTCTGAGAAAACTGACTGATGCCACTGAGGCAATTGCCAATGAGGTTGACTATGATGTTGAGGGAGATATACAATCTGTGAGAGATTATGCACAAAAGGTCACACAGGATCCTTTTGAAACCACCCATGCCAACTCCATTAAAAGTGCGGCAGATATACTTGCGAATGTCCTGCAAAATATACAGCAAGCAGACTATCCGGGTTTGAATAATCAAGCCCAGAATGTGAGGAATGCAGCTTCGGCTATCACACCTGAAGAACTAACCCTTGATCAAAAAGAGGCTGTTAAAAATTTCTTTCGGGAAGCTGCGAATCTCCTTGAACAAATGAATTGATTAAATAATCCTAAATGTTATGACAGACGATAAGAAGAATTTATTTTATTTGGACCAACTTTCCGATTACAAAGTTGCCTCAGATTATAGTGATGTCAGAGGTTGGAAAGTATTGGATGTAGATAGAAAACCCGTTGGAAAAGTAGACGGGTTACTTGTGAATAAAAAAGATGAACGTGTGGTTTATCTGGATGTTGAGGTGGATAAAGCCATAATAGAAGATGGTCACGAGCCCTTTGAAACATCTGACAAAAAAGGTACTCATGAGTATCTTAACGAGGATGGCGAGAACCATCTCATTATTCCGATCGGTTTGGTGGATTTGGACGAAAGCAATAAAAAGGTGCTTACGGATGAAATCAGTTATGATACTTTCAGGAAAACAAAAAGGTATCGTAAAGGATCGAATATAAACCGGGATTATGAAGTAATGGTTTACAAAAGCTACCTTCCGGCAGAGACCGAAGACGAAAATGCATTTCGGGATGAAAGTTTTTACAAAAAGAAGGGATTCAACAGATGATCAAACATTAGATGATGCCTACCATTTTACAAATGGTAATCTTTTAAAAAATCAATAACAAAATGATATAGCCGGACCTTTAATGGGTTCGGCTTTATCTTTGATGATGTTTATCTTTTTTACAAGCTTAAACTTGCTGACCATTTCCTTCTTTTTCTTGAAAAACCAAATTAAGAGATACAAAAAAAGCCGTTGCAGTTTTCAATACATAGAAAAGGAATAAGAGAGTTTGTTTTAGTTCCAAATCTTCCAGGCGGCTTCTGCCTGTAGATATAGCATTTCCAAACCGTTTTTCACTACGGCACCCCGGGCTTCCAGGGATTGCATCAAAAACGTTTTTTCCGGATTATATACCAGATCATACACTTTGTGGTTATTTGTAATCTGAGAAGGATCTATCTCGGGCATTTCTTCTGAATTGGGATATGTTCCCAAAGGCGTAGTATTGATAATCAGCCGATAATATTCTAAAATTCCTTTTTGGTCATTCAGATCCCGGTAGGTAACCGTCTGACGCTGCTGTGAGGGAGATCTGGAGACCATTAAAAATTCAATGTTAAGATCACTGAGTGCCTGAACAACCGCTTTTGAAGCACCGCCTGTTCCCAAAACAAGGGCCTTTGGACGGTCTTGCCCCAACCATTTTTCCAAGGATTCCTTGAATCCGAAATAATCGGTATTGAAGCCCTTTAAGTTTCCGTTTCGGATCTGAATACAGTTTACGGCACCGATCAACTCACATACCGGATCCAGGTTGTCCAAAAAAGGTAGTACTTTTTCTTTGTATGGAATAGTTATATTGAGTCCTTCCAATTCAGGGTTTTGATCCAAAACTGATTTGATTTCTGAAATATCATCAATTTCATACAAGTCATACCGGCAACCGGAAAGACCCTCTTTTTCGAATTTTTCAGAAAAGTACTTCTTAGAAAAAGAGTGACTGAGCCGATAGCCTATCAATCCGAATTTTCTCATTTTCTACTTAAATAAGAGGCCATTCTTTCTATGCCCAGAACCAAAATAATCCCGAATGAAAACGACAGGACTGCAGTAAGTATCATCGGATCTTCTCCCATCACTTCCTGATAATGGTGGGGAAGAATATTTTCTGTCAAAAAGGGTTTTTGAATCCCATGTGAGTTCATCCGGTATGAAATCACTTCTTTCCAAGGCCAGATTTTATTGATGGATCCGAGCATAAATCCCGATAACAGGGCAATGGTGACTGCATGGTATTTTTTCAATAACCAAGAAATCAGCCGGCTGAAGGTCAGTATACCGACTACACATCCACTGGCAAAAAGACCGAGTACCAAGATGTTTTTTTCAGTAACCGCTTCCAGGATGCGTTCATATTGTCCCATAATCAACAAGAGAAAGCTCCCGGAAATGCCGGGAAGGATCATTGCGCAAATTGCAATCGCTCCGGCCACAAAAGTAAACCATAAACTGTTAGGGGAGCTCATCGGTGGCAAACCTGTAATGATATAGGCCAATATAACACCTAAAATCAAAGCCAGTATTACACCTAGAAACCAGTTTTTGATATCTCTGAGGATAATGATGGCTGAAACGATGATCAATCCGCAAAAGAAAGACCAGATCGGAATAGGATGATTCTCGATAAGGTAGGTGATCAGATTGGATAGTGTAAAAATGCTGGTTAATATCCCAACCAACAATGTCAACAGGAAGCTGCCGTTCACATGTTTCCAAAAGGATTTCCATTTGAATTGAAAAAGAAGCGTTAATGCTTCTTTGTCTATGGATTTGATGCTATCGAGAAGTTTTTCGTAAATCCCCGTGATCAGGGCAATGGAACCACCCGACACCCCGGGAACAATATCCGCCGCACCCATGGACATACCTTTGAGGTAGGTCAAAATATAATCTTTTGGTCTGTTCATTGGAAAAATAAATTACTGGATTCAATTTGAAGAAAAAGATCAGGGAAAATTTTAAAGATTAAGGTCTCCTATAAAGTGGTCAAATGTATCTCCTCTCAAGCCCAAGCGAATGGTTTCCAGTGGAATTGATTCATTTGGAGCTATGTTTCCGAGATTGACATTAGCACCCAAAAGTTTGACAAACCAGACCTGCTGCTCTTTTTGAGGGGCTTCCCAGATAATTTTTTCTTCCGGGATTTTGGTCAGGATTTCCTCCACCAATCCTTGGCGGACTTCTCCTGAATCTCTAAACAGTCCCACAGTTCCACCCTCTCGTGCTTCACCGATTACTTTCCAGGAACCGGCATCAAGTTCGGCTTGCATCTGTTCAATCCATTTATAGGGAGGAATGATTTTGGCGGCATCTTTGGAACCTACCTCCGAAAGCACGGTAACGTCTTGGGAAAGCGTCTTGATAAACTGACATTTTTTAGCGTGTGGAAGTGTAATGGATCCGTCTGAAACTTCTACATAATGCAGGTCAAGTTTTTCCAAAACCCTTCTATAATCTTCAAACTGATCCCTAATAATAAAAGCTTCGAAAAGTGTGCCTCCCAGATAGACAGGAATTCCCGCATCCTGATAAATATCGATTTTCTTTTCCAGATGTTTGGTCAGATAGGAAGTCGCCCACCCTAGTTTTACAATATCTACGTAATCACTGTTGGCACTTACAAAATCTTCTACTTCCCGGATACTTAGGCCTTTGTCCATAACCATGGTGAGGCCTGATGAACGCGGTTTTTCCGTACGCACAGGAAGATTCTTGAGTACGTAATTCATTATTTACATTTATCGGTTTGTGGTTGCAAAATTATTCGGGGTTGGAACCGTCTTTAAATTGGGCGATAATTTTGAAAATTGCCTTTTGATGTTTTATCTCAGGCATCAATTCATACAATAGGGTATGTTTTTCGAAGTCCAAAGTTAATGCATTTTCCAAATAAGTAAAGGCTTCTTTGTATTTGCCTGATTTGACTAAAAATACGACAAGGCGATAATAGAGTTCTGCTTCTTCGGCAAGTTCTTCTATTCCTTCCTTTAGCACATCAACAGCTTCCTCAAATCTATTTTGATCAAAATAAATGATTGAAAGATTTACATAAGTTTCTAAAATACCGGGTTCAAGATTAATAGCTTCTTCATAGGCTTCGGCACTTGCATGAAGGTTTCCCAGATTGTATTCCGCATCTGCCAGTCCTACCCAATAATTTGCATATTCATTGGAAAGTTTAATGGCTTTTTTGAAATAATGGATGGCTTCAAAAAATTTTTCTTTCTTCAGCATACACATTCCCAATCCGAACCAGGCATCCTCATACTCAGGATCGAGTTTAGCTGATTTTTTAAAATATTTGAAGGCAAGATCGATTTGTTCCAGTTTCTCATATGCCGCAGCCATATAGCAACAGTTTTCGGCATTTGCTCCTTCGCAGTTGATGGTATTCTGATATGCTTCCAGCGCCAGATCAAATTGCTGGGTATTCATATAAGCGTTGCCTAAATTGAAATAAGCAGAAGCAAAAGCATCATCAATGATCAAGGCATAATCATAGGCATGAATGGCCTCCTCAAACCTCCCTAACCTGTTATATACCACCCCGAGGTTATACCAAGCACCTGCACTATAGGGATCCTGATCAATGAATTCTTGGTAAAACTGAAGAATTTCGTCAAATGAGCCTTCCTCCTCCGTAATCATGGCAAGTTGGAAAAGCGCGTCCTCATGATTGATTTTTTTCTTGACGCATTCCTTGTAATAATGGACAGCTTTTTCAGTATTGTTTTCTGCTCTGTAGAAATTTCCAAGAGAATAATACACTTCAGCTACATCTTCGGCAAGCGGAAGAAAATCTTCCAGAATCGCAATGGCTTCTTTTATGTTTCCGGCCAACAACAAGGCGTTTGATAAAGCAAGTATGATATCCTCATTGTTCGGAGAAAGGTTATTGATGTTTTCAAGTATCTCCAAACCTTCATCCAATTCATCATTGAAGATCAGACATTGGGCTTTCAGTAATTTGATTTCTATGCTGTAGGGAAATTTTTCCAGAGCATGATCACTGGCTTTTAAAGCCTTCAAAAATTTTTGCTGATCAAAGTAGAACCGGATAATTTCTTCTAATTCCTCTTCTTCGAAATAAAGGTCAAGATTGGATTTAAGTGAGTTTTCAAAGCGCTCTACTAATTCCTTATCATTTTCCCAGTCGTTTTCAAAATCTCCGGTCATCGGTTTTCATTTAAATTCTATCATAAGATACCAATTATAATGGTGTCTCAAAATCAATATTTGATTAATTTAGATAAATTAACAAGGTAAAGATCCTTGCTTCAGATTGTCCAATTTTACAAGAAAATTAGATTGGATATCCAACGATCCGTTACTTGGTTTCGTTCGATTTTGCCCACTCAAAAGTTTCTTCCAATGTTCTAAAATGGAATTTTAGGAGATTTTTTATTTTACTGTTATCCATCGAAACCTTCCCCTGGGCCAGTCGGGCTGTCTGGGGGTTGAGGAGGGTTTTTGTAAGCCTCAGCCTTTTGCCTATCCATAAGAAACTCAGGATAAGTCTCATCATGCGGGAATTGACCTTGACCTTGGGAGCTTTTTTGCCGAACACCAAGGCCATTTTTTGAAAAAATTCCTTGTATGAAATGCATTCACTGTTTAAAATAAACCTGTTTCCCCAAACACCTTTTTGGTAAAGCAGGTAAACTTGTTCGGCAGCATCCCTTACATCCAGATAATTGATGTTGCCTTTTGGATAAAATCTATTTTCGGTCAGTACATGATCATAAATCTCTGTACTGCTTCTTTGATCGGATATTTTCCCTAAAATTACTGAAGGAAGTAAAACCATGACTTCCAAGCCCTCCTGTGCTGCCCGCCACACCTCAAGTTCACCGAGATATTTGGATATGGCGTAGGGAGTATGCTGCTTGGACGTGGCCCATTTATGATTCTCATCGAGAACCGTATCACCTGGACTTCTTCCCAATGCTGATACAGAGCTGATGTGGATTATTTTTTTTACACCGTTTTCCAGCATGGCGTTGACAAGCATGGCGGTTCCGTTTACATTGATTTTCATTAAACTGTCATTGTCGGCAGGGTCAAAAGATATTAAGCCCGCAGCATGAATGACAAGATCTTTATCCTCAAGAGCCGCTTCCAAAGATTCGAAGTCATTAATATCACCATTGTACCACTGGATTTGATGAGTTAAATCACCTAGGAGACGGAGATCGCTTTCCTTTCTCTTCAACCCATAAATTTCTTCATGTGGAATGAATCGCCGGGCAATATAACTGCCCAACAGCCCTGTTATACCCGTGATGAGAATTTTCATAATCTCCTGTTCAGCAATTCCAGGTCCTGAAGCTTTTCAAAATATTTGGATTTGGGCAATGTTTCCAGTGCATCCAGATACCGCTCGTTGTGACAGTCCGTTCCCAAAAACTTTACTTTTTTCTCATCTACCAACATCTCAGCAAATGTTTTGATCTGCTTGGAGTAAAAACCGGTCAGAGATAACAGATTAATCTGAAAATAGATATCCCTGTCCATCAAATCACCCAGTAAGTTTTTATCCTGGATTAAGTATTGGTAGCGCTCGGGATGAGCAAGAATAGGTTTATATCCCTGCATCTCCATAGTAAAAAGTATTTCCAACATCATTTGAGGCTTGCTTATAAAACCTGTCTCCACCAAAACGAGGTTTTCTGACACTGTAAGCAGCTTATTGCCATTTTGGACTTTTTCCAAGAATATCTCATCGATATAATATTCTGCGGCAGCTTGGACTTCGATATCAATACCTTCTCTAAGCAAGGTGTATTTAAGCTCCTTTAAACCTGTTTCGATGATTTCCGGGGTGTTTTTATAAAACTCCGACATGATATGTGGAGTGGTTACTATTTTACGCAGACCAAAATCCTTTAATCTTTTAATCAACTCGACTGATTCTTCCAACGCTTTGGAACCGTCATCTATACCCGGAATGAGGTGGGAATGCATATCTACCTCAAGCCAACTTAAATCCAATTTTTGCGGTATTTCAGTTTTTGTTTTTTTAAAAAAATCAAATAACGACATCATATTCCTCTCTCACTTTTCTCGGTAAATTCCTTCAGACTGGGCCATTGTTGATCCTTTTCTGAAAGAATCGGATCGGAAACCATCCAGTCAATGGCTATTTCAGGATCGTTCCAAAGAATTCCACCTTCACAATCCCGATTGTAATAATTAGAGCACATATAACAAAAGACCGCATCTTCAAGAACAGAAAAACCATGGGCGAACCCTTCAGGAACAAACAACAGATTATGTTCTTTTGTGTTCAGTTTTTTGGAAAAGCTTTGGCCGTAAGTGGGAGAATTGCTCCGAAGGTCCACTACAACATCCAAAACCACCCCTTGCACAACTCTCGCCAATTTGGCTTGGCCAAAAGGAGCTTTCTGGAAGTGCAGTCCCCGGACTGTGCCTTTCTGTGAAAAAGATTGATTTTGTTGTACCCAAAGGGTATTTATGCCGTTTTTTTCAAGAACATCCTTTCTGTAGGATTCAAAAAAATAACCTCTTTCATCTTCATAAACTTTCGGATATATTTCTAAAAGCCCTTCTATTGGCGTTTTTATAATATTCATGATAATTTTTTCGGTTTATTGATGCGATACAATTGTGATTAACATCAATTATTCTGATCATATACCCGCTTGCGCTAAATAAGGTTTAATAAAGATAAGTAGACAGAATATTAAAATTTTGTATAAGATCAGTATTGCAAATATAACAGCTTTTAGGAACTGGATCGTAAATTTGGCAAAGTTTCATTATTGGAACTTTACATAAAACAGAACCCTTTTAAAATAAATACGAGATTACTTTATGAGTAAATATTCCCGAAAACTACAAAACCTATACGAAACTGCACCCCAACAAGATACAGCCGTTTTGGTGGCACTTATCCGACAAGGCCAATCGGACCATAAAGCACAGGAATATTTGGACGAACTGGCATTTTTAACTGAAACATTAGGAGCGAATACTGTTTACAGGTTCACTCAGCGGATGGAAAAGCCTGATGTTAAAACTTTTGTGGGGTCTGGAAAACTTGAAGAAATCCGAACCTATATAACTCATTTCGAGGTTGATATGGTCATTTTTGATGACGATCTCTCGCCCTCGCAAATGAGAAATCTTGAAAATGAGTTGAAGGTTAAAGTTTATGATCGATCCCTTTTGATTCTTGATATCTTCCTCAACAGAGCCAAAACGGCTCAGGCTAAAACACAGGTGGAGCTTGCACGCTTTCAATACCTGCTGCCCCGGCTGACCAATTTGTGGACTCACTTGGAGCGGCAAAGAGGTGGAACAGGAACACGGGGTGGTGCAGGTGAAAAGGAAATCGAAACGGATAAAAGAGATATCCGAAGTAAAATCACCTTGCTGAAAGAAAAACTTAAGGAAATAGATAGGCAAGGCATTACCCAGAGAAAAAGCAGAAAGGGAATTGTCAGAGTAGCACTGGTTGGTTATACTAATGTCGGTAAAAGCACGCTGATGAACCTGGTTACGAAATCTGAGATTCTGGCCGAGAATAAACTTTTTGCAACGGTGGATTCAACTGTCAGGAAAGTAGTATTGGAGAATATTCCTTTTCTTTTTTCAGATACGGTTGGATTTATCAGAAAGCTTCCCACCCACCTTGTCGAATCTTTCAAATCAACATTGGATGAAATTAGAGAAGCCGATCTTCTGGTCCATGTTGTGGATATATCCCATCCGAATTTCGAGGATCATATCGCTGTGGTCAATCAGACTTTGAATGAGCTTGGAGCAGGGGAAAAACCGATGCTTTTGGTCTTCAACAAAATTGATTTGATTTCTACAATGCCTTCTGAGGAAGAAAGACAAATGATGACGGATCTGGAATTTGAAGAAGGCAATTATCTTGACCTCCAGAGCTTGAAGCAAGCTTACGCTACCCAAACAGGAATTGAGCCGGTAATTATGGCAGCCCATGACGGCACCAATGTGGCTGAATTCAGAGATATAATTATTAAGGAAGTCAAAAAACAGCATCTCAAAATCTATCCGCATTATCTGGAAGATGAGGTTATTGACATGTCCCAATATAAAGATCTTGATTAAGAGAAAGGATTTTGGAGGGTGATTATTTCATCCTCACCCTCCATTCTTTCGGATAGTAATTGTTCATCCTGTTGCCGAGATTTTTGATCCATCCGAGAGGATGTTTTTTATAGGTGACAAGAATCCATCCTTGAGGGAGGCCCGAATATTGGAAATCTTCTTTTCTCAGATAGCAAAGTGCATTTTCAAGCTTAAGGTCCAATAATTCATAGCCCCGCTTTGGGAGGATACTCAATGCCCATTCGTGATTTGGAATAAATTGTTCCTTGTTGTATTTACCTAATTCAATACCAAAATATTTGATATTCAGATGATGTGTCAGATATTCAAAATGCAGTTTAAACTTTTTATTCATCCAAAAATAGCTTTCCTGAAGCTGATAAAGATGGGTGTTTTCAGGTAAAGAAAGATTTCCTATAAGCTTTTCAATTTGCGATTTTGCCACAGATTTTAAAAAAGGATGTCTGAAATCCCTGAATTTTTTTGGAGAGGAAGATAAGGCCTGCGCATCACGCTTCAATACTGTTACAAAAAAGCCTTCCCCGGGAACCTTATGCGGAAAGAACCGATACCCATAAAAAATCCCTTCTTTTGTATCTGTAGCAGATTCCACAATATTCCATTCGGGTTGAAGAGGTATCCTGACAGGTGAATAACTGAATTCATCAACCAAAAACCGAATCATATCTTCGTTTTCGTTTTCATTGAATGTGCAGGTACTATAGATCAGATAACCCTCTGCTTGTGTCAAAGCTCCTGCTTTATCGAGAATTCTTTCCTGTCTGGCGGCACACAGCTTCACGTTGTCCGGTGACCATTCTGTTCGTGCCTGCGGATCCCGCCTAAACATTCCCTCGCCTGAACACGGTGCATCCACCAATACCACATCGAAGAATCCTTCCAGATTTTGAAAGTGTTCGGGATCATTCTGCGTCACCAAGGTATTTCCCAAACCCCATTTGATTATATTTTCCTTCAGAATATTCGCCCTGGGTTTGATCAACTCATTGGCTATTAAAAATCCCGTTTCACCTAAAAAGCTGCTCAATATCGTCGATTTCCCCCCGGGTGCAGCGGACAGATCCAGGAAAACACCGTCTTTCGGAGCCTCAATCGAATCTAGGATGTGTTCGATAAACATGGAAGAAGATTCTTGGACATAATAAGTCCCTGCATGAAAAAGTGGATCAAGAGTAAAGGAAGGCCGTTCTTTGAGTAGATATCCTTGGCTGGACCAAGGGATTTTTTCCATGGTTGAGGTGATGGGGATAGGTTTGTCGGGATTTATACGGATTGAGGTATTTGGCTCTTTACCCAAGGCTTCCGAGAAGTCCTGAAATTCCTTTTCCCCCATTCGGGACTTCATTATTGTCAAAAATTCCGGAGGAAGGTTCAATGTGGACATGAAAATGGTTTTTGGCAAAAGTAGTTTTTTTTGAATGGGGAGTGGTTCCGTCAGTATCAAATATTAAATGAATCACTTTCAAAAGGATTTATGCTAAATCAATGTAGGTACACAAGAAATGAAATATGTAAGATATAATAATTTTAATGTAAAGGTTTATACCAAAGAATTCTTCAATTTTACAGTGAATTAGTTGCATTTGTTTCCCTATCTTACTGAGTGCCTTGATTTAGTTTTTGAAAACAAAATTATTTTCCTATGAAAACCCAAACATGTTTACGGTATTCGATTTTTTCATTGTGCCTTTTGCTGCTGCTTGGATGTGCCAGAAATCCGGTTACCGGCAGGAAACAACTCGTGTTGATGTCAGAAGCCCAGGAAATAGCAATGGGAAAAGAGGCTGATCCGGATATTGTGGCATTTTTTGGATTATATGAAAGCCCTGAACTGCAGAAGTTCATTACAGAAAAAGGTCTGGAGATGGCTGCCGTTTCGCATCGACCTAATTTAGCTTATGAATTTAAAATTGTGGATTCTCCTGTAATCAATGCCTTTGCGGTTCCAGGAGGTTTTGTTTATTTTACCAGAGGCATTATGGCGCATTTCAACAATGAAGCCGAATTTGCAGGTGTGCTTGGACACGAGATCGGACACATTACAGCCAGACACTCCGTGATTCAACAAAGAAATGCAGTATTGGGCCAAATCGGGATCATCGCAGGGATTGTTCTGGTGCCTGAACTTTCACAGTTTATTGAACCCTTATCTCAGGGAATGCAGATAGCTTTTTTGAGTTTTGGCAGAGACGCAGAGCGCCAGTCGGATAAGCTCGGAGTGGAATATTCCACTAAGATAGGTTATGATGCCACCGAGATGGCAGAGTTTTTCAATACCCTTGAGCGGAAACAAGAAGGAACAGGTGCCAGCGAAGTTCCTGATTTTTTATCAACACATCCGTCTCCCGCCGAACGAAATGCCACTGTGGCAAAACTTGCCGAAGAATGGAAACAAAAGTTAAACATAACCGATGCTGAGGTAAACAGAGAAAGTTATCTAAAGAAAATTGATGGAATTATTTTAGGTGAAGATCCAAAGCAAGGATTTGTGGAAAACAATTTCTTCTATCATCCTGTCCTGAAATTTCAATTCCCTGTTCCCAACACATGGAATCTTCAGAATGCTCCACAGCAGGTTCAGATGGCTCCCAAAACCGGTGATGCTGTCATGATGCTGACTTTGGCTGCAGGTAAGTCTCTGGAAGAGGCCTCCGGCACAATCCTAGAGCAATATCAATTGGAGAAGGTAGAGGCTCGAAAGGAAAACATCAATGGATTACCGGCTCTGATAATGGTAGCTGACCAAAAACAGGAACAGGGAACAATCAGAGTGCTTTCTACCCTCATTCAGTATGGTGATTATATTTACAACATCATGGGTGTTTCGGATTTGACCAAATTTGAGCTTTTCCAGGATCAGTTTTTATCTACAATGCGGAACTTTAAAGAACTGAGCGACCCCGACAAACTCAACAGAAAACCGGATGTGGTGAGAATAAAAACCGTCCCCCAACAGATGACGCTTCAGGCTGCTCTTCAGAGTTTCAACATGCCTCAGGCTCGATTTGAAGAATTGGCAATTTTAAATGGAATGGATTTAACGGAACAGTTGAATAAAGGTACTCTTATCAAGGTGGTTGGCAAATAAAAAAACGATTTTCATTTCCTATGCGGTATTTTACGGTTTTTTTATGCTTGTTTTTCCTTATTGCCACCGGATTGCCGCTCATCAATACAGATGAATGGTGGATCCGAATCTTTGATTTTCCCCGGGCTCAGATTATGTTTATTGGCCTTTTGGCAATAATACTTTGCATTTTTTATTTCAAGGAGAACCGAAAATATCAAGTTCCCCTGATTCTGTTGTTGGCTTCAGCTTTGATTTATCAACTACAGGATATCATTGTCTATACTCCGTTATATAGGGCACAAGCCAAAGGCAGCAGTGTGGATTTTAGGGAAGAAAGTTTCACGCTGCTGGTAAGTAATGTTCGCATGGACAATGTGGATAAAAAAAGTTTGTTAAGCTTGGTAGAAGTCCGCAATCCCGATATCATTTTGATCACGGAGCCTGATCAAGAGTGGGCTGATGCCCTGGAAAAACTGGACAGGGAATATACCCATGCTGTGAAAAAGCCTCTGCCAAACACCTACGGAATGATTCTTCTATCAAAATTTCCCCTCTCGGAAAGTGAAATAAATTTTTTGGTGAAAGAAGATATCCCATCTATTTTCACTGAAATAACCTTGCCCTCCGGACAGATTTTTGATTTTTATGGGGTTCATCCCGAGCCTCCGAAACCCGGTACAGACACATATGAGCGGGATACTGAACTGCTTATTATTGGCAGAGAAATAAAGGAAGAACAGAGACCGGTAATCGTTGCAGGAGATCTGAATGATGTCGGTTGGTCCCGTACTTCAAAGCTTTTCAGGAAATACAGTAAACTTGTAGATCCGAGAGAAGGAAGAGGCTTATATAATACTTATAGTGTTTTCATTCCTTTACTTCGGTATCCACTGGACCATATTTTTTACTCCAATGATTTTGGATTAACATCAATTTCCAAACTGGAGAATATCGGGTCCGACCATTTTCCGATTATGATAACCTTGACTTTCGAACCTAATCAAGCCGAAACAGTGGAGGAGCCAAGTGAAAAAGAAAAGGAAGAAGTGGAAGAAAAGATGGAAAAGGAAAAATGATTGCCTTCGGGGCCTGAATAGGGTATAATTTGACTTTATTAAGTAGTCAATTATCATATAGTTACTTTAGCCTATTAAAATACAGGAATCCAACTTTACTAAAAAAATATGAATCCATCTTCGCCTGCCCGATTTATTTTTATACTATCAGATAAACCGTATAGCTTATATATATTGCCAGAAGAATACCGGCCTCCCACCTGTCAAGTCGCTTTTTAATACCGGTAAACATCGCCAGAAACAATAATAAGGTCCCTCCACCCAATAGATAAATTTCAAAGTTGAATTTGGCGTCGAATGTGATCGGCTGGATCAAGGAACTGACAGAAAGTATCAGCAGAATATTAAAAATATTGGATCCGATAACATTTCCAATAGCAATATCACTGTTCTTTTTCATGGCGGCTACAATGGAGGTGGTCAATTCAGGAAGAGATGTCCCTGCTGCGACGATTGTCAGGCCAATGATTTTTTGGCTGACTCCAAGAGTATTTGCAATGATAATTGCATAATCGACCACAAGCTTACCCCCGATAACAAGTCCCGCAAGTCCACCGATGATAAATGCTGTTATTTTCAGATTTGACAATTGTTGAACAGGAATTTCCAACTCATCCTTACCGGACTTCAATTGTCTGAAGATGTAATAAAGAAACAAGGCAAACAGACCGACTAAAATCATTCCGTCCCACCTTGTAACCATGTCCGGGCCTTCACTCACCAGGTCATTGCAGAGAAAATACATGGCCACTAAGGCAAGAAGCGAAATCGGAATCTCTTTCCATACCGTGCTGGATTTAACAACAATGGGAGCAATAAGGCCTACAATTCCCAAAATGACAAACAGATTGAAAATGTTACTGCCGATCACATTTCCAAAGATGATGTCAGAATGATTGTCTATGGATGCAAACGAATTGACCACCAATTCAGGGGCGGAGGTTCCAAATGCCACAATGGTAAGTCCGATAACCAAATCAGAAACATTGTATTTTTTGGCCAGAGCAGAGGAGCCATCTACCATCCAATCGGCCCCCTTTATGAGTAAACCAAAACCAAGGATTATAAATAGAATTGGGATGATCATTTTAATGAAGGAAGTAGGTGGTTTGAAAGCATGCCGCTTTTGATAACTAATAAAATTTGGAACATCAAATCTCAAAATTATATTCGAAATATCAGCTTTCATTCTTTAATATTTTTATTCAAATTCTATTAAAACTTAAATGAATTTCAACATGAAATCAATGCTCAGAGCCCGACCAAACACTTTTCCGGAATCAATAACCAAAAACCCCTCAAATTGATATCTGAGGGGCTAATAATTTAATTTTTAGCTATTTTACTTGTTTAGGAACTTACAAATCATCCTCTTCATAATCGTCATCATCAGGAGCTCCCATATCAAACATGGAACTGAAAAGATCCTTGAACTGCATGCCTGTTTCCAGTAATTTTTTGCTCAGTTGACTGTATTCCGCCAAACCGTGCAAGGCAAATTCCATAAAGAATTCCTTTTCTTTTTCCGGCAAAGAGGATATGGATTGAGTGATTACTTTTTCCAATCCGGGTACCTGATGCAAAGCGGTTTTGTATTCTTTATCATTTTGAGAGGCCAATATATCCAAAGAATTTCCTTCACCAAACCACGCGAGCGGTAATAGGTAAGAATTCGATTCTTTTTCTTTATCCTTTTTCTTTTGTTCTGGGGAAGGGAAATAATCGGTAAACAAGGTCCGGACGGCCTTTCCGATAAGGTTATAAGCCACCAATCCCGCTCCCTCCTGTTCGCCTTCATAGACCAATTCGACTTTTCCCGTGATCGCCGGGATGATTCCAATGAGATCGGCAATTCGCACAACCGTGTTTTCTTCGTTGTTTATATATAGCCTCCTTTCAGCAGCGGAAATGAGATTTTCATATGCCGAAATTGTGAGTCGGGCAGAAACCCCACTTTTCTCATCTACATATTCGCTGTGCCGTGCCTCTACCGCAATCTGCTCTATCAGGTCCTTCATCAGTTCCGGCACATGTATCTTCTCCACAGGCTTGCCATTTAATTTGGATTCCTGTGCAGTAATCCGCTTACCAATCTCAATGTTTTTGGGATAATGAGTGATGATCTGACTTTCTATCCGGTCCTTTAACGGAGTCACAATGCTCCCTCTGTTGGTATAATCCTCGGGATTGGCAGTGAACACAAACTGGATATCCAACGGCAGGCGGAGTTTGAAACCCCTGATCTGAATATCGCCTTCCTGTAAGATATTGAACAAGGCAACCTGTATTCTCGCCTGCAAATCCGGCAATTCATTAATGACAAAAATGGAACGATGCGACCTGGGCACTAAACCATAATGGATCACCCGCTCATCGTTGTATGACAATTTCATTGTTGCGGCTTTGATCGGGTCCACATCTCCGATCAGATCCGCTACGGACACATCCGGTGTAGCCAACTTTTCAGTATATCGATCGTCCCTATGCCACCAGCCAATGGGTGTATGGTCGCCTTTGGTATCGATCAGCTCTTTTGCATAACCTGTCAATGGCTGAAGCGGATCATCATTGAGCTCCGCACCTTCTACCACAGGCACATATTCATCCAGCAAATGGGTCATCATCCTGGCGATCCTGGTTTTGGCTTGTCCCCGAAGACCCAATAAGTTGATGTTGTGGCGGGAAAGAATGGCTCTTTCAATATCCGGGATTACCGTATCTTCAAAGCCCCATATTCCCTCAAAAACATTCTCTTTTACTTTGATTTTTTGGATAAGATTCAGCCGCAGTTCCTCTTTAATAGATTTGGGCTGATATCCGGTCGCTTTTAATTCTCCTAAAGTTTTTATTTTCAATAAATCTTTTGCTGTCAGTTTCTGATAGTTCATGCTTAAAAGCGTTTTGTTCTGTTTCTTTTATAATCTTCAAAAATCAAATTCCCAAGTCCTTTCAAACTGCTGTAATAAGCATTTCCATTGTTGACTTTTGTGAATTCCTTTACAAATTCCTTCAGATAAGGATCGGAAGCAATCATAAAGGTAGTCACAGGGATTTTAAGTTTTCGGCATTGGGCAGCGAGTTTAAGCGTTTCATTCAATATTTTACTGTCAATGCCGAAGCTGTTTTTGTAATATTTGATACCGACCTTCAGACAAGTAGGTTTTCCGTCTGTGATCATAAAGATTTGTTTGTTCGGGTTTTTTCTTCTTCTGAGTAGATCCATCGCAAGCTCCAAGCCGGCAACAGTGTTGGTATGATATGGGCCCACCTGTAGATAAGGAAGATCTTTGATTTCAATCTGCCAGGCGTCATTGCCAAAGACAATAATGTCTAAGGTATCTTTTGGATATTTGGTTTTGATCAATTCTGCCAGTGCCATGGCTACTTTTTTTGCCGGAGTGATCCTGTCTTCTCCATACAAGATCATGGAGTGCGAAATATCGATCATCAGTACGGTGGAAGTTTGGGTGCGGAGCTCGGTTTCCACGATTTCCAAATCGTCTTCCGTCAACAAATAATCGCCGCCAAATCCATGATTTATCTGGGCATTTTTAATGGAATCTGTCAAAGCAATCTGATCCAGATTATCGCCGAAAGAATAAGGTCTTCGGTCGGTTCCGCGTTCATCACCTTGTCCGGAATGGGTCGTTTTGTGACTTCCTCCTTTGGATCTTTTCAGTTTGCCGAAGATTTCTTCCAAGGCACTTTTTCGGATATTCTGCTCCGCCTTTCCTGTTATCTTATATTCCCCTTTTTGGTTTTCTTCAGTGAGGTATCCTTTTGACTTCAGATCCTCTATGAAATTCCCAATGCCATAATTAGGGTTGGTCATGTTATAACGCTTATCGAGATTGGTCAGCCAACTCAGCGCTTCTGCCACATCACCTCCGGTCATGGTGACAAGCTGGAGAAAGATGTTGAGCAGATTTTCAAAAGTATTTTTTTCCGGGTCTTGGGGTGGTATATATTGTGTAAATCTAAATCCTTTCATAACAGGTCTGTAACAACAATGATGTTAAGCTGGTTTAAAATTTGTATGATTTAAACTGAAATTATGAAAAATTATCTGTTTCCCATATTTCTTGTCACCGGATTTCTGCTGGTATATGTAGTTGCCATTCAGGTAAATTTATATTTGCCATTGATTCTGCTTATGTTTACTATCTCCCCTGTTATATTGATATGGATGGTTTACAAAGTGTTGACTGCTGATGTCGAAGTTAAAAACACCTTTGACGACAAATGGTATGAAGACCAATAGACTGATTAAATCTAAAATTAATCAAGTTTACGATAATTAAAATCCTTCCTGAAATAAATAACAATTCCCACCAAGAATGAATAAAAGAATACAAATCACCGGAAATGTACAGGGTGTGTTTTTTAGAAAAAATGCCCAACATAAAGCCCATGAACTTGGGGTGAGGGGATGGGTGAGAAACGAGCCTGATGGTTCTGTTCTGGTGGAAATCGAAGGAGAAAGCCAGGCTATAGCCGCCATGAGAGAATGGTTAAAGCAGGGACCGCCTCGAGCAAAAGTTGAAGGTATTTGGGAGGAAGACGGTGAGGTTCAGGGATATTCGGGATTTTTGATTATCCAATAATCAAAAAAATTATTAGGGCTTTTCCTATTTGCCCAATGCTGATTTGGGGATTACCCACTATTTACATTCCCCTTTTGTAAAGGAAGTCACACCATTGTTTATGGCAATACAATCATTACCATAAGTTTTTCCGTCACACCCACAAACGGGATCATAGAGCATATAACAGGCGACATCGGCATTTATTTTTGAGGGATCAATACAATCCACGACCTCTCGGGCATTTGGTTTTTGGACATCACATTGAAATGCAAAAAAAAGGATTGCAGGAATTAACCGGAATAATCTGATGATTTTTTTCATAGGAAATCAGTATATCCTTATAGACGGCAAACCGTGGTAAAATGCTACACGATGTGAAATTAATTTCACGATTTGAAAATGGATTTGTTCCGTTTAAATTTTCAAATCCAAGAAACTTCTCTTTTGCCCATATAGTGAAAAAATGTTTATCTTTAGTTGAATCAACTTTCCAACCATGTTTTTCTATACCTACTTACTCTTGCCCCTTTTTCTTTTTTACTCCAATGCTCCTCAATTTGAAGCGGAAACCATAGATGACCAAGTGTCCATAGGATACGGAATTGCCATCGGAGATGTGGATGGCGATGGCAAACCGGACATTCTGCTGGCCGACAAGAAACAGTTTGTCTGGTACAGAAACGGAGATTGGAAACGATTTGTGATGATAGAGGATTTGACGGAACATGACAATGTCTGTATTGCGGCCAGAGATCTGGATGGAGATGGAAAGGTGGAAGTTGCCGTCGGAGCCCAATGGAATCCGGGGGAAACATCAGATATAGAAAAATCCGGTTCCGTCCATTACCTGATCCGACCCGAAGACCCTACGCAACATTGGAAAGGCGTAGCCCTTCCCCATGAACCCACTGTCCACCGGATGCGCTGGGCGAAAGCTGGGGATGATAAATTTTACCTGATTGTTTTGCCACTTCACGGTAGGGGAAATAAAGGCGGTGAGGGAAACGGGGTAAGGGTAGTTGCGTATGATTTCCCGGAGAACCCTGCAGAGAATTGGAACCAGAAAGTCATCGACGAGTCCATGCACCTCACGCATAACCTGGATATTGTGGAGTTGAATGATGGGGAAGGGGAATCCATTTTGATTGGAGGAAAGGAAGGGGTGAAAGTGTTATCATTTGTCAATAATGCTTGGATTCCAGGCAAAAAATCAGAATGGCTGGTAAGCGGGAAAGGTATCGGTGAGGTCAGACTAGGTAATTCCAAAGAACATGATGTTTTGGCTGCTATAGAGCCCCTTCATGGAAATGTCCTGTCAGTATACGAACCCGATTCACCACCTCTATTAACTTCTGAATTAAACAGAACGGCCTTGGATTCCACTTTAAATCAGGGACATGGTCTCGCATTTGGAGATTTTATGGGATTGGGAAGCGATCAGCTGGTGGCTGGATGGCGGGAACCCAATGAGGCCGGTAATATAGGTGTGAAAATCTATGTCCCTGAGAACGGATCATTTTCAAAGTTTACCGAATACTGGCTCGATAAAAACGGAATGGCCTGCGAGGATTTAACAGTAGCGGATCTGGATGGAGATGGAAAACCGGAAATCATCGCTTCGGGTAGGTCCACGCATAATTTGAAGATATATTGGAATAAAAATGATTGATAATTTACAGGATAAATTTTTCTTTCATTTGTACATTAATTTGGAATAAATTAAAAGCTATGAATGCGATAAAAAAAAATACATTGTTGATGAAACCCAAAAAAGGATCGCAGTTCAAATTGATATTAAGGATTTTGAAAAATTAGAACAAATCTTCGAAGATTATGGATTAGGGAAGTATATGGAAGAAAACAACCCTGATGAAGTTGTTTCTATTAATGAAGCAGAGATCTTATTCAAAAAGTTGAAAAAGGAAATATAAGACTGGAAGTAAGGGTTAACAAGCAATTTTTAAAGGATCATTATTTTTGAGCGAGTTCTTCATAGAAAAAAAATATAGGTTTTTCCCATAATCGCATAAGGAAACTCCTAATGTTGCTAAGTAAATAAGTTTATAAGACTAATTCAATTTCACAAAATTATCAAAAAAATTAGTTGTTCGTCCTCCTATTTATTCTTTTGGCCTTTGGCGAATAATATTTCAGCCATCATTCGCCTCCCTTCAAATTCCATTTCCTCCTCACTCTCGATATTTTTCTTAATTTTGCACTTTGAAAAACAAAGAAAATTATGCTTGATAAATTGCAAGCGCTAAAAGATAGATTTATTGAAGTTGGTCAGCTGATCATCCAGCCGGATGCGATGTCGGACATGAGTAAATATACCAGGCTAACCAAAGAGTATAAAGATTTGGACAAGGTTGTTGATCTCTATGATGAATACAAACTGGTGTTGGAAAATATTATTTCGTCCAAACAGCTATTGGAAAAGGAGAAAGATCCGGATTTTAGGGAAATGGCCAAATCGGAGCTGGAGGAATTGCGTGACAGGCAGCTGGAGCTGGAGGATGAATTGAAGCAACAATTGATTCCCAAAGACCCCAATGATGAGAAAAACTGTGTCCTGGAGATCAGAGGAGGAACGGGAGGAGATGAGGCCGCTATTTTTGCCGGCGATCTTTTTCGGATGTATGAGCGGTTTTGCGAGAAAAAGAGCTGGAAACTGACTGTCTTGGACTTGACATGGGGATCATCGGGAGGATATAAGGAAATCATCAGTACAATTACCGGTTCGGATGTCTATGGCATGATGAAATTTGAATCCGGAGTGCATCGCGTTCAGCGGGTGCCCTCCACAGAAACCCAGGGACGGGTCCATACTTCCGCAGCATCGGTGGCAGTATTGCCTGAGATGGATGACGTGGAGGTCAACATCGATATGAACGATGTAAGAAAAGACACCTTTTGTTCATCAGGACCAGGTGGTCAATCCGTCAACACCACTTACTCGGCCGTCAGGCTGACGCACGTTCCCTCGGGCTTGGTTGTGACCTGCCAGGATGAAAAATCACAGATCAAAAACTTTGAAAAAGCATTAAAGGTTTTGCGGTCCAGATTATACGAAATCGAATTGGCAAAACACAATGATGCTGTAGGAGCACAACGCCGATCCATGGTAGGAAGCGGAGACCGCTCAGACAAGATCAGAACCTATAATTATCCACAAAGCCGGGTCACTGATCACAGAATAAACAAGACAGTATATAATTTACCGGATGTGATGGAGGGAAATATAGAGGAATTCATTTCTGCCCTTAGATTTGCTCAGAATATTGAGCAGATGAAATCTTCCGGAATGGAGGATTAAGTGGTGAAGCCACCAATAATATTCTCCTCAAAATACAATTAAAGTAAGATTTAGTATCGAAAATCATAAAAGCACCTTATCTTAAGGATAACAAATAAATTTTTATATGAAGATTACAGGAACCGGAAATATCAATCTTGTTACATGGCATGAAGGTCATTTCCATAATCTTTACCCATTGGCCAACAATCCCAAAATTGCCAGAAATCTAAAAGACAGTTATCCACAGCCTTATACGATTCATGACGCCCGGTTCTGGATCGAGCATAACCAAAAATTCAATCCACCACAGAATTTTGCAATTGAATATGATGGACAGCTGGTGGGTTCCATTGGATGCGAGATCGGGAAAAATGAATTGAGAACAAATCTTGAACTTGGTTTTTGGGTGGGAGAACCGCATTGGGGAAAAGGAATAGCCACAGAAGCCGTAAAGCTATATACAGAATATGTTTTCAAGCGGTTTTTGGAAATCGAAAGAATTTTTGCCCAAGTGTATGATTTCAACGGGGGTTGTATGAAAGTTCTCGAAAATGCAGGATACGTACCTGAATCAATTCTTCGAAACGGATACATCAAAGAAGGAAAAGTCGGAGATCTATTCCAGTACGTAAAGGTGCGGGATGAAATGAAGAGTTGAAAGGCATAGAGGTTTAAAGGTTCAAAAGTTTAAAAGTTTAGTCACGTCCTCAGTCCGAAGCCCGATGTGCCAGAAGACGATATCCTTTTAGGTTTTTTAAAACCTTGAAGGTTTGTAGTACAAGTGTCAACTAAATTCAGGACGTGACACGAATCTGACATCCGTCATCGGACATATTTCCTCCACCCTAATTCACAATTATTTTCCGATAATATTCTTTTTCACGCGTTTTGATAATTACAGTGTGTACTCCTTTCGGAAGATCATTTATCTGATACTCAAAAACATGAGGATTGGGAATTACTTGATTCAATTGTTGGCCTAAAGTATTCACAACAGTAATCCCCGAAACATTGGATATTCCCGAAGTGGAAATTGTAACCTTTCCGCTTGATGGATTTGGAAAAACTTTAATACCTGCTTCAGCAATTTCTTCTTTCGATAGAGCAGTGATGATATTTACATTAACCGTAAGAATTCTTTTTTCACCTGATTCACAAGCATTCATAGGTGTGACAGAAAGCTCGTAACTACCTTCTTTCTCCCAGAGTACCGTGATTTTTGAAGTTCCCTGTCCGCTCAGAATTTTTCCACCTGCTTCATTTAGTTTCCATTGGAAATTGCTATTCGGAATAGCGGTCACAGAATAGTCTTCCTCAGTGAAAGCAACCATGTCAGGTCCTAAGATATTTGACGCCTGAGCAGGTTTATCCTGTACCAAAATGGATTTTTGCAATTCGGCCCCGTTTCCGCATGGGTTTGATGGCGTTACTTTTATCGACTGAGTATTTAATGTGGTCCATTGGATTTTTACCTTTGCGGTGCCCTGACCTTCAATGACCGATCCGCCCGTGAGGGACCAGACATAACTTGTTCCAATGATATCTTCCGTTTCATATTCCTCAAAGGTGTTCTGGCAGACTACACCTTCTCCGATAATTTCAGATATCTGCTGGGGTTGAGTGGATACCAATACTTCCAATCCCTGGGTTCCGCCATTTCCACAATTGTTTTTGGCCCTTACCAAAACAGCATTTCTTCCTGTGGTCTCCCAATTCACCACTACAGTATTTGTCCCCTGACCTTCCAGTATACTTCCTCCGTCAACCCGCCATTCGAATTCCTCTTCAAAACCCTCCACAGACTCTATTTTGTAAACCTGTTGACTTAAACAAATGTTCTTTTCCCCAAAAATGACGGTTGGCGTATCCGGAACCTGGCAGGCATAGCTGAATAATGATCCGTTTTCACCTACAGCATAACCGAGGCTCAAATCCCCGAAACTAATCCCTGAAAAATCCTGAAAAGTTCCTGTAGCCATCTTTGTCCAGGTTTCTCCTCCATCTTTTGATTGTAGCATCAGACCCTTTTCTCCTGCGATAAATCCATAGGTTTCATCCAAAAAGTCTACCGCTGTAAGATTGTTTGAAAAAGCAAGGGCGATCTTTTTCCAGGTTTTCCCCTGATCAATTGTCTTGATAATTGTTCCTTTATTGCCCACTACTACGGCTGATTGTTCATCCAAAATATTCAAATTCCTAAAATCTTCGTTCGAAGGAACGGCTATTTTGGACCACTCTATTCCATCAGGAGATAAATACAGATCTCCTTTTTCTCCAATAACAATTCCTACTTCAGCATTGAAAAAAGTAATTCCTTTTAATTTTGTGGCAGTATTCAGGGAAATATTTTCCCAATTGATACCTGAGTCACTGGTTTTTGCCATAAACCCATTGTTGCCCACAGCATACCCTGCTGCATTGGATGAAAAATATAAACCATTGATGTCAAGCTTGGTATTGAGGTTCAGGGAAGTCCAGTTGGATCCGGAATTTCCTGTTCGCAAAATCACGCCACCTTCTCCTGCGATATAGCCATTGGCATTGCTGGGAAAGGCAATTCCTTTAAAAGTCACGGACAAAGGCCTGGACCTGTCTGTCAAAGTTGAGCCTCCGTTTGAAGTGACCAGGAACTTTCCGGCCTCACCTATAATGTATCCCAAATTGTCGGTTCTGAACTGGGCGCCTGTATAATCATTGTCCACTCCGAACAATCTCAAGGACCAGCTTCCCCCGGAATTTACCGATGAAATGGTGTATCCATTGTTTCCTACCGCAAATACAATATTTGAGTTTGCCCTAAAGCTTGTTGAAAGATAATCCTGAGAATTGTTGATGTTGATGCCATCAAATGTAAGTCCGCCGTTTACAGTTCTCATAAGGGTTCCCATTGCGCCGACAATGACACCTACATTGATATTGTTTTTATTAAATGCTACTCCGATCAGGTCCCTTTCTGTTCCGCTGTTTATCAAGACCCATGTTTTTGCTGCGTCAGTGGTTTTCAATATTGTACCACCTTCGCCCACCACATAGCCTTCCGTTCCTGACACAAAATAGATGTCGTTTAATATTTTTGTTTGGCCTGTGCTGCCGAGTGACCAAGAGTTACCACCATTAAAAGTCTTCAAAACTTCTCCTGATGCAGTGGCGACATATCCGGTATCGGCATTGGCAAAATGAAGGCTGTTTAAATTTGCCTCTGTCCCCACCTGTTGATTGGCCCAACTTTCACCCCCGTTGGTCGAGCGGTATACTTCGCCTTTTTCACCTACGATGTAGATGCGGTTTTCATCCAGGTGTTTCACTTTTTTCAAAGCCGCAGTGGTGCCGAGCTTTTGGAGCTGCCAGCTCGCTCCACCATTTGTGGTCCTGTAGATTTCCCCGTTTTCACCCACTATCAATCCCCTGTCCTGATTAAAAAAATCCACTGCCCACATCCTGTTTTTAATCGGTGCTTCCTGTTCGGTCCAGCTTAAACCGCCATCGATGGTCTTCAGGATAATGTGCTCACCTGAGATATATCCCACCTCATCGTTTACCCATGCTATTCCGGTCATTTTATTTCCCCATCCTCCTATCCTTCTCCACGTTTGAGCATTGGCAAACGGCTCCAATAAAATTAAAATCAGTAAAGCAAGGAAGAGGTTTTTCATATAATGCCGCTATTTTTCGCATGCAGAGCTCACAAAAATATAATTTAATTTTACATTATAACCTTTGGCTATTTTGGCAAAAACGGATTAGACTAAAGGATTAAGTTATTTTAAGGACAAACTGCATTTAACTTTTCTGGAAATAACTTATTCCTTCTATATTTTATGAATACATTTATTTCAATTATGAAAAAATTATTGTATTTATTTTCAATTTGCTTTATCTCTAGCTCATGTGGACCCCGGGAAAGGGTAAGCAGGGACGTTTTCGATGAGGTGAATAAAAGTATGGAGGTAAAAAAACTGAATGAAGCAGACATTATCCAGGAAGCGATGTTGTGGGGTGAGGAAATCAGTTCGACTGCACAGGAACAGTTGATGACTGCATTAAAGGAAGCTGTTGCCGAAAAAGGTGTAAGTGATGCCATAAGTTTCTGCAATGTCAATGCCCTTCCGATATTGAATGAGATAAGTGAAAATTATGGTGTGGAGGTTAGGAGGGTTTCCAATAAATACAGAAATCCGGAAGACAAACCTTTGCCTGAAGAAGAAGTCCTTATGGAAGCTTATGAGTACAATGCCGAACAGGGATCCGAAAGTGGCACCAATATCCAAAAACTACAGGATGGAGAAGTTCTGCTTTTTACCAAAGCCATAATTGTTCCGAATGCCTTTTGTCTCAATTGTCACGGAGAACCCGGTCAGGACATCAATGCAGAAACACAAGAAATCCTTCAAGAACTGTATCCCCAGGATAAAGCAACCGGACATACCGTGGGAAGTCTGAGGGGAATGTGGAGCATTAAGATTCCAAGAAAGGAAGTTGTGAAAAGGTTGTAAAGGAAAATGAAGGATGTCAAACTAATCGACAGAAAAGTTCTGGATTTTATTCTGCCTAAAATTAATCCAGGCATTATTTTGATGTTTTTTCTCGTTTTCAACCACTCACAGGCATATCTGCAAAAACCACCTCTGAATTAGAAAGAGTACTCGAGGAAGTAGGATCACTGGTTAATAAATATTTTTAATACCGGTAGAACTTGCTCAGTTAAACGGTGTTTGGTGTCCTAAAAAATGTCGTGATTATTAAAATCTTACTCTCAAATTAATTCCCTTAGAAAAATATTCAGCTTTCAGCAACACCTTGAAAATGATTTTTAAAAAAACAATTTGATTAGGCCCTACCCCACTCCTCCATAAAACCTACCACTTATCATCGATAATATATTATGTATCAAAAATACACCTAAGAAAATAATTAACATAATCTTTATTTAACTAATTTATTTCTTGAGAATGTCATATAACCTCAATTTAATTTGCGTAAATCAATTATATTCCCATTCTTTATTTTGTTTGTTTTTCAATCGGAAGTTGTTTTAATTTGATGAAGTGTATGTTTAACATTTAACTAAACCCATAATGGAAAAAATTTTTACCAAGCTAAAGCCTTTATGCTTTATATTATTAATGCTGTTCTGGTGTTTGCCGGAAACATCATTAGCGCAGACCCGACAGATCAGCGGGGTAGTGATATCAGGGGAGGATAATCTTCCTCTGCCCGGTGTATCAGTTCTTATTAAGGGAACAACGAGAGGTACTGTAACGGATATTGATGGGAATTATACAGTCTCCGTGAATTCGGGTGATGAGGTTTTGACCTTTTCTTTTATTGGTTTTGCCCCTCAGGAAATTCCAATCGGCAGCCAAAATCAAATCAATATCACGCTTGCCCCTGACTTGCAGTCACTGAGTGAAGTGATTGTCGTCGGATATGGTGAGCAGAGAAAGGAAACCATTACCGGATCCGTTGCCACTGTCAAAGGTCAGGAACTGGCAAAATCCCCTGCACTCAACCTTACCAACTCGATAGCGGGTAGAATGCCCGGCGTAATAGCTGTAAACAGAAGCGGAGAGCCGGGTTATGATGGATCAGGTATCCGGATCCGTGGTTCTAATACCTTAGGTAATAATGATGCATTGATTGTTATCGATGGTATTCCGGCAAGAGCTGGTGGTATAGAAAGGTTGAACCCAAATGATATTGAATCTATTTCAGTATTGAAAGATGCGTCAGCTGCTATATATGGAGCACGTGCAGCAAACGGTGTAATCCTCGTTACCACAAAAAGAGGTACCTCAGGAAAACCTGAATTGAGCTATCAGTTCAATCAAGGTTTTGCTCAACCTGCTTTGATACCAAGATTGGCCAATGCTGCCCAATATGGCGAAATGTTAAATGACTTGAGCGTTTATGAATTACCGGTTTCAGAATGGCAGGCAGCAAATGATGCTTTCAAAAGTGATGGTGTCTTTACCAGACCAAACGGCCAAATAAGGAATGCCCCATTTACTCCTGATGCTTTAGCCCAATATCGTGCAGGTGATGATCCTTGGAACTATCCAAATACTGACTGGTATGGCGAAACGCTTAAAACATGGTCTCCCCAATCCAGACACAATCTTCAATTGAACGGAGGAAGCGAAAACATCAAGTATTTCACTTCCATAGGGTATCAAAATCAGGATGCATATTATAAGAATTCCGCAACCGGATATAAGCAATATGACATGCGTCTAAATCTCGATGCAAAGATCAATGATTACATCGACTTACAAATAGGTATTTTGGGAAGGCAGGAATCAAGATTTTTTCCCACACGAGGAGCAGGAGCAATCTTTAGAATGCAGATGCGGGGAAAACCAAACGAGCCGGCATACTGGCCTGACGGAAGACCCGGACCGGATATCGAAAATGGTGAGAATCCTGTTGTAATCACTACAAATGCTACCGGTTATGATAGAGACACAAGGGATTACTTCCAGACAAACGGAACCCTGACTATCAAAATTCCGGGAGTGGAAGGATTGAAGTTTCAGGGAACCGCATCAGTGGATAAATTGAGCAGGTTCCTGAAAAGATGGGAAACTCCTTGGACACTTTATCAAAGAGGTACCGGATTGGATGCAAATGGCAATCCCAATTTGGTGGCAACTGAAAGAGGACCGGCTGAGCCTAGGTTAAGACAAGAAAACATCAATCAGTTAAATATTTTATTGGGAGGTGTTTTTACATATGACAAAAAATTTGGCGATCATAGTTTTCAGGCATTGGCAGGGACAAACAGAGAAACTGTCAATGGAGATAATTTCATGGCTTACAGAAGATTCTTTATCTCCGAAGCCATTGACCAGATGTTTGCAGGCGGAGATGCTGAAAAGGATAACAGTGGCGGAGCATTTGAAAGAGCCCGACTGAATTATTTCGGTAGGGTTGGCTATAACTATCAGGAAAAATATCTTGCTGAATTCTTATGGAGATATGATGCTTCCTATATTTTCCCTGAAGCAACCCGATATGGATTTTTCCCGGGAATCATGCTAGGATGGGTGGTTTCTGAAGAATCGTTCTGGAAAAACTCTCTTCCTGCATTTGACTTCTTCAAGATCCGTGGATCTTGGGGACAGATGGGGAATGACCAGATTTTCTATAGTGGCAGTTTGCAGGAATACCAGTTCCTTTCTACTTATGGTTTCAGAAGCCATATTTTAGAAGGTACTGAAGTGAAGACACTTTATGAAACAAGGGTTCCTAACAATGCAATTACCTGGGAAGTGGCCAATAACAGCAACATCGGTATTGAAGGGCAATTACTTCAGGGTAAGCTTTTCTTCGAATTGGATGCATTTTATAACAAAAGAACGAACATCCTTTGGAGAAAAGATGCCTCTGTTCCCGAAAGTACAGGATTGGCATCTTTATTACCGGCTGAAAATATAGGTGAAGTAGAAAACAAAGGTTTTGATGTGTTGTTAGGAGTAAGAGGCCGAAAGGGTGAATTCAATTATAGCTTGAGTGTAAACGGTGGATATGCAAAGAACCGGATTCTTTTCTGGGATGAGCCTCCTGGAGCAGAAGAATGGCAAAGATCAACCGGTAGACCAATTGGAGCTCCGGGACCGATTTATATCTATGATGGTGTATTCAGAGATCAGGCCGATATCGACCGAACCACATTGGATTACTCCGCAATTACAAACGAGTTGAGACCAGGTGATATGAAGTTCCAGGATGTTGACGGAGACGGTGCCATTACTCCAACTGACCAGGTCAGATTAGACAGGAACAACATCCCGAGATTCCAGGGAGGTTTGAATTTCACTGCTAACTTCAGAAACTTTGATATGTCAATTCTTTTCCAAGGTGCTGCAGGGGCAGTTACATTTGTAAGTGCTGGCGAGTCAGGAAACATTGGTAACTATCTTTCTGAATTCTATGAAAACAGATGGACCGTGGAAAACCCAAGCAGTGTGGATCCAAGGATTGCAAACAGAAGTGATCAGTATTTTTCCTCCAACAATACTTACTGGTACAGAAATTCTGATTATGTAAGGTTAAAAAACCTTGAAATCGGATATAACTTGCCGGTTCAAATCGGTCAAAAAGTAGGAATCAATAATGTAAGGTTTTATGTCAATGGTTTGAATTTGTTGACATGGGATAAATTGGGGATTTACGATCCGGAATCCGATGCTTCCACAGGCCAGTACTATCCACAGGCCAGGGTTATCAACGGAGGATTTTCTGTGACATTTTAAATATTAGAGAATTAAAAACATGATAAAATATAAATCAATTTACGTACTGGCAGCCTTTGTGGGACTCACAATGTGGAGCTGCAACGACGATTTCTTGGACACTCAGCCATTAGGTGAGGTATCTGAATCATTGGTATGGTCTGATCCGGGACTAGCGGAAGCATTTGTTACCGATATTTATGGCGGATTGGTTTGGGGAGGCTTTAATGAGCAAGCACTCGCTTCTCTTACAGATGAAGCGATATTCACTCATCCTGGACGAAACATTAACACGGTCACAGAAGCAAGATCCAATCCCCAAAACCCTGGATGGATAGATGCTTCAAGGTCTTGGAACAATATGTTCAACAGACTTAGATCCACAAATATTGCCATTGAAAACCTAACAGATCCACAATTTGAAAACACAAGTGGAATTGCAGATCGATTATTGGGTGAAGCTACTTTTATGAGGGCTTATTTTTCTCATCAGTTATTGAGAAATTATGGAGGTTTTCCTATATCCAATAGAACCAATTTTTTAGGTGAGGACACTTATGAAGTGCCAAGAAACACCTTTGAAGAATGTGTTAATTTTATCATAAGTGATTTGGATAATGCAGCCCAACTACTGGAAGGTCACAACCTGATAAGGGGAAGGGCCAACAAGGAAGCGGCTTTGGCCTTGAAATCCAGAGTGTTATTATATGCGGCCAGTGACCTTCATGATATTCCTACAGCTTCTGCAAATTCTTCTGTAATTGCAGGATATGCCCATCCGGAGCTTATTGGATATGTCAGTGGCAACCAAATGGAAAGATGGCAAAAAGCACAAAATGCTGCTTCAGAAGCCTTGGCAATAATGTCCGGAAATGAATTGAATCACTCTGAACCGGTTGATCCTGAAACTGCCAAAACCATCTATATAAACAATTCCCTTTCCAGAAACGGAGGAGAAAATGAGATGATTTTCGGTCGTTATTATTTAAGCTCAAAACCTGAATGGGGAGGTAGACAAGGTTTGTTCAACGGACCCAACGGTTATAACAACTGGGCTGGTAATACTCCTGTTCAATTGCTTATCGATGATTATCAAATGATGGACGGATCGGAATTTGACTGGAGTAATCCTGAACATGCAAGTGCGCCATATGAGGATAGAGATCCACGATTTTATGCGACATTCTTGTATGAAGGTGCTCCATGGAAACCAAGATCACCTGCCAATCAGGCTCGTGATCCTCTGGGACAAATCCAGACAGGAACGTATGAAGTTGTAAACAGTGCGGGTGAAAAAGTTACTCACTTTGGTTTGGATACCCGTAACAGTCCGATAGAGGACTGGAACGGAAGCTATACAGGCTATTATGTGAGAAAATTTGTGGAGCCTGATCCAACTTTTGTTGATCAGAACACCTGGCAGGAAATTCCTTGGCCTGCTCTTCGTGTGACTGAGGTAGTACTCAATTATGTGGAAGCCTCCATAGAAGTCGGTCAGGAAGAAGAAGCGCGGTCATGGCTGAATAAGATCCGATTCAGAGCGGGTATGCCTGCCATCACAGCATCCGGTGAAGCCCTAAAAGAAGCCTATATTAACGAAAGAAGAGTTGAAATGTCTTTTGAAGAGCAACGCTACTACGATGTCAGAAGATGGATGATCGCATCGGAGACTTTGGGCAGGCAAGCCAACGGTATCCAGGTCAGAGGTACTTTGAAACCCGGCGAGAGTGTTTCTATTTATAGATATGATCCAACTGTCTATAATTATACCTATTCTGTATTCGAAATTGACCCGGGTAAAGAAAACAGGTTGTGGCTGGATAAGCAGTACTGGATGCCGATTCATTTTGATGAGATGAACAGGAATGCAGAACTGATCCAAAACCCGGGATATGAATAAATAATCCCGTTCTATTATAAATAATTTCCGGCAGCTTAGCTTAAATTGCATGATTTAGGCTAAGTTGCTTCTTTCTGCCAAGCAGGTATATTAAATTGCTTCATGCTTAAATTTCCCCTTGCCATATTTCCGGTCTTGGTATTCCAGCTTCTTCTATCCTGTAAAGGTCCCGCATCAAACGAAGGAAATAATCCTGATCAAGATCATATAATTCCGCTTTTTGAACTGCTTGCGCCTGAGGCAACAGGAATTGGATTTTCCAACACTTTAACCGAAGGTTTGAATACCAATGTATTGGTATATGAATATTTTTATAATGGAGGAGGAATCGCCATAGGAGATCTGGACGGAGATGGATTGGATGATATTTATTTTACAGGGAATATGGTTCCCAATAAGCTATATCTCAATAAAGGTGATCTGAAATTCGAGGATATTACCATGACTGCACGTGTTGCAGGAAGATCGGGCCCCTGGGCAACAGGCGTGACCATGGCTGATGTCAACGGGGACGGACTTTTGGATATTTATGTTTGTTATTCCGGAAATCTGCCTCCGGAAAAAAGGCAGAATCAGCTTTTTATCAATCAGGGTTCCGATCAAACGGGTCTTCCTGTTTTTGAAGAACAAGCCGAACAATACGGACTGAACAGCGAATCTTTTTCCACGCAGGCCATATTTTTTGATATGGATAAAGATGGGGACCTTGACATGTTTTTACTCAATCACAATCCCAAATCCTTGCCCGTTCTGGATCATTCCAGTACTGCTGAAATCCTTCGTTATGAAGATCCGGCAGGTTCCCAGCTATTTAGAAATGACGACGGGAAATTTGTGGAAGTCACCAAATCCGCCGGAATTCAGAATTCTGCACTTTCATATGGATTGGGAGTCGGCGTGGCAGATCTCAATGAAGACGGATGGCCGGATATCTATGTAAGCAATGATTATACTGCTCCTGATTTTTTATATATCAATAATAGGGACGGAACATTCACCGATCAAAGTCAGCAAGCACTCGGTCATATTTCCCAGTTTTCTATGGGCAGTGATCTTGCCGATATCAACAATGACGGATTGATAGATATTTATAGTTTGGATATGCTGCCCGAGGACAACAAAAGACAAAAACTTTTGATGGCTCCGGACAATTATGAGAAATTCGATTTTATGGTGGATGTAGGATTTCATCATCAGTATATGAGAAATATGCTGCATCTCAACAATGGAGACGGAACCTACAGTGAAATTGGTCAGCTGGCTAATATTTCCAATACTGATTGGAGTTGGTCAGCATTATTTGCTGATTTTGACAATGACGGATGGAAAGATTTGTATGTCACCAACGGGTACCAGCGGGATTATACCAATCTTGATTTTCTAAAGTACATGGGAGACTATGTACAGACGCATCAGGGAAATCTAAAAAGACAAAACATCCTTGAACTTGTGGGAAAAATTCCTGCTTCGGACATAGGTAATTACCTTTTTAAGAATAACGGTAACCTTACTTTTTCAAATCAGACTTCCTCATGGGGATTGGATCATATCTCAAACAGCAACGGAGCTGCCTACGCTGATCTGGACAACGACGGAGATCTGGATCTGATTGTCAACAATGTGAATCAGGTGGCTTCCATTTTTGAAAACAAATCGGATCAGGAAAATACTAATCGATACCTGAAAGTGGGATTAGAAGGGGAAGGGAATAACAGATTCGGACTGGGAGCGCAGATCACCATTCATTCCGGCGGGAAAATCCAGCTGCAGGAACAGATGCCTACAAGAGGGTATCAATCCAGCGTTTCTCCCGTGATTCATTTTGGTTTGGGTGAAATAAAAAATATTGATTCCTTAAGAATAGAATGGCTGAGCGGAAAGGAGCAAAAAATCGAAAATGTTGAGGCAAATCAGTTATTGATTTTGAAAGAAGATGACGCCAAGATTACCTCTTCATCAATAGTAAATAACCCACCTAAACTATTCAAGGAAGCATCATTTCCGCATCAGATTCCTTCCAGATCTACTTTCAATGATTTCAAAAGGCAGGCTTTGATGACCAATCCGATATCGGGATCCAAGGCCGCTCTCTCTAAGGGGGATATAAATGGAGACGGAATCGAGGATCTTTATGTTGGTGGGTTGGCGGGGTTTTCCGGAAAGCTATTTTTGGGTAACAAAAACGGCTCATTCAAAGCCCATCATCAATCCTATCTTTTTGAAGATTCCAAAGGTTCAGAAGATACTGAGGCATTGTTTTTTGATGCGGATGGAGACGGTCATCCGGATCTTTACATCACAAGTGGCGGTTATGGAAACTTTTTACCCGAAGATCCGCTTTTGCAAGATAGATTGTATCTGAATGATGGTAAAGGTGGTTTTACAGTTTCCACAGAAAATCTTCCAAAGATGTTGAGCAGTACTTCATGTGTTAAAGCTACGGATATTGACGGCGATGGCGATCTTGATTTGTTTGTTGGAGGAAGAATCAAGCCGGGTTATTATCCCGAAACCTCTGAAAGCTATATACTTGTCAATGATGGTCAGGGGAATTTTACCGATAGGACTTACTCTTTTTCCAAAGAACTTGCTGACTTGGGAATGGTTACGGATGCAGTTTGGACAGATTTAAACGGGGACGGTTTGGAGGATTTGGTAGTCGTAGGTGAATGGATGCCCGTATCGGTTTTTATGAATTCCGGTACAGCTTTGAACAATGAGACTAGAAACTATTTTGACAAGGAATTTACAGGTTGGTGGAATACAATAGTTTCTAAAGACATCAATGGAGATGGTAAGCCTGATCTGATTGTTGGAAATTATGGTTTGAACAGTCAGGTAAAAGCAAGTGCTGAGGAACCTGCCGAACTGTATTATAAGGATTTTGACAACAATGGTTCAGTAGACCCTATTCTTACTTTTTATATCCAAGGAAAAAGATATCCCTATTTAACCAGAGATGAACTCCTGGAGCAGTTTACGAACAAAAGGGCAAAATTTTCCAACTATGAAAGTTATGCAGGAGCGGGCTTGGAAGATGTATTTTCTCCCGAGGAATTAAAAGATGCAGAACATTTGGAGGCTATCACTTTGGAGTCATCTGTTTTTGTAATGGAAAATGAGGGAAAGTTTAAATTAAAAAAACTGCCTCCGGAGGCACAATTTGCGCCGGTACACAGTATTGAAATTATGAAATCCCTAACATCAGGGGAAATTCTGTTGATTCTGGCAGGAAATTCTGAAACAGGACGGCTTCGTTTAGGTAAAATTGATGCGAATTACGGAATGGTATTTAGAGTGGATAATCAGGGAGAATTCCAATACATTCCCCAGCACAGATCCGGATTGAGTTTAAAAGGGGATACCAGAAACATATTGCAGATCGAAAATGACAGGTTCTTGTTTAATGTGGTTGGAAAAGGCTTGAAGGTATATGAATTACAGGAATAAAAAATCAGGAATCTTATCCAAAAATCGGCAAAATAAAATCATCCTCTTTTTGGGATTGATGGTAGTTATGGCGGGAGCAAAATCCTGTACTCCTGCAAAATCGCCTGAACCTGTATCGGCTCAGGAAATTGCTAAAGTAATGGAGCATGTGACCGATATCATGGTTCATGATGTGACAAATCCGCCATTGGCAGCACGGTTTTATGCTTATACCAGCCTTGCCGGAATGGAATCACTTCGGGATGATAATCCTGATTTTCAAAACCTTCTGGAAAAAATCAATGGCTACTCCGAAAGCGTTGAATTAACCCCGGCATCAGATGAAGTCAACAAAAACATCAGCGCCATCTTTGCCATGTACTATACAGCCATGCAAATGCAGCCGTCGGGCTTTGAGCATGAAAAGCATCTCAAAGATTTTGCTGACAAATGTTTTTCAAATGGCTATTCCGAAGAGGAAGTCGGCCGCGCACAAGAATATGGAAAATCGGTAAGCACCCGGATTCTGGGATTTGCAGCCAAAGACAGATATAATCAAACTACAAGCCTGGCTCGATATTCACCCTTAAAAGAGGAAGGAAGCTGGTATCCAACGCCTCCGGGATATTTCCCTCCTGTCGAACCCTATTTTCATACCCTGCGTCCTTTTTTTCTGGATACCGCTACGCAGTTTGTTCCAAATCCACCGGTTACCTTTTCTTCAGATAAAGATTCGGAATTCTTCCACCTTTTGGAGGAGGTTTATAATCAGGAATTGACGGAAGACAAAAAAATCATTGCGTCTTTCTGGGATTGCAATCCATTTGCGCTTGAGGACAAAGGCCATCTGATGATCGGGCTCAAGAAAATCTCTCCGGGTGCACACTGGATGGGAATTGCCAATATTGCCTGTGAAAATACCGAAACTGAATTTGAAAAAGCCCTCGAAATCAATACTGTGCTCGCCTTGACTTTACATGATGCATTTATGGTTTGTTGGGATGAAAAGTACCGAAGTAACCGGATACGGCCCGAAACGGCTATCCGGAAATATATTGACCCAAACTACATCCCGATACTCCAAACGCCACCTTTTCCGGAATATCTGAGCGGCCATTCGGTGGCGTCAACCGCTGCTTCGGTTGTGCTTACTCATTATTTTGGGGATAATTTTGCGTACACCGATACGGTGGAAGTGAAATATGGATTGGAGGCCAGAAAATTCGAATCATTTGCTCAAGCAGCAGATGAAGCTGCAATTTCAAGACTTTACGGCGGTATCCATTACCGCGATGGCATTACAGAAGGACAGGTTCAGGGAAAAAAAGTCGGTGAGTGGACCATACAAAAGCTGTTTGCTCCGGTTCTAAAAAAACAGGTTAATCAATAAGAAAGAATTTTTAAATTGGAGATAAAATACACATTAAGAATGACCAACATTAAAATTTCAGGTATTTGTTTCATGTTGATTCTTCTTGGATTATGGTCATTCGGACCGAATCTGAATGATGATTTTGAAAAATACACCCAAAATATCCCCGATTCTGATGTATCCTTTGACATGGCTCCAATTCCGGGAGGGACCTTTATGATGGGGAGCGAGGAAGGTTCGGAAGATGAAAAGCCTGTGCATGAGGTGGAAATTTCTCCGTTTTGGATGGGGACACACGAGGTGACCTGGGATATTTTTGAAATGTTTCTGGACAAAAATTATGAAGAGGCCATAGCCGAAAAGCCACTTCCTGCAACTGTAGATGGATTAAGCCGCCCCAGCATTCCCTATTTGGATATGACTTTTGGCATGGGAAAAGAAAATAAACCTGCAATCGGAATGACTCAATACGGCGCTATTCAGTTTTGTAAATGGTTGTATTTGAAGACAGGCATTTTCTATAGATTACCGACTGAAGCAGAATGGGAATATGCCAGCAAAGCAGGATCTAAAGAAACCTACTTTTTTGGTTCCGATCAGGAATTATTGGATGAATATGCCTGGTATGATAAAAACAGTGGTGGGGAAACCCATGAAGTCGGAAGAAAAAAACCGAATCCTTGGGAATTATTTGATATATTAGGGAATGTAATGGAATGGACCTCAGACCAATATGCGAGTGAATCTTATAAAAACAGATCAGGTAAAAGCATTTCAGATCCTAAGGTTCCCGTAAGTGAACTTTACCCGGGAGCAATACGAGGAGGGAGTTATAAAAGCGGTGCTGAGGACCTGCGGCCAACCAAAAGATTTTCTTCCACTCCCGAGTGGAAAAGAATTGACCCACAGATCCCCAAAAGTCAGTGGTGGTTTCCTGAAGCACCGTTTCTTGGGCTGAGGCTGGTAAGACCGCTGAACCCGCCAAGTCCTGAAAAAATCAATGAATATTACAATGAACCCCCGATAGATGACTATTAAATATTTAACCATAAACACATGAATAACCGTAAAAACAACCCCAGAAGAGACTTCCTCAAAACCTCCGCTTTAGTGACGGGGGGATTGATGATGCAGCCGTTTTCCATGCCTGGCGCATATGCAGCAGGAAGCGATGAGATAAAATTAGCCGTCATAGGATGTGGAGGCCGAGGCACAGGCGCTGTTTTCCAGGCTTTGGAAACAGGCCACAATATCAGACTTGTTGCTATGGCAGATGCTTTCCGGGACAGGATTGACAAAAGCTATGAACCTATGTTAAAGAAGTATGGGAAAGAAAAAATAGATGTATCAGAAGACCGCAAATTTGTCGGGTTTGAAGGATATAAAGAAGCCATCAAACTTGCGGATGTTGTTATACTGGCGTCCCCTCCCGGTTTCCGTCCTGATCATTTTGAAGAAGCCGTGAAGCAAGGTAAGCAGATTTTTATGGAGAAACCTGTTGCCACAGATGCAGTGGGTATCCGGAAAGTCCTTGCTGCCGCAGAGGAAGCAAAAAAGAAAAAGCTCAACGTAGTCGTTGGTTTGCAAAGGCATTATCAAAATAATTATACAGAAACAATCAATAGGATCAATGATGGCGCAATCGGCGAAATTATCGGAGGTCAGGTCTATTGGAATGATGGAGGTGTATGGGTAAAACCACGTGAAGAGGGTCAGACGGAAATGGAATACCAAATGCGAAACTGGTATTATTTCAACTGGCTATGTGGTGATCATATCAATGAACAACATGTCCACAATATCGATGTGGCCAACTGGGTAAAAGGCGGGTATCCCGTAAAAGCAGAGGGCACCGGAGGGCGGATGGTCAGAACAGGCAAAGAGCACGGTGAGATTTTTGATCATCACAGTACCACTTTTACTTATGAAGATGGGACAAGCATTTTCAGTGAGTGCAGGCATTTTCCGGGAGCCCACAACCGTGTCGATGAATCCTTCCAAGGCACCAATGGAAAAGTGTTTTTAAGTGCTGGAAATCATGGAATCATCACGGACAGAAGCGGCAAAGAATTGTACAATCATGACCGCGAAAACAATCCCAATCCTTATCAGGTGGAGCACGATGAGCTTTTCAAAGCCATTGTAGATGGAGAATATAAATTTGCGGATGCAGAAAACGGGGCAAAAAGTACTATGACGGCAATTCTGGGAAGAAATGCCACTTACTCCGGAAAAGTGGTAACCTGGGACGAAGCCTTAAATTCCAATCTCAGTTTAATGCCTGAAAAGCTGGCTTGGGATGCTATGCCGAAGGTTTTACCAAATGAGGACGGTTATTATCCACATGCGGTTCCCGGTAAAACCAATGTTATTTAATATGGAAAGAAGGAAATTCATTAGAAATGTGGGTTTGGGTAGCCTTGTCTCGACAGTAGCCGGGACTGGGTTTATGCCTGCATTTGGAGCTGTAAAATCAAAAGCCGAAACTTTTAATCTTGATTATGCCCCACATTTTGGGATGTTTAAAGCCCATGCCGGAGACGATTTAGTTGACCAGTTAAAATTTATGGCCGATCAGGGATTCAGGTCATTGGAGGATAACGGCTTATTGGGAAGATCGGTTGAGGACCAAAACAAAATCGGTAAAACCCTGGAGCAATCAGGAATGCGGATGGGTGTTTTTGTCATTGATGCCGGGGACAATTGGAAAACATCCCTGACCACAGGGAAGCAGGAGTTTGTGGACACATTTGTAGATGTCTGCAAAAGATCTGTGGAGACAGCTAAAAGAGTTAATGCCAAATGGGCAACGGTGGTCCCCGGGTATTTTGAAAGAAAATTGCCCATGGGCATTCAAACGGGAAATGTGATTGAGGCATTGAAAAGAGGAGCCGAAGTTCTCGAACCCCATGGACTTGTCATGGTATTGGAGCCTTTGAGTGACAACCCGGATTTGTTTCTGCGATTTTCGGATCAGAGCTATTCTATCTGTAAGGCAGTGGATAGTCCTTCGTGTAAAATACTTTATGATGCATATCACATGCAGCGTAATGAAGGAAATCTGATTCCGAACATGGAAGCATGCTGGGATGAGATTGCTTATTTTCAGATAGGCGACAATCCGGGAAGAAAGGAACCCGGAACCGGAGAGATCAACTACCTGAATGTATTTAAATATTTGGATGAAAAAGGTTTTGATGGTGTGGCCGGTATGGAACATGGAAATGCAAAGCCCGGCAAGGAAGGTGAATTAGCTTTGATTGAAGCATATAGAAAAGCCGATCAATTCAAATAAATGAAAATAAAAACCCTTGTCATCCTCTTGCTGGGGGCAGTCGGAGTTTTTGGTTGTGAAACCGTCGAAAAGCGGATTGTTATAGATAGCCCTAAAGGGTGGGAGATTCTGAAGACTCCCACCAAGGCTTCTTTGAGGGGATTGTCTCCCGTTACAACTGAAATTGCCTGGGCAAGTGGATCCGGAGGTGTATGGATGCGCACAGTCGATAGTGGTAAAACCTGGACTTCAGGTATTATTGATGGGCTGGACTCGGTGGATTTTAGGGATATTGAGGCATTTGATGCTTCCACAGCAATAGCAATGTCCTCCGGGCAGCCTGCCGTGATCTATAAAACAACCGATGGGGGCTAAACCTGGAATAAGAAATTCCACGGAACCACAATGGATTTTTATGATGGAATGGCTTTTTATGAAGACAGGAAAGGATATGTTATCGGCGATCCCGTCAACGGTAAATGGATGATATTAAAAACTTCCAACCAAGGAGAAACCTGGACTATTTTGGAAACAAGTCCAAAAGCAAACGAAGGAGAAGCTGTTTTTGCCGCAAGTGGCTCTTCCATTTGTGTTGACAAAACGCATATTTGGTTTGCATCTGGTGGAAGCTCAAGTCGGATTTTTAGATCTTCGGATTCCGGTCTGCATTGGGAAACTTCACCTACACCGATTGCGCAGGGAGTAGCTTCGCAGGGAATTTTTTCCATAGTAAGATTGGGATGATAGTAACATTGTCGGTGTTGGTGGAGATTATCTTCAGCCGGATCTCGGGGAGCAGAATTTTGTACTTTCGGCGGATGGTGGCATTACCTGGAATAACAGCGGGGGACAGCATCCTTCAGGTTACCGATCGGGAGTTTCCTATTTTTCCCGGCTTCACTGGCTTATTTCTGTAGGAACAAACGGCAATGATTATTCAAAAGACGGTGGAAAACATTGGGAAAGATTTTCCGAAGAACCGTTTCATGCAGTTAATCTTGATAAAACCAAAACAAGTATATGGGCTTCCGGTCCCGATGGGAAGATCGGAAAACTTATCTACTGAATAGTCTTTTAATACCTATTCAGGTTTATTTTCAGTCCGTTCAAACAAACATTTTAGGATTACGGTGCCAATAAAGTCCTGATGTATTATATTTAGTCTTTCATTATTTAAGTTTTCAGGATCCCAACACATCAAATCTTAAATGGGATTGAACATTATAATAACCACTTGAATGTTACATTATGTTTGAAATCATTCCTTCTATATGGCTGATCAACGGGAAATGCGTCCGTTTACAAAGAGGAGACTTTGCTACTGAAGAAGTTATTTCCAATAATCCCTTGGAAATAGCCCAGGCCTTTGAAGATCACGGAATGAAACGACTGCATCTTGTTGACCTGGACGGTGCCCGACGAGGGGAGCCTAAAAATTATCACATTTTGGAAATAATTGCAGGATATACCAACCTACTTATTGACTTTACCGGTGGAGTTTCCACTGATGGAGATGTTATTAAAGCTTTTGAACACGGGGCAAAGACAATTACTGCCGCATCTGTTGCAGCAAAATTTCCGGATAGATTCACGCAATGGTTGGTATCCTATGGAAGGGAAAAAATAAATCTGGCAGCAGATACCAATCCTGCCGATCATAAAATCAAGATTCGGGGCTGGTTAAAGAAAACCGAAATTGACCTGTTTGATCATATTGAAAATTTTTTTGAAAAAGGCCTGAAGTATGTAAAATGTTCCGATGTGACAAGAGACGGAGTGTTGGAGGGACCAAACTTTGACTTGTATCAGGAAATTCTCAAACGTTTTCCTAAAATTGCACTTGCCGCTAGTGGAGGGGTAAGAAGTATCGATGATTTTCGAAGATTAAGGGACATGGGATTGAACGCTGTGGTTTTTGGTAGGGCTTATTATGAAAACCGGGTGACATTAAAAGAAATAGACCAGTTTATGAATGAAAAGTAAAACCGGTCAATCCGGTTTACCCATTTTTTTCAACAATTTAGCAAGCTCCCATAAATCCGCTTTTTCATGATGTGCTGACACAATAATTCTGTTTACTGCGGGATCTTTTGCCGTGGGATATGAAAAAGAAGAAATAATGATTCCTTTTTCCTCAAGAATGTTTATGGGAATGGTATCCTGGAACGTGAATACAGGATACCGCTCATCACCATTTAGTAATTCTAAATCTTCTATCAGGCCCGAAAAATAGCCGAGGTTTTGTTTGAGTTTTTCAATCTGTGTTTGATATAGGTGCTGGCAAATCAAAAATGCCTCTAGGTATCCCGGGGCAGGAGGGGAAGATGATCTGAAAATTTTATGTTGTTCCAAAGGCTGCAAAGATTTTTGGCTTCCCAGTATAATTCCAGCAGGAATCCCCACTGCTTTTCCCAAAGAACCTGAAACCACCAGATTAACCGAGGGATTTTTCCACTGGCCATATGTTCCGAATACACCTTTCCCCAAAACTCCAAAAGCATGGCTTTCATCCACCAGCAGCGTATATTCATGCTTACCGGGTAGCGCTTTCATCCAATCAAAACTATGGATTACAGGCTTTAGGGGATCGACTGCATTTGCCAGAAACAAGATTTTTTGGGATGGCAATGAAGAACATAATTTGAGACATTCATCGGCCCAATTTCCAAAAGTCTGTAACGGATCAGGAACAAGTTCATCCGGAAGCACAGCGGGATGGGTATCAGGTGCAACAAAAATATGGTCAGCCTCTTTTTTAAAATGTGTCACCGCTGCGTATCCTGCCAAATAGCCACTGCTATAGACCAGTGCTTTATCAGCCTCAGCCTGCTCCGCAAAAAATCTTTCAAAGTGATCATAAACCTGCAACCGGACATTATTTATCCTGCTGAGACCATGGTTAAGGCCGTATTTTTGGATGCCTTGGATCACGGCATTTTCAAATTTCTCTACCCCACCCATACCCAAATAAGCTGTCCCGCTGAAGAAAAGATATTTCTTTTCCCCATGGAAGATTGTCCGGTTGATTTTTGATGGTAGGTAAAGTGGATTCACAAAAGGAATTTAATTGTTTTGAAACAGTTATGCTGCTGGCAGTATTTCGTATTTATATATTGGTTTCTTATTATTTCGCAAAAATCTGACTATCATCCTGAAAGGACTTGAACTCCAATGCATTCCCGCAGGGATCCAGAAAGAACATGGTGGCCTGTTCTCCAACTTCCCCTTTAAACCTGATATAAGGCTCGATGACAAATTCAATTCCCTGTGATTTGAGTTTGTCCGCAAGTTCATGCCATTCCTCCCAGGGAAGGATTGCCCCAAAATGGCGGACAGGTACGTTTTTTCCATCCACCTCATTTGCACTTACAAGATTGAGCTCCTCAGGTTTGATATGTGCAGAAAGCTGATGACCGAAGAAATTAAAATCTATCCACTTGTCCGTGCTCCTGCCGATATCACAACCCAACAGATCCCCGTAGAATTTTCTGGTTTCGTCAATGTCCCTGATCGGGAAAGCTAAATGAAATGGCTTGAATTGGCTCATGATTGTCTATTTTTGTATTTTAAATTTGAGCACTAATTTAACCTTTTATAAGCATTTTTAAATTATGAGTGAAAAAACTGTTTCTTTGAGTCCTTTCCAGTGGCGAAGCCTTGGTGTGTGTAACCTCTAGGCTTGATTTACTTAGAAAACAAAAATAAATAAGCGTTGGATAAATCGGAAAATGGAAATTAAAAATTTAAACTCCCTTTTGGGTAACATTGATATTTACCTGTTGGACCAGATTCTAAAGGGTCGGTTTGGGAAAGAAATGAAAATTCTGGATGCAGGTTGTGGAGAAGGCCGAAACTGCATTTATTTTTTGAATGAGGGATTTTCTGTTTTTGGTGTCGACAGCAATCCCATTGCCGCTCAGATGGCCCGGATTTATGCCCAAACCATCCGAAAGGATTATGATATTCACCGGTTTCAGAGAGCATTGGTAGAGGACATGCCTTTTCATGCCGAAGCCTTTGATGCAGTTATCAGTTCCGCTGTGCTACATTTTGCATCCGATGAAGCCCATTTTAACAGGATGTTTGGAGAAATGATGCGGGTGCTAAAGCCGGGAGGAATCTGCTTTTTGCGGATGTGTACGGGTTTTGGAGGAATTCAGGAGCTCTCCAAGGAGCTGGGAGATGGCCTGTTTGACCTTCCCGATGGCAGTAAAAGGTTTTTGTTGACCGGTGGGCTACTGGAAGATATTATGAAAAGACATCAGCTCACCTATCTCGAAGCCCCTAAAAGTGTATTGGTCCATGATCAGAGAGCGATGGGGGTTTTTGTTTGGCAAAAAAGCAATTAGTGCATTATGGTTTTGATGTCCGGTAATTTGAATTTGAAGCTTATCTATTTTGGAAATTCCCTGTGCTTTCGCCAATTTAGCAGCTTATTAATGGGATCTTAGCTCAGTTGGTTTAGAGCGCTGCTTTGACAGAGCAGAGGTCATGGGTTCGAATCCCCTAGATCCCACTTTACTAAAATTTAATTAGCTTAAAGTCAGTATTTTAAAGGATAGTTATAGTGAACTGCTGCAAATAGTGGTGTAGGTTTAAGATTTTCATAGACAAAAAATAGAGTTATCTTAATGATTTGCTTAAGAAAGCCTCAGAAACAGAAAGCTTCATGTAATAGCCCTTACGGTGATTAGCAAATCAGGGTTCTAGTACAAATCGGGCATACATGGGAAAGTGATCTGACCCGAATTTGGAAAGCCGCTCTAGTTCCACAAGAGCAAATTCCCCTGTAACAAAAAAATGATCTAATGGCCAGCGCATAATGAGAGAATTGGCATCAAATGAATTGTACAATCCACGACCAATCCTGACGTTTTTAAGATTTCCGCTTTCCCCAAAGATCCTGGAAGTATAAGACCAGGAAACATCATTGAAATCACCTGCAACAATTGTTGGTAAGGGATCTTCGGCCACTAACTCTCCTATCTTTAACAATGCTGTTTCCTCCTCACCTACATTATCGGGATATTTATTGCTGGGAACAGGGGCAACGGGGTGAACCCCATGAAAGGTGAAGGACTTGCCGGAGGGCAACAGCATTTGTGCGTGAAAGGATGGCACATCTTCATGCTTAAAGAATTTAATTTCCTTGTTTTCCATTGGCAATTTGGAATATAAAGCCATGCCATAGGCGTTGTCCAGTGGATATTCCAGATAATATGGATATCTATCCTTTAAAACCTGTAATTCTGAGGTCCACCAATTATCTACTTCCATTGCGAGCAGGATGTCGGGATCCCGCTGTTCTACAATTTTTAAAAAGGCTGTAGATTCCCGGTTGGTTAAAAGGACATTTGCTATAATTATATCAATTGTGTTTTCCTTCTCCATTAACCCTCCCTCATGATCTGGAACAGATTTTTCTCCTAAGAGGTAAGGATAGATAAAGTTTCCCTGGATAATAATTACAGAAATAAGCCCCAACAGGAGAAATAGGGAAGGGAAATTCCACTTCCTGTTCAACAGGACAAATAGAATTAAAAATACTATTCCCAGTACCAAATATTGCAGCCTGGGAAAATCCATTATTTTAGAATACCAGGAAGAGAGGTCAGAAATTAAAGAAAGTGAACTTATTACAGCCAGAACAGCACTTAGGAATATTATTAAATAAAAGAGGATTTGCCTTCCGGTTTCCATGGGATAATACTTTTCCTGTAGTTTAAATTAAATTAGAAGTTAAGACAAATATCTCTTAAATAACGGGAGATAGCAATGCTTTCAATCCATAAAATAGCGTCGACTGTTCTTTTCGTAACTTTTAAATAAAATGAGAAAAAATTTGTGTGTCCGCATTTACGGATTAACAAAATTTGATACCATGTGTCATTAGGTCATGAAAATAGGTCTGTACTTCTTTTGTTTTAATTATTGAAGTTTGAACTGTTTAGAATCATGTTGATATCCGGTTAGCAAACAATATATGGCTTATACTTTTAAAGTTGTCCCTTCATGATTGGCTTTTCCTCTTTTGATAAAAATAATATTAGTACTTTTATGTATGAAGACCAGTGAGCTTTTGAGGATTCTTGAAAAAGGATGGCTGGTTTGAAATTCGTCAGTCAGGGAGCCATATCATTATGAAACACCCTAATCAAACCAATCAAATATGAATATGATCTTGAGAGTTTTTTTAAATACTATAAAATAATCAATGTAAAAGCTTTGTCCGAAAGAATTGGAATGAATCAAAGTTTATTGTCCCAATAACATCAATGGAACCAAAAAACCTTCTCCCAACCAGCTTAAAAAAATTCTGGAAGGTGTACGTCGAATTGGAAAAGAGCTTGCTGAGGTTGAGTTCGTTCTTTAGAATAAGATTTACTTTTTTTCATGTTAAATGCCTAACAAAATCAAATTATTATGAATAATCCCTTTCCTTTATTAAACCATTTATACAAATAAAAGGATATTTTAAAATTTCAGTTTTAATTTCACCCATTGGCTTTCTTACTTCCTATATTCATTCAAATCCATTTATGAAAAAAATATTCACTATGATGCTGGCCTTTGCTTTGGCAGGAACTTCATTTGCCCAGTCCAAAAGCCCGGAAGAGTTTTTGGGTTATAAACTCGGGGAGAGATTTACTCCCCACCATCGAGTTACGGCTTATTTTGAACACCTGGCCGCTACTCAGGAAAACGTTAAACTGGTTTATTATGGCGAAACCTATGAACACAGACCGCTGTTTGTAGCCATTGTTTCCTCCTCTGACAATATGGGCAACCTCGAAAATATCCGTCTGGATAATTTAAGGAGAACAGGTATGGTGGAAGGCAGTCCTACCACCAAAGTAGCCATCAATTGGATGCAGTACAATGTTCATGGCAATGAAGCTGTCGCTACAGAGGCTGCCATGAAGACCTTCTGGCAAATTGCCGATCCCCATAATACCGAATCACAAGAATGGCTTCAAAACCAGGTGCTGATCCTTGATCCATGTGCCAATCCTGATGGAAAAGACCGCTATACAACTTGGTACAACCAAAAGGCAAACAGCCGGCTTCAGCCGGATCCACAGTCTTTGGAGCATTCCGAACCATGGCCGGGTGGAAGACCCAACCATTATCTGATGGATCTCAACCGTGATTGGTCCTGGCAAACGCAGAAGGAAACTGTGCAGCGATTGGAGCTTTATAATCAATGGATGCCACATCTATTTGTGGATTATCACGAACAGGGTGTAAATGATCCGTTCTATTTTGCTCCGGCAGCGCAACCTCTTCATGAACAGCTTTCCGCTTTCCAAAATGAATTTCAGGAAATATACGGTCGGAATACAGCACGGTTGTTTGATGAAAACAATTGGTTTTATTTTACCAAAGAGCGTTTTGATCTGCTGTATCCCGCATATGGGGACACCTATCCCATGTACAACGGCGCCATCGGGATGACCATCGAAAAAGGAGGCTCCGGTCGGGCAGGTCTTGGGGTGCTGAATGCGTTGGGTGACACAGTAACTTTAAAGGAACGTATCGAGCAGCAGCATACTGCCGGGATTTCGGCAGTGCAGGTTGTTGCCGAAAATTCCATAAGATTGGCAGAAGAGTTTTCGAATTATTTCCAAACCAACAGCAGCAACCCAATAGGCAAATTCAAAAGCTTTGTGATCAAAACCGACCAAAATCCCGAGCGCGTAAAAGCACTCCTTAACCTATTGGATAAGAATAAAATCCAGTATGGCTTTGCATCCAACCGATCAGGATTAAAAGGTCTTGATTATATGACAGGAAAATCCGGCTCTTTTTCAACCAGTGAAAAAGACATCATCGTCAATGCTTATCAGCCAAAATCTGTGTTGACACAGGTGCTTTTTGAACCCGAAGCCACTTTGCAGGACAGCATCACTTATGACATTACCAGCTGGGCTCTTCCCTACGCTTATGGGGTACAGGCTTATGCTTTGGAAACCCGGTTGGATGTTTCCAGACCTTTTGAAGAAACTTCATTTACTCCGAATTCGGTAAGCGGAACTCCATTGGCGTACATCGCCCCTTGGAATGCAGTCCAACACGCCAAATTCTTGGCAGCCCTACTGAACGAAGGAGTGCGGGTAAGATTTGCCGAATATGCTTTTGAAATCGGGGGCAATTCTTATCCTTCGGGAACTTTATTGATCGCGAGAAACGGAAATCAGTATGTGGAAGATTTTGATAAAAAAGTAGTGGATATTGCCAACAAGCTTGAAATAACTTTAAACAGCAGCACCTCGGCCTATGTGGACGAAGGGAAGGATTTTGGCTCGCCTGATGTGAAGGCTATCCAACCGCCGAAAGTCGCACTTCTTGGAGGTTCAGGGACTTCTTCTTTGAATTTTGGGGAGCTTTGGTATTTCTTCGAGCAGGAACTTGATTATCCCTTAAGTATTTTGGAAGTGGATATGTTGGGGAGATTGGATTTGAGGGATTATGACGTCGTCATTCTTCCCTCCAGTTACGGAAGCTATCTTTCGAAAGAAAACTTCGAAAAAGTGATGGAGTGGGTGAAAGCCGGAGGCAAATTGATCGCTATTGAGGGCGCCTTGAATTTCTTTGCAGATAAAGAAGGATTTGCATTGGCGACTTTCGATACCGAGGAGGAAAAGAAAGCCCAGGAAAAATGGCAGAATGAAATTGATAAGGCCGAAAGGATAGAGCCATATCAGGACCGTGAAAGAATGGGTATCTCTACAACCGCTGCTGGAGCTATTTTCGAAGTAAAGATGGATGCCACCCATCCCTTGTCCTTCGGAACAGGAGGAACATTCTATACCTTAAAAAACAATGGAAGCCGATATTCTTATATGGATAAGGCTGTGAATGTAGGCATCATTCCGAGTCTGGATAATTACAGATTTGGTTATATCGGTCACAAGATCAAATCCCAAATGGCCGAATCAATGGTCTATGGGGTGGAAAATCAGGGCCGTGGACAAATTGTTTACATGGTGGACAACCCGATGTTCCGTTCCTTCTGGGAAGCCGGGAAGCTGATTATGGCAAATGCGGTGTTTTTGGTGGGCCAGTAAGTTTTTAGATGTGAGATGTGAGACTTGAGATGTGAAATTTGAAACATAAGATTTAAGACAAAGACCATTTAAAAACCCTGCTCCATTCTGACAGAGCAGGGTTTTTTTCATATTATATCCATCGGACTTAATTTTTGACTCTTTACTCTTTGTCACTTTGTTCTAGATTCTCGGCTCTTGGCTCTTTGCTCTCGGTTCTAAAATCTTGATACTTGATACTCAAATCTACTTTCCCGAATTACTTACAAAAGAAATTGATTTGCTGTCTGGGGACCAGGAATTGACATTGATGGTGCCTTGTCCGCCGTAGAGATAAGCGATAACTTTCGGTGCGCCACCGGAGGAAGGCATTAATTTAAGCTCGACCCTTTTATAAGAAGGATGATCGTTTACGGGGATATCGGCAGGGAAGGAAATGTAAGCAATCCATTTTCCATCCGGAGAAATGTGAGGAAACCAATTGTTTTTTTCATCAGAGGTAATTTGTTCTTTTCCTGATCCGTCAGGCTTCATTCTCCAGATCTGCATGGTGCCTGATTGACTGCCGTTGTAATAAATGAATTTTCCATCGGGACTGTATTCACTTCCATCCACATGTTCCCCGGGTTTGGTGTCGGTCAGTGCTATTTCAGGTCCATTTTCTATGTTCTTTTTATAAATATCATAAGTTCCCTTATCACCTCTCATGCCCACATAAACCACATCCTTGTTGTTCGGAGCCCATCCATGCCAATAGGAGGGCGTTTCTTCGGTGACCTGTTTGGGTTCCCCTCCTTCCAGTGGAAGTACATAAACCGTCGATCCCCCACCTGTTAAGTCCTGTCTGTGGTGGCTGATTGCCAGAAGTTTTCCGTTGAAAGAAATTCCATGGTCATTGTTGTTCCGGTCTGCAAATCCTGTATTCAGTTTATTGATTTCTCCCCCATCCACAGGAATCGTATATAAAGATCCATCCATGTTGAAGAGTAATCTTTTGCCGTCAGGCATCCAGTTTGGGGCTTCAAACCGGTCATCTTTTTCGAAAATCACCTTTCTTTTTCCGGTGAAAACATCCATAGTTTCCAGTCTGCATCCCAAATATCCTTCACGTCCCGGATTGTACCCATCCGCTACCGGCTGATCAATCCGGACATTCCATACCTTAGCCTGCTCAGAGACTTCTTCATTATGTGAATTGATAAACAAACCGACCATTGCGGAATCACCGAAGGCCATTTTATGACAACCGATGAGTTGAAGCGGTTCTCCATCATGTGCTGCACGCATGATGAATTCATCTTCTTTCCGCTCAATCTGCATAATATTGTAGCCGCTTTTTGGAGTAAAGATTTCATCATCAGGATCTCTCATAAATGCTCCCCGCAATTCCCGCCACTGCAAAACCGTCAGTCCATCCCCGTGTAAAGTAGCACTGATGTGGGCAGCTCGATCGTCTTCCGATTCCCGGATCATCAATCCCACTTTTCGGTGAGGATCGGTCCCTTCTCCGACAAATCCAAAATTGGCGGTGATGATAAAATCACCTTTGATACTGTTGAACAAGTAATGAAATTCATCCCTTTCAAACCAGATATTGTATCCGCTACCTTCAAGCGTATAACTTTGATCGGTTGGATCATAGGAGGCCGAGCCCTTGATTTTAGGTTCTCCTATGTCACTGCTTTTTTGAAAAATTCCGGTTTTGGAGTTTTGGGCAAATGTAGTAAAGCAAATAAGAAGGCAGGAGAAAAGGAATAAATATTTCATTTTGGATTTTAGTTTATTGAAGTAAATCAAATTTCTCTTCAAAATTCAATAATTTTTGACCAAAGGCAAACCCGACATGGTAACTTAACATCGCTTATCTTTTAATTTTTTACTGAATTCTACACTTCATCGCCAAAATCCTACGGTTCAGTCAGATTTAATTTTTTGACGGGCTTGATTCTCTGACATTTGAATCAAAGAAAACGCTATGAAAATAATTCTTCAGATATTCTGCTTCTTTTTAATGGTAAATGTCAATGCCCAGACTATTCTGAAAGGATCCATTACAGACCAAAAAGGAGCTACAGTTCCCGGTGTCAATATTTATATAAAAGGCTTCTATGACGGCACTTCTTCTGATCTCGAAGGATCTTTTATTTTAGAAACAGAAGAAAAAGGTGATCAGTTTCTCGTTTTTCAATCCATGGGATTCAGGACACAGGAAATTCAGGTATCCCTTTCAGAAGGTATTATGGAATTCAATCCGGTGTTGCGTGAAGCCATCAATGAAATGACAGCTGTCAAGATTTCTGCGGGAGCGATGGAAGCCTCGGATGAAAAAAAGACAGTTGTTTTGCGGCCCATAGATATTGTAACGGTACCGAGTGCCATGGGAGATATCATCGGCGCTTTTCAGACTTTGCCGGGAACAAGCACGATAGGAAATGACGGGAGGCTTTTTGTACGGGGCGGGGATGCATCCGAAACGGCCATATTCATTGACGGGTTGAAGGTCGGAAATGCCTTCGGTTCCACTACGTCCAACGTCCCCACCCGCACACGATTCAATCCCAACCTATTCAAAGGTTCATTCTTCAGCACCGGAGGGTATTCCGCTGAATACGGTCAGGCACTTTCCTCTGCCTTGGCCTTGAATACCCTGGATATCCCGTTGAGGAGCCAAGGGGATCTTAGCATTATGTCCTTGGGTGGCGGTTTTAGCCAAACCTTGGCCGGGGAAAACAACAGCCTTACGGCATCTGCCAATTACTTCGATCTTGCTCCCTATCAAGGCTTGGTCAAGCAAAACTTCGACTGGGAAAGGACACCTTATGGATGGGACGCAGAACTATCGCTGAGGCAGAAATGGGGAAAAAGCGGCATGATCAAAGCCTATGCACATACCGAATCCGGGGGAATGAAAATCTGGCAACCCGTTCCCGGTTCTGAAGGGAGGGGTGAGCTGGTCAGCCTGAAAAACCATTATACATTTGCTCAGACTTCCTTCAGGCAGACAGGTGGTAAGGATTGGAGTTTTTATGGCGGAATTACCTTTTCACACAATGTGGATGATCTGGTTTTGGGTGGTACGGTTTTGAAAAACCGAAACCAGTTGATGCACCATAAACTGGTTGCCGTAAAGGATTTTTCAGATCGGTTTTCCCTGAAAACAGGTTTGGAATATTACCTACTTGATTACAGCGAAGTGCTGGAATCGGAAGGTCTTTCCAGAGGATTTCAGGATCACCAGGGCAATGTGTTTTCGGAGGCTGATTATTATTTCAACAGCAGACTGATTTTTCGAGGGGGATTGCGATCAGGACGTAGCAGTCTGTCGGATTCCTATTGGCTGGACCCGCGGGCATCGCTGGCATACAAATTTCCCAATGAAGGACAACTATCCTTTGCTGCGGGAACATTCAGTCAGCTGCCTTTGGAAACCTTCCGGGTGGGGTGTAAAATATGATACTATTTTCGGTTTTTCTTTTCGTCCCATTTTAGTACGGCCAATCTCTTTGACAATGTGGTCTGGCCAATGCTGGCCGTTGTCCAGTTTCTGACATTTTCCACCCGGATTGTTTGGAAGGCGTCTTTCATTTCTTCCCGGGATAGCTTACCTGCGAAGGCCGCCAAGCTTAACGACAGGTTGGTGATGCCTACCATTGGGTTTGAGTGGATATAGTTTTTGTACTTTCCAAAAGCCGACTCTATAATATCCGAGCTGCACAGCAGGCGGCCAAGTTCTTTCATGGGCCTGTCTTCCATGGTTTTTTTTAAGTATTTTGAAAAGCCGTCTTTAAACTGAAGAAGCCTTGGCGTATTGGCTTTCCGCAGTATCCCTAGGCATTTATTGACGGTTTCCCAGCATAGCCCGTTGGTTTTGAGGATCAGCTGGCTTTCGTTCACCATCTGGTTAAGTAAGGCAAGTTCCCGGATAAGCCCCCCATAGCCCCCCACCCACTCCAGGTTTTGTTTCTCCCGCTTTAAAGTTTCGGGGGCCTTCTCCAACAGGTTCAGTACGGCAATCCCCCAGTCCGATACGGGCCTCAGGTTCATAAACCGGGCATTGGCCCTTTGGGCAGGGGGCAACACATGTGACATTTTACCCAGTGCCTGGGTCCCCCTCAGGTGGGCCAGCCGTTTGGTATAGCTTTTGAACTCCGGGTCATTTTTGTATATATGTTCCACGATCAGGGAAATACAGTGGGTAACATCGTAGACATGGTATATCCCCATCGTTTTCAGGGCCTTTTTTATTGAGTTTCCGTGGTCGGCCACGGCATATTTGATTCTCCCGGTTGTCGCTTCAAGGAGTTCCAGCTGACCCGCAATACCCTCCCCGGTCCAGGAAGACCTTGAGGTAAGGACCAAAGGGGCGAGGTCACTAAAGGTCAAAGGCCTGGAGAAGTCAATTTCCGACTGTCTGATCCCATAGACAAGCAAGAGCTTGTTCTGGCCAAACTGGACGCTCTCATCTAAAATAACCACCCAGTCATCGGCTTTTTGGCGGTCCTTGGAAAGCTGGTAAAGGCCATACTTTTTAACCCACAACAATACGGTTGCGTGTGAAGGTGTTTTAAAGCTACAGTCGAAATACACGTTCATCGAAACAATTATTTTGTTGACCGCCCTGAAACTGACCGAGGAGCAGAGCTTTAAGGCGACACAGAACTGTATCAGCGTGAGGGGATAAACATACCCGATGGGGCGAAAATCATCGGAAATCATTTTTCCAGTATTCCGTTCAGTTTTTTTTTAATCAGCTCAAGTTCATGCTCGAGCCGGTCTACACGTTGCTTTTGGAACACATACTTGCTTTTCCAGTTGTCCCTGCTTAGGGTCAGTTCTTTACGCCTTTTGTTCAGCTCCTTATTTTCAAGCCGCCGGGCGATGGCCCTTTTTTTCCAAACCTTAAGATCTTCCATATCATGTCAGGATTAATATGGAATTAAACTTACAAATTTGGGGTGAAAAAAGAAAATAAAAAAGAAGTAAATTTTACACCCCAGTTGTCAGGTTGTCCAAGTGGCTGAAAGTTATAGTTGTTATAGTTGTTTTCTCCATAGGAATCGGAGCTTGGTTTCCAGATAGGGATTAATCATGGCTAATTGTAAATATTAATTTCAATTCAATTTTCTAACAAATTCAGTCGCAAGACTTTTGATTTACTCATCCGTCAAGCTGTCCACCGGATTGGCCAGGGCAGCCCTGATGGCTTTGGAACCTACAGTGAGAGCGGTGATGGCCAGCTACACCAGCATGACAGCCACAAACAGCCAAACTGAAACCGGTGTTTTATATGCAAATGTCTGCAGCCACTCCCGCATCATGAAATAAGCCAATGGAATGGCTACACCAAATGCAATCATTACCATGATGATAAACTCCTTTGAAAGCATGTAAGTGATCTGACTGAAGGATGCCCCAAGCACTTTTCTGATCCCGATTTCCTTTAATTTTTGCCCTACCATAAATGACACCAAGCCATATAACCCAATGCATGAAATCAATATGGCCAGCACTGCGAATATCTTATACACCAAAGCCAGCTTTTGCTCGCTTTCGTAAAAGGCCGCAATGGATTCATCCAGGAAACTTGCCGTAAAGATTTGCTCCGGATAAATCTCTTCAAATTTCTCCTGGATGGCCGACAAAGTAGCCTTATTTGCGATCCGTCGAGGCGGACAGCCACCTGCCGATAGTATGGCTTGAAACTGGTGATCAGCAATTGTTTGATTTCTTCCCGAAGGGAATTTACCGTAAAATCCTTCACCACCCCGGTGATCGGAACCCAATCTCCGCCGCTACCTAAGCGGATATTTTTGCCGATTGCTTCTTGATAAAATTTCTAATCTATTTTGAAGTAGTTTTGGTACATGGCTTATTCAGTTTTTGCAATTGGAAATACGGTCAATAAGAACCGGCCCCGAAATAAAATCAGTAGAAGAACACCAACCTATTCACCGAGGTACATGTTGGGTTTTTGTCATTCTCAAATGGATAATTCTTACTTTCCTCTGCAGTTCATTCTACTTCCATGCCAATATAAAACCGTCCCAAAAAGCTTGATAAGTGGATTTATTGATTTTCGGAAAGAATTTACCGGGCAATAACGTCCGCTGACGGGCGATTTATAGCATAAAAATCCCACCGGTTTCGAGCCTTGAAGGATTAATCCTTTTTGCTTCACACTTCTCCAAATATTTAGGGATGAGCAAATCAGGGTATAATAGAACACCTGATACTATAGCTAAAAAGTGGCAATAAATATTTATCACTTTTTGTTACCTTTGATCATGGAACTTGATAAAAACTCAATCATTAAAGCACTTTACTTCCATCGAAAGGAACTGACCGGTTTTGGTGTGGATAGAATAGGTCTGTTTGGATCCTACTATAAAAACAAAATGCATCCCAAAAGCGATATTGACTTTTTGGTGGAAATACAAAAAGTCAAGAAAACCTTTAGAAATTTTATGGCTTTGGCCTATTTTCTCGAAAACCTATTTGATAAAAAGGTAGACTTGGTAACTCCACAGTCATTAAGCCCATATATAGGCCCACATATTTTAAAATCGGTTGAATATGTTTCTTTCATCGATTGAATTTCTAAAGCATATTTATGATGAATGTATTTATCTTGAAAAGAGTATAAAAGCAATTCCTTTGATGAATTCATAAGAAATGAAAGGCTTTCAAAAAGCCATCTGCAGAAGCCTTGAAATCATTGGTGAGGCCAGCAATAAGATATAACCTGCTCTCAAAAAAACATATCCACACATTCCCTGGCGAGAAATGGGCGATATTAGGAATAAAATAATCCATGATTATTTTGGTATAGATTTCGATATTATCTGGGATGTAGTCAAAACCGATATTCCACAATTAAAAACAGAAATTGAAAAAATATTGAGAAAATAACGTGGATAATTTTCACCGGATCACAGATCATTCGTCCTCTCTCCTACTCACTCCGCAACGAATCTACGGGATCGGCTAGGGCAGCCCTGATGGCTTTGGAACCTACAGTGAGGGCGGTGATGGCCAGCGACATCAGCACGACAGCCACAAACAGCCAAACTGAAACCGGTGTTTTATAAGCAAATGTCTGCAGCCACTCCTGCACCATGAAATAGGCCAAAGGAACAGCGATGACAAATGCGAGCAAAACCATCATTATGAATTCTTTGGAAAGCATTACGGTAATCTGGGTTATAGAAGCCCCAAGCACTTTTCTGATCCCGATTTCCTTTAATTTTTGCCCTACCATAAATGACACCAGGCCATATAACCCAATGCATGAAATCAATATGGCCAGCATTGCGAATATCTTATACACCAAAGCCAGTTTTTGCTCGCTTTCGTAAAAGGCCGCAATGGATTCATCCAGGAAACTTGCCGTAAAGATTTGCTCCGGATAAATCTCTTCAAATTTCTCCTGGATGGCCGACAAAGTTGCCTTATTTGATGACCCGTCAAGACGGACAGCCACCTGCCGATAGTATGGCTTGAAGCTGGTGATCAACAATTGTTTGATTTCTTCCCGAAGGGAATTTACCGTAAAATCCTTCACCACCCCGGTGATCGGAACCCAATCTCCGCCGCTACCTAAGCGGATGTTTTTGCCGATTGCTTCCTCCGGTGTGGGTATCAACAGTTTTTTGGCCATGGTTTCATTGATCACCACATTCCTCATGGTGTCACTGGAGGGATAACCTTTACCTGCCACAAACTCCATTTCATACAGATCGAAATAGGCGTCATCCGCAAACTTGAGATAGGCAGGAAACGGGACATCCTCACTTTTCCGGTCAAAGTAAAAATTGGATGCTGAGTTATTGTCTGAAGAGGGTACATCGGAAGCTAAACTCGCCCCCGTGATTCCGGGTATTCTCAACAATTCCTGCTTAAAGCCTTCAATCCGGATGTCTGTCTTGGTATCAGAAGGAACACCCATATAATAGACGGCATCCTTGTTGAAACCCAAATCCGTTTCCTGTACCAAATTCATCTGTCTGATAGCGATAAGTGTCCCGATCATCAGGACCTGGGCAATGGTAAACTGAAGGACCACCAAGCCTCTGCGGATGGAAACCCCTCCGATTTCAGCACCTTGAAATTTATTCTTCAAAGCTTGGATAGGCTGGAATTTGGAAATGATCATTGCAGGATAAAATCCTGAAAGCAATGTCAGCATGACAATCAGCAGCGCCATAAAAATTAAAATCACAGGCTGGAAAAAACTGATGGTTGCCGGTACATCTGCGATTTTGTCCAAAAACGGCAACAAAAGATTTGCCAACGCAAAGGACAACACAGATGCTACCAACACGGTCAAAAAGGTTTCTCCGAAAGATTGCAGGGCAATCTGGGTCTTCGAACTACCCATCACTTTTCGCACGCCGATTTCTTTGCTTTTGCCAATAGCCTGCGAAGTGGTGAGGTTGACAAAGTTGATGGATGCCATGATGAGAATGAAAATCCCGACAATAATCAAGGTCTGTATGGTGGATTTACGGACCAATCTCCCGCTCAAAGGTTCGAGTTCAGTGTTGAAATGGATATCACTGAGCGGCTGCATGTGGTGGGATTTGATAGAATTGCTCCTGCCCTCAAAATGCTTTTTCGAAAAATCTGCCAATTGGCTTTGCGCCAATGCTAAATCACTGTTTGGATCCAACGACACGTACACCTGAAAATTACTGCTGGTGCTTCCCCACTCTTCAAGTTCGTATCCAAATTTATCCTGATGGGACCTGATCGTCTGATAAGAGGCCAACATATTAAAATCAAAGTTGCTGTTTTCCGGAGTATCTTCTACTACAGCTCCTACCAATAGGGTCACACCATTGTTCAGTTGCAGCGATTTCCCTTGGGCCTTTTGCCAGCTTCCAAAAAACCTGTCTCCTTCAGATCGCGTCAAAATCACTTGATCAGGTTGATCAAGTATGTCCGGACTTCCGGATATAAACTCCAGTTCAAAAAGGTCAGTGTAATCAGAAGTGGAGAAAAAGAGCGTCTCCACCTTATACTTTTCAAGATTAGCTGAATTGACCTCGGAAAGGATATTGAACTGAACATCACTATTGGCGATCACCGGAACTACCTTTTCGAATCTAAGTTTTTCACTCATCAAAGCATCCGGAAAAGGATTGGCTACACCGGGAGTATAATCTGTACCAATGTCATATTTCTCATGGGTGACAATCCGGTATATGTGTTCATAATTTGCCTGGAACTTATCATAACCCAATTCATACTGCACCACCACAAAAAGAAGTAAAGCAGCAGTGATTCCGATCGTCAATCCCAAAATATTGATTAAGGCTATCCATTTATTTTTAAAAAGGTTGCGCCAGGCGATTTTTAGTTGACTTTTAAACATTATTTAAATAGGTATAAAGTGAAGGGTCCGTGAATTCAAAATTTCTGATTTTCATGATCATTCATTTTTCAGTGAAGCGATGGGATTGGCGATGGCAGCCTTGAGTGTTTGCGAACCTACTGTCAGGAGTGCAATCAGCAAGATAAAGGCAACAGGCAATACAAACAACCACCAATCAAGCTCAATTCTCTGGGCATAATTCTCCAACCAGCTTTGGATCAATACATAAGCAACTGGCACAGAAACGATCCCTGCTGCTAGGATGATGATCGAATAACTTTTAGAAATCAGTGCTACAAGAGATCGGGTTGTCGCCCCAAGTACTTTCCTCACTCCAATTTCTTTTTCTTTGAGACTGATCATAAATGAAGATAAACCAAACAATCCCAATCCTGCAATGAGAATTGAAAGTAAAGTAAACAACACCACGGATTTACCAAACTGTTGATCATTGGCATATTGTTGGTTATACATGTCATCCAAAAAAAAGTAATCCAATATTTCATCTTGATAGACTTTCTGCCATGCTGTGTTGACCATTGCCAATGCCTGATCACTATCTTGGGTTTCTAATTTTACTATAAAAAATTTTGGAGAGGAAGCGTTTCTAAGAATCATCGGCAGGTGATTTTCTTTAGGTGATCGCTGATGAAAATTATCAAACACCCCAATAATTTCAGCCGGTCTGTTGTTGATGTGATAAGTAACAGACTCTCCTATTGCTTTTCCGGCATCTTCAAAACCTAAAGCTTCTCTAGCTTTGTCATTGATCATAATCATTTCAGGAGCAGAACTATCCTCAAAACTTTTTCCCGCAACGATCCCTATCCCCATGACATCCAGGTAATTGGGTTTGACTCCAAAATGGTAAAAGGTAGTTTTATTTTCCTGCTCATCTGCACCCAACCTATTGATACCACGAGAGCTGTTGAGGTCGTTGTAATCTGCTCCGGGTAAAGACTCTGTCTGGGTTACTTTGGCAACCAGGCTGCTTTCATCCAGTTGGTTTCGGAAAGAATTTGCCAATACATGATGTAATGAATCCGAAGTATTGGGAGTTCGAATTACGAGCGTATCGTCAATCTGTACTCCCAAATCAGTTTTGCTTAAGAAATTGACTTGGGAGTAGATAGCAAAGGCTACACACAATAAAACCACAGTAGCCGAAAACTGAAAAAAAACCAAACCTTTCCTCAGGATTATTCCTTTGGCTGAATTCGAGAATTTTCCTTTTAAGGTTAAAGATGGGTTGAAATCTGAGAGGACCAGTGCCGGATAAAAACCTGAAATGAATGTCCCGATCAACGTCAATCCTGCAATCAAATAGATTAAATTGAAGTAGCCAAATTGTTCCAGGGTCAGTTGCTGTCCGGTAAAATTTTTGAAATGAGTAAAAAGAAGCTGTGACATCAGCAATGAAAATAAAACCGCCGCAAAGTTGACCAGGAAAGCCTCACAAAAAAACTGGCGGATGAGTTGGGATTTGGAGGAACCTATGGCTTTTCTTACTCCGACCTCCTTTGCCCGCAACATGGCTTTTGCGGTGGAAAGGTTGATGTAATTGATCCAAGCCAACAACAGAATGAATATGCCGATTCCAAACATGTAATTGACGACCAAAGCACTCCCGTTTACTTCCGGTTCAAAAGTTTTGTTGGAATAAAGATGAATGTCTGAGATTCTTTCAGCCGCCACCTTCATGTTGTTTAGGAGTTCATGATTATCAGAGTAGGCTTTTAATTTTGAGTTGAATGCATTTATATCCGTTCCCTCTGCCACAAGCAGATAGGTGTATTCATTGTTTGCTGTCCATTTATTTTGCTCATACCAGGTTAAAAGAATGGGGATGGTCGCGTGGGATAAAAGCATGTCAAATTTTAGATGCGTATTTTGTGGTAAATCTTCAATCACCCCTACCACTTCAAAAGGTGTTTCTACATTTTTTATCAATAAAGTCTCACCAACTGCTTCGGACTTGTTGAAGTATTTTTTTGCAAGACTTTCCGTCAAAATTATCGTATTGGGCTCTTCAAACCGTTTGATGTTATTGTCATCGAGAATCTGATAACTGAATAGGTTGAACAGCGAGGGATCAGCAAAATATACCTGATTCACCACCGATTTATAATCTCTTGAAGGTGATTCCATTTCAACTTCCCCCATATTGAAAAAGCGTGCATAATCCAAAACTTCAGGAAAAGTTTCCTTAAAATCCGGTCCAAAAGTCTGGTAGGTTTCTACATCGCTTACTTCAAATGCATCGCCATTGTAAAGATCAAGATAAAGCCTGTATACATTGTCTGACCGAGCATGCATACTTTCGTAGCTTTGCTCAAATTGCACATAGTAGGCGATAAAAATAGCCGAAACAATCCCTATTGATAATCCTAAAATATGAATCAGAGAAGCTGTTTTGTTCTTGATAAGATTTCTAATGGCGATTTTGAAGTAGTTTCGTATCATGGCTTATTCAGTTTTTGCAATTGGAAATACGGTCAATATGAGCTGGCCCGGGAATAAAATCAGTAGAAGAACACCATCCTATTCACCTGAGGTACATGTGAGGTTTTTGCCATTCTCAAATGGACAATTCTTACTTTCCTCTTCGGTCATTCTACTTCCATGCCAATATAAATCCTCCCCAAAAGCTTGAGAAGTCGATTATTGATTTTAGAAAAGAATTTAACGGGCAATAACGTCCGTTTTCGGGCAATTTGGTAGTTTAAGCAATACCCTTTATCGATGTGAATGCGCGCATCCATTATACATGTTTGATATTTCGGCTTGATTGAAAATCTTTTTTCAAGGAAATTTTAGATTCAAATCTAAAATTATTATGGTATTTTTAGATTCAAAACAGCAGAATGCTTATCCTTATAGGATGATGGTAATCAGAAGATACTTGGAAGAGCCTATCAAAAGCCTCCTCTTAAGGGGAAAGCAATCCGGTTGAAATAGATTTGAATGAAGATACATCCCGCCAACTGCATGCCTTTGAATTAAAATGGTCGGAAAAGAAGAAAGTCCGTTTTCCGCAGTACTAACCAGATGAGGTTACAACCAAAAACACGGAAGATTTCCTGATGGGATAAGAAGTTACCACATCATTGACTTCTTACATCACTCAATCACCAAATCACAGATCACCGGATCGCTGATCGCAAAATTGAAAATATTAAACCCAAAATTATGCCCGTTTTATTCTTTTGGCTGGTGATACTATTCGCCTCCCCGGTTCACGATAGGAGTCAATCCCACACGGATACCATTCAGTTGTTTGATGGCAAAACCTTTAATGGGTGGGTAGGTGATACGGTTCAAACCTGGCGGATTCAGGATGGCGCTTTGGTCGGGGGCTCATTAAATGAAACTGTCCCCCATAATGAATTCCTTAGCACTACCGGAAGCTATTCCGATTTTGTACTCCGGGTAAAATTCAAACTTTTGGGAGAGGAAGGTTTTGTGAACAGCGGAGTACAGTTTCACAGCCAGCGGATCAGCGACCCGCCCCACGAAATGACCGGTTACCAGGCTGATCTCGGTGATGGATTCTGGGCAAGTCTCTACGATGAATCAAGACGTGATAAGGTGCTGGTGATGGCTGCTACTGCCTTGGTGGCTGGCTTACTCAACCGCAATGAATGGAATGATTATGAAGTCCACGCTGAAGACGGCAGGATTCGGATCTCCTTAAATGGAAAACTGACAGTGGATTACAGGGAAGAAGATTCCACCATTCCTCAATCCGGGCTTATTGCGCTGCAGATACACGGTGGTGGTAAAGCCGAAGTTCATTTCAAGGATATTTTTCTGAAAGAATTGCCTTGAAATATTAAATATCACCTGAAATTGACCGGTGATTTTAAAAATCCGGAACTATAACAATAAATAAAACATGCACCCATTTCCATTATTCATTGTATTCTTATTCACGCAATTTCTCCCTGCCAATGCCTACAGCACCGGATCTGACAGGGATAATGTATCGTTCACGGATACTTTGGATTTTGACAGGGAATACAATCTTGAAGCAACCATGTTGGGATATTTTGATAAAGACGGCACCCGTAATCCGGTGCTCCGTGCCAATAAGGGGGATATGGTCCGGATAACAATCACAAACGGGGAACTGATGACGCATGATATTGTGATGGAAAAACTTGGGGTAAAGAGCGAAGTGATTATCGAAAAAGGTGCTACAACCAGTATCATTTTTAAAGCTGAAGAAAACGACACTTACTTCTGTTCCATCCCGGGACACAGGGCAGCCGGTATGGTCGGAGAGTTTGAGGTGGTTGAGGGTCCGGTTACCGATGAAGTGACGGTTGCCGGTGAATCACCCAAAATTGACAACCGGGTACTGAATTTAAACTTTGAATCCGGCACACTTCAGGACTGGACCGCCACCGGAACAGCATTTTCCCAACCTTTGCTTTCTGAAGATCCCTCTCCTGTGCATGAAAAGGATATGCATATCGGACATGCCGGAAAATACTTCGTCAGCAGTGGCGGAAATCTTAACCATGAGTGGACAGGCACCCTTACCTCTGTATCTTTTAAAGTAACACAGCCTTTTGCCTCATTCAGGATTTCAGGTGGCGCATTGGAGGATACACGGGTTGAGCTGGTACGTGCCGACACAGACAGTGTCTTCTTTCAGATATCCGGATCAGGACGTGCCACACTCCAACCTGTTGTGGTAAATTTGGAAGAATATATGGGAAAGGATATATTTATACGCCTGGTTGATAATGAGACAGGATTATCACCGATTCCATATATAGGAGATGATATCTGGGCACACATCAATTTTGATGAATTTTTATTTCATGCTGAGCTTCCCGGATTTTCCAATGAGCTGAAGCCGGAAGACATCATTGTCCTTCCACCCTTGGATTATGTTCCCCATGCAGGCCTTTCCGGTGAAGAAGCAGCAAAAAGCATGACGCTACCGGAAGGATTTTCTGTTACGCTTGCCGCATCTGAGCCGGATGTGATCCGTCCCATCTGTTTCACCATTGATTCCAGGGGCAGGCTTTGGGTAGCCGAAGCGCATACTTATCCTGTCCGGGCAGCGGAAGGCAAGGGAAAAGACCGCATTCTGATTATGGAAGATACCAATGGGGATGGAAAACTTGACAGCAGAAAAGTATTTATGGAGGAGCTGAATCTGGTCAGTGGCATGGAAGTGGGAATGGGAGGCGTCTGGATAGGTGCAGCACCCAATCTTTTATTTATCCCCATAGATGAAAAAACCGATAAACCCTCGGGACCCGCCCAAATCCTTCTGGATGGTTGGGGTTATGACGATACACACGAAATGCTGAACAGTCTGCATTGGGGGCCTGATGGCTGGCTGTATGGCACGCATGGAGTTTTTACCCATTCAAATGTGGGGAAGCCGGGAGCTTCAGATGGGCAGCGTACAAAAATAAATGCAGGTATCTGGCGGTATCATCCGACCAGGCATTCATTTGAAGTTTTTGCAGAAGGTACCAGCAATCCATGGGGGCTTGACTTCAATGACTACGGCCATCCCTTTGCTACCGTATGTGTCATTCCACATATGTTCCACATCATACAGGGGGCCAGATACCTCCGGCAAGCCGGAGAACATTTTAACCCCTATATATACGAGGATATTAAAACCATTGCCGATCATGTACACTATGTCGGAGACCGGGGACCCCATGCAGGTAACTTCAGATCAGCTTCGAAAGGAGGTGGACATGCCCATGCCGGTGCCATGATTTATCTCGGCGGAGACAGCTGGCCTGAAAAATACCGAAACAATATTTTCATGAACAACATCAACGGCAGCAGGGTCAATATAGATCAGCTTACAAGGAATGGATCCGGCTATGTCGCCACCCATGAAGACGATTTCCTGGCCACAAACGATTCCTGGTCCCAGTGGCTGAATTTCCGGTACGGCCCCGGCGGTTCTGTCTTTGCCATCGACTGGTATGACAAGAACCAGTGCCACAGTCCCAACCCGGATGTGCATAATAAGACCATGGGGCGCATTTTCAAGATCAGTCATGAAAAGGATGAGTGGGTGCAGGAAGATCTTTCAAAATCTTCGGATAAGGAACTGGTAAATTTCCAGCTTCATAAAAATGACTGGTATGTCAGACAGGCGCGGCTTATTTTACAAAAACGGGGACCGGACAAAAAGGTGCATAAAGCTTTGAAAAACATCCTTCATGAAAACCCGGAGGTCACCCGTAAACTGCGTGCGCTTTGGGCACTTCATGTGACGGATGGACTAAGTGAGAAAGATCTTTTAAGCTTATTGGCACATGAAAGTGAATATATAAGAAGCTGGGCCATCCAGCTTTTGGCTGAGGACAAAAATCCATCCGAAGAAACGCTTGATGTTTTCAGAAATATGGCTGAAAATGACCGTTCTGCTTTGGTGCGGCTTTACCTCACGTCAGCACTTCAGCGGATAAACCCCGAAAAGCGATGGGATATGCTGGAAGCGCTATTCCAACGGTCTGAAGACAGCGATGATCATAATCTGCCGCTGATGCTCTGGTATGCTGCTGAGCCATTGGTTGAATTGGATACCAAAAGAGCGATGGATTTGGCCGTCAAAGCCCAATCGCCTCATATTCTTCCATTTACTATCAAAAGAGCGGCTGCCATCGGATCAATGGCATCTGACAAAATCCTACAAGAACTGGATCAGCAGTTGACTGATCTGGATTCCCATAAATACCATGAAGTTCAACTGATGATCAAAGAGCTTGTGCGGAAGCAATAAAAAGGGGAATCCCGGCCATTGGCCATTGCTGTCTTATGATCTTCCTGTTTGGATTTAAGACATAAGATTTAAGACATAAGATTTAAGACTTTAGACAGGAGACTTGGATTAAAATAGTTGGATTATACATTCTTTGTTACCCGGTTCCTGATTCCAGGTTCCTGATTCATACTACCCGTTTCCCGGTTCTTGAATCTGCTCAGATTTATTACCGCTCCAATCACCAAATCACAGGATCACTAAATCACAGATCACCGATCATTCATACACTCTCTTCCCGGTAAAGACCTGCCAGGTTTTGAAAACCTGGTAGGTCTCCCGCCTCTTACTCACTCCGCAAACTTTCCACCGGATTCATCAGCGCCGCTTTGATGGATTGGTAACTTACCGTGAGCAAGGCAATGATCAAAGTCAAGACTCCCGCTGCTATAAAATACCACCACTCGAGGTCAATTCTATAAGAGAAATTTTCTAACCAACGTGTTAGCACCACCCAAGAGACCGGTAAAGAGATCAGCCAGCCCAGCATGATTAATATTATGTAGCTTTTGGACAATAGGGCAGTGATTTCAAATAGGGAAGCACCGAGCACTTTTCGGATACCTATTTCTTTTATTCTTCTGGATGCGGTAAAGGCGATCAATCCCAATAAGCCAAGACATGAAATAAGTACAGCAACCAATCCAAAGGCAAAAATCAATCTACTGATCATGCGGTCAGACTGGTATAATCTTTCATAATCCTGGTCCAGAAAGTGATATTCAAATGGATATTCGGGATTAATTTCCGCGGTAAGTTTCCTTAGATCCGTAAGGGCCTCATCCAAACCTCCTTCCTTTACTCTCACAAAAAGGTAAGAGGAATTCAAGGGTTCCAGCACGAGCACCAAAGGTTTGATAGGCGAGTGCATGGATTCCAGGTGAAAATCTTCCATAACGCCAATGATGGGACCACTCCCATTCAAAAAAGTAATCTCTGAACCTATGGGATCTTCCAAGCCCATCAATTCCACTGCAGTCTGATTAACCATATACGTTAAGGTATCGCTTGGATGCAGTGGAGAAAATTCCCTTCCTCCTACCAATGAAATTCCCATGGTCGGTAAAAAATCATAACCTACCCAGGTTAGCGATACTCGGGTTTGCAAATCAGGATCTTTATCGGGCCATGAAAGATCCCCTGAGTTCATTTGAATATTGATCGGTAAAGACGTTGAGACCGTCGCTGAACTTATCGCAGGGGATTTTAATATTTCCTGGCGGAATACTTCCATGTTTTGGTAAAGAGCTCCTTCCAAACCTATATACAGGATATTTTCCCGATCAATTCCCAGGTTTTTTTGTCGGACATATTCCATCTGCTTATAGATGACACTAATACCAACAATAAATAAGGCAGAAATAAAAAACTGGAATACAATCAGGGATTTTCTGAAAAACACACCACTTATTCCAGGTTTCACTTGGTCTTTTAAATTGCTGAAAATTGGCATTCCGGACAGGTAAAAAGAAGGATAAAGAGAGGAGAGCACCAGGGTAAAAGCCCACAGACCGAGGATGAGCATCCAAAATTCAGCGCTCATCCAGTTCATAGACAATTGTATGTCCAAATAAGAAGCAATAGCCGGTAAGGCAAGGCTAGTCAGACCTAGGGTTGTAAGCAGGGATATTGTCGACACCAACAAAGATTCACAGCCAAACTGAGTTATCAATTCTTTCCTGTCCGCGCCTATTACTTTACGTATGCCTATTTCTTTACCCCGGATATTTGCCCTGGCAGTAGTTAAACTGATAAAATTAATGCAGGATACCAATAGTACCAATATACCCACCAGCGTCAAATTGTCGACGGTTGCAATCTTTCCGCCAATTGGTTTACCCTCTTCAAAGGCATCAAATAGATGGACATCACTAAGGGGCTGGAAGACAGGATAAGTTTCCTTAAACTCACTATGGTCGGCATAAATTGTTTTTGCAAGGGGTTTCAGATCCTCAACCTCCGTATGCTGAGCCAGTTTTACCCAGGTAGAATAGGAAGCATTTCCCCAGTGCATCCACGACTGTTCTATTTCTTTAAAATTGACTACCCAATCTAGCTGAACGGAGCTATTTACAGGTAGATCTTCGATGACCGCACCTACAATATAGGATTTCAATTTTTCATCACTATTCTGCATCATAAGGGTTTCCCCTAGTACCGAAGCAGATTCATTAAAAAGTTTATTGGCTGTTCTTTGGGTGATGACAATTTGATCCGTGGAGGCAAGCGCCCTTTTGGGATCTCCTGCTATTGCTGGAAGGTCAAAAACATGGAAAAAGTCCTCGGATGCATAAACTCCATTTTCCCGGATAGAATTTACTTGATCCCTAAGTAAAAGCCGGGGACCCCAGTTAGCATATTTTACGGCATATTGCACCTGGGGCAAATCATTTTTTAGAGCCTCCGCTAAAGGGGCAGGGGTCATGGTTGAGGTGGTTGTTTCCCCATTAAACAGTGAATTTTGCCTCACCTGATAAATTCTCTTCCCTTCCGGAATAAAATCATCGTAACTGTGCTCCTGAACTACCCAAAGTCCAATGATCACGCTGCTGCCCATGCCAAGCACCAATCCAAGGATGCTGACAAAGCTGTAAAATTTATCAGCTTTTAAGTTTCTCCAGGCAATTTTAAAGTAGTTCTTCCACATGTTTTCAGTAATTATGGTTATATCGGATCATGGTTTTCGGGACAAATGACACCTTATTTCTATTTCGAGTTCCGTGCCGGTAAAAAAATTGCCTATGAGCGGCTTAAAAAGGGATTTATCTCTTAAAGCCCGGATTTTTCGGACAAAAACGTCCGTTGACGGCCGAATTGGATCTGCGATAAACATAGGTTAATTAACTTTTGTCTTAATTAAGATAATATCGAACCAGAAAGATTGAAAGGTCAATGATAAAACCATATAGAAAAATTCATTTTGTAAAATTATGGATCTTCTTCCCCGAACAAAAAATTTATCTTAGTTAGATAACAATCAAACCCCTTTTTTGCTTCTCCGTTAATAAATCTCATAATTGTTTTTTCACTTAACTCCTTTTTAGCATGATAGAAGACCTCTGGTATAAAAATGCGGTGATGTATAATCTTGATTTGGAATCCTTCATGGATCTCAACGGAGATGGAGTCGGCGACTTTGAAGGATTGACAAGACGCCTGGATTACCTCCACGCTTTGGGTATAGACACCATCTGGCTCGCACCCTTCCAACCTACCCCCAACAAAGACAATGGCTATGACATTCAGGATTATTACGGTGTGGATTACCGTCACGGATCCAGCGGAAATTTTGTGGAGTTCATCCATCAAGCTGAAAAAAGGGGTATCAAAGTCATCATTGATCTGGTCGTAAACCACACCTCCGACCAACATCCGTGGTTTCAGGATGCCCGAAGCAGCGAAGATGCAAAACACCGCGACTGGTACGTGTGGTCAAAGAAAAAACCGAAAAACTGGGATGAAGGAATGGTTTTTCCGGGAAGGCAACAGGCTACCTGGACCTTTGACAAAAAAGCCAAAGCCTATTATTTCCACCGATTCTTCGAACACCAACCTGATCTGAACATCGACAACCCTGAGGTAAGGGCTGAAATCCGCAGAATAATGGGTTATTGGCTGGAGCTGGGAATATCGGGATTCCGGGTAGATGCTGTCCCTTTTGTACTGGAATCCGTAGAACCGGGAAACAACGATCACGAGCTAAAATTTGAATATCTCGGTGAATTCAGGCGTTTTCTGCAATGGCGAAAAGGAGATGCCATACTACTAGGTGAGGCCAATGTCAAGCCTGAAGAAACAAAACCATATTTCGGAACAGAAGGTGAAGGCATACACCTGATGTTCAATTTTTACGTCAACCAACATCTGTTTTACGCACTTGCTACTGCTGATGTAGATCCGTTGAAAGAGGCACTGGAAGCTACCCGAACAGAATTATTCACCTCCCAATGGGCTAATTTTTTGAGAAATCATGACGAATTGGATCTGGGCCGGCTGACAGATGAGCAGCGGCAAAAGGTATATGATCGGTATGGACCGGAAGAAAATATGCAGCTATACAACCGTGGAATCAGGCGACGGCTTGCCCCGATGCTGGGAAATCAGGCTCAGATTAAACTGGCTTACAGTCTGATGTTTTCACTTCCGGGGACACCGGTAATTTATTATGGGGATGAAATCGGTATGGGAGAAGATCTTTCTCTGAAAGAACGGGAAGCTGTAAGAACACCCATGCAATGGTCTGCTGATCATCAGGCGGGCTTCTCGGAAGCCAAAAAATTGGTACATCCTATGATCGATAAGGGGCCATACAGCTATAAACATGTGAATGTGGAAACCCAGCGACGTAAACCCGATTCACTGCTCAACTGGATGACAGCAATGATCCGGCTCCGTCAGGAATGCTCTGAAATCGGATGGGGAAAATGGCAGATCATCGAAACGGGTGTGCCTCAGGTATTGGGGATGCACTATAGGTGGAAGGAAAGTTCTTTGGTCATCCTGCACAATTTTGACGAGAAAGCCCATGAAGTCAAAATAGACCTCAAACAAAACAAGGAAAGCAAGCTGGTGGACATGATGGCTGTTCATGAAAGTAATGCCGATGAAAAGGGAATACACAAAATCAATCTTCCGGCTTATGGGTTCAAATGGTTTCGAGGCGGTAATCTTGCCCATTTATTTCATAAAATTTAAATTGAAAATACTGGGAGCGTTATAAAAAAACCTCCCATTATCTACAATTCCTGATATCCTATGCCATCCTGGTCAAAATCACCCGATCAAGCATGGCCTCGTTGGTGTCTCCATACATATTTGTATTATGGCGTTCCAGCGAAATTGCGAATTTGTTTATTCCGGGTTTCAGGTCGATTTGAACGGGGTTGCTATTCCCCCATTCTTCCCAGTTTCCTTCCCCCCGCTGGGGAAAAACGAGCGTACCAATATTTTTGTCATTGTGTAACAAAGACCGGAAAGCACAGCGGTTATCAGTATTGACAGGACCATGGCCATTGCTGTATTTGACTATCAAGGAATATTTTCCCTGTTGGGAAATTTCCAGCTCAAATTTAACCTGCTTATTCTCCCTGATGCTAACAGGAACATATCCCTTACCGGTAAATCCATTATACTTACGTTGAACCAAATCGGTAAATTCTGCCAAATCCACTTCCAAGGGAGGAACCGGACTGATTATAGTCGGTTCGCTTGCAAATGACTCCACTCCTGTGGAATCAATGGCGATCACCTGATATTCTCCATACGCTGTTTCATCAACAACAATTTTTTCGTGATCTGTATGGGAAAAAATTTTACCGTTTTTCAGTACCTGATAATGGAAGGCATGTTGCTGATGATCCCAGACCAGCATATTTCCCACTTTTTTTACTTTTGGCGCTTTCAGCGAAAAATAATTATCCAAAAGATTCAGCCGGTTTCCGGTATTTTCAGTTGGTATCAATTTGAGAAGCAGGTGATGTCTGCCTTCTAAATCTCCTGGCAAAACAGCTTCCGATAAAGGCTTTCCATCCAGCTCCACAACATGGACCTTATTTCCATGTCCATGAAGCTCAAGGTCAAGGATGCAGTTTCTGTATTGAAACCCTGAAATCCTTTTTGCCCCTTTATAACTTTCCGGTACAAAAGGCTTGAAAACCAGCCTGTCCTTTTGGAATTCCATCCCGAAAAAAACTTTGAATGCCATCCCGAGATTTCCTGCAACACTCCAAAGCTGCCGATCGGAATTTTTTACTGTTTCATCATAGTCCCCACTTCCCGCCGCAAAGTTCTCCTTGTTGGTCAAAAACAATGCAGCAGCCCGATACAGCGCATCAAGACTTTGTGTCAAGGCAACTTCATTTCCCACACGGGCAGCAGCCAAAGACCAAAAAGCCTGTACAAAAGGCCATATTCCATCATTGTGATAGGAGGGTATTTCCGGGATTTGCGGATAGATACTGGGGATTCCAAAATCCGTAACCGGAGTGTGGCCAACGACCACATTTTGACGCTCCACCTGAGCAATGTCAAACAAAACGGTCAAAGCCTCGCCCAAGGATTCTGACCTCGTGGAAAGTATTTTATGGTTTCTCCCATACAGGTATTGTCCATAATATCCCTTGGAATCTAACCAAAGGTTATCATTGATCCCGCTTTTGATGGTTTCTGCAATACCTCTGTGCTTTTCGGCAACTTCTGTTTCTCCTAATTCAGAGGCCATTTCTGATACAATTATGTGGGCTTTATAATGTACTGCGCTTGTACCGAGGGTTTCCGACTCATAAATATCAGCCGGCTGCATCCAGTCCGGATAGGATTGCTCACGCCAATCCAAGAAGGAAGATTCTCCTTTTACCAATCCTGTTTTAGAATTGAAAGCATTCAGCATATCATCTTCCAAGGAATCTTTGATTATTGGATAAACCTGCTCCAACCAATCCTTTTCCCCTTTAACTACATAAAGCTCCCAGGCAGCAATGGCCCAAACCACTCTGTCGGTTGACACCGGATAAGCTCCTCCCGTGCCCGTATCCTGGATGATCCTGCCGTTTTTCACCTTCCGCAGCAGGCTGTTTTTACAGATTTCGGGTTCTAAAAATGCGAGTGAAAGCAGGATACTGTAGCTGATGTCCCTCGTCCAAACCCCTTCCCATAACGCACCTGTCCTAAAAGTACCATCAGCTTCAATGTTCACAATCAGCTCCTCCAGTGACATATTGTACAGCGCATCCAGCAGCAAACGGTCACTGGAATATTGTGGGTAGGAAGTGATGTCCTTGGTCAATTTCCATCTTGACATCTCTCCCTGTTGATCGTTTTTCTTTACGTCCGGTAAATTTACAGGAGTAGTTTTTCGGGATCCACTGTTCTGATAATTAGAAATAATTTCTTCAGGAGATTTCGCAGTCGCCATATATTTACCCTGGACAACGCCATCATCCATGATCCTGTAAGAACTGCCAATGTTTTGTATTTTTTCGATCATGAGTTTTTAGATTACGTGTTCAAATGGTGATGAGGTGAAACAAAATCCGGATCAGCTTTGGCCTTATGAATTTTATATTGATGGGGATCAAGGTTTTTCCCCACCATGCATCATTTAATTTTGAAAAAGCCGGGAAGATGCGGCCTTTTGATTATTTTCAAGTTTTGAAGCAATAGAAGTGCAAAAAAAAGGCCATTCAGAAAATTGATTCTCCTGAATCCCATTGGAAACAACTTTAAATACCGGAAAGCTGAATCATAAAATAATAAGATCGGAATCACTCACTTCTCAGACTTTTCACGGGATTCATCAATGCTGCCTTTATTGCCTGAAAACTTACGGTGACCAAAGCAATCAGCAAGGTCAGGACACCCGCTCCGATGAAAAAACTCCATTCCAGCTCGATTTTATAGGCGAAATTCTCGAGCCAGTTTTGGGTAAAATAATAACTGATCGGTAAGCCGATAAAAATAGCTGTACCCACCAATTTCACAAATTCGCCGGAAAGCAACCGCACTATTTCTGCCTCACTTGCTCCCAAAGTCTTCCTGATACCGATTTCCTTGGTTCTCCTTTCGGCTGTGAAAGTTGCCAAACCAAAAAGACCAAGACAGGAAATCAGAATCGCAAGTCCACCGAAATATTTCGAAAGAACAGAAACTCTGTTTTCTGCTACATACTGAGCCTGATATTCCTGATCCAAAAACCTGTAATCAAACACGTATCCGGGGTTGAATTCCGTATAAAAATCTCGGAGTACCCCGACAACTTCTTTTTCCTTACCTTCATCTACTTTGAGGATTATGTTGTTAGTACGCTCGGGATTCAAAAACAGGAACAATGGCTTTACCGTTTCATGCAGGGATTGGAAGTGAAAATCCTTTGCCACCCCCACTATCTCCATCTCTCTGTTCCACAGCCTGACGGTTTTCCCGATAGGATCCTGCAAACCCATCGAGGCAATGGCTGTTTCGTTGAAGATGATTCGGGCGGTATCGGAAAAATACCGGGAATAACTTCTTCCGGCAGCCATTTCGATTTCCAACAATTCGATCAGGTCATAGTTTACCCTCCTGTATTGCATGCTCAGGTTGGATTCAGGATTTTTACCCTGCCAGGAAAGATCACCGGTACTGTTCAGGTTGCCGAAGAAGGTCAAAAACATACTCGAAGACTCCACCACACCAGGTATCTGCTTTACTTCTGACAGAAAAGTGTCGAGCTGATCCTTCACCCTTCCCTCCATCTGGAAATAGATCACGTTGTTTTTATTATAGCCCAGATTTTTGTTTTGTATGAGTTGGGTTTGGTTGTAAACGACCAACACTGCTACGATCAAAATGACAGACATTACAAACTGAAAGACAATCAATCCTTTTCGAAGCCACAGCTCTTCCAGGGATGTAGTCAATTTGCCTTTTAGAACAGTTACGGGATTAAAACCGGACAAATAGAGAGCAGGATAACTTCCCGAGATCAAACCCGTCACCAAGGTTATCCCCAAAAAAACCAATATAAGATTGGGATCAACATTCAGAGATAATTGCTTGGCCGCAATCTCATTGAACTGGGGAAGAATGAGCCAAACCATCAGAACTGCCGTCAAAAGCGACAAAAAAGCCATGAAAAGGGATTCTCCCAAAAATTGGAAAACAAGCGTTTTCCTTGCTGCTCCAATGGCCTTTTTGATTCCCACTTCCTTCAGTTTCCGCGACGCACTGGCAGTAGACAGATTCATGAAGTTGATGCAGGCAATCAGAAGGATGAATACCGCTAAGATGGAAAACAGGCGAACATACTCGATCCGTCCGCCTTCCTGCTTACCGTTTTCGTATTTCCCATACAGATAGGCATCCGAAAATTTACGCGTAAACAAACGAAGATGCTCCTCACCGGTCTTCTCCCCCATCAAGTTTGATATCTTGCTGTTCAATTGGTTCAGATCCGCCGCTTCCCTGACCAAAACATGGGTGTTGACCCATTGATTGTTCCAATTGTTTTGAAGGTTGGGGTAATGCTTGTAAGCTGTTGTCAAAGGGATAAGGAAGTCGAAGCTTCTGGAAGAGTTTTTGGGAATATCAAACACCCCTGAAACAAGGAATTGACCCTTTCCCTCTATTTCGATTTCTTTCCCCAGTGGATTATCCAAGGATGAAAACAACTTGAAAGCCAATTGTTGGGAGAGGACGATATTCCCTTCATCCGCCAAAACCCGGTTCTTGTCTCCAAAAAGAAGAGGATAGGTAAAAACCTTGAAGTATTCAGGACCGGCATATCCTCCCGATGCCTTGAAAGTCTGATCCAGAACCGTCAGATTGTCCATGTTGGGATTTATGGCCTCCGAAACCGCAAACTCCACTTCCGGTAATTCGTCCACAAGGACATCAGACAAGATGGGAGCGTGTTCTGCTGCCACCTCAACTCCATCTCCCGAAGGTATTTGCTTCATCACCTGATGGATCCGGTGATCGTTTTGATGAAATCTGTCCACGCTCAATTCATCCTTTACCCACAAGAAAATCAACAGCGTACAGGCCATTCCTGTTGAAAGTCCAATAAGGTTGATAAAAAAGCTGCTTCTAAAACGTTTAAAATTTCGGTAAATCAAAAGGAGGTTGTGGCGAAGCATTAGCGGAATGATTTTTTCATCTTATTCCCACGAGGACCATGCCGGCAAGAAAAGGTGGATTACTTGCTCAAAAGGGATAATTATTACTTATCCATTAGGTTCTATTCGGACATAATTGGTCGTAAGCGGTCAATACTTGTAATGTGAATTCTTTAGGAAAAAAATCAATTACATAAAAAAAATCGCTCACTAAAGCCGAAATCTTGATTGTAAAAAACCAAAGCAAAAAATACACCTCCGGGTGGCTTCGGATTTTTATTATCTCCCTGTTTTTTCCAAGGCTGCTTTTAATCCCTTAGCCATTTCCTCAGCATGGCCAACACCCCAATAGTGCAAGAAAAAAACCCTGGGTTCTTCCTTTACCATGTGATTATGCAAAGCAACCACTTCAATTCCATTTTCTATCAATGCTTTTACTACGTGTTCCACCTCATCCTCCAACATTACAAAATCTCCTGCAACAGCCGCTTTTTCAGGGGTCCCTTGCCAACTTGCCCACGTGTTGAATCCCATAAAAGTACTTACAGGCGCACCATGCTCCCGTAAAGGTACATCGGGTCTCCCGATTGTGATTTTAAATACACCGCTGTTGCTTTCCCCTTCATGCCCCATGATCTTGGCAATCATCTGAGTATCCAGCGAATTCTCCACCTCCCTTTTAGGTCCTTCGGAAGGATTTTTACCTCTTTCTTTGGTAACCCTATCCAAAACAGCTTTCACTTTTTCTGCCAAAGCCTGACCATCACCCATCCCGCCTATGTGCATATACATCACATTTGGGGTATTCCGCACAAAATGATTATGAATGCCTGTTATAGTCAATCCCTGTTGAATCACCTCTTGCTGCACCGGCCATAAATCAGTTTCAGTAACTATAATGTCTCCCATCAGCATGGCTCCGGTTGGTGTTGGCGCAAATGCAGCCCAGCTTCCCAGTCCCATCGGAGGAATAATTTTAAATCCATCCACCTGAATATCCAGGTCATTTTGTGGAACAGTCACCTTGTATTCGCCGTTGTTTTCTGTTCCTTTCATTCCCAGAGCCGCTTCAATGGCCTTAATATCCAAAGGCTTCAGCATTCCACCCTGATTGTGGGAAGCAACAGTTTGGGGTGATTTATTATGTTGGCTAAATAAAGCACTGACAGGAGTAAAATTCATTACCAAGCAAAATAACAATGCAAAAGCGAATTTTTTGGTAAATACCGTTTTTTTGGTTTTCATATTTAAAAGTGGTTTTAGTAATAAATTCTTTTGAACAAGCTTCAAGCCAAATGGTTCTTCTGCAGATTTGAATTAATAATAGCATATGGAAGGTTCTAAGAAAACCATCCCAACATTATACGTCTTCGTTTTCATAAAAGGCAAAAAATTGAATCTCAATTCAATTTTTTGCCTGAACGGATGGAGTAAAAGGGCATTTTAAAATTTCCGATACAGGAGAAATTCTCAAAATTTTCAGTTAAGTTGTATCAGATGATTTGTACCCTATTCTCTAAAACAACTTTTCACTTATGTATGTAAAAAGACATTACAGTTTATGGATGACCGCCCGATGGTCCAGAAAACAGTTATTCTATGCATTGCTTTACGCGGGGTTTGTCACTGTCATTTTTGAGATTACCTCACTGGAATTTACACTTCCATGGGAACCCATAAGCGTCATCGGCATTGCAGTGGCCTTTTATTTGGGTTTCAAAAACAACAGTTCCTACGACCGAACCTGGGAAGCCCGAAAAATCTGGGGTGCCATCGTCAACGACAGCAGGACATTTACAACAGCCATATTGACCCTTTTGGAAAAAAGAGATCCGATATCTGACAAGGCACTACACAAGAGCATTGTCTATAGACACATTGCCTGGATACATGCCTTGAGACATCAGCTTCGCCTCAAGAAAAGCTGGGAACATGATGAAGATCCCGGGAAACTTGTATTTACCCCTACTTTCAAAGATTCCTATTTTGATGAATTGGGAGTTGTTTTGAAAGATTATCTGTCGGCTGAAGAATGGAAGGTATATCAGGACAAAACAAATGTTTCTTCTCAGATCCTCAAAAAACAGTCTGAAGTGCTTCAGGAATTAAAAGAAGATGGACTGATTTCCGATTATAAACAGGTATGGCTGCACCAACTTATCGGTAAACTGTACGATGACCAGGGGATGTGCGAGCGTATCAAAAATTTCCCCTTGCCACGTCAATATGCCTCCACAGCTTTGTGGATGAATTATTTTTTCTGTGCTTTGATCCCTTTCGGAATGCTGAACATCTTCCAGGATTCCGCTGACCTCCATGTATGGATGACGATTCCGTTTTCGGCATTGATCATCTGGATATTCTTTTTAATGGACAAAATCGGGGATTACTCCGAAAATCCGTTTGAAGCAGCATATAATGACGTGCCGATATCCGCTATCGCCAGATCCATAGAAATCGATCTCCGTGAGATGATCAACGATGAAAACATTCCTGATCCCTATCCTGTGGAAAACGGATTTTTGATGTAGAAGGGGAGGTTTGAAGTTCGAATTCCAGAAGCTATCTGGAGGAAGTGGGGAGTTGGATGGGAGTTGGATGACGGATGACCGATAAAGAAGCCGGAAGACCGAAGCTGCCGTCATTGCGAGGAGTGCCCGTGTAATCTTTAATTTAGAAAAAATCAAATGCACGACGTGGCAATCTTTTGGAAGTGGGAAGTACGAGGTACGAAGTGGGAAGTACAATCGTCAACTTCCAACTTCCAACTTCAACCTTCGTGCTTCCAAATCCCCTACTCGCTCTTCAACGTGCTTGCCGGATTGATTTGAGCAGCTTTTAAGGCTTGAAGAGTAACCGTAAAGTAGGCAATGGTTAAGATTACAGCAGCTGCTAACGGAATAAACCACCATTCAAATTCAATTCTATAGGCAAAACCTTCAAGCCATCCCTGCATCAGCCAATAGCCGACTCCCGATCCGATAACAATGGAAACCGTTACGATCATGATAAATTCTTTGTTGATCACGTTCAGAATTGAAAAAGTCGAAGCACCCAGTACTTTTCTGATTCCGATCTCCTTTGTTTTTTGTTCGGCGATATGGGAAGATAGTCCAAACAATCCCAAGCAGGAAATCAAAATAGTAAGGATGCTGAAATACTTCGCAAGCTCTCTCACCTTGACATCCTCCTGATAGAGCCGGGCATAGTTTTCATCCATAAAATTATATTGAAAAGGAAAATCCGGATTCAATTCCTCCGCCACACTTCTGATAGCTGCGATGGTTTCCTGGATTTCACCAGTACCCACTCGGATAAAGGATTGCGAGGCATATTCCGGATCCAACAGGATAATCACGGGTTCCATATTTTCATGGAAACTCTGAAAGTGAAAATTTTCCACCACCCCGGTAATGATTCTTTCATCATCCCCCAAAGTAAAGGAAGTCGCAGCGGAATTGTTCTGGGTAATCAATTCAAATGCTTTTCTGTTTATAATGGAGCCCTGAATGGAATCGGCACCTTTCTCGATAAGATAATCCTCTCCTTTGATCAATTTCATACCGAGGGTTTCCAGAAATCCATAATCCACACTCATTATCTCGAACAATGCGGAAAAATCAGGATCTTTACCTTCCCAATGTACATTTCCGGTGTTGGAGTTCCGGCCCATCATGCCATGGGTGGATCTGGAAACCGATTGGATTTCGGGATGATTTGAAATCCTGTCCTTGAAAATCCCGTAATTTTCAAGCAGTTTTCCCTCCAATGGCACTACCAGCAGCTGATCTTTTTCATATCCCAGGTTCTGGTTCAGCGCATAATCAATCTGTTGGTATATCACAACAGTAGAAACAATTAAGACAGTAGCCAGAATAAACTGAAACAGCACCAGGCCTTTTCTGGCAATCGCCACATGTTTTCCTGCCTTCATGTGTGAACGGAAAACGGATACCACTTTGGTAGCAGAAAGATAAAAAGCCGGGTAACTTCCTGCTATTAATCCCGTGATTAAAATCACGCTCAAATATTGAACCCAGAAAAACCCATCAGCATAGGGTACGGACATGGTCTTTCCCGTCAGATTATTGAATATGGGCAAGGTCAGTTCCACCAAAAGAAGAGCAAAAACAGATGCGAAAACTGTCAGGAGCAACGATTCACTCAAAAACTGATAAATAAGTGAAGAATTTTCTGCGCCCACCACTTTTCGAACCCCAACCTCCTTGGCTCTTTTTTGGGATTTTGCAGTGGAAAGGTTCATGAAATTGATACAGGCGATCAACAGGATAAAGATACCGATCAGTGAAAAAAGTTTTACATATTCAATCCGTCCTCCCTGTTGCAGACCATCCCGGAAGGTACCATGGAGGTATAGGTCTTTTTGGGGATATGCGAATAACCGGATATGGCTGCCCTCATTTCTTTCTTTGAGGAAGTTTTCAATGTTTTCGGAAAATGCGACAGGGTCTGCTGCCTTGCTCAGTTGGGCAACCGTACTGGGACCATTGTTTCCCCACTCATGCAGCCAGCTGTTATAGGGTTTATCAAACATCACCGAAAAGGGAATGATATATTCAAACTGAATACTGCTCGTATTTGGGATGGTGGCAAGCACCGCTTGTACAATATAGGATTCTTCGCCGTCAGATTCTTTGGTGACCACCGTTTCCCCAATGACATCTGTCTTTCCAAACAGCTTGATGGCTGCTTCCTGGGTGAGCACCACATTGGATTTATCCTTTAGAATATTTTCCCTGTTGCCATGCAGGATATCGAACTGCATGATGTGGAGATAATCCGGTTCGGCATAAAATCCGTTGAGTTTGACTTTCTGCTCACCCTGGACAAAAAGCATATCCTGCATCCATGAAAAACATGCCGCAAACTCCACTTCAGGTTTGACTTCCTTCAGTTCCCTTGCCAATATTCCCGGAGTGGAGGCGGTGGTAAATATCTCAGAGCCGTAACTCTGATGTTCCATAAGCCTGTATACCTGATCTATTTCCGCAAAATGCCGGTCCATGGTCAGTTCACTTTTGACCCACAGGCCGATCAAGATGGCCGCCCACAGCCCGAGCGCCAACCCAAAAAGGTTGATAAAAAAAGTGAGCTTATGCTTGGCAAAGCCTCTTAATGCGATTTTTAAATAGTTGGACCACATAGTTTTTGAAGTTGGAAGTGGGAAGTAGGAAGATAAAAGTGGGAAGTCGGAAGTCCGAAGACAAAAGTGGGAAGTCCGGAGTTGGAAGTAGGAGTCCGAAGTTGGATTGAATTATTCATTTTTCAAGATATTGATGGGATTGATCCGGATGCTTTTGATTGACTGCATCAGCACCGTCAGCAATGCCAGGGCAAAACAGGCCAGGACGGCCAGCATAAACACCGAAAATTCGATCGGGATTTTGTAAACAAAGTTATTCAACCATTGCTGGATGAAATAATATGCCAGTGGAATGGCA
>JBGTDA010000049.1:0-3293 GCA_041748555.1 Rhodonellum sp.
CAAAAGCTTTTTGGTATTTTTCTTTGGGTGCAATCGAGTGATTTAGAATAGTTACATTCTTGAGGACTAACTCATAAACCTCCAGGAATTCCTGTTTATTGAATTTTCCAATTTTCATTATTTTTTCTTGGTGTTCCCAATATCATGTCTTAAATATTTGGGGGCATAGAATTCATAAAAGTCTCCTCCAGTTATTAAAATCTGTCCAATTCGACTGTTTATATTAAGAATTGCGCTGAATATGATGTTTGAGTCAACAATTATCTTAGTCATCAAATCCTATTTCTTTTTTGATTTTCTCCCACCGTTCGGATTTTGATTGTTTTGTCAAAGTTTCAACATCTTTTTCTGTTGCTTTAGATTTTGATGTGAGTTCCTCATATCTCAAGTAATCCAAAATGGACTGAATTTTGGAAGCTTTTGTGCCTGCAGAGAACCGCACCAGGATTTCGTCGTTTTTTCGTTCCACTATCATTTTTCGCTTTTTCTTAAAAATACCAATAAATTTTCATTGTTATAAGTTGGATTCTGAAAAATGGTGAATGGGTTTTCGAGTTTAATTTGTGGCGGCTTTAGCCGCAAGAAAGGTTCAGCCCGAGACACGTGGTTTCAAAACGATTTTTTTTTATTTTCAATTGTTTCTCATATTTTCCCTGCTATGAACAGTCCCCCGAATGTTGCAGTTAGACAGATTAAAACACTACCTATAATGTAGAGAAATGAACTGATGTTGTGCCCTTGCTGAAAGAGGGTAAGTGTATCATAACTGAATGCAGAAAATGTGCTGAACCCACCACAAAAACCAACTGCAAAAAATAGTCTTGCCGTTGGAGAAAGAAATTGTCTGTGGTCAGCAAGACCGATTATAAAACCCAAAGCAAAACAAGCAACCACATTAACTAAGAATGTCCCGAACGGAAATTGATAATTGTGCCCATTGTCAATCCACCTTCCAAGTCCGAATCTAGAAAGTCCACCAAGTCCGCTACCGATAAATACTACAATCAATTCCTTCATTTTTGTTGTCGCTTTGAATTTGAACTGTCGTCCTTCAATATTAAATACTTTATTATCTCTGTGGAAAACCCAGTCTTGGAAACTGAAAGTAGAGAGATATGTCCGATTTTCCAATCTTAAATATCCAGATCTTCCAAGGAACTACGAATCTGTTGCATTCCATTCCAATATCCAATTGAAATATGGAAAGATCGGTATTCTGGAAGCGGTTTTACATCCTGATTCCGGTATTGCTTTTGGGTCGGAACCTTATCTGATCACCTTGAAAAACGGAGGGATTGTATATTGTTTATTGTTGTCCAATGGTCCTGTAGTGACGGTATTGGATTTGAACAACCGCCGGTATATGATGGAAGCCTCTTCTATCCTCAGCAAAAAACGGTTGAACTTCAGCCCCATGCCCTCTCCAAAAATCATGTATCTCAGTGAACAGGATATGGCGGACATCACGGCATTTTTGATGCAGGAGAAAAAGGAGTGAGCCCAAAGGGAAAAGGCGTTATTGATGGTAACAGAATGTCGTTTACTGCTTTAGGAATTTCATCAATCCATTTTTTAAATGCTTCAGACGGCTCTCCATTTATATTTATAATATTTGGTACAATAGCGCTAATAAACTTTGGCCTGGAAAACCACCGATTTTTGATGAATTTCAATCACATATGGTCATCATCGGAATCGGTTACGGATTGTCCAAACACCTGACATTCTCCCCTTGTGGATAAGCAAAATCAAAATATAGATTATTGATCTCCCGGTCATGCAAAGCTCTGTTAAAAACAGCCAAACCTCCTATTTGGCCAACAAAAAAGTTTCCCATTCCCCTGCTTAACAAAACAGATCCGACAGTGAAATCGGAGCCGTTGTTTCCCATTCCATCGGGAAAATAATAAGGATTCTTTGACTGGATAAAACCCTCCGGAAAACCCTCAAATCCTTTTGTGTTCTTGATCAATTCAGGGTCACGGGGTTCAAAAATACCATTGAGAAACGATTTAATCCACGTACCATCATAAGTGAATGCGATAAACTGCCACTCGTTTTTTTGTACAATCTGCTTGCTGGCGGAGTAATCTATTGAATAGGGAAAGGGTGGAGTAGGTTTACCGGAATAGGATATATGACCGCAGACCTGATCTTCACCATTATAATGAGGTAAAGACACAAACAAACCGTATTGACGTTTTCCACCCTCTTGGTATTCATTCCACATCCCACCAACGAAACCGGTATTTCCTTCCCATTTAACCCAAGCCATTACCGTGACCCCCTGATTCTTACCGTGGATATTAAGGTCACCGGTATTTTCATTTGGAAGGCTGAGAAATGCTTTGTTGCCAAATTTAGCTGAATAACCGGACAACGGGCCTTCAGCAATTCTGGATATGGTTCCATTAACTTCTGATAAGGGAAATTCTTCCTTTCCATAAGCTAATCTCCTATGACCTTCTTCTTCTTTGAAATCCCATAATGCTACGAGCCCCTCGGTGTTTACAATCCTATCGATTAAGGATAATTCGGATTGAGCGTTCAGATAACTAATGGGTCCAACAATTAAAGCTAGAATCAAAACGGATAATCGATGATATGTTTGGTTATACATCTATGATTGCATATATACCCTATATACTTTAAAATTAAAGATTTCAGAAAATTTATCAAAATAAAGCAGGTTGGCCCGATGCCGACAGTATTCCTCAACTCCCCGGTTTTTCCTTCCGGCAGAAAACTTCCTGTTAAGAAGCCTAGCATGTAGAGTTTCTGGATCCACTGGCAGTCTTTGATGTCGGTTTTCTCAGGACCGGAAAAGGAGGATGGGCAGTAGCCCGGAGCCCGATTCTGATTACTACTATCACTTTGTCACGCCTGAGAAGAAAAGGCTACGAATCCATGCTTTCCTACTATCTCAAAACGCAACCTACAATCCAATGAACCGCCGTATACGAGACCCGTACGTACGGTGGTGTGAGAGGCGCACCTCGTCAGAGAGATCTGGCGAGGCCGTCTACTCGATTGTAGGTCGTATTTATTTAAGCAGAAGCTGGATTCACTTGAATTTGTCCTCCGATTGCTTTTAATACTTTCATAATTGTCGCAAATTGAGGTTTCGCTCCATCAGATAATGCTTTGTACAGACTCGGTCTGCTTAAACCTGTTTCTTCCGCAATTTTTGTCATTCCGATAGCTTTAGCGATATGTCCAATTGCATTAATTACATCTGCATTATTACCTTCTTCCAAAACTGTATTAAGATATTCCGCAATCATTTCTTTATT
>JBGTDA010000050.1:0-2754 GCA_041748555.1 Rhodonellum sp.
TTGGTCACCTTTGGCAGCAACTTGTGGTAAGTGACTAATACAAATAACCTGATGTTTTTGAGCGATGTCCTGCATCATGCGCACCATTTGCAAAGCAATTTCTCCTGAAACCCCTGTGTCAATTTCGTCAAAAAGCAAAGTCGGCATAGCCATCTTATCCGCCATGATGTATTTGATTGCAAATATCAAACGTGAAAATTCTCCACCAGAAGCTACTTGTTTGAGGGCTTGTGGCTCTATACCTTTATTTGCTGAAAAAAGCAGGTCAATCCAGTCCAAGCCATGTTTTGTTGCACCAATTTGTTGATGCGAAAAGGCTACTCTTGCATTTTCCATTCCTAGTTGCCTTAGCAATCCAGTAAGTTCTTCGGAGAATCCTGTAAATGCACTTTTTCTTTTTTCTTGAAGGACCTTGCCAAGTTCAAGCATATTTTTCTCAGCCGCATCTTTATTGGCCTTCAATTCTTCCAATTGTTCATCTAAGTTATCCAACAAAAAGACTTTATCAGTCAATTCCTGTTCAAGTTGCATCAATTCTGCCACGGTTTCCATTCCATGTTTCTGTTGCAACTGATAGATTTTGCTGAGTCGTTCGCGTACTTTTTCCAGTTTCTCGAAGTCCACTTCAATCCGATCGTCTTCATCCTCCAGGCTACTCGAAATATCATTGAGCTCTATGAGTAAACTCTGAAAACGCTCTCCGTAGGATGAGAATTTCTGTGACATTCTAAGCAATTGTTGCAGAGCTTGATTTGCTGAAGCTAATATTCGCGTAGCACCATAGTTTTCGTCCTGTACTTGTTGAAGAATCTCTTGAATCTTACCTTTGATCGCTTCCGCATTATCCAATATTTCTTGCTCTTCCTCTAGGCTTTCCTGCTCGTCTTCCTGCAGCTGGAGCACAGCCAATTCATCCAGTTGGAACCGATTAAAATCTGCTTCCTTCTTTAATTCAATTGCCTCCCTTAATTTTTGGTCAAGTAATTTTTGTGCCTCCAAGAAAGCCTTAAAGGCCTTTTGGTAGTTTGATTTTTCCGAATGTGTTCCAGCATACGCATCAATAAGCTCTAGTTGATACTCGCCATCACCCAACTGCAAGTTATCGTGCTGGGAATGGACATCCATTAGTGATTTCCCAAGTTCTTTTAATGTTTCTAATCTTACAGGAGTATCATTGATAAAAGCTCTGGACTTTCCTCCTGGTGAGATTTCCCGTCTGATGATGGTTTCCTTTTCAAAGTCTAGATCTTCCTGCTCAAAAAATGATTCTAAACCGTACGAACTAATTTTGAAAATACCTTCTACAAGGCATTTGGAGTCAGGAGCCAGCAAAGACTTAGTATCAGCTCGGTTACCTAGCAAAAGGCCCACAGCACCAAGCATAATTGACTTTCCTGCTCCCGTTTCACCGGTAATCATATTTAGCATAGCATGCGGATGCATATGCAGTTTTTGAATCAAAGCGTAATTGGAAATGCTGAGCGATTTGAGCATGCAAAGAAATTAATATCTAAAATCAAATCTACTAAAACTTAAACAAATCTGATGGCGGATTTGATTGTCTTACCAAAAATATCTGTAGAATTCAGGGGTTTTTATTTTGTCCCAAGCATTATTATTGAGAGAGAATATGATTTTACTTTTTGAAATGCAAATAATAGTGGAATGTGCATGACTTGACATCATTTAAATTCACTTACAAACTACTATCCTTTTAAAATATCATTGTACCGACGAGCATTATTTGGGTCTACTTTTAGCAAATACTCTACAGCCTGAGTTCTGATTTCCATCGGAGCTTTTTTCAGCAATTTACTTACTTCTTCTCCTTTTGCATCAATAAAGGCAATGGTAAAAATCCCATTCGGTTGCTGTTGGTTGACTTCTGAAAGCATTTTGAGCGCTTCTAATATATTATTAAAAGCTTCCTCTGGATTAGAGGAAAGAATGTCAAGCCCCTTTCTATGATACAGATAATTTGCCTCCCTAATAGGTGCAAAAACTGAAGAGGTGTAGATGTCGTTGATCAGCCAATACCGGTTTCGACGATCGTTTGGATTGCTACTCCATCCTGGTCTTGGGGACTGCTGCGCATTGTTTACGATGTTATTGGCAATTTCAAAATAGGGATCCCCACCTCTTGGAGAGAAGCTATCATAATCAAATCCGATGGCTATGTAGGCATAGTAAGCAAGCAATGAACTGATATTGTTGAGGAAAGAAAACCTATTGAACTCCAGCGGTTGTGATTGTAAAAACTCAAAAGACCAACTTCGATCTATAAAGTTCAGGACCATGCTCTCGTAGTTGGTTCCATACACAGGTCTAATAGTTTGAATTTGTACTGTGGCATTATAAAAGCCTACCTGGGGCATGTCACTTATGGTTATCAAGACGTTTCCCTTAATACGTTCCGCTGCCAAAAAGGCGTCACTTGTCCACGTTCTCCCGTTGAGAAACTGCTCAAAGTTGACCTTCATATCTTCAAAAATAGCACCTTCCTGAGTACGCGCACGATCGCTGTTGATGATGACACTGAAGTTGAGTTCCTGTGCTAGCAAAGGATATTGCAGAATAAATAGGAATAGTAAGAGTAGCTTTTTCATAAGCTCAAAGGTGTTCAATAGATAACGTACCGAATGGTCTTAGATTTTGATAGGTAGTTTTTTAATATTCTCCAAAATCAAAGTTGCGATTTGTTCTTTGGGTAGTACATCAGAAGTAACAACCTCACCATCTTCAAAAAACAGTCGA